>JAFRRJ010000048.1 GCA_017428155.1 Clostridiales bacterium | reverse complement strand
TCAAGGACGGAACGGCAGTAACTTCGGTCACACTCAAGGATAAAGAGACCGTCACAACGACCGCTGTCCCGAGCACGGGCGAGACTGCAAGCAAGTATATCGGCGCAGCAGTACTCTGCTTTGTTGCTTCCGGAGCATTGTTCGGAGTGGTGCTTTTCGAGAGAAAGAAGAGAAAGTGCGCACAGTAAGCGGTAATGCATAAAATCACGAGTTAATCTTACTAAAGGAGAAGACGGATATGGAAAAAATCCGGTTTAAATATCATCCGAATATTTATGAGGATGACATTCTTGTTCATAAGAGTGGTACATGTCAGTGTTGTGGCAAACAAATCAGCGAGTTTATCGAACATGTTTATTCATCAGAAGATGTCGATTGTATCTGTTTACAATGTGTAAGTGATGGGTCTGCAGCCCGGAAGTTTGATGCAGAATTTATTTCGTGGGCAGAACCCGTTAGTGATCCCGAAAAACGTGATGAACTGTTTCATAGAACACCCGGATATCTTGGGTGGCAAGATGAAAACTGGCTTGCATGTTGCGATGACTATTGTCAGTATCTTGGGAGAGTCGGAATTGACGAATTAAATGATCTTGGGATAAAAGACGAAGTGCTTCAGGAATATGCTAAGCGTGAAGACGCATATTCGCTGGAAGAAGTTGAAGAGTATTTGTATAAGGACGGAGATATGTCGGGATATCTTTTCAAATGCATTCATTGCAATAAATATCATCTGTGGGTAGATGCAAATTAATCTGATGCAGTGTTTATGAAGAGAAACAGCGTGCCGACAATTATCTTTTTGATCGCAAGCTATCTTGCTGTCGGCATTTTGACGGGCATCGTGGGCGGCTGGCTCCTGAACAGAGATCTTAATATCGTGATTACTCTGATCCTGCTGTCGGTTATCTTTATTGGCTTCACAGACCTGACTAATCTGATTATGTTCCCGATCGCGAAAAGAACGATGGCAAAGGGTATCAAGGCTAACAACTTCGGCAAGACAACCGCGTTATTCAGCAGAGGCACTCATAGGATCAAGTCAATGCTCTGCATTGATGAGGAGACAGGCAGGGTGGCATACACATCTGCGCTGAGTCCTTTCAAGTTCCAGATGGCAGAATCGAAGGAGCTGTCCAAAGTCAGAACGGGATACGAGAGAGCCCCGCTGGGCGGAACGAGATATGTTTTTTTCGAGTTCTATTATGGCAACAACAGGATTCGCATTCCGACATTGGCCACAGCGAGATTAGTGTACTTTGTAGAGAGCAGGCAGGTCCGGGATGCCCTCGCTGCCGGCGAGAATTTCGGCAATCTGATTTTGAAGTTTAATCCGAAGGCGCGCCTTACGGCTGATAAGATTAATAACAGAGAGATGCCGTTTATCAAGATCGGAATTCCGGCAACTATCTTCGCGGGTGTATCGATATTTGTTGC
The DNA here is from genome assembly GCA_017428155.1 of Clostridiales bacterium. Lineage (GTDB taxonomy): Bacteria > Bacillota > Clostridia > Saccharofermentanales > Saccharofermentanaceae > Saccharofermentans. The sequence continues at coordinate 63,939 of JAFRRJ010000048.1, read as the reverse complement.
GGTTATAGCAATGTGCAGCGAAGTTTTCATCTCATCTTTCGAAGGTTGGAAAGACAATCTTCTAAGCAACGGTTTATTTGCTTTTGTGACGGTGTTTATTGCATCAGCTTTATCGGTAACGGGACTGGTATTGGGAATCAAGGGTTTAAAGGCGGCAGCAGCTGATGGGCCCGTCAGAGGGCTGGGATTCTCGAGGGCGGCAACAGTAATGTCATCAATAGTGATAATAGTCTTATTACTGACGTTTGCATTGTTTATTTTCGCATAATTCAGAAGGAGCGATTATGAGGCGTTCCTTAGCTGAGAGAATCATCATTTTCTGCCTTTGTCATCTAACATAGTTGTGCTAATATTTTTTCGAAGCATGGCTTCAATACTATTATTTTCTATTTGGGAGGTAGGATATGAGATCAAGTCTCAAAAAATCAGTTTCAGTTTTGTTAGTAGTAATTTGCATCTTTACATTAGGTGCGGAGGTTCTCGCAGGCAGTAAGAGAACACTAAAGGTACCAAATCAAGGAACTAACTACGTTACTATAAAAGGCGATAATTCCTCAGATTTGTTATCAGATACATATGAAGTATGGATATATGGTACGGGTAATTCTGTAACTATATCAAAGAGTAAGAATTGTACTGTTAGTAAAAAATACTTCAGTTCTACAGGTGCTTACCGAATTACAATCAAAGTTAAAGGCTTAACTTTCGGAAAAGTCCTGGTAAAGATAAATTCAGGAAGTACTGACACGGAAGTTGTAACATACGATAATGAAGTCACATTGTACAGAGGTAATTGTTACTGATTACATAAAGTGAATATTTAAAGTGAATATCAGGACTGATTCCTTGCCTGGTAAGGAGTCAGTCCTTTTAATTTGACCTGAATTCTTTCAATGTTATAGTAATCAATATACTTGCCAAAAACCGACTTTTTGCTCGAGTATTTTACCTCCAAAACTCGGACACGGAGTCGAGCAGGGGAAAAGCACTATCAGAAATCCTCCCTCCCCAAGATCAAAAGAGATTATCTGAAACTTGTATCAGCAGTCGGGTCCGACTGAGCCGCACTCCATGCAGAATTTGCCGGTGTTAGAGGCTCCGCACATGGGGCACTTCCATCCTTCAGGCTTTTTGGTTCCGCATTCAGGACAGAACTGAGCCGTATTTCCTTGTTTGCCGCATGCCTTGCAGTTCCAGGTGCCGGGAGTTGGTGAAGCTGCCTTTTCTGCTGTCTGATTGGCATTCGCATTTGCAGCCTGCTGCTGCGCCATAGACATCATGCCCATGATGCCCATCATTCCGAACGCGTTGGCCGGCTGTGAATTGAAAGGATAATACTTGTTCGTGTCTATTTGTGATGTTGAATCGAATTCTGATCCTGCTGCAATGTAATTAAGAAGTTCAAGTGTTTTGTCAGGATCGGTGAAGATCCTTTCCTTTGTCTTACCGAATTGGATGAAGCTTTCCCATTTGCCGGGTTCAACATATGCTTCGGCAGGATCCTTGCAAAGCTCCCTGACCCTTTCTTTTATGTCCGGAATAAGGCTGTCCGGAACTCTGTATTTGTTCTCGTTGTTACCTTCTCTGATAACAACAAAATGCTCGTCGCCGAATGACCAGAAGTGGCTTGTTACTGTATCGGAGAACATTGTCCGGATAACTGACGGAGGCGTATTGTCCGGTCCGCAGTATATCTGATGGTATATTGTTTGGAGCTCGAAATCTTCAGGCAGGGCAGGATTCGGATAGCAGTGATTGATGAGTCCCCTTCTGTCCAAAGGCTCACCAAGCTCATCTTTCAATTCTGTCAGCATCTTGAGTATGAGCTCGTCATCAAAGTCATACCATGTGGTCTTGTTATCCTCGTATATCTCGATAACCGCTGCAGTTGTTTTGCCGTTATGCTCGGCATCCATCGGGAAATGACCATTATGGCTTCCCGTGGTCTTTGATAATACCTCGTCCTTAAACTGTTCTGCTCTTTCTTTGGTGACGGCATAATCCTGATTGCCGCAGGTCAGAAGATATACACCACTCTTGACCGTGGCAAGGCGGAAATCGGGATTTGTCGGAGGTCCTCCGCAAAGAGTCATCTGGAAGCGGTATTTTACAAGATCTCTGTATGCGATATAAACAGACATAACCGGCGCGATCCTTTTTCGAGATTTTCATCAGAATACTTTGAATATACCACAACGGGAGGACAACAGGGGTTTGATATAATTATCAGTACCGATAACTGAATTTGATGGTGGCTTTATGATCGACTATGAAACTATAGCAAGAACTAATCACAAGAGCGGAATGAATTGTGCTTCTGCAGTTTACGATGCGCTCGGAATGACTAATCCCAATCAGACCACACCGCCGCGCCCGAGAGATGAGGGTGGCAAATGCGGAGCGGTTCTTGCGGCAGAACAGACTATCCGCGAGATGGGCGGAACGGAAGAAGATGTTGCCGAATTTGATAAAAGATTTACCGACAAATATCAGCATCTTAAGTGCAGTGAACTACGCGGTTTTTTGAGCGGAAAGTGCAACGATTATGTCGGCAGCGCTGCTGCCATCGTTGCTAAGATGGGGATAATGAAGGATAAGGAATAAGCTTTATCAGCCTGATCTATAGATCAATCAATTGACAGCAAAGCAGAGATATAAAACCAAAGCATTTGTAGGAAAACAAACTGTTTTTCGTCCATGATAAATAAACGAGGGATATATCATGGCAGATGTTTGTAATGGTATGGATAATCGTCAGGATAATTGAATAAGGCAAATTTGATTTGGAAGGGGAAGATTTGTGGAAAAGGCTGCTAGGAATAGAAAAATAATTGCTCTTTATATAGCTATAACCATTGCATTAACATGGCTTTTACAGTTCATGCCGATGATCATGGGACTGGATATTGAGAACACATCAATATCCTCGTTCGATTTTGCTTCACTGTTTTTTGGGATCGGAGGCGTGATACCGACTCTGACCGGTATTATATTTGTGTTCGTTTTTTATACGAAGGACGGGATAAAGGATTTCCTGAAAAGGTGTTTTATTCCAAACAAGGAATCCATAGCAGCTATATTTATCTCACTTGCTTTAATCTGTGCAGAAGTATTTGTGACACAGATGATCTCGAGAGGGCTTGGTGCAGAGAAGCTCGGCTTTGAGGGATTAAAGCTGATTGCCAAAAACCCGCTTTATTTCTTTTACTTTCTGTTTTGGGGAATCATCTCCGGACCTTTTTCCGAGGAATTCGGATGGAGAGGTTTCCTGACGGATCGCTTGTATCGAAAAGACAAGCTGCTCCAGGCATCATTGTTTATCGGTTTTATCTGGGGAATCTGGCACCTGCCGTTATACTTTTATCCGGCTCAGATCCAGCACGACTGGTTTATGATCAATCCGTTTTTGGGGCTGCTCTTTATTGTAAGCTGCATGTCGGCGGCACTTGTCTATATGACTATATATGTGATTGCAAAAAGAAAGGTCTTTCCGATCTTCTTTTTGCACCTGTTTAAAAACATCATTCTGACCGGTGCGATGATCTATCCGTTTTCAGATACTTACAGCGTAGTTGTTGTTTTCGTTGAAATTGTAATGGATGTCTTGTTCTATGTTATATTCTCGAGAACGCCCGTTTATAAAAAGGCTTTAGAAAAGACGATGGAATCCGGCAAGATGGATGAGAAGATAAGAGACCTTGAGAATGAACGATAAGCGGTGATAGTGTATACTGGATATGTTTAACGAATAAGGGGATAGAAAATGTTAGAAGAGAAAATACTCAAAACATCATACGGTGATGTTCATTATTGGATTTCCGGGAATTTGACTGCTGACCGGATTACACTGTTTTTCCTTCACGGGCTTACAGCGAATCATAATCTGTTTAACGGTCAGACGGGCTTCTTCTCGGACAGATATAACGTGATCACCTGGGATGCGCCTGCGCACGGTGCATCGCGGCCTTTTGAAGATTTCACATATGAGAAAGCGGCTCTTGCTGCCAAAAAGATCCTGGACGATAACGGTATCCGTGAAGCGGTGTTTATCGGCCAGTCAATGGGCGGATTCATCACGCAATCCGTTATCAAAAGATTCCCTGATGTCGTGAAAGGCTTTGTCTCAATAGACAGCACTCCGTTCGGAGAAAAGTACTATTCGGGTTCAGACAAATGGTGGCTTCGTCAAATAGAGTGGATGGCAGGGCTTTATCCTGATAAGACCCTTCGAAAAGCAATTGCAAAACAATGCACCACAACTGATCATGCATATAAGAACATGATCGATATGCACTCGATATACAGCAAGAAAGAACTTTGTCATTTGCTGAGCATCGGATATGCAGGATTTCTGGAAGATAACTGTGATATTAAGATCAATTGTCCTGTACTTTTGATCGTGGGGAGAGAAGACAAGACCGGGAAAGTCCAAAGCTATAACAGGCAGTGGTCTGAAGAATTAGGGGTTCCAATAACCTGGATTGAAGATGCTGCTCATAATTCCAACGATGACAAGCCGGAGATGGTCAATAAGGCAATAGAAAAGTTCCTGAGGAGATTTATATGAGTATTTTCGATGAAGTAAACAGTTGGGAGAAAGAGGAAGGTGCAAAGATCTTTTCTTCGATCCTTAATGTGAGTGATCCTGTAATTCTTGATTATGGCTGCGGAGCCGGTAATTATTCTTTTGCTGCGGCACATGCTTTTGGTCAGAAATGCAAAGTGTACGCTGTGGATATCAACAAGCAGTGCCTTGATTACGTAAACAGTAAAGCAAAGGATGAGAAGATCGGCTGCATTACGACGGCTTCCGGAAGGGAGGATTACCGCCATGATTTTGAAGACGGCTTCTTTGATCTTGTCATCTATGCCGATATGTTTCACGGAGAAGAGAAAACTTATAACGGACTTCACCGTTTTGTGATGATCGAAGAAGCGAAAAGAACTCTGAAGGAAAACGGCATTCTTGCTGTCCTGCCGTTCCATTTGTCGAATTTCCGGGATAAGGATAAAAAGAAATGCAAGTACACATATAAGAAGCTGATAGATGAAATATGTAGCTGCGGATTCAAATACATTGATAAGGACCTTAAGGGTATTCATTTTGAGAAAGTATACAGCCCATATTATCAGCAAAAGGGCGGTGTAACATTTGACAGCCTTGAACGCGGCAAGTTCCTCGTGTTTGAGAAATAGTATAATGGTGGCGGATCGTATAGCTGAGAGGCCGGATTCTGGGCAATAAAATAGAAGACACTGAATAGGCATCGAATACGAAGATAAAGACGTGTGAAGCATAATTTTATCAACAAATAAGAGAGACAACTTCTATGGATAAAGAATTCAGAGGAAATGCATACATAATTAAAGACAGGGAAGTATTACTCAATTACAGCGGCGGATTTGCAGATCTTGCAAATGAGATTCCGAATACGTTCGACACAAGATTTGCAACTGCATCCATGGGTAAGACATTTGTTGCCGTGGGTATTCTTCAGCTGATCGAAGAAGAGAAACTGGGATTCGAAGATACTATCGGTTCGATTCTGGATTTTGATCTGAAACTGATCGATCCTAACGTTACAGTGAGACAGCTTTTGAATCACACTTCCGGTGTTCCTGATTACTTTGATGAATCAGTTATGGATGACTATGAGGCGTTGTGGACTGATTATCCCAATTACAGGATCAGGCATAACCGTGATATGCTGCCTCTGTTTATTGATAAGCCGATGATGTATGGCAAGGGAGAGAGGTTTCAGTACAATAATTCCGGGTATGTATTGCTCGCGATGATCATCGAGAAGATTACCGGCACGGATTTTGACATTTATCTTAAGCAAAATGTTTTCGACAGATGCGGCATGAGCAATACAGGATATTATTCCTTCGACAAACTGCCTGCGAAATGCGCGAACAGCTATATTTACTGTCCTGATACGGATGATTACCGTACCAATATATACTCTGTCGGCGCAAAGGGTACCGGTGACGGTGGAGCGTTCGTTACTGTAGGAGATATTGTGAAGTTCTGGGAAGGACTTCTTGAGCACAAACTCCTTTCAGAGGAGATGGTGACGCAGATGTTTTCCAAACAGAGCGGAGACGGGAAAGATCCGGAAGAAGGATATTACGGGTTTGGCGTCTGGATCATTGATAATCCCCAAGGGAAGGACTATGTGTATATGCAGGGAATGGACGATGGAATAAGCGCCATCTCCGAATATAATCCCAACAATGGAATGATAACGGTCATGATCAGTAATTACGGAGATAATGTGTGGGCGAGGATGAGAAAGATACGGGAAGAGATGTATTGATTCCGTATATTTGTTTACAGGTAAAGAGAATAAGAGGAAGACTTGCATAAACCTACAGGAGGGATCTTATGAATACATTGGCTGATCAGAGACGATCATTGATATTTAAAGCATTTTCCGTAATAGCGGCGGCCTTATTATGCATCAACATCTTTTCGATGACAGTTCTTGCTGATATGGGTCCTAAAAAGTCTATAAAGATCTATCTCAAGAACATTCCGTCTGAGCCCTATTATATTGCGCTCCTTATGCCGGGACAGCTCCCCCGTGATCCCTACAGCAGCTACAGATATGTGAAAATTCCGGATGAGGATGAGAACATAAAAGATATCTTTTTCAACTACGATGAAGACGGTTTTGTACTGTTCAGTTATGCCGGCGGTTCGACTTCAATAGAGAGTTCCGAGAGAATAGGGGATACAGACTTTATCAGCTATGGCTATATGGTGCCTTCAACATTCAAGGTAATTGTTGTGACAAAGAGCGGAGAAGTGACGGTCAGCAATGAGATTACGGCCAAAGCATTCCACTCTGAGTGTGAATACGATTATTCAACTAACACTTTGACGGAAGTGAATTTTGCTTCGAAATTCTCGAGAAATCTGGCTATAGAATCAGTCTTGTTCTGTGGTGCTACTCTGTTTATTGAAGGCATAGTCCTGCTTTGCTTCGGATTGTTCAGGAAAAAGAATCTTTTAAGATTTTTTATTGCCAATCTCATTACGCAGACACTGCTTTTCGTCTTTAATCTTACTTGCAGACTTATAGATCCGCTGTGGCAGATGTACTTTATAGTCTGGCTTGTTGCAGAGGCCCTGATCACGGCAATCGAGCTGCTCATCTACTTCAAGAGTTTTGTCAGGAAAGACGGCAATGTCTCAGTCGGGAGAAATATAGCTTATGCAATAACAGCTAATGCTATTAGTGCCTTTATTGATATTCCGATTGTCTTCATAGCTTATATGATGAAGTAAGGATCTTTGAAGAAGCAATTTACCGGGTGGATAGTTATAGGAAAGCGTTAAGAATAAAGGCTATGATCGACGGACATATTCATATAGAAAGAGGGCCATATACGCTCGAATGGATCGATCGATTCGTGGAGCAAGCGGTCTGGATGAAGCTTACAGAGATACGTCTTCTTGAGCACAATTACATGTTCCCGGAATTTGCTCCGATGTATGATAACGTGTGTTCACAAAACGGATTTGTGAGGGACTGGTTTCAGCATAAAGCAGGATTCAAGGATCTTCGCGGATATCTGGATCTGATAGAAAAGGTGCGTGGCAGATCATATCCCGTAACTATCAAGTTCGGATTGGAGATATGCTACTTTAAGGATTCTGAAGATTTTATCCGTGATCACACGCAAGATCTCGGTCTGGATTTTCTTCTCGGAAGTATGCATTTTGCAGACAGTTTTGCCTTCGACCATAATGCGGATCTCTGGCAGGGAGTTGATGTTGATAAGGTCTTCCGCAGATATTTCGAGGATTCTGTTCTTCTGGCTGAGAGCGGACTTTTCGATGGAATAGGGCATCCGGATCAGATCAAGATGTTCGGGCATAAAGCTACATTTCCTTTGAATGATTATTATGAGTCTTTGGCGGCGGCCCTCTCGAAAAATAACATGTACGCAGATCAGAACAGTGGTGCCCACCGCCGTTGCCCTGATACGGCTGAACTCGGGATGAATAAGGAACTGATAAGGGCCTTTAATGATCACGGCGTGCCGGTAATTACCTCTTCGGATGCGCATTGTCCGGAAGATGTCGGATATAAGATCGAAGAGATGAGCAGGTGTTTTTCGGGTATATAGATCAGCAGGAAGAAGGTGTTAGTATGAAGAAAATTGTTTGTATAGTCACTCAGATAATTCTTTTGTTGTGGTTTTTTCTTGATATGACAGGTGTATATTTTGAAGAATCATATCTTGTTACACGATCTTATAAAGAAGACGGGATATTCTTTGTTATTTATCTTGTGACTGTTGTTTTGTTTCTGATTAAGGATAAGATCGGCAAATGGGCAGTCTCAGTCTGGTGTTCCCTGTGGTTTGCAGTTCAGTTTATCTCTCACGAATTGGTAACGATAACAGGCAACGGATATGAGAATAAAAGCCATTATTTTGAAGGCGCTGTTAAGTGGCTCGAGATAGACGGATTATATATTCCGGATGTTTATCACACGGTTCTTCATATATTGATCCTTACCGTTTTAGTAACAACTATTGTATTTATGATATCTTCCAAAAAGGCATTGCCAAAAAGTTCAAAAGCAGAATAAAAACAGATTGTCTAAAGTTTGAGGTTGACACATGTCTGTCTCAAATGGTATTCGTGGTTATATGAACGCAAGAGAATACATTGCTATAAACGGAAGATTAGGCGGCTTTTCCGAAATCGAGAGAGAACACATTCGCAAGAGAATGGGTTTTCTTGTTCAAATGGATTATTCTGTTGAAGAAGGTCCGCATTCTGTTGTATATAAAAACGGTGACATTGAGATTATGGTGTTGTCAGGCAGATATGATGAGACAGATACTATTATCGTGCGCCAGAAAAAGTACTATGATTATTCAGGCTTGCGTGAAGGCAAGAGAAGATCTATGTGCACTATGTTTGGTGTTAACAAGGATTCCAACATTGAAAGAATTGTAAAAAAGAAAGTCTGCAAAGACATTTATGATCATGACAGAATGGGCCGGTTCGATATTTTCGCGGATTATCTTGAAGAGAATCTGGATTCGATCCTGAATGATCAGGGACCAGGATTCCTTCGCAAGTATCATAAGCAGATCAACCCATTATAGAGACTAACACACCCGGTGAGAGTCATAGTTTCCTGGACAGAACCGAGAATCAGTGACCGGTTTTATCCTACGCCATTCTTTATCTGATTATCCCTGATCGCGTTGAAAGTGGTGTCGCTTATGAACCGCTCGACCATCTGTGCGTCTTTTCTTGCTGTCTTCTCATCAACGCCCAGTCCGGTAAAGTGACGGGCGATCAGCATGTTGCGGTCATATATATGTTTAGCGAGGATTATCCCGCCTTCTGTCAGTTTTATATATCCGTTTTTGTCTTTCTTTACAAGGCCTCTTTCTCTTAAAGAGTTCAAAGCACGGCTGACTGATGGTCTGGAGAACCCCATGTATTCGCTGATGTCTTTTCCGCGAACTTTGTCGGATTCTAAAGACAGCAGATATATGGTTTCTACATACATCTCGCCGGATTCCAATATGGCCATAAAGTATGACTCCTTCCAAAAGTTAGCAATAACTTACCAAAAACAAACGGGCTTTTCAACATAAAATTCAATAATTTCACATAAAGTGGCTATTGACGCGTTAGCGATTGCTAACTATACTTGTAGTCGGTTAGCAAAGCCTAACTATATATACATGCGTGGTTATATATGACCCGCGGACAAGGAGTGTGGTTATGATGCCTCTCGTTTATGCGGAAATCGGACAGCCCCAGATCATAAGAAAGATCGGCGGCACACCTGACGTAAAGAAACATCTTGAGGACATGGGTTTCACGGTCGGCGGCGAGGTAAGTGTCGTAAGTGCGATCGGCGAGAACCTGATAGTGAAGGTCAAGGAAAGCCGTGTGGCTGTCAGCGAAGAATTAGCAAAGAAAATAATGATATAGGAGGAACACAAAAGTGAGGACATTAAGAGAGGTTAAAGTGGGCGAGACTGTCAAAGTCGTAAAGCTCAACGGCGAAGGTGCGGTAAAGCGCAGGATCATGGATATGGGCATCACAAAGGGTGTTGAGATCTATGTTCGTAAAGTGGCACCTTTAGGTGACCCTGTGGAAGTTACCGTCAGAGACTATGAACTCTCGCTCCGTAAAGCAGATGCAGAAATGGTCATAGTTGAGTAAAGGAAAGGAACATATTACAAAATGGCAAGTAAAGAAATCAAGATCGCTTTGGCGGGCAACCCGAACAGCGGCAAGACAACACTTTTTAATGCTTTGACAGGCTCCAACCAGTTCGTTGGAAACTGGCCCGGCGTAACTGTGGAGAAGAAGGAAGGTAAGCTTAAAAAGCATGATGGTGTAACCATTACAGACCTTCCGGGTATTTATTCCTTATCACCTTATACATTAGAGGAAGTAGTTGCGCGTAACTACCTTATCGATGAGAATCCTGATGTAATTCTCAATATCGTTGACGGTACTAATCTTGAGCGTAACCTCTATCTGACAACACAGCTTACAGAGCTTGGAATCCCTGTCGTTATGGCGGTAAACATGATCGATGTCGTTAACAAGAACGGCGATAAGATCAATCTTGAGGCTCTTTCAGAGACAATGGGCTGCAAGGCCGTTGCGATCTCTGCCCTTAAGGGAACGGGCATCATGGAGGCGGCTGAAGAAGCTATTAAGGCTGCAGAGAATACGAAGACAATTCCGCCGCATTCTTTCTCAGGTCCCGTCGAACATGCTCTCGCACACATCGAAGAAGCTGTACTTCACGACATGAATGAAGACAAGCAGAGGTGGTATGCGATCAAGATTTTCGAGAGAGATGAGAAAGTAATCGCAAAGCTCGGCCTCTCCAAGGAGAAGCTTGATCATATTGAGAAAGATATAGCATCTGCAGAGAAGGAACTTGATGACGATGCTGAGTCCATCATCACTAATGAGCGATATGTATATATCGCATCCATCATCAAGAGCTGCTACAAGAAGCAGAACAAGGCTAAGCAGTCGACATCAGACAAGATCGATAAGATCGTAACGAACAGGATCCTTGCGCTCCCGATTTTCGCTGCCATAATGTACGCGGTCTACTGGATCGCAATGACCGCATTCGGCGCGAATGCCACAGACTTCACAAACGACCAGATCTTCGGTGACGGATGGTATCTCTTCGGTATCGGACGTTCAAATTACGAAGAGATGGTCGATGAGTGGGCCGGCGAGACAGTCTTTGTAGACGGCGTTAAGGCTGTTATCGATGAGGCTGCAGATAATGACGTAACAGGTGCCGAGAACCTGCAGGGTGACTTCGAAGAGGCTGATTTCGGCGCATTCGAGGAAGACTTCGGCTTCTTCGCAGATGAGTTCGATGAGAACGGATATGACCTCGCAGGTGCGCTTGAAGCAACAGGTGCTCTTGATGAAGAAGGTGAATTCACGGCTCCCGGCATGGATGAAGCCGAAGGCGCAATCTTCGTTCCCAGTATTCCTGATCTTGTCAGCTCAGGATTGGAGAAGATCGGTGCCAACGAATTCGTAACAGGACTCGTTGTCGACGGTATCGTCGGAGGTGTAGGTGCAGTATTGGGATTCGTTCCGCAGATGCTCGTACTCTTCCTCCTCCTCGCGTTCCTTGAGTCATGCGGATACATGGCAAGAGTCGCATTCGTACTCGACCGTATCTTCAGAAGATTCGGCCTTTCGGGCAAGTCATTCATTCCGATGCTCGTATCTTCAGGATGCGGCGTTCCGGGCATCATGGCATCACGTACGATCGAGAGCAACCGCGACCGTAAGATGACCATCATAACAACAACATTTATACCCTGCGGAGCTAAGCTTCCTATCATCTTCCTTATTACTAACGCACTCTTCCGTCACACAGTATGGAGCGGTGCATGGGTAGCTCCTGCATGCTACTTCATCGGTGTAGCATCAGTTATCGTATCAGGCATCCTTCTTAAGAAGACAAAGATGTTCTCAGGCGATCCTGCTCCGTTCGTTATGGAGCTTCCTGCATACCACTGGCCTACATTGAGCAACCTCTTAAGATCAATGTGGGAGCGCGGCTGGTCCTTCATCAAGAAGGCAGGAACAGTCATCCTCATCTCATCAATCCTGATCTGGCTCGGCTCTGTTTTCGGAACAACAGATGCAGGCTTCGGATTCGATCCTGACATGGAGCTCGAAGCTTCCGTGCTGGGTATCATCGGCGGCGGCATCAAGTGGATCTTTGCTCCTATCGGATTTGCAAACATCAAGGCAACTATCGCAACTATCATGGGTCTTGTTGCCAAGGAAGAAGTTGTCGGTGTATTCGGTGTCCTTGACTTCGAAGGTCTCACAGCTTTTGCAGGTATGTCCTTCCTGATCTTCAACCTCCTCTGCGCTCCTTGCTTTGCTGCGATCGGTGCCATCAAGAGAGAGATGAACTCAGCTAAGTGGACATGGTTTGCAATCGGTTATCAGTGTGTATTCGCTTATGCAATCTCACTTATCGTTTACCAGTTCGGTCTCCTTTTCACCGGCGGCGTAAACGTAATCGGTCTGATATTCGCACTCCTTGTACTTACAGGTCTTTGCTACCTTGTATTCAGACCTGCCAAGAAGTACACCGGTGCGGTCAAAGAGAATTAAGAGGATCATCTAATGATGGAGTGGCTTTCAAACAACTGGGCAAATATCCTTATCATCGCGCTTGTAATAGCTCTGGTGGCGCTGGCCATTAGAAGCATGGTTCGCGATAAGAAGGCAGGCAAGAGTTCCTGCGGCTGCAGCTGCTCGAACTGTGCCCTGGCAGATAAATGCCACTCAATACAAAAGGCAAAAAAGTCCTAACCCCTCCATAATCATCCATGAAAACTAAAGGGACTGTTACGATTGGTGCAACCAACGCGTTAATGGTCTCTTTTGTTTATGGATCAGATCAAAATATCAGGCAATATTCTTACAGAACAGGAAGTGTATTTATGTACAAGACAACAGTCAAGATCGACGGCATGATGTGCGGAATGTGCGAAGCTCATATCTGTGACGCAATCCGGAAAGTGGTCCCTTCCGCAAAGAAGGTCAAGGCATCCCGCGCCAAAAAGGAAGCAACATTTATCAGCGAAGACTCTATTGATCCGGGCGTGCTCGAAAAGGTTATAAAGGACACAGGCTATGACTTTTTAGGAATCGCATCTGAGCCTTATGTGAAGAAAGGATTGTTCGGGTGATCATCACAGTATTAGTAACCCTGACGCTTATGGCTGCATATTTTCTTATCCTTTACGGCGGCGTCGCCTTTATTCAGGATAAGAGATTCTTCGGCTCTGCTCACAAAGATATCCTTGCAGTTATTCCCGACCGCAAAGAGCGTTTCAAAGGCGCACATACGATAGGCTGGATAATAATCATTTTTGCGTTCCTCATGTATCCTGCTGCATTCATCCTGGGTGGATGGGACGGAGTAAAAAACGGCTTCGGATTTTTGCAGTTTTTTATCAGGTTCATCATCATGCTCTACGGTATGGAGACATTCGATATTATCTTCTTTGACTGGGTGCTGCTCTGTAATTCCAACTTCTTCCCGAGATATTATCCTGAAGTTAAAGGCATTGTCGGCCGTCACATGTTCGGTTATAACAAATGGACACATGTTATCCACTACCTGGTCTATATCCCCGTCTGCGCGCTTATCGCATGGATATGCACGCTGTTCTGATACATGTGAACAGCCGAAATGCCCCTTGAGCTTCTACCCTTGGAGCTTTTTAATTCTGTCCATATCAATAGCCGACAATGTGCTCATTTGCTTAACGGCAAGATCTCTTAGAAGCACCAGCCGCTCAGACATAGGCGTTCTCTGTTCTATAAGAACCGCGTTATAGCTTTCCATATTAGCCAGCACGAGCAATTGATTAAGGTCTGCTTGATCACGGATATTTCCTTTGCAGTTTGGATTTGCATCTTTCCACTGCTTCGCAGTCATACCAAACAGAGCTACATTCAGCAGATCTGCTTCATCAGCGTATTTGTACGATATCTGCGCAGCTGTTAATTCAGGCAGGATCAAATTATTCTTTATTGCATCTGTATGTATACGATAGTTTAGTTTGGCTATCTCGCGTCTAAGACTCCAGTCAAGTGATTTATTCTCGGAGGATTTCAGACGCTTATAGTCCTGGATAATGTATAGCTTGAATTCCGGCGATAACCAGGAAGCAAATTCAAATGCAATATCAATATGCGCATATATGCCTCCGCCATACCGGCCTGACCTGGTGAAGAGACCTTTTGCATTTAGATTTTCTGTCCAGTTTTTTATTGAGAAAACAAAAGCGTTTGTGCCTGCTCGATTTTTAAAGGTATCGAATTCGATACGTTTAAAACCGGGATTATGCAAAACTTCCCATAAGCCAAGGAATTCGATAACGTCTCTGCCTCGAAGCCAGTTGTGAATTGTAATTCTCGGATCAATGCTCCGGTACTTTGCGATATCAGTCAGCGAAATAAACTCATTCTCCGAACCTAACGAATAAAGTGATATATCCAGTCCGGCGGCATGAATAGTTTGCTTTTTCTTAAAATCTTCCATATAAGTTCCTCCCCTTTTTTGAGTTAATTATAGAACTTATGTTCTGATAAATCAAATTTAATAGTCCCGTTTTTGGGACAATGTGTGCAAGGACATATGATCAGATGAAGCTTGAGCGCGTGGAATATACATGCTATTATTTGTTATCGACATATGTCGAAAACGAACAACGTCACACGTTTTTGTAGGAAAACTTAATTTCCTATTGAATTGGTAGGAATATCGCGTATAATGAATTCATGCCATAAAAAACCAAAAAGAGGCATCTGATATAGAGCCGATGTGTTGTTGAAAACAGTTCGGAAATCTATAGTGCGTGTTGAGTAGACAACACTTCTATCCGCCTCGATTTGAATGATGTTCTTTCAATTCTTAACATCATAAAGGATAACCCGGAGCTGACACTCCGGGTTATTTTTGTGCAATTGTAGTTAGCGTAGTCTAACTGCAAGTGTTAGAATATGTCGGGTAGTTAGCCGAGGCTAATCGGCGAGAGGAGCGTGTTGAATCATGAGGCTGGACAGCAAACAGAAGAAGCTTAAAGCGGCATTCTTTTTCGCTGTTAAGAAGGGGGAGAAAACGGTTACGTGATACCTGTTATCCAGCTGATATTATTCTGTGCGCTCTTTGCGTTGATGGTAAAACTCGGTGTCGGCAACAACGCGTTGAATGCTCTTTCTCAGACGTTACATCAGATCACTTTGACGGCAAACCATGGATAGCGGTAGTTGCTGTTAAGTAAATCTCGAAAAACACTATAGTATCAAGCAATTAGTTATAATGCGGCATGTAATGCGGTACCCACGCATTCCTGCCGCTTTTACAGTCATACCCGGAGTTCGAAAAGCACGAATTTGAGAATCGTTATCAAATATATTGACAAAGCGGCCGTTCAAGAGTATAAATTGAAATCGATTATCATTCTCAAATTCGCGATAAGAGAAGGTAATTGACCAACTTATTTAGAAAGAGACGTATATATTATGAAGAAATTCCTTTCAACACTGGTGGCTGCAGTTATGACTGCGGGCTGCTTTACTGCGTGCTCAGGAAAGGCACCGGCTGTATCAGACGATAAGCTCAAGATCGTTACAACCATCTTTCCTGCGTATGACTGGGTGATGAATGTTCTCGGTGATAATCCGGCAGGAGCTGATGTTACAATGCTTCTTGACAACGGGACAGATCTGCACAGCTTTCAGCCTACAGCCGAAGATATAGTAGAGATCACAACCAGCGATATGTTTGTTTATGTCGGAGGGGAATCTGACGAATGGGTAGATGACATCCTCAAGGAAGCCGTAAACAAAGAGATGATAGTAATTAATCTTATGGATGTTCTCGGTGATTCAGTTAAAGAAGAGGAAATGGTCGAGGGCATGCAGGCGGATGAACATGAACACCACCACGATCACGATGACGAAGATGATCATGAAGAAGATCATGATCACGAACATCATCATGATCACGAAGAAGGTGAAGTCGAATACGATGAGCATGTATGGCTTTCGCTCAAAAACGCAGCTGTTCTTACTGCAAAACTTTCAGAATCTATTCAGACGCTGGATCCTGCCAACAAGGATGTCTATAAGAAGAATGCTGATTCATATATCGAAAAGCTGAATTCGCTCGATAAGGAATATCAGGCAGCAGTTGATGCGGGCGCTGTAAAGACATTATTATTCGGAGACCGTTTCCCTTTCCGTTATCTTGTTGATGATTACGGACTTAAGTACTATGCGGCATTTATCGGCTGTTCTTCTGAGTCAGAAGCAAGCTTTGAGACAATAACATTCCTGTCAAAAAAGGTCGATGAACTGTCACTTAAAGCAGTTCTGACAATTGAGGGACCCGATCATAAGATCGCAGAGACGATAATCGAGAATACTTCCACGAAGGATCAGAAGATACTTACGATGGATTCAATGCAGTCAACAACAGCTAAGGATGTAGAAGGCGGAGCAACATATTTTTCGATCATGGAAAACAATCTTACAGTGCTTAAAGAGGCTGTAAAATAAACGGACAAAAAATCGACATATAGATCAATCCCATGTATGCCGCCCCATGAGTATATCTGTATTATACTTGTGGGGCGGTCACCCGTGGAATTATCAGGAGCCGAAAGGCAGATGGAATGAAGAGATTTATCAGTATTTTGTTGTGCTTAAGTTTGATCCTTGCATTTGCAGGATGCGGACAGGAACAGACTAATTCAAGGGTAATAAACCAGACAACGGGAATAAAAGATGTCCTGGAATCAAAGATGGCTGAAGAAGGAAGTTCTGTTGAAGGAATACCAACTGAAGCAACAGACATTTCAGGGCAGCCGGGCGGTGGCAGACAGGTCGGAATAAATGATGATGCACCCGTGCCTGAAACTGATACATCCGGAGGCTTCAGAATGCCGGAATGCAGCACACCGGGCATAGATCTCGATCTGACGGAACTTACCGCATCGATGGTATATGCAACTGTCTTCGACATACTGGTTGAACCTGAGTACTATACCGGTAAAACGATCAGGATGGCGGGGTTATTTACGCTCTATGATGACCCGGAGACAGGCAACCGGTATTATGCATGCATTATCAGAGACGCAACGCTGTGCTGCGCGCAGGGGATCGAATTCCAGCCATCAGATGAATATATATACCCGGATGATTTTCCCGAAGTCAATGAGGAAATATGTGTAACAGGCGTATTTACACTGTATGAGGAAAACGGGCAAAGATATGCTGCTCTTGCTGATGCAAAGATCGTGAACGATTAATGATAAAGACGGGTTATGTAAATAATCATTGTAGAAGCCGTGTCGCAAATAGTGACCGGCTTTTATATTGAAATATAGCTGCCCGTATTGATAAAGCGTTTACCGATAATTTGATTATCAGTGGCTAACCAATAATTTATTTTTTAAGGCGTGACTAATTCACGCCTTATTATCAAATGCCTAAAGTATGCCTGTAACCGGCAATACCCTGTCACCCCTTTTCTTTAAATAAAAAGAGAATTTGAGATAATTGCCGGATACGCCTTTTAAACTTTTATAATCGCACCTGAAGCGGTTGGTATGATAAAATATCAGTATTCTGAATGGAGGGTCTTTCACTATGCAGGAATCCGGAGAAATGTATCTTGAGACTATCCTTGTGCTTTCCAAGAAAGGAGCACCGGTCCGCTCTCTTGATGTAGCTAATCAGTTAGGTTTTTCGAAGCCCAGCGTAAGCAGAGCCATGGGGATTCTTAAGAAGGGTGAATTTATAAAGATCGACGGACAGGGTTACATTACTCTGACACCTGAAGGTTCCAAGATCGCAAAGAAGATATACGAGAGACATGTCGTAATAAGCGAGCTCCTTATGGAGTTAGGCGTCGATATGAAGACCGCCGAAGAAGACGCGTGCCGCATAGAGCATGTAATAAGCGATAAGACTTTCAAGGCTTTAAAGAAGCACAGGAAGGAATACGGCGGGAATTAACCGCGGTATCAGTGTGAAGAACAAAAGATGAGAAGAGGCTGTCTCAAAATGAGGCAGCTCGTTTTTCTTTTGGGGGATTCCCTGTCATATGGAACCGTCCGACTTTCTTCCAGTTTTTTTGCCAAAAAAGTTGGAAGAAATGTTGGATTTTGCTTAATTCCAACTTTTTGTACAACTTTTCTGCCAAAAATGTTGGAAGAAAAGTTGTATATGATGTGGCCCGTCAAAACCGACTTGCCGTCCGAGTTTTCGAGGATAAAAAGTCGAGCATCGAGTCGAGCATCGGAAAACTGTTGTGGCGGTCGGCTTTTTCGCGTGCACTCAACATTGCCGGTCGGCAGTGTACAACTCCGCGTCCAACATTTCGGGGCTGAAAAGTTGGACAATGAGTTGAACATCAAATGTGAGCCGACGTTCCTCATGACATGCAGCAAAACAGGCGATGTCTTTTTGAGACAACGCCTGTTTTATATATAACGGGATGTGTATATCGCGAAAATCGGTATTCAACAAAGAACCCGGTTTCAAAGGGGGAGAGACCGGGTTCTTCATATATTAAAGTCAAATGGAGAAAACTTATTTCTTAATGTGGAATGCCTTCATCTGAGGGTATACTGCCGCACCGCCAAGCTGCTCTTCGATACGAAGGAGCTGGTTATATTTTGCAACTCTCTCACTTCTTGAAGGAGCGCCTGTCTTGATCTGACAGGTGTTAAGAGCTACAGCAAGATCTGCGATAGTTGTATCTGCCGTCTCACCGGAACGGTGTGATGAGATTGCTGTATATCCTGCAGCGTGAGCCATCTTGATAGCCTCGAGCGTCTCGGAAACCGAGCCGATCTGATTGAGCTTGATAAGGATGGAGTTGCCGGCACCGAGTTCGATACCCTTGGAAAGTCTTTCTGTGTTTGTAACGAAGAGATCGTCGCCTACAAGCTGAACCTTGCCGCCGATCTTAGCTGTCATCTTCTGCCAGCCTTCCCAGTCTTCCTCATCGAGACCGTCTTCGATCGAGATGATAGGATACTTATCAACAAGAGATTCCCAGTGAGCGATGAGCTCATCTGACGTGAATTCCTTGCCTGACTTGGGCTGCTTGTAGAAGCCCTTGCCTTTCTCGCTCTTCCATTCGGAGGAAGCTGCATCCATGGCAATCATGAAATCCTTGCCGGGTTCATAACCTGCTGCCTTGATCGCTTCAAGGATCTTCTCGATTGCTTCCTCATCGCTCTTAAGGCTGTTGGGAGCAAAACCGCCCTCATCACCGACTGCCGTAACATCACCCATTTCCTTAAGGAGCTTCTTCAGTGAATGGAATACTTCAGCACACCATCTGAGACCTTCCTTGAAAGTGGGAGCACCTACAGGCATTACCATGAATTCCTGGGTATCAACTGCGCTGTCAGCGTGAGCACCGCCATTTAAAATGTTCATCATCGGAACAGGAAGTCTGTTCGCATTTGCACCGCCCAAAAATCTGTAGAGAGGAATATCAAGAGCCTTGGCAGCAGCTCTTGCAGTTGCGATGGATACTGCGAGAATAGCATTTGCGCCGAGGTTCGACTTGTCCTTTGTACCGTCTGCCTCGATCATTGCCTTGTCAACTGCATATGTATCAAATGCATCCATTCCGATGATCGCATCAGCGATAACAGTGTTGATGTTGTTAACTGCTTTAGTGACGCCCTTGCCGAGATATCTTGATTTGTCGCCGTCACGGAGTTCCAAAGCTTCGAATTCGCCTGTGGAAGCGCCGCTCGGAGCACAGCCTGTTGCAACTGTACCATCGATAAGAGTTACTTCCGCTTCAACGGTGGGGTTTCCTCTGGAGTCCAAAATCTCTCTGCCGGTTACGTTCTCGATAATTAATTCTGTCATTTGAAAGATCCTTTCGGGAAATCATTTCCGCCGGAAGCATTGAATAGGAGAAACTCCCGGCGGAGCACATGATTTATTCTTGGTTAGCCACCGCTAACCGAAAAAGAATATATCACAGGTAGAGCTGTTATGTCAAACGATTATCTTCTTGTATCAAACAAGGGAGATTTTCGAGATTGACAACCCAAAAATGACATGATAGAGTTAGCGGTGGCTAACCGAAAGGAGTAATACTTGTCTGAAGATCTGATTGTAAGATATAGCGCACCTACCTTAGCAGGTATTAAGACCGGAAGTCTTTTTACACTGCACACTTCTTCTGAGGATCTGAGACAGGATATTTCAGCTCTGAACAAAGTCATGAGCAAGAAGGGAATCCGCATAATTCCCCTGAAGGTCTGCGATACATATGCTCTGATATACATATACAGACCTGAAATGCTCGACAGGGATCTTAAAGATCCGAAGGCTGAAAAGATACTTGCCGGATTCGGTTATCCGGTAAACAGCCCCGACAGATGTGTCACCGATCTCGCGAGAAGACTTAATTCATCTCCTGTGTTCCCTCACGAGATCGGCCTCTTTCTGGGGTATCCGTCTTCCGACGTTGACGGGTTCATCAGAAATCCTCACGAAGGTTTTAGTGCAGTCGGTTACTGGAAAGTCTATTCGGATGTCGAGAATGCTCTGAGGCTGTTCAGAAATTACAAAAGATGCACAGAAGAATACGGAAGGCTTCTAAGATCGGGCAGAACACTCGAACAACTTGTTGTTTGAGTGCTGTTAATAAAATAATCAAGAGGTACTTTTATATGAGTAAAGTAGCAGTTGTATATTGGAGCGGAACAGGCAATACCGAGGCTATGGCAAAGGCTGTAGAGGAAGGTATCAAGAGTGCAGGCGCAGAAGCAGCAGTTCTTACTTCCGCAGAGTTTAATGCATCCAAGGTCGCTGAATTCGATGCTATCGCATTCGGCTGCCCTGCAATGGGTGCCGAGGTTCTTGAAGAATCTGAATTCGATCCTATGTTTACGGATGTAGAATCTTCCTTAAAAGACAAGAAGATCGCACTCTTCGGATCTTATGGCTGGGGAGACGGTGAATGGATGAGAAACTGGGAAGACAGATGCAAGGCAGCAGGCGCAGTTCTTGCAACAGAATCCGTAATGGCAAATAACGATCCTGATGCTGATGCGATCGCATCATGCAAGGCATTGGGCGCAGCACTGGTATGAGGTAATCAGACATGATGAAGCTCGTACTCGTAAGACATGGTGAAAGCGAATGGAATAAACTCAACCTGTTTACAGGCTGGATGGATGTCGACCTAAGTGACAAAGGAAGAGAAGAAGCCAAAAATGCCGGAAGGGTTTTGAAAGAAGAAGGCTACGACTTTGACGTATGTTATACATCCTACCTTAAGAGAGCGATCCACACATTGAATATAGCGCTCGATGAGATGGACAGGGCGTGGCTCCCGGTTATAAAGTCATGGAAGCTCAATGAGCGTCACTACGGTGCGCTCCAGGGCTTAAACAAATCCGAGACTGCAGAAAAATACGGTGAAGAGCAGGTAAAGATTTGGAGAAGATCTTTTGATGTCAAGCCGCCGGAATTAGAGGACTCCGATGAGAGAAGCGCAACAAAGCAGCCTATGTACAGAGACGTCGATCGCGCGCTGCTTCCGAAGAACGAGAGCCTTGAGACCACTATCGAAAGAGTCGTTCCGTTCTTTGAGGAAACCATCAAGAAGGATATGAGTGAAGGCAAACGAGTCATCATCGCAGCTCACGGCAATTCATTAAGAGCTTTGGTCAAGTATTTCGACAACATGTCATCAGAAGACATCGTAAGCGTAAATATCCCAACGGCGGTGCCTTTGGTATATGAGTTTGATGACGATTTCAAAGTTATCAGGCATTACTATCTCGGCGATCAGGAAGCACTGAAAGCAAAGATGGAAGCCGTGGCTAATCAGGGAAAAGCAAAATAACCCTTAACATATAGTCATAAATCTCCTTTATGAAGAGGCTGTCTCAAAATCAAGTGAGGCAGTCTCTTTTAACGGAGACCATTCTTTACCCTTCAGCGAAAAGCAATACAATCATCAGCGTAAAGAGTGAGCAGGAGTTTGAAGGATACAAAGGATTGACAATGTTTATCATTGGTGATAGAGTTAGCGACGGCTAACTCTCAAAACGACAATTTATTTAAACCGCGTATTTTTCGAGGGATAAAAATATATTGACAGTTAGCAAACGCTAACCAAATGACCTGAGCAAGCATTTTGTGAGCATTATCTTATGGTGTGTTTTTGATCTTAATAACGGGGGTGAATACATGAAAAAAAGAAGTGTGCTGTCCTGGGTAGCAGAGTTCGCAGGACGCAGGAAAGGATACTATGGTGGAAGTATAACTCTGGCCATAGCAGGTGTTACCGCATCTTTTATACCATATCTGCTTATAGCGGATATCGTCGCAAACCTGATAAACGGCAACAGCGATCCTCAGTACTATATCAGGCAGATGATACTGATAGCTGTGGCATGGGTCGTAAGGATACTGATGCATAATCTGTCGACGACACTTTCACATATTGCAACGTTTAACGTTCTGGGATCAATAAGAGAAGATTTGTGTGCAAAGCTGTCAAAGATACCGCTCGGTTCCGTTCTCGACGATAACAGCGGAAGCTACAAGAACATAATCGTCGAGCGCGTAGACTCTATGGAGACGACCCTTGCGCACATCATTCCGGAGTTTACGGCAAACCTGCTGCTTCCCGTTGTCATGTTTATTTACATCATGACATTGGACTGGCGTGTCGGACTGGCAAATTTCATATCTGTGATCGTAGGTGTTATCTGCGCTTCCGTAATGCTGGTAAAGAGCCAGGGCGAGTTCGGGTATACGGTAAAGAAGACAAAGTATCTTAACGATACGGCTGTTGAATACATCAACGGAATTGAAGTCATCAAGGCATTCGGCAAAACAGGAAGTTCATATGAGAAGTTCGTTAATGCCGCAAGAGAAGGTGCCGACTGCTTTATCAGATGGATGCGGAAATGTATCTGGTGGCAGTCAGGAACTATGTGCTTCACACCTGCAACTTTCCTTGGCGTTCTTCCGGTGGGACTGCTCCTTGTAAAGAACGGCAGCCTTCCCGCAGATGAATTCATTACATGCATAATCCTTTCCGCAGGACTCATTACGCCACTGATCACCGCATTCTCATACAGCGATGATATCTCCAAGATGAAGACCATCTTCGGTGAGGTAACTGAGATCCTTGAAAGAAAAGAAATGATAAGACCTTCGGAAGTTACAGAGGAACCCGTGGGTTCGGATATCGTACTCAAGGATGTTCATTTCACATATAAGGATAAGGAGATCCTCCACGGTATAAACATGGAGATCAAACAGGGCGAAGTCACGGCAATGGTCGGTCCTTCCGGAACAGGAAAGAGCACGGTTGCAAGACTTATAGATTCGCTCTGGGATGTTGATTCCGGAACAATAACATACGGCGGAGTCGATATAACAAAGCTGCCACTGGATTACTACATGGGCAAGATCGCTTATGTTGCTCAGGACAATTATCTTTTCGATATGACAGTAAAAGAAAACATCAGGCTGGGAAAGCCCGGTGCAACTGACGAGGAAGTCGTAGGAGCTGCAATGGCTACAGGCTGTCACGAATTCATTTTAGGTCTCGAAAATGGTTACGACACAGAAGTCGGCGGCGCAGGCGGACACCTGTCCGGCGGCGAGCGTCAGAGGATCTGCATCGCAAGAGCAATGCTCAAGGATGCGCCTGTAGTCATCATGGATGAGGCTACGGCTTATACGGATCCGGAGAATGAAGCGCTCGTTCAGGAGAGTGTCGCAAAGCTCGTACAGGGCAGAACGCTCATCGTTATCGCGCACAGACTTTCCACGATCAAGGATGCGGACAAGATCTTCGTTATAAACGACGGTAATGTCGAAGCTGAAGGAACGCACGACGAACTCCTCTCGAACTGTGAGCTCTACAAAAAGATGTGGGAGGCTCACAGCATTGTAAAGGATGAAGCGGAAGATAAGACAAATGATGCTTCAGGAAAGGAGACCGTTTATGCTTAAAATGCTTAAAAAGTTCTTTGATTTCTGCTCGGAAAAGAACAGAAACAAATTCTATCTGTCGGTTTTTCTGAGCGTTGTCGACGCATTGTTCGGTGCATTAAAGATTCCTGCTGCATTCTTTGCGATCACTGCAGTTCTGAGTAAAGAGATTAATGCAAAAGATTTTATTATTGTAATCGCATTTATGCTCGTGAGCACAGTCGGAAAAATGGTCGTAAACCGTTTCTCACAGATGATACAGACAGAGGCGGGCTACGATACATGCTGCCTTAAGCGCATCGAGATCGGAGAGCATTTAAGATATCTCCCGATGGGATATTTCAATGAGACGAGTTTAGGACATATCACATCAGTAACGACAAATACTCTGGAGCAGATGAGCGATATCGCGGTAAGAGCTATCATGCTGGTGCTTCAGGGAAGCATCACCACATGCGTCATTGCTGTAGGTATGTTCGTATTCGACTGGAGGATCGGTATTATTTCCCTGATCTGCATCGGCATCTTCATGCTCGTAAATACAGTTACAAACAAGAAGATCGCAAAGGTCGCAGATGAGAAGATCGCGGCGGACCGCGAGATGGTAGGCGTTATCCTGGAATTCATTCAGGGAATTGCCGAGATCAGGAATTACAACATCTTCGCTCAGAATTCCTCCAGAGTTGCAGGAAGTGTCGAAAGAAAGAAGAATGCAGACATCACGGCTGAGACCACTGCGATACCTGCCGTCGGTTTCCAGATGCTGATATGCAAGATATCCGGCGTTCTTATCGCGGCAGCATCACTTTATTTCTTCTTCACGGGAACCATGGAACTCAATTACCTCATTACGATGCTTATGGCTTCATTCATGGTATTTGAGGCACTGGATTCCGCAGGCATCTACACGGCTCTTTTGAAGGTCATCGGAAGAGGAGTCGATCTTGCAAACGAGATACTTAGTATCGAGCAGATGGACGTCAACGGTGAAGACATTAAGCCTGACAACAGGGATATTCACCTTGAGCATGTGTCATTCGCATACGAGAACAGAAAGATAATCGACGATGTCACTCTCGACATCAAAGAGAAGACGACAACAGCTATCGTAGGATCTTCCGGCGGCGGCAAGACAACGATCACGTCGCTTATCGCAAGGTTCTGGGACGTAGACGAAGGCGAGGTTACTTTAGGCGGAAGGAACGTCAAGGATTACAGCTTCGATTCATTGATGGAGAATTTCAGCTTCGTGTTCCAGAGGGTATATCTTTTCGAGGACACCATAGCAAATAACATAAGATTCGGAAGACCCGAAGCTTCCATGGATGAGGTTATCGCGGCTGCCAAAAAAGCCTGCTGCCACGACTTCATAATGTCGCTCCCTGAAGGCTATGACACAGTCGTCGCTGAAGGCGGCTCAACGCTCTCGGGCGGCGAGAAGCAGAGGATCGCGATAGCCAGGGCGATCATGAAGGACGCGCCTATCATCATCCTCGATGAAGCAACGGCAAATGTCGACCCTGAGAACGAGAAGGAACTTACCGAAGCAATCGAAAACCTTACAAAGGAAAAGACGATCATCATGATCGCGCACCGCTTAAAGACGGTAAGACACGCTGACCAGATCGTTGTCATCGACAAGGGCAGGATCGTTCAGAAGGGCACGCACGAGGATCTTATGAGAGAAGAAGGAATTTATAAGAATTTTGTTTCCGGCAGAAAGAAAGCAGTCAGCTGGAAGATCGCATAAAAGTACAAAAGGAGTTATACAAAAATGAGTACAGAAACAAATACTAATAAACTGAAGGCCAAGGATTTTATTACGGTAGGAATCTTTACCGCAATATTATTCGTTGTTGAATTCGCATGCGGAATGCTCGGATATATCCATCCGTTCATCGTCGCTTCCTATGTTGTCATGATCCCGCTTGTGGGCGCTATTCCCATGATGCTCTTCTATACGAAGGTTCAGAAGTTCGGAATGATCACCATCATGTCCGTACTTATCGCGATCATCATGTTCGTAACCGGAATGGGATTTCTTGGAGCACCGCTCATCATCGCCGCAGGTGTTATTGCAGATCTTATTGCGAAGTCAGGTCAGTACAAGAGCTTTAAGAAGACCATGATCAGCTATGGCGTATTCAGCCTCTGGATCTGCGCAAACTATTTCCCGGTTGTTATCACTGCGGAATCCTACAGACAGGATCTTGTCGACGGAGGATACTCTGCCGAATACTGCAACAACCTGTTCCTTGCGATCAACTACAAGACGATCGGCATACTTCTGATCCTCTGCTTTGTATTCGGATGCATTGGAGCAGTAATCGGAAAAGCAGTTGTTAAGAAGCATTTCGAGAAGGCCGGAATAGTCTGATGAAGCTTGATCCGAGGACAAAGTTATACATGATCCTGATCGTCTCGGCGGTCGTCCTGATGAGCGCCACAACGCCCTTTCTTTGGGGTCTCAGGATATTAATGACTTTGATCCCGGTCATACTTTTGATCATAGAGAAGCGATACTCAAGTGCTTTCGGGTTTACCTTTCTTTACCTGGCGGCGCTTGTGCTGACCTTCGCTTTTCTGTCTGAGGATTCCAACAGTTTCTTCAAGACATTTCTTACGGGATACAGCGGAATTGTCGTTCAGTTCCTGCCGTGTCTCATTACCGCGTGGTATGTGGTGAGGACAACGAAGATAGGTGAATTCATGTCCTCGATGCAGAAGATGCACGTACCTGACGGTATCACTATAGCTTTGGCTGTTGTAATGAGATTCTTTCCGACGATAAAGGAGGAATACTCTTCGATCAGCGATGCCATGAAGATGCGCGGCATCTCTTTAGGCGGCGGCAACGCAGCAAAGATGATCGAGTACCGCATGATTCCGCTCCTTTTCTCATGCGTTAACATCGGTGATGAGCTGTCTGCCGCCGCCATAACAAGAGGGCTTGGCGGAAAGGTAAAAAGGACAAGCGTTGAGGAGCTCAGGCTCCGTTTTGCAGACTGGATCCTGATCACCGTATTTACTTCGGTTGCAGTGATCTTCGTGGTGTTTAAGTATTTCCTATGAGTGAGAATATAATCGACATTGCACATGTAAGCTTCAAATATAAAGGTTCTGAAGAAGGACTCTTGAACGACACGTCCCTGACTGTTGCAAAGGGTGAGACGCTCCTTCTCACAGGTGCTTCTGGGTCAGGAAAGACTACGATAATAAGGCTTATCAATGGCCTTATCCCGCATTACTATCAGGGTGATCTGGAAGGTGAAGTAACTGTTTCCGGGCGCGATATCGGCAAGGTGGAACTATATGAACTTGCCGGCACCGTAGGCACGGTATTCCAGAATCCGAGGAGTCAGTTTTTCTCTGTCGATACGGACGGCGAGATCGTTTTCGGAAATGAGAACATAGGGCTTGATCCCAAGGAGATACTTGAGCGCAAAGAGGCCGTCGTGAGTCAGATGCATATCGAAAAGCTCCTGGGGCGGAGTCTTTTCGAGCTCTCGGGAGGCGAGAAGCAGAGCATCGCATGCGCATCGGTATCAGCGCTTCTGCCTGAGATAATCCTCCTCGATGAACCCTCATCCAATCTCGATCAGAGCGCGATTGCAAAGCTTCACGATCAGATAGCACTGTGGAAGATGCAGGGCAAGACGATAGTTATTTCCGAGCACAGACTCTGGTATCTGAAAGATCTCGTTGACCGCGTGATCTATATGGATTCGGGAAAGATCGCACACGAATGGAAAGGTTCTGAATTCGCGGCCTTTGACAGTGGGAAGATAGCAGAGTTAAAGCTGCGGCCACTGACCATTTCTGATGTTCTGTCACCTTCATGCGGCAGCAACTGCAGCCTTAAGGACAGTTGCGATAAGATCGGTGCCATGCCTGATGAAGCGGATGGAATCGTCCTTAAGGATTTCTTTTTCTCATACCACAGGAAGCCGTATCTGTTCTGGAAGAAGAGCTTTAATGAGAACGATCCCGATCTGAGTTTATGCATTCAAAGACTCGTCCTGCCCAAAGGCGCAGTTATCGGCATTACCGGCAGGAACGGCACCGGCAAGTCCACTTTCTTAAAGTGCGTCTGTGGCCTCGAGAAAGACTGCAAGGGAGTGATCGAAGCTTATGGCAGGACTTACAGGGGTAAAGAGCGCTTAAAGCTCAGTTACATGGTCATGCAGGACGTGAACCACCAGATGTTTACTGACAGCGTCGAATCCGAAGTCATGCTCTCAATGAATGAAGAAGACAAAGGCCGCTGCAGCGAGATATTGGATAAACTAGGTATTCTTGAATTTAAAGACAAGCACCCGATGGCTTTATCGGGCGGGCAGAAGCAGAGAGTTGCTATAGCGTCTGCCATGGCTGCCGACGCAAAGCTCATGCTCTTTGACGAGCCTACATCAGGACTTGATTTCCAGCATATGGAAAAGGTCGCTGAGCTCTTGAAAAGCCTCGCAAGATCGGGTAATACTGTACTTGTAGCCACACATGACCCGGAACTCATCGAGCTCTGCTGTGAATATATCTTATGCATCGAAAACGGCAACCTCGGCTATATTAGAAAGGTTTAACAATGTTACAAACAATCATTTGGGGTCTCATGATACCTTTTATAGGTACCGCAGCAGGTGCTGCCTGCGTATTCTTCCTGAAAAAGGACCTTAAAGACAATGTTCAGCGCGCTCTGACCGGATTTGCAGCAGGCGTAATGGTCGCGGCATCCATCTGGAGTCTTATCGTTCCCGCAATAGAGCAGTCGGCTGATAAGGGCAGATTCGCTTTCCTTCCTGCCTTTGCGGGCTTCTGGTTCGGTATATTGTTCCTGCTCCTGCTTGACCACATCATCCCGCACCTTCATGTGTACATTAACCAGACAGAAGGTCCCAAGAGCAAACTTACCAGGACCGCCATGCTCGTGCTCGCGGTAACGCTCCACAACATTCCTGAGGGAATGGCCGTCGGTGTTGTCTATGCGGGTCTTTTAAACGGCTCCGGCAACATTACCGCGGGCGCCGCTTTAGCATTGGCACTCGGTATCGCGATACAGAACTTCCCTGAGGGCGCGATTATATCCATGCCTTTATATTCTGAAGGAAAGAGCAAGCCCAAGTCATTCGTGCTTGGAGTTCTCTCTGGTGCGGTGGAACCGGTTTTCGGAGGCCTCACGGTGTTGATCGCAGGCCTTGTCGTTCCTGCAATGCCGTATCTTCTTTCATTTGCGGCGGGTGCGATGCTCTATGTCGTCGTTGAGGAACTGATCCCCGAGATGAGCCAGGGCAAGCATTCCAATGTCGGCGTCATATCCTTTGCGATCGGCTTCAGTCTCATGATGGCGCTGGACGTGGCGCTGGGATAAGAAGGCTGCCAAAATCAATTTTCGAGAGCGCAAAAAAACACCAAAACTACGGTTGATATTTATAAACGTGCATTTTAAAGTATTTCGGTAGATTTACTGATGTAAATATGGGGATTATATGCATATGTTTAGGAAAACTGTATCAACAGGTCTCGTTATTTCTGTTCTTTTGGGAGTTTTTGCATTCTCGGGCTGCTCAAATAAAGACAAGGGCGGGATTAAGAAAGTATCCAAAGACTCAGTCTGGTTTGATTCTAAAACAGTTGAACTGGGTGAACAGTATAAGGATATGGAGCTGTTTCATTATCAGAGTGAGGTCATCGGTGTTTATAAAGACGGGGCTTTAATAAGAGCGCAAGGAGTCTATAAACCTTTCTGGGAGATTGAAGGCACAGAGGAAGCTTCTGATGCCAATGAGTTTGATAATCTTGATTATTATGACTTGAGCGGTGAGCTGATCAAATCTGTTGATATCAGCAAAACTGTTTCCGGTAATGACAACAGACAGCTCGAAGATATCATTCTTATCGGCGATGAAGTAAAGATAAAGATCGTGGAATACGGCAACGGTAAAAACACGTATTATTGGGCCGGTGTGGATCCGGAGACAGGCAGCATAGGTGAAATAGAAGAGATCGTTATTCCCTCAGGCGATACTGCTGTGGACAGCAATATATTAGCGGGTGACACCTGTGCCGTCGGCGATTATTACGTAACCGTATCATGGCGTGATAATTCATTTCTGATCAGTAATAACGGGAAAAGCAAGATCGTTGATCCGTCTGTTGAACTTCCTTTTACAGATATACTTTATATCGCGGACCATATTAATATTTCTGAGAAAGAGATCATTTTTGTTTGTCTTTCCTATGATATAAGATTTCTCTATTTGAATGTCGAGACAGGCGAAGTAAAGAACGCGGATGAGGAATACTCCTGGCTTAAGTCGATCAACTATTCAACTCAAATAGCATGCTTTGACGGCAAAAATTATGCGACAGATCAGGAAGGCATAAAATATATAAATTTTGCAGCAAAAGAACTGGAAGAGGTACTCTCTTTTAACTGCTGCAATATCAACAAATATACTACAGCTGAAATGGAGCTTCTTTCTGTTGATGATGATAAGTATGTGCTCTCGGGACACAGTGCGTTTTCCGACTCTGCAATAACTGTCCTTGAAAAAGCTGAAACAAATCCTCACGCCGGCAAGATCATCATTACTGCAGATACGCTTGGTCAAACCACCATTGAATATCCGGTATGCGAAGCAATAAAAGTATTTAATGACACAAACGACAGATACTTTATTCAGTTCGTAAACAATTACAAAATCTATGATTATATTGATTACAGCCATGCGGAAAACGACGATGAAATAGATAATATCTATTACAACGCAGCATCCGTTCTCAGCAATCAGGCTGCCTCGGATATGATCGCAGGTGATGGTCCGGATATAGTGTTATATGCACACATGTACGGCCAGTTCCTTTCAGAAGACTACCTTGTGGATCTGAACAAATATATCGATGGCAAAAACGGGATCGATAAGACCGGTTATTTCTCGAATGTATTCGAAGCTGCAAAGACTGACGGCAAGCTTTTCTATATGCCGGTTGATTTCAACATTAACGGTATTTTTACCGGGAAATCCAATGTTCGTGACGGTCAGACCGGATTCACTTATGAAGAATATATTGATTTTGTGGATAAGGTCTGCAATGGTCAGGATCCGATGAATGATACGCAGCTCGGAGTTATCTGCACACTGTATTCATATGTGAGAGATGATTGTTTTAACGGCAATGAAGCTGATTTCAACAATGAAGCCTTCAGAGCTCTTTGTGAATATGTAAAGGATAATGTTACTGATAATACGGGCGATGTATACGGACAGACTGAACTGAGTTATTACAATGGTTTGGGAACCGCCCTAAGCATCTTGGGAGATAAACTTTCTTCCGGTACCCTTTTAGGATTGCCTTCAATTGATGGCAAAGGACCTTATATCTCTGTTGAGACCTCCATCGGAATTTCAGCTTTTGCTCCTTCTGCTGCAGCTGAAGGTGCATGGGAATTTATCAGGACGTGCCTGAGCGAAGATATTCAGGAGATAGTTGCCGGATCTTATGTAAATCCGGTGAGCATAAACGCATATGATTCCACGGCTCCGGCAGCGCTGGAGGATTATAAGAAAAATGATCCTTCATATTCTGTGCTTAATCCGATCGATGAGAGTGTCATAGAAACCTACAAAGAGGCGCTTTTGTCTGCATCGGTAATAGAAGCCTCTGATCCTGCCGTTTTCTGCGTGATCAGAGAGGAACTCCCGCCGTACTTTCTGGATCAAAAGAGTCTGGACGAAGTTCTTGATATAATAAATAACAGAGTATCAACGATCGTCGCAGAAAGATAAAATATGCTTGCACACCCGATACCGCCGGTATTTAATAAAGATTCCAAAGTGCTTGTTCTCGGAAGCTTTCCGTCAGTGAAGTCAAGAGAGGAAGGATTCTTTTACGGACATCCGCAAAACCGTTTCTGGAAAGTTACGGCGCGTGTATTTGATGAGGATATTCCTCTTACTGTCAGCTCGAAAAGGGAATTCCTGCTCCGCAATCATATTGCGCTTTGGGATGTTATCGGTTCCTGTGATATTGAAGGTTCATCTGACTCCAGTATCCGTAACGTAACAGTCAATGACATCAGCATAATTCTGAACACGGCGGACATCCGCTTGATCTGTCTGAACGGCAAAAAAGCATATCAATACTATCAGAAGTATATGTTCCCGGTCATTAAACGCGAAGGCATCTGTCTGCCGTCGACAAGTCCCGCAAATGCTGCCTGGAATATAGACAGGCTCCTGGAAGCATGGAGTGTTATAAGGACTGCTGAGTGATACTCAAAAAAACTGTCCCAAAGCTCTAAGCCTTGAGACAGTCAGTTTTCTGAATTAAATAATTGCTGTTATTGTGCGATCGTTACGATCTCTCTGTTGTCGCTCGTGTAGAAAATGAAAGATATCTTCTCCGGTCTTATTCCGCTCTTCTTTTGAATATCATTTTTTTCCTTCTCGATCTCGCTCTCGATACCGGCGTTCCTGATATTGCTCTTGAAAGCGATAAGCTGGAGATCATCCATGAAGATCTTAAAGTAGACTTTGAAAGTGATGTTGTTCCCTTCGATCTCTACTGTTGCATCCTTATAGATATCGCTGCCCTTTACGTATGTGTTATATACTTCATCATTCAGTCTCTTTATATCAGAAGATGAAAGTCTCTCTTCAAGTGTCTTTCCAAAAATGCATCCTGTAAATACAAAAAGGCACATGAATACTGCTGCAAATCCGGTTAATGTCTTACGCATGATAAATCTCTCCTTATCCCAAAAAATAGATAAGACAATATTACTTTTACATTTTTTCCGTGTCAACGAGAACTGACAGGGGTAAAAAGAAACTTCTGCTTATCTGATGCGGTATCCGGGATCAAAAGCCACGTTCATCCAGAACTTTCTGTATCCTGTCACTTGCGATACTGATGACAGAATCAAGGTCTTTCTGCCCTGTGAAATATGCCGGCATCTCTTCTAAGAGAATGATACTTATCGAAGAATCCTCGATATTCATTCCCGAACAGGTCAAAAGCATATTCTCCGCAACATCAACATCTTCTTGTGTGAGTTCCCGGCGCGGGCCAAAGCCAAAGCTTAAAGCATTTCCGTTCATTGAGCTGCATCCGCCGCTGTTATAGTATTCAATTGCCGATTCTCCGGCTCTCTTAAATGCATCACGGTTGATTACGAAGCAGTCATTCTTGGCAATGGCAGTCTGAATATCTTCAGATAATAAGATCTTAACAAATTCACCGCAGGCATCTATGTTTTTTGCCTGTGCGGAAATTGCAACAGAACAGACCGGTTCTATCAGAGGTCCCCGGCCGTCAAGAGAAGGAAGACCGAATAACGTTGCACCAATACCGTAAGCGGTGATGGATTCAGCCACATTATAGAATCCTCCTATTCCGGTACAGGTAGTATATTCAGCCATGGGATCCATTCCTGTAAGCCCAACGGACTCATACCAGATATTTATGCCGGTACCGTCTTCCGGAACGTTGTCTCTTACATAATCTGCAAGTTCCTTGAATTCCGGTCCGGACAGGTCAACCTTTCCGTCTGATATAAACATGTCACTCATAAAGCTGAAGAGCTTAGTAAAGTAAACTGCCTGACCGAAAGTGATCGGATCGTACCCGTTTGTGGCCTCGTCCACCAGATTGATATATTCGTCAAGCGTAAAGCCCCTTCCGGATTCCCCGGCGTATTTGGTCTTAGTAAAGATTCCTTCAACCTTGAAGCTGACGGGCATCTGATAAAGGACTCCGCCGGTCTTAGATCCTTCTATTATATTTGTGAAATAATTATCTGAATCGTCAACATAAGGGGATAGATCTGCAAGGCAGCCGGGATTGTTGAGCTGACCGTAATTGCCGGTGTTCACCAGTATATCAGGACCTTCGCCGTTCATGATGTCTATGGCTAGTTTATTGCTTAGTTTCTCGCCGCCGCTGATCTTTGCTATCGCATAGATGTCATCGTTATCGATGTCGGTGAGCGAATTGTCAAAAAAATCATGTCTGTTATAGCGGTTGGTTATTTCGATGAAGTATTCATCGCTTGATCTGTTAAACTCAGAGACTGCTTCACCGGTATAAGCGTTTACGCCCATAAGATCATATAATTCCAAAACAGTTTTGCCTGCATTAGGGTTCTTATCTGCGCGGGTCAGCTCAATAATCTTGTAAGTGTCTGCTTGGAGCGTGTCGTATATACTTGTTATTTTATATTCGCAGCCTATTACTATATAGTCTGCTGAGCATTCGATCAGACTTTTCATATACAAAAGGCCGCGGTTTAAGTCACACCAGTTGTAATCGAATATTTTCTCCGTGGTTTTGGTATTAGTATTCAATCGTGAAATGCCGTCCTCCGTTTCCAGATATAGCATTCCGTCATTTCCGGAAAATGAATCGTAAATCTTTTCTTCGTCGATCCAGTCATATTCTTTGGAATCGGCCAGAATAAGTTCTCCGGATACAAGGTCAAGCTCGTAATAATCTGTTCTGCCGTCCGTATCAACGATTACCAGAGCCGTGGTGTCATTGAGAGACAAAACTGCGGTGACATCTGAATACTCTTTTTGCTTGTCGAACTTATATGATTCAGTCTTACCGTCAGGAGACACACATTTCAAAGTGGAATTACGACGCATATTTCCTAACTGATAAACGGTTACCTCGAACTTGTAATCCCCTACTTTGAAGATAGTTGTATTAGAATCGTCTTCAAAACTGTCGCTGTTTATTGATCTGGTATCCAGAAGATCTCCGGTGTAAGGATCATAATCCCTTTCCTTAAGATTTGTTCTTACCGTAATAACTCCGTCTATATAACTTATATTTTTAATGTTTACGTCACTTGCGGTGAAATCTTCAGTAGGATCGAAAACGTTAATTGTCTGACTGGTCTTGCGGTCAATAACGGATACGAAATCAAAACTGTAATTATTCGTGTAAGTTTCATAATCATTTACATCTTCTTCCTCTTCGAGAGAAAGTGCATACATACCGCCTGTATAGATTACATACAGGTCCTCATCAGAACCTGCAAAGGAACTCATCGAAGAGCCTATGTTGCGGTCTTTATCAACACCTGTATCGACTTCGATAATATTGGCATTGAACCACGGCGTATCCTCCGTGATCTTTCTTCCTTCCTTTTTTACCTTTGGATCCTTGCCGCATGATGTGCATGATAATGTGACCGCGAAAACAAGTATCAGCGATTGAAACCGCATATATTTCTTATTCATTCCTAATAAATCCCCCACGATGATATCCCATGAAAACATATCATAAACCATACAGATTATACTTCCGGTGTGTATTCTTTATGTATTAAAAATGAGGTGTTCCGGGAGCGGAAACAGCCTGCTGTTTTGCGTCAGACGGCAAAACAGCAAATCATAGATTTGTCAACCCCCTAAAATTTTACTTTGTCCCTGAATTTGGCATTTTATCACCGGGTTTTTGCATTTTTATTGATTTGAGGAAGTACGTTTATATACTATCACCTCATCAGGGGGATGAAGGATGTAGCGCTAACCTATAATCCGGGCTGAAATATTTATTTCGGAGGAGAGAGACCAATGGGGAAATAAACAAAGTGTAATAGGAATTTTATTTGATGAAAAAGACTCTTCAAAAAGGTATGTGAAGAGCACAATTATTTAAAGGAGAGAAAAAATGAAAAAAGCAATTTTAGTCGCATTAGTTACAATCGCAGTAGCAGCTTCCGGTGTTGCAGGATTTGAAGGAAAGGCAAAGGCAGACGGATACGGAAACACATCGGATACTGAGTACTCTTTCTATAATATGAATTCGACAGGACACTCTGTTTCACGCGAGAAAAAGAATACTTCAAAGGTTTATGTTCATCCGACTTACGGCCCTTCACTTAAGTACAACGTTGAAGGTTACCACAAGAGCACAGGTCTCTGGATGGACAGATCAAACAGCTTTGTAATCGGCTCAGGCATACAGGCAAGCATTACCAATTACGTTGTTGAGAACAACGAGCACGAGGCAAGAATTGGCTTTGTTAGACAGTCTTATGCCGGTGTATGGACACGCGGTCTCTGGAGCCCTGACTCTTCACGCAACTATACTATCTACAGCTAATTAAGTTTTTACCGTTGGCCGCGGGGATCTTTGTATTCCCGCGGCTGATTTGAGGTTTAAATGAGAAATATAATAAAAGTGTCTTCGGTTTTTATACTTGCTCTTGTTACTGTCGTTTCAGTTGTGGTGACAGAGCGTAACAGCAGATCTCCCATGGAGAGATCTCTTAATGCTGCCGGAGCAAATGCGGACCGGACCGGTTCCGGATCTGACGGAATAGAGGGAACAGGCACATTATCTGCCGTGATACTGAACAATACTCACACGGCCAGGTATGAGTTCCTGGCATGTGACATTTTCGATGATGCAAATATAGCATTACAAACTGAATATAAAGAAGAATTTTATGAAGGAGGATGCCTTCCTGATCCTGATTACATGACCGAATATACGGATTATCAGGCAATGATGAATGACTATCCTGAAGTCGGAGAGTTCATATCAAGCAACGGAAACTCAGGCATGACAGAGGCTGAGTACTTTGAGTTTCTCGATCAGCATCTGGATGAATACACGGTCATAAGACATCCCGAATCTGAATATATTTTCCTGCGCTGCAGGATAACAAATCTTAAAGACGCGGAAAACACCGAATACATCGGAAACCTCAGAGTCTTTGCAATGTGCGGAGATGAGCTTGAAGCTGTTGCTGAAGCAGGTTTGTACTTTGATAAGCCTCAAAACACAGAAGACGGCAAAAGGCTGATGGAGCCTGTTGTCTATACATTCAAACCCGGAGAGACCATTGAGTGTGTGGTAGGTTTTTTGCTTACGGATTATCAGCAGGGACTTACCGGTGATATTTCTTACTTTACGGGTTTTGAACCCGCAGGACTTGAGAATTATTCGCAGCTCAATCCCGCTGCTGATAAAAGCTTTGTTGCATTATCCGATCTGCCAAAGGGGCTTGAGACATGAAGAAAGTTATACCGGTAGCGATAATATGTCTTCTGATATTCTGGATATCAAGGATATTCAGTATCAATCAGTATCCCCCGGCATGTACGGTCTATAACATCGGGGATACGGTCGATTGCGGGGATCTGGAGCTTCACTTTGCCGGATCTGATCTTGATGATCCGGATGTGTTTAAGGAAAGATTCGGAATCGAATACGATAATGATTTCGGTGAATATAAAGTCATATGGATCTGCATTGATGTTACGAGCAGATCAGACGCGGACATTGAATGGGATGATGTTTTCAGTTTCCTTGAATGCGGATTTGAATCGCAGGTATGGGGAAGCGTAATGTCACCTGAGATAGACATGCAGATCAACAGATTAAACAGCGAGAGCCTCGCTCCCGGAGCCACACAGAGTATCTGGTTTGCAGCTCCGGTCAATAAAGTGTGTTTTAAGGACAGTTCATGGGAAAAGATCGATGCTTATCAATACTATTATGTCCTGTCATTATCTCCCGTGAAAACAGAAGTGAGGCTTGAAGCATGAAGGTATTAAGACTTGAGTTATACAGAGCTTTCCATAGCCGCACATTCCTTATAAGTCTTTTAATAGGGCTTTCTATCTGCATTCTGGATCTTGTGACATTCTGTATCCGGTTTGGCGGTTCCGGCAGCAAGGTCCTGCTTCAGGCGTGGATAGGAACAGATTATCAATTCGCATATAACGAGATGTTCTATGTCCTTCTCCCCGTGCTTGCATGCCTTCCGTACGGAGGATCACTTTATACTGACATGAAGTCGGGATACGACAGAAACATCTGTATAAAAACGTCAAGGATCAAATATGCATTTGCGAAGAGCGCAGCCGTATTTATTTCTGCTTTTGCAAGCGTTTCTCTGCCGCTCGGTCTAAATATGTTTATAGCTTCGGGGCTGTTCCCGGCCAACACGCCTGAACGTCTTGAGTTTATGAGCATAAGAGTTCTGGACAGAAATCTTTTCGCTGTGACAAACAGTGAACACCCGGTATTATACTGCCTGATATTTATCATTATCGACGGCCTGTTTGCAGGCGTGATCGCACTTACCTCCTTAAGTATTTCAAAGGCGGTAAGAAGCCATTTTACGGCTGTTGTAACGCCTATGGTATTTGTGGTCATTCTGAGCATGATCCTGCTCGGTGATGAATTCGGCAACTGGTCGGTAATGGACATGTTAAATCCCAGACAGTATGTGACCACAATTTGGTATCAGATGCTGACCGTTTTCCTGGTCATACTTGGCATCAACGCCTTAGTGATCTGGATAACTTCGAGAAAGAGGGCGGTTATATGAGTGAGATCGTGGTTAAAAATGTAAGCAAGAAGATAAAGGATGCCGTAATACTTAATGATATTTCCGTATCTTTCTCTTCAGGCAGAATATACGGACTTAAGGGAAAGAACGGTTCGGGAAAGACTATGCTCATGAGGACTGTTGCAGGACTTCTTATTCCGGACTCGGGATCTGTGGTCATCAACGGCAAGACTCTTCATAAGGACATGTCTTTTCCTGACAGCATAGGGATCCTTATAGAGAATCCCGCATTCCTTCCGCAGTATACGGGATTTAAGAATCTCAAGCTTCTGGCGTCATTATCTTCCGGCATTTCCGATGAGGATATAAGGACGGCTTTAGAGCGTGTAGGTCTTGATCCTGATGATAAGAGGACCTACAGAAAATATTCCCTGGGAATGAAGCAAAAACTCGGAATAGCAAATGCCATCATGGGTGAGCCAGACATCATTATCCTTGATGAACCTATAAATGCTCTTGATGAAGAGACTGTACAGATGATAAAGGATGTCCTCCTCGGGATAAGAGATAATGACAAGCTGATCATAATCGCCTGTCATGACAGGGAAGAACTGGAATACTTAAGTGATGTTATTTACGAGATCAAAGACGGGTCCGTAATTGACAGGAAGGAAATATAAGATGGACACGGTCAATTATCTTAAGCGTGACATCAAGCTTGGGATCATCAGGCGCTCATATATTTTCCTGATAGTGATCATTTACTCTTTTGTAATGGTCCGTCAGTGTGCTGCCTCCATCGAAGCCATCAAAGCCGGAAACCTGATGTGGTCTGACGGCACTCTGGCTGACTATATCCTGTTCGCTTTAAGAGGAATGCCTTATTACCGCTTTGATCCGACAAGAAGTTTCCAGCTTCCGGTCATGTGGTTTATTTTCCAGATCGGCATCTCATATTTTATTGCATATTATCCTGAGAAAGACTATTCGGAAAACGGCGTTAATGTTCTGATCGCCGGACGCAACAGGTCTTCCTGGTGGCTTGCCAAAGTATTATGGTGTGTATTATCGGTCTTTGCATATTATCTTGCAGCATTTATATCCTGCGCGGTATTTGCATTGATAAACGGAGCCGGACTGTCATTGAATGTGACATATGAATGCTTACAAGTCCAGTTCGGCTATAATTCTATTTTTGTTTCTCAAAGGGACTTTTTAATAATTTCAGTTATTGTTCCAATGGCCGTAACCATAGGCATATCCCTTGTACAGCTTCTTTTGAGCTTTGTATTCTCTCCGGTTACAAGCTTTGCATTGACTTGTATGGTATATGTCCTGTCGGCTTACTATACTGTCTGGTTTCTTCCGGGCAGTTTCACCATGTGGCTTCGAAGTTCGTATTTTGACGAGAAGGGTCTTAATCCACTCAGCGGCATCATTATCGCCGCATTTCTGATAATAACTGTCAGTTTGCTCGGAAAAGACTACTTTGAGAAAAAAGACATCATCTGAGGAGGTGCAACGACCAACCAACAACAAAAAAACTCTCTCCCCAAATTTTTATGGTCCTTTATTAAGAATTATCTTTCGCAATATGATTCCCACAAACAAATGATAAAGGATCATAAGGCACCTTCTCAGTTGAATCAGAGGCTTTGTATCTATTCTCTTTTTGCCTGCATACCCGGGCATAAGAAAACCCCAAGCGTTCGATCCCTACCCGCTTACCTATTTAAAGCCTCTGATAACAGACCCGTTGGGGCCGGCGGTTTATCTGCCGGCCTCAATGTTGTTCAGAGATCTTTCATCTGAACATGCGGCAAGCTCGTGGATATGAGTGTTGAAGAAGGCAGGTCATAACTGCCGGTGTTTGTCTTGTACAGAATGTCCATCTTTGGTATCCCTTTTCTCGCTCAGGCATCGAAAACAAAAACTGCCGCATATCTCTCCAATATAAAAACACTTAAGCAAACTTCATGTGGTATATAATGATTTTACGGTTTATATCAAAATACCACTTTAGCAGGGCACGATGAAAAACACAGATTATCTTATAGATCCGGATGAGGTTGCAAATCTCATCCACCACAATGTCGAAAGCGGTTTTTCCCACACAACATACAGGGAGGAACTGGAGCGTTTTGCTTATCTTGAAAACGGTGATGACAGGGCAGTGGAGAGCTCTGTAAAGCTTATGAATGCGGATGTGCAGGGAAGGCTCTCTGAAGACCCGCTGCGCAATTACAAATACCTCTTCATCGTTAATACCGGTCTTGCGACGAGAGTGGTAATTGAGGCCGGTGTGACGCAGGAACTCGTGTATTCAATAAGCGATGTTTATATCCGCAAAGCAGATGAGGCAACGACGATCGATGAGGTCAAAGAGCTTAACAGGGAGATCTGGAAAAGATTCGTAAGGCTTGTTAGAGACATCAGGAAAAGGGGCTCTTATTCCAAGCCGGTTCAGGAATGCATTAACTACATTACTTCGCACTTCAACACCAAGATCACGCTTAACGATCTTGCGGGAGCGACAGGTCTTACACCGAATTATCTGGCCTCGGTCTTCAAGCGCGACACCGGAATGACTGTCGGCGAATATCTTTTGAATTTCAGGATCGATTCAGCAAAAGCTCTCCTCACAAAAACGGATTACTCCTATCTTCAGATAGCACTGTCTCTGGGCTTTTGCACGCAGAGTTATTTCACTCAGGTCTTCAGGGAGCAGACGGGGATCACTCCCAAAGAATACAGGCTCAGGTACGTGGACAAAACCTTCAGTGACATAAACTGAAAAACGGGTCCGGCGTTTTGAAATGAACCGGGCCCGTCTTTGTAATCAGGTTTGATACTGTCATCAGTCTTCAACTATCTTGAATGAATAGCCTTGTCCGATAAAATATTTTTCAAGGTCATCGATCATCTCGTCAGCTTTATCGTAATTCCCGAAACGGTCAAGATTTTCAGACCAGTTATCTCCGCCATAGGAATGAATGCGGTTTTTCTGGTCGTAGGTGATGTAGTAGTGATATACTTCGCCGTCAAGGATACATTCGATATTTTTTGTTGTCAGGACCAGATCCTTCCCAGGCTTATAGGAAAATAAGAACAGTGCCGCTGCCGTTAACACAATGAGCGCGGCAATAGCGATAACTATTCCGGTCACGACCTTTCTTACGGTCCTTTTTCTCCGAACCGACTGTTTAGCGAGCTGCTCGTTTAATACGGCCAGCTGTTTTGCTATTTCCTCCATAGCCGAGTCAGAAGTCTTCTCCGGTTCCTCAATCGTGCTTCCGAGCAAAGTGCTTACCGGAACTTCAAAGAGCTCCGAGATCGTATTTAGCATTTCCGCATCCGGCACCGAGAGGCCCTTTTCCCATTTTGATACAGTCTGCCTTACTACGTTTAACTGCTGTGCAAGTGTTTCCTGTGATAATCCTTTCTGCTTGCGAAGGATCTTTATGTTTTCTCCTAACATCCCGTTTTCCTCCTTGGGTTTGATGACTGCATCCTATCGTGCGAATGCCTGTTGCCGCAAGCAACGGAGATTAACATGCGCTCAGAATGGCAG
Source organism: Clostridiales bacterium (assembly GCA_017428155.1). Lineage (GTDB taxonomy): Bacteria > Bacillota > Clostridia > Saccharofermentanales > Saccharofermentanaceae > Saccharofermentans. The sequence continues at coordinate 21,983 of JAFRRJ010000048.1, read as the reverse complement.
TTATCAGTGCCAGCTCTTTATTATCTCGACAGACTTTGCGATCATCTGCTTTCCCGGTTCTCCGCCCATGAAATGATCGGCGCCGTCTATCACGACCAGCCGTCCGTCAGGGAGGCTTTCTATTGCTTTATCGTAGAAATGATCAAAATCCGGTATATCTTCTCTTTCTCCGGTGCCCTTGAAAATAACCACGGGAACACTTAAGTCTGACAGCAGCCCGTAAAGATCGGGATTGAGCCTGGTGTCATTCTCGTATTTCATCGTTGAAGGATACTGGAAGCTCGGTTCCACAAGGATCATACCCTTGATCTCATCCTGCTTGTAAATCCCGGCATAGACCGTTCCGAGCCCACCCATGCTGTGTCCGAACAGATAGATGTTAGATGTATCGATATCCTGGAAATATTTGAGTGAATCTATTACCGCGCACAGGTCTGCCATTTGCTCGAAAACAAAATCCCCTAAGTAAGCCGGTTCCTTGTAAGGCGTCGGAGCCTTGTTGTTTGTGGGCCTGACCTCAATAACGGCATAACCGTTCTCATTATATTTCTTCGCTTTTTCGGAATAAGATCCGAGCGAAGCATATAACCCGCCAAGGATGATGATGGTCTTATATGGTCCGGATCCTTCAGGGCGTGTGATGTTGCCGATTATCTCGTTCCCGTCACGGTAGAAAGTGATCCTGTCAGTTGAATCATTTATTGATTCGATCACGGGTTCGGCGGTCTCATATTCAAACGGGACAACGGAGGGCACAGTAAGATCAGTTACAGTTTCAGAGGCAGTCTCTGAAGTCTTATCAGGACCCGTGCTGCATGAAGCAAGCATAACTGCCGCAAGTATTACCGATATCACGCATTTAGTTTTCATGTACGCCACCTTTTTCTTTCCGACGGATCAGAAGTATCCGATCCGATTATACCATCAGGATTTTTCTCGTGGTCCGGGATATGCAGAGAATGCAAGTGGTCATTGACAGACAGCCTCTCTGGAATTAAAATGAAACCACTTTCATTTTTAGAAGAGGAGTGTTTCCCGATGCCTAAAGTCACTCAGGAATACATGGACAACAAGCGCAGGATGATAGTCGGCAGCGCTTACAATGTGTGCCTCAGAAAGCCGGTCGAGATGGTTACAATATCTGATGTTATTGCAGAGACGGGACTCTCACAGGGAGGCATATACAGATTCTATAAAGACCTGGATGAGATCCTCTCGGACATGATCTCCGATATGAGGTGCGAATACAATATCACGGACAAGCTGGACGCCGCAGTTGCAGATAAGAAAGCGTCGTTTGAAGACATAACAAGAAAGATATGCTCTATCCTTGCCGAAGTAATGGAAGAGCATCTGATGGATATACAGAAGATCAACTTCGATCTGACGGTGCTTGCGATAAATGAGCCGGAGCGCGCAGAGAAGATAATCAAAGGTGTTAAGGGCAAAGGCAATATGGAGCATCTTGCGACCGTAATATTCCCTTATCTGGCAATAGCGAGCAGGAATAACAAGCTTAAGCCCAAACATGACCCTGCTGAGCTGTTCCAGTTCATTTCTTCAGCTTATGTGGGGATCGAGACAAACTGCATCCTGACAGCCTGCTATGGCAAAGCGCCGCTTAATTCAAGCTGTGAACCCAAAGCCATGTTCGACATTCTGGCGACAACGATAATCATGTTATTCGGAGGAAAAGTATGAAGGCTATAAAGACACCGGTCCCCTCAGGCGAATATGCCGTAGGAACATTCACATACACTGTAAAGGACGTAAGAGAAGAAGTAATGGCTCCTTACGGGATGCGCAGCGTTGCCGCAAGAGTATACTATCCTGTTCTTAAAGAGAGCGTAAAGGATCTTCCCAAGATCAGATATATGTCTCCTGACATGGCTAAGGGCATGAAGAGTGTTTTCAAAGTCGAGCCCAAGCTCGGTGAAGGCGGACTTGAGAACACTTCGGAATGCCATGAGAATGCGCCCCGGATACCGGGCATGAGATTCCCTCTGATAGTTTTTAATCACGGATATAACTCATTCAGAGAGGGCAATTCCTTTCTTTGCATTGACCTTGCTTCGCACGGCTATGTGGTCCTGTCCGTTACGCACACGATGGAAGCGATCTGCACTGAATTCGACGACGGATCCGTTGTATTTTTCGATAAGAGCATAATCAGGAAAATGTACGATCCTATGATCGGCGGCCTTATCGCGATGTATAAACTTACGAAGTTCAAAGGCAGCCTTGAAGAAGCCGCGGAGAAGTTCGATGAGGTCGCGAATAAATACTGCAGATTCTTAATCGACAGAACTCCCGAGTGGGTAAAAGACACGGATGCAGCAGTCGAATATGCGAGAAAAAATCTAAGTGACCTTATCGACTTTGATAAGGGTATAGGCTGTTCAGGACATTCGATGGGAGGTAATACCTCATATGCCCTTTGCACCCAAAATCCCGACTACGTATGCGGAGTAAATATCGACGGCGGACTTTTCGGCGACTATAAGGATGCAGTGCTGACCAAGCCCTTCCTTCAGATAAGCTGCAAGGATAACGAGCGCGTCGTAACGCGGGTCTATCTTAAGCACACAAAGCCGGTGTACAAGGTGCTTTTCAGAGACATGAGGCATATCGGTTTTGCCGACAGCAAGTACATCATGCCGGTGAAATCTCAGGTCGGAAAGCTTGCTCCTGACCTGATGCATGATAACCTCTGCAAGGCGCATCTTGAGTTTTTTGATGCTTACTTAAAAGGCATAAAGGAAAAGCCTGAACTTGCAGGAAATGATGTTGTAACGGTGAGTGTTTTCGAGCCCTGAAAAGAGGCGTGATATGACGTCCGGTAAGATATTAAAGTCCAAGAAAATTATATATATAAAATATATTTATTATATATTATAATTTATACCAGCTTAAATTTTTCCGGAGGTTATCCATTATGACATTTGAAGATCTGATGACTTATGCCATCGAACGCGACTGCTCCGACGTTCATATTACGCAGGGCACTAATCTTGCTGTAAGAAGATACGGCATGCTCCATATCCTTGATGAACGTCCCACTTCTGAAGAAGCACAGGCAATGATCTATACTATCCTTACACCGGATGAGATCAGGCGTGTTGAGGCAGGGGAAGACGTTGACGTCGGCCGCATGATCGACAACGGTATAAGAGTCAGAGCAAATGTTTATCATCAGCGTAATAACCTTGCCTGCAGCATCCGTCTCCTCATGGCAGAGATCCCTGAGTTCGAGGATCTGGGTCTTCCGGAAGTAATCAAGACACTTGCTACAGCCAACAACGGAATTATCCTTGTTACCGGTCCTACGGGTTCAGGCAAGACGACAACACTTTCCGCTATTGTCGACTATATCAATAAGAACGAAGCTAAGCATGTTATCACGATCGAGGATCCTATCGAGTATATCTATCCTCACAACCGCGCGATGATCCATCAGCGTGAAGTCGGCCGTGACGTAAGTTCATTCGCATATGCTCTCCATTCAGCTCTCCGTGAGGATCCGGATATCATCCTCGTAGGTGAGATGAGAGACTTCGAGACGATTTCCGCCGCTATTACCGCTGCAGAGACGGGACACCTCGTCCTTTCAACACTTCACACACAGAGTGCTGCCCAGACGATCAACAGAATCATCGACGGTTCACCGATCGATATGCAGGCTACTATCCGTTCACAGTTCGCTGCAAGTATCCGTGGCGTTATCTCGCAGCAGCTCCTGCCTACAACAGACGGCAACGGCCGTGTTCTTACAACAGAAGTCATGGTCGGTACAAGCGCGATCAAGAGCCTTATCCTTGAGGACAAGATCCAGATGATCCCCGGTGCTATCCAGTCTGCCGGCCACCAGGGCATGCACACCTTGAACAGCGATCTGCAGAGACTCAATCAGATGGGCTTAATCAACAGGAAGACCGCAATGGATGCCGCATACGATCCCAACGAACTTGAGAAGATTCTCGGTATCATTAACTACGGTTTCTGATAAGAAAATACTCAGTACTGCAAAGGGCTGTCTTCGCTGCACGGGAGGCGGCCCTTTAATATTGTTTTACGGTGCGGAAGAGTAAGGCCGTGAATAAACCGGAACCGATCAATCCCAGTTCTTCCTGTAATCTCTCGGCGACTTCCCGAAAAACTTTCTGAAAGTCTCAGACATATAACTTACGCCGCCGAACCCTGTCAGAGCGGCGATCTCTGTCATGGACATATTGCCGGACCTTAAGAGCTCTGCGACTTTACGGGCGCGGAGATGCATCAGGTAATTGATCGGGGATTCGCCGACATATTTATGGAATAAAGTGTTGCACAAAGATTTGCTTATATTGCCGCTTGAAGCGATATCATCCAAAGTGATCTTTTGCTGGTAGGAATTGGAAATGAAATGCATCATTGACTTGAAAGACTTCATTCCGGGATCTGAGATAGTCTCTCCGGTCTTGCCTAAGGTCTCAGCCTGTTTGCATATTATGTCCCATATCTGATAGAACTGTTTTGTTATTGCGAACGGATCGTGCCTTATTGCAGGGAGACCCAGCACAAGATTTCTTATCTCTTCAGTATGTTCGCTTAAATTCCTAAATCTCAGATAGGGCAGATCAGGATTATCGATTATAGGACGTATTGCCTGCATCTCAACTGCGAAGGAATTGCAGAGTATTCCCGGATGAATTACTGCAATAACGTATTTTGCAGTGCCGCCGTTGATACACATGTTGTAGTGGATCTGGTTGGAGTTGATCACGATCGTATTGCCTTTTTTCAGAACAAAATTTTTACCGTTAACAAAATAAGATAACTGACCTTCTTTTATAGTCATGATCTCTATGTCCTCATGGAAGTGAGGCACGCCTTCCCAGGTTGCCTTGGGCTCTATCCAGCCGTCGTAGATATAGGAAGGAAAGTTCGGATCATCGTAGTTTACTACTTCTGAGCCGTCTTCTCTTTTTATGATAAGCCCCATTGCTTCAGGCTTCATAACTATTTTCCTCCATTACCTCGAAAACCATAACTATCTTCCAGCGTTGTGTAATATAGTTATAAAAACGACGCATAAATCATGTATATTAGCTCTAACATCTACAATATACTTGCAATCAAACAAAAATGAAAGAGGAAAATCGTTATGAACGGACTTACGGGCAATGAAGCGGTAGTGATGAAGAATGTCTGCAAGGACTTCAAGGTGTTAAACCGCCACGAAGGACTTAAGGGCAGCATAAGAGACCTGTTTTCGAGAGATTATAAAACGGTATCGGCAGTAAAAGACGTGTCCATGACCGTAAACAGGGGAGAGATCATAGGATATCTGGGACCTAACGGTGCCGGCAAATCGACAACTATCAAGATGATGACGGGCGTTCTTGAGCCGACATCAGGAGAGATACTCGTTAACGGCAAAGTGCCTTACAAGAACAGGACGGAGAACTGCGAGAACATCGGAGTTGTTTTCGGGCAGAGGAGCCAGCTGTGGTGGGCGCTCCCGCTGGTCGAATCCTTCAAGCTATTAAGAGATATTTATATGGTTCCTCAAAAAGATTATGAGGGTATGATAGAACTCTACCGTTCACTCGTTGATCTCGAGTCTATCCTTCATAAACCCGTAAGACAGATGTCTCTTGGTCAGAGGACGTTAAGCGATATACTTGCGGCGTTCATTCATAACCCTCCGGTAGTGTTCCTTGATGAGCCCACGATAGGTCTGGATGTGTCAATGAAGGCGAAGATAAGAGAGCTCATTCTGGGTCTTAATAAAGAGAAGAATACGACCGTAATCCTTACCACACATGACATGGGTGACGTTGACGCGCTGTGCAGGAGGATCGTCATCATCGATAAGGGTATGAAGATCTATGACAATGATATCGATCATCTGAAAAACTACTTCGGTTCGTACCGCACCTTAAAGCTTAAGCTTGCCGACGATACGTGGGAAGAGATGCTGATAGATGAGAAGACAACGGACGTTATGGATGTCATCATGGCAAGGCAGAAGGAGACGAAGATAAAAGACGTTAAGATCCTTGAGATATCAACTGAGGATGTCATCAAGAAGATATATGAAGGGAGCTCAAAATGAATCTGAAAAGACTGCTCTCATTAACAAGAGTAGGGATAATGAGTTCTCTTCAGTTCAGGCTCGGAACCTTTGTTACGCTCTTTGCGAACCTGATCTATCTCGTGCTCGTTTATTATCTCTGGAAGGCCATCTATGCGTCATCAGGAACCGATGTCGTGAACGGCATGACCTTCTCCGATACAATGATCTATCTGATCCTTGCAACGGCGCTTTTCAACTTCCTTGAGAATTTCGTCGTTTGGGATATGAGCAGATCCATCCAGTCGGGCAAGATCGCGCTCGACCTTCTAAAGCCGATGCGCTTCAGGAAATATACTTTCTGGAGTTACACCGGAAATCACGTTGTCCAGTTCGTTTTGACATTCATACCGACATTTATCATTGTAATGATAGTCACAAAAGGTGCGATCAATCTGGGCCTCAATCTTCTGTGGTTTATCATAGCGACCGTGCTCGCACTGGTAATCAATTACAACATCGAGATGATGGTTGCTCCCATATGTTTATTCACCGAATCGACATGGGGCATCAACATCGTAAAAGAGACGATCGTGCTCCTGCTGTCAGGTGCATCTATCCCTCTGGCGTTCTTCCCTGAAAAGGCGAGGATGATCGTTCAGTATCTGCCGTTCAGAGCGGTATATGATATACCGTTGTCGATGCTTCTTGGCAAGAGCGGATCAGATACCTGGCAGGGTCTTGTGAGCCTGTTCGGACTGCAGCTGATATGGCTTGCTGTGCTCACTATAGCAGGCAATATTTTCTGGAACTGTGCGGTGAAGAAAGTCACCGTGAACGGAGGTTGATATGCGCAAAAGAGGACTTGGATTCTATGCAGGTATCTACCGTAAGATACTGATACAGGACCTTAAGAGCAAGATGAGTTACCGTGCCGATTTTATCATCTCGACGATCGGCATGATAATGACCAATCTTGCAGGCTTTGTGACCTTCATGATCCTGTTCCACAACTTCCCGACGATAAACGGCTGGGACTACCATCACATGCTGTTCCTGTACGGCTTCTCGCTCGTCGCGCTGACACCGGTTCAGTGCTTCTTCGACAACAACTGGAACCTGAGATTCCAGGTATACAGCGGCGACTTTATCAAGTACTGCTTCAGACCGATTAACGTGTTCTTCTACTTCATATCGGAGGTCTTTGATGTAAAAGGTCTGGGACAGCTGGCGTTCGGCATCGGAACCATCGTCTATGCATGGATAAAGATCGGTATCCCCCTGACACCTTTGGTCATTGCAAAGCTCATCGTATTTCTTCTTACCGCATCGCTCTTCATGATCGCACTCATGAACTTTGCCGCGGCAACATGCTTCTGGCTCAAAGGTTCAGGATACGTAATGGTCATCATGTTCCGCTTTAAGGACTTCGCCAAGTATCCGGCAAGCATATTTCAGGGGATCTTCAGCGTGATCTTCACGTTCATTATCCCGATCGCATTCATCGCGTATTACCCGAGTCTTGTGATCCTTACGCCTGACAATGTGCCTCTGCTTTCCTGGATCTCGCCGCTTTTTGGTATACTGTTCTTCTACCTGAGCTATAAGTTCTGGATGCTCGGTGTTCGGAAATACGACTTTACGGGTTCGTGATCTTGTCTCCGTAACACTGCCTGTGAGCATCATACGGAGGATAGAAAATGAATGAACTGGTCAAGATAATAAAGCAGACAGTTGTCCCGAATTTTATGAATATCAGGACATCGATAAAAGCTTACGACAGGGACGCCCTCTGCTGCGGTGCGCCCTGCTGGAGATGGGTCTATCACGCGCTCCACTCCGCCGATAAATGGTTCATAAACCCGGGCGTCTACGAGGAGCCTTCCTTCCACGTTGAAGGGCTGGACAACCCCGAGAATCCTGCATCAGTCGTGCTCACGGATGAGCAGCTTTTGGAGTATCTTGATTCCATCGAAAAGAAGACTCTGGAATACCTGGACACACTTGACGATTCAATGCTCTATGAGTGCCCCGATAACTGCAGGTTCACGAGAATGGAGCTGGTGCTCCGCCAGTATAGACACCTGTCTTTCCATACGGGAATGCTAAACGGCCAGGTTGCAGTCAACACCGGAAAATTCCCGATGTGGGTATCTGATGCGGAAAAGTTTGTCGATGACGGAGTGTTTTTCGGGCGCTACAGAAAAGGTCAGACAAAGATCTGAGGAGTTCTTTCAAATGATCGACTATATCAGAGAAAACCTAAGCTATTACGGCATCTACTACAGGCTCCTGTTCAAGACCAAAAAGGAGGTCACTCCGGAGTATGTCTCTTTCGGCGGGGATAAGGAGCAGTATCTTCTGTACTATGAGCCGAAGGAGACAGTAAGTGACAAGATAATCTTCTGGGTCCATGGCGGAGGATGGAATGCAGGCAATCCTAAATTCTTTGATTACGTCGGACAGTACTTTGCGAAGTCCGGATACAGATGTGTTTCCATAGGTTACCGTCTGTCTCCGAAGAATAAGTATCCGGTACAGATAGAAGATGTTTGCAGGGGCTATAAGTCAGCGGTTAATTTCCTGAAAGAAAAAGGCATCGTCACGTCCGGGATAATTGTCGCCGGGCCTTCTGCAGGCGCGCACCTTACGTCCATAATGTGCTATTCAAAAGTTGTTCAAAGAGAGTATCAGGTGGACGTGTCTCAAGTTATCGGATTTGCGGGGTTCGGAGGACCGTACAGCTTCAGGGAAAGCCAGTCTCTGACATTAAAGTTGCTTACGGGAATGCTTTTCGCGAAGGGGTATGACAGAAGGAATGCGGAGCCGTGGTCGCTCATGTCTAAGAACCATATCCCGATGCTCCTTATACAGAGCAGACATGACGGGCTTATTGAGTTCGAATGCGCCGAAGAGTTTGCGGATAAGGCGAAGACGGTCGGCAACAGATGCGAGATATATGAGGTCGAAGATAAGAAGAATACGCACTCGTGGTATACTGCCGGGTGTTTTCTCTTAAGCCGTGAAGAGAGTAAGACTCTGGATAAGTTTATGACATGGATCGGGGATCTCTGACGGATATCTTCAAAGCCTTGTGAGGGCACGCATTTACGCAGTCCCCGCAGCGGATGCACTCACAACTGTTCGGCTTGACGGAAGGATCTATATTCATTTTGCAGGCTTTTGCACAGGCTTTGCAGTTAACGCATTTACTGCTGTCTATGTGCATGCGGTATAAAGAAATCCTGTTAAAGAATCCGTAGACTGCTCCAAGAGGGCATATGTATTTGCAGAAAGGCCTGTAAACGATGAGGCTTGCGACGAGGATAAGTCCCAGGATGACGAGCTTTAAGCTGAACAGATTTCCGAGCTGGGCTGCGACCTGTTTGTCCGCAGCGGCAAGCCATATACCGGCGATGGTACCCGAAGGGCAGATATATTTGCAGAAGAACGGCGTAAGCTTAAAGCAGAACGGCAGCATGAGGACGAACAGAAAGAGCACAATATACTTGAAATAACGCAGATACTTATCGAGCTTGAAGTCGTTTTTCTTGAAGAAGGGGATCTTGTATAAAAGATCCTGTAAAAAGCCGAACGGGCATAAAAATCCGCACACGGCACGGCCTAAAAGGGCACCCGCGAATATAAGGATGCCGACGACATAGTAAGGAAGCTTGAACTTAAGTCCGCTCAGGAAATTCTGCAGCGAACCTATGGGGCATGCGCCTACCGCGCCGGGGCACGAATAACAGTTAAGACCGGGTACGCAGACGGATTTTGACGGTCCCTGATAGATACGGCCTTCAATGAATCCCTTGAAGTTCGCGTTCTGAAGGAGCGTTGCTGCCGCCTGTATGCCGTGTCTTACCCACTTCTTAGCCAATTCCGACACACTCCATACAGATCCTTGAAGCCTTGGACAGGACTTGCGCGGGCTGGTTAAGCGCTATCCCCGTGATTATGAGGATAACGCCTAAAGCTATAAGTGATATCGTGACTATTTTTTTACGCATTGAAGATCATTTCAGAAAGAATTCAACGGTGGACGCCCATTCATCGTAACTCTTGGAACCGATCGCGCTCTGTTCTCCGTCAGGCAGTGTCAGAACGTGACCGTTCTGGTCGACAAAGATAGTTGTGGGTACATAACCTGTCTGGAACTGATCGAATTCAACAGTGTAATTGAGGATAAGATAACGGATATTTCTGTCCTTCAGGATCTCTGTGACATCACTTTCCATAGAGGTCTCGGAATAAACACCGATAACCTGAAGACCCTTGTCCTTATAGTTCTCGTAAAGCTTCTCTATATCAGGCATCTCGTTTACGCAGGGACCGCACCAGGGCTCCCAGAAATTCACCATTGTAAGCTGGCTGTTAGAGAAGATCTGCTCACTATAGAGCTGGCCGTTTCTGTCTGTGGTCGAGAATGTGAAGTCAGGAGAGAACGAGCCGGGCACTGAACCTGTCTCAAGGCTTGTATCTTCTTCACTCTTCTCGATCTTGGATGCGGCAGCAGTCGGTTTATCTTCATCACGGTCTCTTGTCCTTTTGGTGTTATTGGCATTGCCGCAGGACGCAAGCGTGAGGATCATGGATGCGCTTAAAAGTACTGATACTAATTTCTTCATTAAACTAACCTCTTAATGTTAATGTAATTGATCACTAGTATAGTATCCGCTGTCAATGAGAATCTCCTTATAATTGTAAGAATCCGCGAAAACGGGAGAGCAGAGGTAAGAAGGGACCGTTGTCCTGCCGTTATAGTATGACGCGTTGTCATTTACATCAACAGAATTACCGTTGAGGATCTGTAATGTCATCTCAACGGTCTGGGAAACAAGTGTCCTCGTATCTTTAAATACTGACATAGACTGTTGTCCGTTAAGGATGCATTTGACATTTGCAAGATCGCAGTCATGACCCGTGATGACCGGATAGCGGCCCGGGTACATGTATGACAATGCGTTGATAACACCTAATGCAGTGGAATCGTTGGAACAAAGCCATGCATCGATGTGTGTTCCGTTGGAATAGAAGGCAGCTATTATATTTTCTGCTCTGGCCTGGGCAGTATCTGTAGCCCACATCGGTGTTGCGACGGCGTCAAAATCCACCTGACCTGATACGACCACCAGCTTGCCTGAACTTATGTAAGGATGAAGAACGTCCATGGCGCCCGAATAGTAGAAAGCAGCCTTGTTGTCAGAAGGATCCCCTGCCGTGATCTCAATGTTGAAAGATCCGGCGGAGTTATCAAGATTCAAGGATTCTACGATGTATTCCCCCTGGATAGTGCCTGCCATGTAGTCATCGAAAGTAACGTAGTAGTCCACATAAGGGGAATCCATGATGAGCCGGTCGTACGATATGACAGTTACATTTTTTGCTTCAGCCATTTCAAGAACAGATTCAAGGGAAGAAGACTCTATCGCAGCAATGATAAGGACCTTGCAGCCCGAGTTGATCATATTCTCGATCTGTGAGATCTGTGTTGATACATCATTGGCCGCATACTGAAGATCGACAACGATCCCTGAAGCTTCGAGTTTAAGCTTCAATCCGTCGCCGTCAGAATTCCATCTCATAAGATCTTTGGTCGGCATGGATATTCCGACCTTAGCGGAACCTTTGCCGTGGCTTGCTCCGCCGGCTTCCTGTTTAACATAATCCACTTTATTTCTTTCTTTACCATGTTCTTTTGAACGCTTCGAAAAGTCGCATCCGCCAAGTGTAAACAGTATTGCGGCACTTAAGACTACAGATAAAAACTTCTTCATAAATATATGCCCTCCCCTCAAACGATATGTACTTATTTTATCACTGCAAAAAAACACTTTATATGTTAAGAATCTCGAAAGACGAAGCAGAAGAGGTTTTCGAGCTCATGAAAGATCCCGTGACAGGTGAGTGGATAAGCGCAGGCGGGGAATAAGCGGGCGGACACCCGCACTCTTCCCTTATGCCTTTAACCGTTTGGCCGGAGTTTATCTCTCGAGCTTATAGACTTTCCAGACTGATTTCAATGTGTCGCCGGACGGAGTATCCAGCATCTTTTTGTTATTGAAGATAGCTGCGGTCGTATCCAGTACATTACTGCCGGAAACATTCTGTACCTCGATCAGTGTGTAGCTGTCGAACTCCAGGATAGTGATCTGCAAATCACCGGTATAACCGACATCCATTTTCTTGAGGAAATCGACAAGAGTATCTTTGTTATATTTGGCTTTATCGTGGGGACTCTCGGTGTAAGACCAATCCGCGGGACCGGTTGTCTTCGCAGAAGCCTTGAAATAGTATGACTTGAAGCTTATCTGCTTATAAAGGGAATCCGCGCCCGTGATAAGAAGATCGTAACGGACCTCTTTTACTTCCTTGACAGAATTGCCGTCGAGTTCAAAATAAGCACGGTATGCGGCCACAAGACCGTTATCCTCACCGGCTTCCAGAAAATAAGCGGGCTTATGCTTCTCTCCGCAGGATGCAAGCATCATGCAAAGCAGAGACAGCATTGTAATAACACTGATAGTCCTTAAGATTCTAATTCTCATATTATCCTCCGTATTTGCAAACGGTTTGCAATTACCACCGAAAGAATATCACAGATTTTTTATATTTCAAATCTGAAACCGTCAAACATCGCTCTCAATGAGTCATCTTCTGTTATGAATTCAAAATATACAGCATGCTTCCCCGTTATCTTCTCCCCAAGCTCGAAAACAATCTCCGGCATGGTAATGTCGTATGTTGCTGAAGCGATGATATCACCGTCAAAAGCACCGGTCCTTACATTGATCTTAAATCCCTTAGGAAAGTCACCCTTAATTACCAGACGTGAAGCTCCGCTGCTGCCGAAGTCAAGATACTTGAATCCTATTGTGGCACCGCTCTGGATATCAACGACCGGGGATGAATCACTCTCATATACGGGCATGATATGAGCACGTCTGACACCCTCATTTGTGCCCTCTGCGTTGCCCTGATAATTGGGCTTTCCGGTACCGTCATAGATGTGGCATGCATAACCTGCGGAGATATAGGAATATGCATCAAGACCGCCTGTGAAGAAGCCCTGTGATGTGCACTCCACAACATCACTTCCGACAGGCTCGCCGTTCTCGTAGGTGATATTTCCGATATAGATCTTTCCGTCCTTGCCGGTTGCGATACTGACAGGCTCGACCATTGCCTGTCTTGCATACTCATTGCAGCCTGTCTGTCTGTGATAGAAGATATACCACTGGTCTTTTACCTTCATAAGTGAGCCGTGATTGTTGCCCCACTGGTATGTCATTATTCCGTTGCCGTCAGGTCCCTTGATGACCTCACCGCCGTTGAAGCTGATGTCGCCGCCGGACTTGTATTCGCCTAACGGGGAATCGCTCCACTTGTAGCTTAAGAAACCGTTGCAGCTTCCGAATACGCCTAAGTCAGGCCTGTTGTATTCATAGCGCTTGGAATATACCAGTACATATTTGCCGTTGATCTTGCGCGGGCTTGAGGCTTCGAAAAATCCGTCTACGGCATTTACGTGCCCGTCATCTTCCTTGATCCAGAAAGGCTTGCTGTGGCCCATTATGTGATGTCTTACGGTCTCAGGCTTAAGCGTAGCCATATCGTCATTGAGCTCGCCTGCGTGAGACTCGCAGAATCCCCAGAAAGCATAAACCCTTCCGTCGTCATCGACTAAGATTCCCGGGTCGAAGCCGAGTTCTGTCTTAACGGGATCAGTAAAAGGTCCCCATGGACACTTTGATTTAACGAGCATTATCGAGGATCCGCGGTTCTCTGCGGCATACATATAGAAAGTATCACCCTTTTGAACAACGTCGGGAGCATAAAGATCGCCGCCGTCAGATGCAGTGTAGCAGATGCCGTGGCATGTCCAGTCAGTGGGATCGTCAACGGGTGCTGACCATACGACATAATCGGGACCGCAGTAATCGGTCTTCTTGGTATCGTGCGAACCGTAAAGGTAGATCCTGGTCTCTCCGTTATAAGTGAATACACGGGGCTCTCCGTCCGGAACATGCTCCCACAAAGGCATGTAAGGGTTTGCGCCTGTAATGATCTTTCCGGTCTCTTTAGATGTCATATCGGATCCTCACTTTCAATACTTGTCTTTACTAACAACCATTATACGTAATCCTTATCATTTGCGTAGCGGACAAATTCTTACTTATTACCCGATGTTAACGATTTTAATATCCCGATATATTCAGAAGTAAGGTGTGACGGGTGGATGGAGTTCGGAAGAATATAACCTATCTCCATGTAATCGTCGACCTTGAGTTTCTTTGCGATTATGTTGGGTCCGTTGAGTTCCTCGTTAATAACTCCGCTGCAGATCGTATACCCGTTAAGTCCTATCAGCATGTTGAAAAGCGTTGCGCGGTCAAGTACGACGAGGTCCCTGTCGCTGTCCACAGTGCTCAATATCTCCTCGGAAAAGTAGAAAGAGTTGTGACTTCCCTGTTCATATGAGAGCCTCGGGTAGGGCTTTAAGTCTTCAAGAGTAAGTGACTTCTTCTTTGCAAGAGGGGAATTCTTGCCGATAAACACATGAGGCTGTGCTTTAAAGAGCGGTGTGAATGAAAGCCCGGCATCTCTTAACGTCTTAAGTATTACCTCCTCGTTAAAGCGGTTAAGGTAGAGAATGCCTATCTCACTTCTTAAATGGGCTACATCATCGATGATATTGTATGTCTGTGTCTCTCTCATGTGGAATTCATATTTGTCAGCACCGCTTCTTTTGAGAAGCTCCACAAAAGCTTCGACTGCAAACGAATAGTGCTGTGCGGAGACGAAGAACTTGAGCTTGCCCGAACCCTTTCCTCTGTATCGTTCATCTATAAGTGTAGTCTGCTCTAAGACCTGCCTTGCATATCCCAGGAATTCCTCGCCTTCGGAGGTAAGTTTTATGCCCTTGTTGGACCTCGTGAAGATCGTGATGTTGTATTCGGTCTCAAGCTCCCTTATTGCTGATGTAAGGCTCGGCTGTGCAATAAACAGCTTGCGCGCGGCACTTGTAATATTGCCTTCTTCAGCAACGGTAACCAGATATTGAAGTTGTTTGATGGTCATCGGAGATTCCTTTCTGCTGATAGATTCTAATGCGAGTTTAGCATATACCATAGATTTTATCTATGGATAACAGACGGTTATTTGTATTTTACCTATTGCATTACTGGGAATATACTCCGTATCAACAAAATAAACACCGCAAATATGGAGGACAACATGAACACATCAGTAATCGGATATCCAAGGATCGGTAAGGACAGGGAACTCAAGTTTGCTTCGGAAAAATACTTCCGCAGCGAGATTAGCGAAGAAGAGCTTTTATCGGTCGCAAAAGAGATCAGAAAGAAAGATCTTCTGAAACAGAAGAAGGCAGGGATCACATACATCTCTTCCAACGATTTCTCCTTCTATGACAACGTGCTCGACACTGCATTTCTTTTCAACATCATTCCTCAGAGATATAAGGATCTGAACCTTTCTGACATCGGCACATATTTTGCAATGGCAAGAGGCTATCAGGGAGACAACGGCAACGTAAAGGCTCTCGCGTTAAAGAAGTGGTTCAACACCAATTACCACTATCTTGTTCCCGAGATCGATGACGATACCGAGATCTCTCTTACAGGCACCAAGCCCGTCGATGAATTCGTCGAGGCAAAGGAGCTGGGTGTCGATACAAAGGTTGCGGTCGTAGGACCTTTCACATTCTTAAAGCTTGCAAAGTTCACGGGCTCGAAAAAGATCACCGACGCATATCCGGCTCTTACTGCCGAATACATCAAACTGATCTCTCTTCTCGCTTCAAAAGGCGCGGAATTCATTGAGTTCGACGAGCCTTACCTCGTAAGAGATCTTGCTGAGAATGACATCGATCTTTTTAAAGAGATCTATTCACTGATCCTTTCAAACAAGAACGGCATCAAGGTCCTTCTTCAGACATATTTCGGCGACATCAGAGATATCTATAACGAAGTCATATCTCTTGATTTTGATGCAGTAGGTCTTGATTTCATCGAAGGCAGAAAGACCGCTGAACTCGTTGAAAAGAACGGATTTCCTTCAGACAAGATTCTCTTTGCAGGAGTCGTAAACGGCAAGAATATCTGGAAGAATGACTATAAGAAGACTTTGGATATCTTAAAGAGCATCAATGCTGACAATATTGTTATCAGCACATCCTGCTCCCTTCTTCATGTTCCTTACACCTTAACAAGCGAGACAAAGCTTGATGAGGAGTACAAAAAGCACTTCGCGTTTGCCGAGGAAAAGCTCGTCGAGCTCATCGAACTCGCTGATCTTTCCGGTCTGGATTACGAGAATGATGACGTCTTCAAGTACAACCAGTCTCTCTTCAATGGAAGGGCAAACAGCGAGGATAAGGACGTTCAGGCAAGAGTTGCAGCCATCACGGACGAAGACTATGTAAAGCTTCCTGTTTTCGAGGAGCGCGAAAAGATCCAGAAGGAAGAATTAAAGCTCCCGCTGTTCCCGACAACAACGATCGGTTCATTCCCTCAGACATCTGACGTAAGAAAGAACAGACAGGACTTTAGAAAAGGCCTTATCTCCAAAGAGGAGTATGTTGAGTTCAACAAAAAGAAGATCAAAGAGTGCATTAAGCTCCAGGAAGAGATCGGACTTGATGTGCTTGTACACGGCGAGTTCGAGAGAAACGACATGGTCGAATATTTCGGCGAGAATCTGAACGGCTACGTATTTACGGAGAAGGCTTGGGTACAGTCCTACGGTACACGTAACGTCAAGCCGCCGATCATCTGGGGTGATGTATCAAGAAAGTCACCTATCACCGTAGAGTGGTCAAAGTATGCAAAGTCATGCACAGATAAGCCTGTAAAGGGCATGCTCACAGGTCCTGTTACGATTCTTAACTGGTCATTCCCGAGAGAGGATATTTCCATCAAGGAGAGCATCCTCCAGATTGCACTTGCGATCAGGGACGAGGTTTTGGACCTTGAGGCAAACGGAATCAACATCATCCAGATCGACGAGGCCGCATTAAGAGAGAAGCTCCCTTTGAGAAAGTCCGACTGGTACAGCGAATATCTTGATTTTGCTATCCCGGCATTCAGACTCGTTCACAGCAAGGTGAGCCCCAAGACACAGATCCATACTCATATGTGCTACAGCGAATTCACCGACATCATTCCGGCGATCGACGCTATGGACGCTGATGTCATCACATTCGAAGCTTCAAGATCAGACCTTCAGATTCTCGATTCGCTTAAGGAGAACAATTTCAAGACAGAAGTCGGCCCGGGCGTATATGATATCCACAGCCCCCGCGTTCCTTCCGTTGAAGAGATCGTTAGTGCACTTACAAAGATGAGATCAAAGATCGAAGACTCAAAGCTCTGGGTAAATCCTGACTGCGGCCTTAAGACAAGAGGCGAGGAAGAAACCGGTAAGAGCCTTAGAAACCTTGTTGAGGCGGCTCACCAGATAAGGGGATAAGTAATGAAAGTATCACAGGTCTACAACAAAAAGAGAAGTCTCTCTTTTGAGATCTTTCCGCCGAAGAAAGACGCTGAGCTGTCCAATATCGATGCCACTTTGGAAGTTCTCTCCGAACTCCAGCCCGACTTTATCAGCGTTACCTTCGGTGCGGGCGGATCATCCAACTGCAACCGTACGATCGAACTTGCCAAAAAGATCAAGTACGAGTACGGCATCGAACCTGTGGTCCATCTTACTTGCCTGCACTATGACCGGAGTGAGATCGACGAGTTTGCACATGTGCTCAAAAACGAAGGTATTGAAAACATTCTTGCACTTAGAGGGGACCCGAACCCCAATATTCCTGCAAAGAACGATTTCAGGCACTCGTCCGATCTCATCTCTTACCTGAAAAACGGCAATGATTTCTGTTTTCTCGGCGCATGCTATCCCGAATGTCATCCTGAATCCTCAAGTGTGATATCCGAGATAAAGAGCCTCAAGAAAAAGGTCGAAGCCGGAGCGGAAGTATTGCTTTCGCAGCTTTTCTTCGATAACCAGATCTTCTACCGCTTTCACGAGGAATGCAGGATCGCGGATATCGATGTTCCCGTGATCCCCGGAGTAATGCCGGTCATAAATGCCGCTCAGATCAAAAGGATGGTGTCCTTATGCAATGCATCGTTCCCTTCACGATTCCAGAAGATAATATCGCGCTATGAAGACAACCGCGAGGCGCTCTTCGATGCCGGCATGTCCTATTGCCTAAGCCAGATTATCGATCTTCTTGTTAACGACATCAGCGGCATCCACCTCTACACAATGAACAATCCCCTGGTTGCCAGAAGAATATGCGAGGGGATAAAGAATATCGTGTAAGGTGTTTTGTTAAGTTTTGTTTTTCAGGTGCACCCGGCAGATCATGCTTCTGCATGATTTACGGGTGCATTTTTTGTGGCTGTGGGTTGGGGGGCGGTGCACCTGTTGGGGATTGTGCCTATTTGGGGGCGGTGTATATATAAAAATTGGTTTTTTACGCGGTTTATAGGTACATTTTTGATGAGTGACTTGTTTTTGACGGCCGGTGTACCTATAAGAATTAGTTTTTTTAGCGGTTTATAGGTACGCGGACCTCGAAAAAACGGTCTTTAAGTAATAACGTACCTATAAAATCGGCTTTTTCGCGTGATTTATAGGTACACAACATGCGAAAACAGGGCCTTTACACAAAAACGTACCTATAAAAACAACATTTTCGAGCAATTTATGGGACACCAAAAGCAGCGCCGGTATTGCAGCAGTTCTGAGCACCGGCACATCAGGACTTAAGCCGCATACCGGGAATAACTGAGCCCGGGGACGAAGTTAGATTATGCTAACTACACAAAAAGAACCCGCGCAACAGACAAGTTAGTTTATACTAACTGTCAATTCCAACAAGCCCCCTGATGTGCATATAATATGTTCGAAAATAGGATGACCGCCACTCTCCTAATGCGTGACTGGGCCCGATGTCAGGACGCACGCGGAGATGTAGCGCCGGATTGGAGCGTTGTATGACTTTAAAAGAACTCAAAGCAGGGCAGAGTTGTATTGTTGAGAATGTAGGCGGGGAAGGAGCTTTACGGCAGCACTTCCTTGATATGGGAATCATTCCCGGAGCAGAGATTACCATAGTGAAGTTTGCGCCGATGGGAGATCCGGTCGAGATAAGCATCCACGGCTATGAGTTATCCTTAAGACTTGATGACGCTGACAAGATCACCGTTACAGAATTAGAGAAGAAGACTGAAAAGACGGGAAGCGCCGGTCGTAAGGAGAAGGTTGCCCACCCGAATCTCGGCGAGCCCGGTGTCCATCACGACAAGAAGCACGAGAATCCTTTGCCTGACGACCACGTGTTGTCCTTTGCTCTCGTAGGCAACCAGAACAGCGGAAAAACAACGCTTTTCAACCGTCTTACCGGATCGAACCAGCACGTAGGAAATTTCCCGGGCGTTACCGTCGACCGCAAGGACGGAGCCATAATCGGACATCCGGATACAGTGATCACGGACCTTCCCGGCATTTATTCGATGTCACCTTATTCCAAAGAGGAGATCGTATCCAGAGATTTTGTTCTGGATAACAAGCCGGATGCCATCATCAACATTGTCGACTCCACAAATATCGAACGTAATCTGTATCTTACGATGCAGCTTCTTGAGACTGACAGACCGGTCGTTGTAGCCCTCAACATGATGGACGAGCTTACCGGCAACGGCGGCTCTGTTGATATCAACCTTATGGAGCAGATACTGGGCGTGCCTGTCGTACCGATCAGTGCCGCAAAGAATCAGGGCATCGGAGAGCTGATATCGCATGCCATACATATCGCCAAATACTGCGAAAAGCCGCTGGAGCAGGACTTTTGCGCACCCGACAGCCCGGTTCACAGTTCGATCCATGCTGTCGAGCACCTTATCGAGGAGAAGGCAAAGAATACTGAACTTCCCTTAAGATTTGCCGCGAGCAAAGCGCTCGAAGGCGACGAGCTGATCTTAAGCAAATTAGATCTTGATGAGAATGAGAAAGATCTTCTGGAACATATCAGAGTCAAGACCGGTAAGAAGTCCGGACTTGATCCTGCCGCGGCTGTTGCCGACATGAGATTTAATTACATTATGCAGCTTGTGGACCAGTGTGTAATAAAGCCTGTGGAAAGCAAGGAGCGTGTCAGAAGCGAGAAGGCCGACAGGATACTTACGGGAAAGTTTACTGCTATCCCGATCTTCATCCTGATCATGGCTTCGGTATTTGTCCTGACCTTTAACGTAATCGGTGCGGGACTTCAGTGGCTGCTCGAGACCGGGATAGGGAAACTCACGGAAATTACAGATCAGGCACTTTCAAATGCCAATGTTAATGAAGTCATACACAGTCTTATCATTGACGGTATTTTCGAGGGCGTCGGAGGAGTATTGAGCTTCCTTCCTATAGTAGTCGTGATGTTCTTCTTCCTCTCGCTTTTGGAGGACAGCGGATATATTGCCAGAATAGCTTTTTTCATGGACAAGCTCCTGAGAAAGATCGGTCTTTCGGGCCGCTCAATAGTGCCGCTTCTCATAGGCTTCGGATGCACTGTTCCTGCAGTAATGTCCACGAGAACACTGCCTTCGGACAGAGACCGTAAGATGACGATAATACTTACGCCGTTTATGAGCTGCACGGCAAAGCTTCCGATATATGCATTCTTTGTCAACGCATTCTTCCCGGGAAAGGGCGGACTTGTAATGACGGGGCTTTATCTTCTGAGCATCGTTACGGGCATCATAATCGCATTCGTTTATAAGAAGATCCTGTTCAAGGGCGAGGCGGCGCCTTTCGTAATGGAACTGCCGAACTACAGGCTTCCGAGCATCAGATCGACCCTGCAGCTCATGTGGGAAAAGGCAAAGGATTTCCTGCAGAAGGCTTTCTCGGTTATCCTCATTGCGACTGTAGTCGTATGGTTCCTTCAGAGCTTCGATGCGAGATTTAACCTTGTCAGTGATTCCTCCTCAAGCATTATGGCTCTGATAGCAGGCTTTATTGCACCGGTAATGAAGCCTTTGGGACTTGGCGACTGGAGGATAGTAACCTCGCTTATCAGCGGCTTTATGGCCAAGGAAAGTGTCGTATCGGTGCTTGAAGTCCTCTTTGGTGCCGAAGGCGGGATCACGGCAGTTCTTGGTGCCGTGGAAGCCGGAACGCTTCTCATCTTCAGCCTTCTTTACACACCTTGTGTTGCAGCTATCGCGTCGGTTAAGCGCGAACTCGGCTGGAAATGGGCCGGCGCACTCGTTGTCTGGCAGTGCATTCTCGCATGGATCGTAAGTTTGCTCTTTAAGCTCATTATGATCCCCTTCGGAGGCTGATATGGGTCCTGTGGATATCATCCTGACTGCAGTTATCGTATTAGTGCTGGCGCTTGCCGTATTCCTTGCCGTAAGGCGCAGGAAGACAAGTTCCTGCTGCGGTAATTGTGCCGAATGCGCGAAAAAGCGCAGATCACAGAACTGCGCTGACAGAATTGACGGGGTTTGACCCGTTCAACCCCAGCCCATGTCAAGTCCATCAGAACTGCTCTGACGAATTCCCGGCAAATTGAATCACCCGCATTTTCTAAGTACAGAGCGGTGCCGGGAACAATTGCAGGATCCGGAACCCTTCTCCTTCCCCGAAATGTTGGATGCGAAGTTGTACACTGCCGACCGGCAATGTTGAGTGCACGCGAAAAAGCCGACAGCCACAACAGTTTTCCGATGCTCGACTTTTTGCTCGAGTTTTAACCCTCGAATTTTGATATATACTTTTTTCGAGGTATGAAAGCAAAGATAATGTCCAGGCAGACAAACCGAATTCACCGGTTCTATAATCGGATACGTTAGTGTTACAAAACGTGTCCAAAAACAGCAAAATTTCAAAAAGT
>JAFRRJ010000047.1 GCA_017428155.1 Clostridiales bacterium | reverse complement strand
GCATCCAAGGCCATTTTGAAGAAAGCTGCTTTTTCTGAAGGTTTATAATTTTTCTTTCTGTTAAAGTTATCAAGTGCTACGAGTTCAGCTGCATCATCATCACTTAGATCTCTTCTGACGAAAGCCTTAATAGTAGGATATCCAAGAGCTTTACAAGCTGCAACGCGGTGATGTCCACATAATATTTGAAAAGTGGTTTTGTCTGAAGACAAAGGTCTGACTGTGATTGGGTGATCCAATCCTCTCTTAGCTATGTTTTCCTTAAGAGCAATATATTCTGGATCTGATTCATCAACTTTTGAAGGATTGACAATTCCATTTACATCACTGAAAGGAACGAGCTTATCAATGTCGATATTGATAGCATCACTCTGAATTCCGGCTCTACCGCTGTTTAGAATTCTGCTTAGACCGTTCTGGTGTTCTGACATATTATTTATCCCCCTTTGTTGAGTCTATAACCTCGTCGGCTAATTCCATGTATCTCTGAGCAAGAGGACAGGAACCGTGTTTATAAAAAAGACTATGTCCTGTCATAGCCGTTTCTCCGCCTATGACGGCCTTTGGTATTACCGAATTGAATATAGGAAGATCATTTTTATATGCAGCTGAGACGCCTGCTATTGCATCTTTAGTCTGATTTGTATGAGCTTCGGCGAATGTAAAAAGAATCCCCAGAACTTCAAGTTCGCTATTAAGCTCTGCTTTAACACCAGTCGCCGTGATAAGAAGATCTGTTAAACCTTTTACAGCTAGTCCCTGTGTCGCAACCGGAATGAGTAAGAGGTTGGCTGCTGTCATTGCGTTGAGCGGAAGAACATTTAAGGATGGCTGACAATCTATGAGGCAGTAATCATAATCATTTTCAAACTCATTAAGCAGCTTTTCGAGCTTCCGTTCACTAGCTACCGATGACTGAATAGGATATTCAAGTGCAGCTAGTTCAATGTTACAAGGAATCAGGTCAATACCTTCTTCATGATGAAGTACGGATTTGTGAAGTGTTTCAACATAATCTCTATGTTTTAGGAGATCGTCTAGTACTCCGTTGATGGATAAGTGATCCTCGTAGTAAATATAATCATTGTCTACATCTTCCTTCTTGCAAGAGAGTTCAGCGTATCCTAAATGCGTTGTTGCATTAGCTTGCGGATCGAAGTCCACAAGCAGAACCTTATATCCTCTTTTAACAAGTGCAGCTCCCAGATTAACTGTCGTTGTTGTTTTTCCTACGCCGCCTTTTTGGTTGACTATAGCTATTGTTTTCATTATTTACTCCTTTCAGAATAGCAATTTGTTAGTTAATAGGAATCGAGCACAGTCTTCTTCACCTTTTTTTAAAAGCCGTGCTGCCTCGGAGCGTTCAATGCCGAGTTCTTCACTAATATCGGTTTTATTTAGCTTTTTGCCGTTTTTTCTATCTGTTCTTTTACCATCCCTGGCATTATTCCAACCGATGTAAAACCACCTCAAAACGTTTCCGGTATCATCCTTTCGGATCTCAATATAAGTCGTAAGCTCAATAATCCTTTTCAATTCTTGGATTAATGCCTCTGATTCTTCGCGGTATTCTTTCTCTAATTGGCGAAGCCGTATTTCCATAAGGATGTTTCTGTCATCAGGCTTGCCGTTGCTTTGTACACGATCGGTTCCATATTTCACAGACTTAATTGCCGAGAAGAGTTCTTTCCTTTCGAATTCATAAGTGCTAGTGACATCAGACAGACGTTTTTCATATCTGTATTTGTCCTTGGTCATATTAGCCAGGATAAACTGAGTCTCTTGTAAAATAGGTGCTGCAATCATATTATTCTGCCAGTTCGTCTATAAGCTTTTTAATTAGAGTAGCAATTTCCTGCTTGTTGTCTTCTCTTGTATGTTTACCCTTTTGTCGCTTGTATTCGTCTATATGCTCATTGATTTTCTTCCAGTCGCCTTCAGTAAAATCAACACCATTAGTCCTTTTTATTCTTCTTTGGGTATAGGAATAGGACTTATTAATGGTTTCGGCGATTTCTTTGATTCCGCTAAAGTATTTGAGTATTTGTTCATTCCCTTTGTATTCCATATCAGGCCTCATCCATAGCGTTTTCGTACTTGCTTATGATTTCCGCAGCTTCAGCAATAACTAAAGAAGACTTTTCTTTATTGCTATAACTCTCTGAGAGAATCAATGATAAAGTGGTAACAGAGATCTTGATGCCTCGTTTATTGAGCTGATTAAGTAGCCAGATCTTCGTCAGGTTACATTTTGCAAGCCGCGCTTTAATATCGGTTCCGGTTATTTCCATTATGTTTTCTCCTTTCTTAAAAACGGAATATCGTCAATACTTGTATATTAAATGTTTTTTTTTTTTGGCAAGTTTTTGGCATAAAATTTTGTTGATAATAGGCAAAAACAGTAAAAGTTGTTCGAAAACTGTCCTTGAAGCAGGTAGACACATAAAGCTGCTCTTTATAAATTTAAGGTAAATATATTTATAATATAAGGAGCTTAAAATATGCGCGAACCATTTTTTTCCGGTGGCAAATGGTATTACCGTGTTAAACGCGATGATGGGTTTGAAAAAAGTTTTACTTCAGTTAAAGAAGGAATGGCTGGAAAAAGGGCCGTAATGAAGAAGGCTCGTGACTGGTTGGATGGCTCATATCGTCGAACAGGTGGAAGAGTAAAAGAATATTGGCAGCCGTTCCTTGATTACTATAAAACTTTGCATGGCGGTGAGACGGAAGGTTATCGCCTAATTAAAGAGAAGGGCGATAATTATATAATCCCTGCTCTTGGCAATGTTCGTGCATCAGATCTTCGGTATAAGATCCTTCAAAATTTTTTGTTGGATGTTCGCCTTCAGAACGGAAAAACGCCATCCAGGAAGACGTTGGAATCAATAAGATCTGCTCTGAATCAATTTTTACGGTATATGGCTGTAATTGAGGAAGTGTGTGAACCTATCGCCATACCTTTTCAGCTTCCGCCGACTGCCAGGCCTAAAAAGGAAAGGGAGATATTACAACCTGAAGAGATAAGAAGACTGTTTAATCTTAGTGAACAAGATTGCCATTTTGCTTATGCCTATCAATTTTGTTTAGCTACTGGATTGAGAACCGGAGAACTTATAGGGCTTCAAATTAACGATTTCAACCCGGAAACGAACACATTAACCATATCTAGAGCTGTAAATGGTAGAAAAAGAATAACACCTGGGAAAAACCATAATGCCCAAAGAAGTTTTGTTCTTAATACTGTAGCAAGAGATATCTTAGATAAACAGCTTGAATATATTAAAAATAATGACAGTGAATGGCTATTTCCAGACGAAAAAGGAAGAATGACAACCCAAAAGAGAATTAACAGTGTTTATTACAAGTTACAGTTGCCTGGATCCGTCTATAGTCTAAGGCACACCTTTGTTTCTCTAATGAAGTACATAGATTTATCTTCTTTGAAGCGTATTCTGGGACATTCCGCGAGCATGCCGACTCTGGAAACATATTCGCACTTGATTGAAGGGGAACAGCAACGGGATGCTGCAATCATAGGCGATGAACTTAAACGAAGAATTGGAATATAAATGAAAAAGTGATTATTTTTATTGAGTATAAGAAAAAACATGATTTTTATAGAAAACAAACACCTTGTTTTAGCCGAATTTGGTTTCTGTACCAAAACAAGGACAAGTCCGAATCTCGTATCCCGCTCCACCAAAAAGGCTGCACAATATCGTGCAGCCTTTATTATTTCCCGTAAACTTATGACGCTTTTATCAGGCGGCTTTCTTTTTCCTGAACAGGAGCTTTTTTATGCCTTCAGTGAGCCAGTACTCACCGATACCGAGTGCAACGGTCAAAGCGATAACCGCAGCTCCGTAGAGCAGGAGGTTCAGATTGCCGGCCTTGGCGGGGAATTTTATCTTCTGTATGAACCGGCAGCCCAGGATGCAGGCAAGGTTCATGAGATATGTGTGGAGCGAATACTTGCCGAAGAAGCGGCTTACGGGGTTGGAGACGTGATATTTCATCATGAAGATGATTATCGTGATGCCGAGGATCAGGAACAGAGGGACCTGGCAGAAGTATGTCTTGAGCTTTTCCATCATGCCTGCGCCGTTGCCGCTGTATTCTGTCCAGTAGCCGAACTTCATCTGGCCGAATGCGGAGAGCTTATAGAAGATCATAGTGATTATGAGAAGCACATGGAACTTGAGGGCATAAGCCTTTTTGAAGAATCCCGTGATCTGTTTCTCGTAGTTTGCGAAGATAAGACCTGCAAGAAACGCGGGCGCCGAATTGACCCACCATTCTCCGGAGAACCAGAGCGTCATGTCATACTGCCACCATTCGCGCTTGTTGTAGAAAGGGTTGAGCCACCAGTTCTCAGGTCCGTGCCAGGGCGCAAAATGTCCGTTCCAGCTGAAAAGGAAGCCAAGTCCGATTATGAACAGGAATATCACCGCAAAGCAGACAGGGCGCTTTTTTATGAAGCGGAAGCAGAGGAAGAACACGAGATATAAAAGCGCGAGGACTATAGGAAACCACGCGTAAGTGTTCATCATGGTAAGTCCTAAGAAGTTGAATATCCAGCGCTCTTTGGGAAGCTCATAGCCGGTAACGGCCATAAGGATTCCGTAGATGACAACGTTTACGTAGAAGGGAAGGACGATCGCCTTCACGATCCTGTTCTTTATAAAGCCCTTAAGATAATTCTCTTTGGAATTGAGGCTCTTTATAAGGCCGAAGCCTGAGCAGAAAAAGAATATTGCAACGAAGTAGGCACCGGCATTTACGAAGGCAGAGAAAACACCCTTCTGCTGGAAAATATCTTCCTGCGAGATGTGATGCAAAATGACGCCGATCGCGGCAAAACCGCGCAGCGACTTCATCGCATCAAGACTTGCAAAATCATCATTGAATTCATTCTTTCTGCCGAACTTGATGTTCGCACCCCAGATAAAAAGAATCAGAAACAGATAGCAGATGATCTGATCCGCGATTTTTGTGGCGGTCAGATTGTTCAGGAATTCCTGCATAACACTTTCCCCCCGAAAGTCGATTTAATGGCGTTCATATTGTCGCACAATATGGATAAGTGTTGTATATTTATATTATCAACAGTTTTTGAAAACTTTGGAGGATACACATTTGAAAGGAATAATTCTTGCTGCAGGAAAGGGCACACGCCTTTATCCTATTACCAAACCGGTATGTAAGCCGCTTCTTCCCGTTTACGACAAACCCATGATCTACTACCCGCTCTCCGTGCTTATGGAGGCAGGCATCAAAGATATCCTTGTTATCACACCGCCTGACGATACAAAGCCCTTTGTCGATCTTTTGGGCGACGGTTCACAGCTCGGTATCTCTATTCAGTATATGGAGCAGAAGGTTCAAAGAGGTATCGCGGACGCATTCATAATCGCAAAGGACTTCATCGGCAATGATTCAGTATGCCTTGCTCTTGGAGACAATATCTTCTACGGACCTTTCTTCAGAAGAAAGCTCAGAGCGGCAGGCAAAAACGAATCCGGCGCTGTTATCTTCGGCTACTATGTTGCAGACCCCAGAGCATTCGGCGTAGTCGAATTCGACGCTGAGGGCAAGGCTGTATCGATCGAGGAAAAGCCCAGACACCCCAAGTCAAATTACATCGTTCCGGGTCTTTATTTCTACGACAATCAGGTTGTCGATATCGCAGCCGGGATCACGCCTTCTGCAAGAGGTGAGCTCGAGATCACTTCAGTAAACGAAGAATATCTTAAGAGGGGCCAGCTCCATGTTATTCCTCTGGGCAAGGAATTCTCCTGGTTTGACGCGGGAAATCCGGACAGCCTCTATGAAGCGGCAGGCCAGATCAGGGCTGCACAGAGATCAGGACGCATGATCGGATGCCTCGAAGAGATTGCATATCACAACAGATGGATGGAAAAAGAGCAGTTCCTTGAGATAGCCAATTCAATGTCGAAGACCAATTACGGACAGTATCTTGAATCATTGGCTGAAGAGATCTGAACTTACAGGATTTCGCTGCAGGAAAATATAATGCTATAATTGACATATGTCGTTAACGCGGCATATGTCTTTTTTTAGGAGAGTCTTAGAAATGCCGAGACCGGTAAGAGTCAGAAGAGTATGTGAGGAGCCTAAGTTTACAAGATTTGTGCCCGCCGGGGCAGAGAAGCTCGAACCACAGGTTCTCACTATCGAAGAGTATGAAGTAATACGCCATGTGGACTATCAGAAGATGACTCACGAGGAATGCGCTCTTCAGATGGATATCTCGAGAACGACTGTTACAGAGATCTATGAATCGGCAAGATACAAGATCGCGGACAGCCTTATCAACGGCAAAGTCCTGTGTATCGAAGGCGGAAATTACAGAGTCTGCGAAGTCAGCGAACGCTGCAGGTCAAAGGGCAGAACCGGTAACAACGAAGAATGCAAAAACTGAACCGGATATAGTACCGGAAACAGAACTGGAAGGAGAAGAACAATGGCAGAAGTTTTTTTAGACGATTACAATTTTGAATCTGAAGTATTGATGAGCGATCTCCCGGTCCTTGTTGATTTCTGGGCCCCCTGGTGCGGTCCCTGCAGAGGGTTCGGACCCGTTGTGGAGGCAGCTGCGCAGAAGTACGAAGGCAGGCTCAAGGTCTGCAAGTATGACTGTTCCGAATCAACTGAGTTTGCAGAGAAGTACGGCATCGAGAATATCCCCGCCGTCAAGTTCTTTAAAGACGGTGCGGTCGTAAATGAGTTTATGGGAGCTGTACAGCTTCCGGAGCTTGAGACATATATCGCAAGCGTACTCTGATCTAAGCTTGATATGATTTACTTCTGATCCCGGTTTTCTGCAAGGAAGTCCGGGATCATTTCATTTCCGGACGAACCGTATTCCTGAACGAAAGCATTCTCCTGCCCGAGTGACGCCAAATAATCTGCAAGGCGCTCGCAGGTTTTAAGCGAAGGACGCCCGGCCAGTTTTCCGGATGCTCCCGGCATCGGTGTGTATTGGCTCATCAGGCTTATATAGATCCTGTCGCCGTATCTGGAAGTCAGGTAATCCAGAATATGCTTTGAATCGAACATCGCGCCCGGAAGGATAAGGTGCCTTACGATAACGCCTTTC
This sequence comes from Clostridiales bacterium, assembly GCA_017428155.1. GTDB lineage: Bacteria > Bacillota > Clostridia > Saccharofermentanales > Saccharofermentanaceae > Saccharofermentans. Next base: position 60,667 of record JAFRRJ010000047.1, on the reverse strand, counting down.
TTAATGAGGCCGTCATCACCGAGCTTTATTCCGCCTGTCTGTCTTACCATCTCATCTATGGCAGCCGCCGCGACCGTGAAATAATCCGGCGCGTGCGAATACTCTCCTGAGAACTTACCCGAGAAGTATTTCATGTCGGGCATATATATGTCGACGAGCCCCTCGAAAAGCTTTAACGTGGATACAAGGTCATATCCTGAACAGTTGACCGCAACAGGTATCTTAAGCCCCTTGTCTTTTGCCCTCCTGACAGACTCCGCAACCGCCGGTGCGAAATGCATCGGAGTAACGAGATTGATGTTGTGGGCATTTTTATCCTGAAGTTCAAGGTATACGTCAGATAACCTGTCCGCGTCCATCTTCGTGCCGCACCCTGTCGCGCCTCTTGAGATCAGGTAATTCTGGCAGTATATGCATCCCAGCCCGCAGCCTTCGAAAAAGACAGTCCCGCTGCCGTTTGTGCCTGACACTACAGGCTCCTCACCATAGTGAAGCTTATAAAGATTTACCACAGGTGTGTCCGGCATACCGCAAAAGCCGGTCTTTCCGGCGGTCCTGTCCGCACCGCATTTTCGAGGACAGAGCATACAATGTTGAAACAGGTTTTCCATAACAAAGATATTCTACTACGCGAGGGTGGTTTTCCGCATTGCATTTCTGCATTGCTTTTCCGGAACTTTTGCGCAGGGAAGAAGCCCGCGCCGTTCATTTATAGCTGTCCCTTGTTGTTATATACAAGCGAAAACCTTCAATCCCCCGTAAAATACAGACAAATTACCGCACGTCTGTACGTCTTTGAGGTGTTAAAATCTATGCATGGCTATACACGAGGAATGCGGAATATTTGGAATTCACGGCGCTAAAGACTGCGCTGTTGATGTTTACTACGGGCTCTTCAGTCTTCAGCACAGGGGACAGGAGAGTTGCGGTATCGCCACAAATGATGACGCGGCCATCGAATGCGTCAAGGGAATGGGACTTGTAAGTGATGTATTGAGCAGCGACAAGATCCGTAATCTAAAAGGCGATATTGCTATAGGACATGTCAGATATTCCACGGCCGGCGGCAGTGTTCCGGAAAACGCCCAGCCGATCGTCACACAGTATTCCAAAGGCACACTATCCATCGCACACAACGGAAATCTCACGAATGCGTTAAGTCTTAAAGAGGAACTCGAGAACAAGGGTGCTATCTTTCACACGACGACCGATTCGGAGGTTATCGCATATCTGATAGCTCATAAGAGAGGCTCCACTCCTTCGGTTGAAGAAGCCGTAAGAGAAGTAATGGGTCTGATCAAGGGAGGCTATGCGCTCCTTGTTATGAGCCCTCGAAAACTTATCGCAGCGAGAGATCCTTTCGGCTTAAAGCCGCTTGTCATGGGCAAGCTTGATGACGCGGTCATATTCTGCTCAGAGACATGCGCGCTGGAAGCCGTCGGCGCAGAATTCATAAGGGACGTTAATCCCGGCGAGATCATCGTCGTGGAGAACGGCGGGATAAGATCTATCGACTCAGGGTACAAACGCCCTATGAAGAAATGCGTTTTCGAATATATCTATTTTGCAAGACCTGACTCTGTAATGGACGGCATCTCTGTTGCACAGGCAAGAAGAGAAGCAGGCCGTATCCTTGCTAGAAAGCACCACTGCGACTGTGACATCGTCATAGGCGTTCCCGAATCGGGAATCGATGCCGCACTGGGTTTTGCAGCTGAATCAGGCATCCCTTATGAGAAGGGATTCGTTAAGAACACTTATGTAGGAAGAACATTCATCAAGCCGTCCCAGGAACAGCGCAAGCAGGCTGTTAAGATCAAGCTTAATCCCATTGCGTCTGTCGTAAGCGGCAAGAGAGTTGTTATTATCGATGATTCGATCGTAAGAGGAAACACGATCGCAAACCAGGTTAACATGCTGAGAAATGCGGGAGCCACAGAGGTTCACGTCAGGATCAGTTCGCCTCCGTTCATGCACCCCTGCTACTACGGCACAGATGTCCCTGATGAGGATTACCTCATCGCGTGCCAGCACACAATCCCCGAGATCTGTGGCATAATAGGCGCGGATTCACTGGGTTATCTGGATTATGAGGATTTGGACGAAATGCTTGGAGGCGACAATTTCAGATATTGCGATGCCTGCTTTACGGGTAACTATCCGGAGAGATAAAGGACTACAGCAATGCAAGATTTCGAGTTTCCTGATCAGGAACTGAGACAGCAGAATGTCAATTCTTCTGATGCGGCTATGAAGGCTGCTGCCTATGAGGCTGCATTAAGAAAGGCAGCTCCTCAAAGACCGGTACGATCAACGGAACCCGCAAGACTTACACGTCAGTCGCCTGCTCCTGCAAGACTTACACGTCAGGCGCCGTCTCAGGCGCAGCCCGCGCAGGTTCAAAGGCCTGTTCAGATCCAGCAGCCAACACAGATGCAAAGGCCCGTTCCTGTGCAAACAGCGCAGCCTGATCAAATGGCTGTCCGCCAGCCTGTTCAGATTCCCCAGAATATAGAAGCCCCTCAGCACATTGAGGCACCCCGTCATATTGAAGCTTCCAGGCATCTGGAAGCGCGTCATGTTGAAGTGCCTCAGCAGATCGAGATCCCGCACATTACACCGCCGCATCATGTTGCTCCTTTGCATGTGGAGCATGAACAGCCGGATGCAGAGTTTATAGAGTTCGGAGATGAAGAACCTAAGGCTCAAATGTATCTGGACGGCGAGTCCGAGTTTGAGGATTTCCGGGAAGACGCCGAGTACGGGGAAGAAGAGGATGTAAAGCCCCGTAAAGAGCGCAAAAAGCGTGTCTCAAGAAGACAGCGCAGACAGGAGATGAAAGAGCTGTCGGTCCACCGCGAGAGAAAACACAGATATCTTCCGCTCCTTATAGTCTTTCTCATTGTTCTTCTTTTCGGTATAGCTGCATTTTACGCGATCTATACGTATATGGATGATACGGATCTCATCGTATCCGAGAATACGATCGAGGCGGGCACCACTGCTGATCTCTCGATGTATATCAAGGGCGAACCGAAGTTCCCTGATTATGTGTCCTGCAATCTTGATTTCGCAACGGTGAACTACACGATTCCGCAGACGATAAGATTCACTGTAAGAATGTACGGCACGAACTTCCCGTGCGTTCTTAATATTGTTGATACGACTCCTCCGACGGCTGAGGCTATACCCCAGTCAATGTATTCTGTAGATCAGGTTCCACCTGTGGAAGAATGCATTAAGAATGTATCTGACCTCAATGAGTGTACGGTTGAATGGGCAGAGGTTCCCGATATAACCGTTGGCGGCAATCTGACCGCCAGAGCCGCTGTTACAGATGCATCCGGCAACGTTACTTATGTTGATGTTCCTTTCACGGTAACAAAGGATGTAACGGCTCCTGTCATCGAGGGAACAGAGGACATAGAGATGTTCATCGGTGATACTGTAAGATACAGGGAGAACGTTACCGTAACCGATGATATTGATCCCAATCCCACACTTGAGATCGACACGAGTGAGGTCGATGCAGATGAGCCCGGCACTTATGTCGTAACATACAGAGCTTATGACTTCACGGGCAATGTTTCCGAGGTTACGATCAACATCAAGCTCAATAAGAAGCCTTCGACTTATGTCGAGCCTGAACTTGTTTACGATGAGGCAAGAAAGATCCTCGATAAGATAACCAATGACGACATGAACGATATGGAAAAGGCCATTCAGATCACATGGTGGGTAAGATATAACATTTACTATGTTTCCAACTGCGATGACTCCTCATGGACGAGGGCGGCTTACGACGGATTCATGAAGAGGAACGGCAACTGTTATACTTTCGCGATGTGCGCGAAGGCGCTTTTCGATGTTGCAGGCATCGAAAACATGATCATCGTAAGAGACCCCTATATCTACAATCCGCACTACTGGAACTACATCAATATCGACGGTCAGTGGTACCACTGCGACTCCACTCCGAGAATCGGCTGGAGCAGCTATTTCTTCATGTACACGACCAAGGAATTGAAGAATTTTTGGCATAACGGCTGGAACGGGTATAATTTCCCTGAGGATAAGTATCCGGAATCGGCGACGGAGTCAGTCCAGAGCAGGATCAATTACAGCGGACACAAGATAAAGAACTGATATGAACAAAACTTCTGACGGCAACAGCACAAAGCCTTCCATGCGGAATCCGGATCCCGCAGCAAAGGACTCTGTTAAGCAAGGTGTTCCCGTCAAAAGAGCGGTAAATGATCTATCCGCAAGGCAATCCCGGAATACAACTCAAAGACCTGTGCAGCAGGGACCGGGAACGTTGAATCAGAGCCAAAGACCTGTTCAGAACAGCTCACGTCCGGGGCAGACGCCTGCACGGCAACAGCAAAGGCAGGCGCAGGTAAAAAGACCTGTCCAAAATCCTCAGAAGCAGGCACAAAGGCCGGTTCAGCAGCGCAAGCCCGTGCCCGTTAAACAGGCAAAACCCGTAAAGAAAAAAGAGCCCAAAGCACCTATAGAACCCATGAAGATCCTAAAGCCGCTCGTGATCTCTGTGGCATGCATTCTGGTGGCTCTCGTCTGCTTCAGGGTATATATCTTTTACAAAGAACAGACTGAACTTCTGAAGAGGGAAGTTACCATTGAAGCCGGCACTGTAAAGCCGGACGTCAACATGTTTTTTACTGAGATGCCGGCGTTCCCGGAGCTGGTGTCTTGTAACTTGAACTTCGATGAAGTCAAATATGAGATCCCCCAGACAGTCACCTTCAACATAAAGATGTATGGAAGGAATTATGCATGCAAGCTCATTGTTCAGGATACTGTCGCACCTGAAGGAGAAGGCATCAGGCAGACGATGTTCTCGTGCGGTGAGATGCCTGATGCAATTGACTGCCTTACCGGAATAAAAGACGTTACAGACTGCACTGCTGTGTGGAAAGAAGTGCCCGACATGTCTGAGGGCGGTGACTTCATAGCAAAGGCTCTTATTACTGATGCTTCCGGCAATGAGACAGTAGTCGACGTGCCTTTCAGCGTAACGAGAGATGCCAAGGCACCTGTGATCGAAGGAACCAAAGATCTCGAAGTCTATATCGGTGACCCGGTCAAATACAGAACTGGCGTGGCCGTTACAGACGATTACGATGAGAATCCCAAGCTTGAGATAGATACTTCGGATGTTGATCTCAATGAACCGGGAACTTATGAAGTGCATTATATCGCGACTGATTTTACGGGCAACGAAGCGGTATCGACAGTGAGCATAAAAGTGTCGGACAAGCCGGAAGGCTATATCGAACCTGATGTCCTTTATGCAAAAGCAAGAGAGATCCTTGATTCGATAACAGAGCCCGGAATGACCGAAGAAGAGGTCGCTCTCCAGATCGTATGGTGGTGCAGATATAACATCCGCTTCATATTGAGGACAGATACGCGTTCGTGGACCGAGGCAGCATACAACGCATTCATTTACCGGAGCGGAAACTGCTATTCGACGGCGTATGCGGCAAAGGCTCTTTTCGATGTCGCCGGATTCGAGAACATGATAATCGAGCGTTATCCTTACCAGACGGCAACGCACTTCTGGAACTACGTCAAGATCAACGGCGAGTGGTATCACTGCGATTCGACATGGCGCGAAGGCTACGACAGCTATTTCTTCATGTATACGACAGCGGAACTTCTGGATTTCTGGCAGGGCGGCTGGAACGGATTCCAGTTCAAGCAGAGCGAATATCCCGAGAGCGCAGCAAAATCTGTCCAGAACAGGATCGATTACAAGAACCATAAGATCAAGGAAGCGTGATTTATCAGGGGTCCCGGTTCTATAATTATTTAATATGCTATAATCTCAGGAGAAAATGAATTCCGGGGAGCTCATTATGACGCCAGTACTTTATCTTGTTATTCCGTGTTACAACGAAGAGCAGGTCCTGCCTCTTACCAGCGGAAAGTTCAAGGCCAAGTTAGATGAATTAGAGCAGGCAGGCAAGATAAGTGATAAGAGCCGCGTCATGTTCGTCAACGACGGCAGCAGAGATACGACGTGGGATATCCTTACGTCCCTTTGTGAAGAAGATGAGAGATATGCAGCTATTTCCCTGTCGCGCAACAGAGGACACCAGAATGCCCTGATTGCGGGCCTCATGGAAGCAAAGAAATACGCCGACATTACGATATCCATGGACTGTGACGGCCAGGACGACATCAATGCAATAGGCGAGATGGTCGACGAATATGCCAAGGGCAGTGAGATAGTTTTCGGTGTAAGGAATGACCGTTCGACAGACACCTGGTTTAAGAGGTCAACAGCCCGGTCATACTACAAATTCCTTCGCGGAATGGGCGTCGACATTATCCCTGATCACGCAGATTACAGACTCATGAGTTCAAGGGTCTTAGATGCTCTTGAAGGATACGGCGAAGTCAATCTTTTCTTAAGAGGCATAATTCCCCAGCTTGGATTCAAGCAGTCAGTTGTTTACTATTCGAGAGCCGAGAGGGAAGCGGGCACGACGCACTATCCGCTTTCCAAGATGATGCAGCTTGCCATAGACGGTATTACATCATTCTCGGTAAAACCGTTAAGGCTCATCACGATCCTGGGTCTTATCGTCGCATTCTTAAGTTTTGTCGGAATTATCTACGTGTTTGCATCAATCATATTCGGTCATACTGTCGGAGGCTGGGCTTCGACCACATGTATCCTCTGCTTCGTCTCGGGAATACAGATGATAAGCCTCGGTGTGATCGGCGAATATATCGGAAAGATCTATCTTGAGACAAAACACCGCCCGCGCTACATCGTAGACGAGCGTAAGAATCTGCCGGAGGAGTAAAAAATGGACATCCTTTACATTGTAATGCCCGCTTATAACGAAGAAGACAACATCCTCGATGTTGTTACTTCCTGGTACCCGATCCTTGAAGGTAAGGATCCTGCTTCCAGACTCGTTATTGCTGACAGCGGAAGCGTCGACAGAACTCACGAACTGCTCGAGAATTTCAAGCTCGAACATCCGCAGCTCGAGATACTCTCCGACACAGGCAAACAGCACGGTCCCAAGGTAATCGCGCTCTACGATTACGCAATAAAGCAGGGCGCTGATTTTATCTTCCAAACTGATTCAGACGGACAGACGCTGCCTTCGGAGTTCGACAACTTCTGGCAGATGCGTCATGGTTATAAAGGAATTTTCGGACACCGCGTGGTAAGAGGCGACGGCAAGTCGAGAGCCTTCGTAGAGAAGGTCGTCTGCTTCCTTTTGAAGTGCTATTTCCACGTAAAGGTTCCGGATGCCAATGCGCCTTTCCGTCTTATGGACGCGAAAACAGTTGCAAAATACCTGCCCAAGCTCGACAAGGATTACAACCTGCCGAATATCATGATGACAACTTATTTCGTTCACTACGGCGAGGAGCACGCTTTCCGCGAAGTCACATTCAGACCCAGACAGGGCGGCACAAACTCCATCAACATCAAGAAGATCGTCAAGATCGGCTGGAAAGCTTTAGGTGACTTCCGCCGTCTCAAGAAGGCAATGTAATGACAAAGACCGGCAAGGATTCCAAAATCATTAAAAAAGTTATCACGGCGCTGGTTCTGCTGGCGCTCTCTTTTGGCATATTGTGGTTTGTCCAGCGCCTCTTTATGCCCAAGTATCAGAAGGGCGTTATAGAAGGATCCTTCACTGAGGAATACTACAAGGAGAAGGTCCCGCATGACGTCATCTTCTTCGGCGACTGCGATGCATATGAGAGTTATTCGCCGATCAAGATGTACGAGGAATACGGAATCTCTTCTTACATCAGAGGCTCCGGCGAGCAGTACATTAACCAGACTTACTATCTGCTTAAAGACGTTCTCAGGACCGAGACTCCCAAGGTCGTTGTCCTGTCAGTCCACAATCTTCAGCATGCATCTCCCCATAACGAATCTTATAACCGCATGACCCTGGACGGCATGAGGTGGTCTGAAGACAAGGTTGATGCGATCAAATCATCCCTTACTTCGAAAGAGACTTTTGCGTCTTATGTTTTCCCGATCCTGCGCTATCACGACAGATGGAACCAGCTCACAAAGACTGATTTTGAGCATGTATTCTCCAAAGACATAACTTCGCACAACGGTTACTACATGCGCTGCGACATAATGCCTAAGGACAAGCTGCCTTCAATGCCGCTTCTGCTCAACTACAGGTTCAGCGACTTCTCCTGGTACTATCTTGAGCAGATAAGACTTCTCTGCGAAGAGAACGGTATCGAGCTTCTGCTCGTCCGCGCCCCCATCGAATACAGCTGGTACGAGCAGTGGGATAAGAACGTTGAAGACTACGCAGCCGAACACGGCCTCACATACATCAACTTCTGCGACTATGCAGACGATATCGGTATTGATATGAGCGTCGACACTTACGACGGCGGCGTGCATCTGAACATAACCGGTGCCGAGAAGCTGAGCGTCTACTTCGGTCAGTATCTTGTTGATAATTATTCGCTTACCGATTACCGCACAGTGCCCGAAGTCGCTGCCGAGTATGAGAAAGACATCGAATTCTACAACTTCATGCGCGACGACCAGTACCGCGAGATCGAGCAGTACGGCGAGCTTAAAAGCTACGGAGCAAACGCGATCGAAAAGTGAGACCTCGGGAGCGGTGAGTGTGTTGCCGTGTTATCGAAAACTAAGACGGCGAGATTAGTGAGTGCCGCGCCAAATATCTCAAACGCGCAAAAAACGGACGGTTTGAGATACGGAAATGGTACCTGAATATCTCAAAATTCGACGAACCCCAACACCAGGACAGGGAAGTGCCCATAATTTATTAATATTATTTGTCACTTTAGAGTAAAAAATAACGGTGTTTTCACTCATTTTTGTCATATGTGGATTTAACGCATAGTGTACAATAATACGGTGTTTAAAAGACTGGAACTATTGGAATGGAGGATAATCTAATGAAGTTCACAAAAACTGCAGCTCTTATTCTGAGCTTGTCGATAGTCGGTGCGGGAATCGCAGCTTGCAACAACGAGCCTGAGCCGGTTTCTTCAGACATCAATATCATTTCCACACAGCAGCAGGGTGGCACCGGTGCTACAGCACCCAGCGGTTCTATTGATGCAGACGCTGAGGAGAACAACTTTTACTTTGTTTTCTCCGGTGTAAAGCTCATCCCTAACTCATTGCTTGACGATTCAAAGTTCAACGATGACGATTATGAGTTTTATGAGACTGCTTCATGTGCAGGTCAGGGCATGTCCAAGGAATTCACATTCAAGGGCGGTTCTTTCAAGGTTTACACAAACCCCATCAACGGTCTTGATTCCATCTCAAGCATTCAGATCTACGATGATACTGTTACTACACCCGAGGGCATCTATGTAGGCCAGACAGCAGACGAGGTCAAGGCTGTATACGGCGAGCCCGCTTCTGAGTCCGACACGAACATCATCTATGCAAAGGGAAGTTCCGAGCTCGGATTCGTAGTAGACGGAGAAGGCAAAGTAGTTAACATCATTTACAACGCAAAGATTTAATACCAGACAGATATAATGGCGCCCAGGCAAAAGAAGTTTAAGTTCAACGTAATAAGGTTTTTGGGATTTGTGGTTCTTCCGCTGATCTCGGGAGCCTTATTAGGTGTCTTGGGAGCTTATATTTTCTACAACAGGGCAATCGCTGATATTGAGAGCGAGTGCCTCTCGGAAGTTAACATCGAGTATGGTCACGAGATCACACTCGATTGCTTTTTTACCGAGATCCCTCCGAACACGGATTTTATTACGAGTGTAGACAAGATCGACACAGGCATGCTCGCATCCTATGATATCGCCATCGACTGTGGCGGACATGTTGTTCATTCGATCCTCAATGTTATCGACTGCACAGGTCCCACGGCTAATCCGGTCCCCGTCGAGATGTATGCCGGCAAGGCACCTGAGCCGAAGACACTCGTAAAGGATGTTTTCGATCTCACAGATGTACACTGCACATATAACAACGGTGAGCCTGACCTTACAAAGGGCGGCAACTTCGATATCGGAGTAAGGCTTACTGATACGAATGGCAATTTCTCGGTCATCGATGTTCCGTTCTACATTAAGCAGGATGTGACCGCACCGGTTATCTCAGGTGTTCATGATATCGACGTAATGGTCGGTTCAGAGTCTGTCTCATACAGGGACGGCGTAACCGTTACTGATGATTTCGCCGAGAATCCCACTCTTGAGATAGACAACTCACAGGTTGATCTGGCACATGTAGGTGACTATCCGCTTACATATACCGCAACTGACGATGTCGGCAACATGTCAACAGTTACCGTGAAGATACATGTTATACCGATCGCAAATGCAGAGGTATCTTCCGCAGTTACACAGGCATATGTTGACGAGGCATACAGAATGGCAAGAGAGATCAATGCCAAGATCTTAGATGACGATGACACTGATGTCGAGAAGGCAATGAAGATCTTCTACTGGGTACACAAGAACATCAGCTTCATTCTCAGTACACCCGAGTATGGCAACTGGGCAGTTGCTGCGATCAACACATTTACGAAGAGATATTCTTCCTGCTACGGAACATGGTCTGTATGCAAGGCCATGCTGGATGTAGAGGGAATCGAGAATATTTGCGTCATCAGAGAACGCAAGAATTCATGGGATAACATTCACTACTGGGCACTGGTCAAGCTCAACGGCGAATGGTATCACTGCGATGCTCAGAAGTATTTCAACGACTACACGCCGAAGGGTTATTTCTGCTTCATGATGACGGACAAGGAGATAATCAATGCTCCTACGAATCACAACTTCGCGAAGGATAAATATCCTGACAGGTCGACCACCTCAGTGCAGAATTACATAAATGTTTACAGGGGAACGATAAATTCGAACTTCCCCTATAAGGATTAAGGAACAATTCCTATTTTCGGGGGGAAATAGGAAGAAGGAAGAAGAGGAATCATGGAAGAGAAAGTTTTAAAGAGAATGATCTGTGTCGCAGCTGCGGTATTGGCAGTGCTTATCGTTGTTTTTATTGTATCCTGCGATGAAAAGGCAAATATTAAGGAAGAAGTCATGATCGAGGCCGGTACCCCGATAACTCTTGACGTGTTCTTTGACGAAGTGCCTGACAATGCGTTATTTCTTACTGACGTATCGGGTATAGACACTAAGATTCCTGCAGTCTATCAGCTCAAGATCGGCTACGGCAAAAAGCAGGAAGCAGATGTTATCTTAAGAATCGAAGACCATGTAGGTCCGACGGGCGACCCTGTACCGATGACGCTTTACTGCGGCTGGAAGATGCCTGATGCAACCGATTGTGTCGAACATCTCTTCGATCTTTCAGGCATCGCGAAAATCGAATACCAGGAAGGCGTTCCGACCTTTACAACAGGCGGATCTTTCAGCGTTCCCGTTCTTGTTACCGACGTATACGGCAACAGTTCGGTCATCCTCGTTCCTTTCACCATGATTGACGACAAGACAGCTCCTGTGATCACCGGCGTTCACGATCTCGAACTCACGGGCGGCAACCCTGAAGGTCTGGACTTCTTCACAGGCGTCCTCGTTACGGACGACTACGATACAGAGCCTGCTATAAGAGTCGACGATTCACAGGTAAATTACACAGTAAACGGAACATACGAGATCATATATCAGGCCATTGATAAGGCCGGCAATATCGGAACTGCAAAGGCTAACCTCAAGGTTACGATGCCTGTTGAGGCGCAGCAGTCTTCAAACGACAACGGTGACTACTATGTAGGCGACGGCGATCCTTATGCAGTTGCAAAGAAGGTCATGGCAGGTCTTTGGAGAGACAGCGAAGTCGAGACAGCAAGAGCGATCTTCAACTGGGTTCACGACAATCTCTGGTTCAGACTCTTAAGCGGAACGAGAACCTATGAGAGCGCTGCATACAGAGGCTTTACAAGACATAACGGTGACTGCTATGTCTACTATGCATGCTGCAAGATGCTCCTTGATCTTGCCGGCATCGAGAACATGAGAGTCGACAGATCACCGAGATATAACGGCAACATTCACTACTGGCTCTTAGTCAAGCTCAACGGTGAGTGGTATCACTGCGACGCAACAGAAGGTTACAACGATCACCCGGGCATCTGGTTCATGTGCACGGACGATCAGATCAACGATAAATATCACCATTTCAACGGTTCGCTCTATCCGATGCGTGCCGGCGGTTCAAAGGATTACAAGCCTTCTGACACGCCGACTCCTTCACCTGCACCGAGTGTTTCTGTAACACCTACACCTGAGGTATCGGTAACTCCGACACCTGAAGTCTCGGCAACCCCGACACCTTCACAGCAGCAGGTTACAGACACTCCGACGCCGACACAGGCTCAGCAGCAGAATACGGATACACCTACTCCGACTTCGGAGCCTGCAACACCTACGGAGACAACACCGGAGGCACAGGACACCGGCAACCAGGGCGACGGAAACACCTGATCAGCTTAAAAAACACGGGTTCAAGCAGACAGCATCCGAGCAGATAACATCTCAAAAATAATCGACATGTATAAATATTTAGGAAAAATCGGAGCTTTTTTATACGTAGCCGCAATCGTTGCGGTATCGGTTATTTTTACTGTCCGCGATGCCAACAGGAACTACAAAAAAGAGGTAACGATCGAAGCCGGTTCGAAGATCAGGATAGAGGATTTCTTCAACAACTGTCCTGATGACGCAAGATTTGTTACCGATGTCTCATCAATCGATACTAATATTCCTGCCGTATACCAGCTCAGGATCTTCTATGATGAAGCATTCGAGAAAGACGTCATCTTAAGAATAGAAGACCACACGGGCCCCAAGGGTGTTGCACTTCCGAAGAGCCTTTACTCGAGCTGGAAGATGCCTGATGCAGCTGACTGCGTCGGTTACCTTTACGACTTGTCGGGAATAGCAAAGATAGAATTCAAGAACGGCGCTCCTTCATTCAGCGAGAGCGGCACATTTAATGTCCCCGTTGCTGTTACGGATGTTTACGGCAACGAGACCGTGATCGATGTTCCGTTCACCGTGATCTATGATGTGGATGCTCCTGTAATAAGGGGTGTAATGAACATCGAGAGCAACGGTGATCCTAATATAGTTGATTACTTCGGGGGCGTCTGGGTTTTCGATGACACGGACGAAGAACCGATAATTACTGTCGACGATTCCAAAGTCGATTACGAGCAGGAAGGCGAATACGAGATCATTTACAGAGCGGTCGACAAAGCCGGAAATACAAGCACCGTAAAGGCAAAGCTCACTGTAAGATTCCCTGTGGAGGAAGAGACTGCTACCGGCAACTCATTCAGCGATATCGACTACGAAGACCAGAGCATCTACAGTGCCAGGGGCAAAGATGCATACGGTCTTGCAGCGGGCGTTATGGCAGGTCTTTGGAGAGGGAATGATGTCGAGACTGCAAGAGCAATCTTCAACTGGTGCCATTCACATATCTACTATCAAGTAATCAACGGAAGACAGACATATGAGGGCGCAGCTTACAGAGGTTTCACAAAACACAGCGGTGACTGCTATGTCTATTATTCGTGCGCGAAAATGCTCCTCGACTGTGCCGGCATCCCCAACATGATGGTCAGAAGATCACCCGTTACACGCAACGGCCACTACTGGCATCTTGTATATCTTAACGGCGAGTGGTGGCACTGCGATTCCACGGTATTCAGAAATCACCCCGGTGTTTATTTCATGCTGACGGATGACCAGATCCGCGACTCAAACCACCAGTTCGACGGATCGCTCTATCCGATGCGTGCGGGAGGTTCGACAGAATACAAGCCTTCTGACACACCGACGCCGACCATAGATCCGAACGCCACACCGACACCGGATCCGAATGCAACGACTGCGCCTGTTCCGACAGTCCCGGTTACGCCTTCGCCTTCAGGGAACGCTACTGTGACGCCGTCGCCTTCAGATGCTAAGGATTCTCCGACACCTGCACCGGAGAATACTAATACAGATACGCCGACTCCCACCGAAGCTCAGGCTACACCATCCGACACTCCGACGCCGCCTCCCCAAGAGACCGATGTGACGGAGACAACATCGGGTGAAGGCTGATCTTATAAGGGATTGCGCAAGTGAAATTAATGGAATTGGGATAGAACTTAGCGGGATAACTTTATGAAGAAGATAATAGGGAAAATAACAGGATTTTTATACGTTGCCGCGATAGTCACGGTATCGGTAATATTCACGATAAGAGATGCTGACAGGAACATAATAAGGACTGTCACCATAGAAGCAGGCGATGAGATAAGGATCGCGGATTTCTTCCGCGAATGTCCCAAAGACGCGAAGTTTGTAACTCCGGTAAGCGGCATCGACACAAGTGTTCCGGCCATCTATAAGCTCACTGTTTTCTATGACGAGGCATTCAAAAAAGATGTTGTATTAAAGATAGAAGACCATACAGGTCCTAAGGGTATCGCGATTCCCAAAAAGCAGTGGGCAAGAGTCAAATGGCCTGAAGCAAAGGACTGCGTCGGTTACCTTTATGACCTTAACGGGATCGCGAAGATCGAATATCAGAACGGTACTCCTGACTATGAGATCTCAGGCTTATACATGGTGCCTGTTGTCGTCACTGACTGGTACAACAATTCGGCTGTGATCGATGTTCCTTTCGAAGTGACTGACGACCACAATGCGCCTTTGTTCTACGGCATTCACGACATCAATATCGACAATTCCGAGAATGCCGTGATCAACTATTTTGACGGTGTCACATGGAAGGACGATTTCGATGAGGAACCGAGAGTCATTGTCGACAACAAGAATGTCGAGATAGGTGTTGAAGGAAGTTATTTAATTACTTATAAAGCAGTGGATGCTGCAGGCAATATCAGAACGCAGGACGCTTTTGTAAACATCAAGGAGCCCAACGTAATAAACAGCGTGCTTGGCGCAGGTGCGGCGTGGGATTCGAATGAGCACAACGAGATAGTAAGAATTGCAAGCGGCGTTCTGGACAGCCTTAAAGGTTCTTCGGATTCCGAGACCGCGAAAAACATTTTCGACTGGGTACACTCACATGTTACTTACGAGCAGATCTTCGGTGTGCAGACATACGAAGGTGCAGTCTATCAGGCCCTGACAAAGCATTCGGGCGACTGCTACGGATTTTACGCTTGCTCCAAATTTCTTTTAGATTTGGCTGGAATTCCGAACATGATGGTCGTAAGATATCCGGTGACTTACCAGGGACACTACTGGAACCTCGTAAAAATCGACGGTGAGTGGTATCATTGTGACTCGACGATGTTCATGAATCATCCTACGGTGTATTTCAAGAACACAGATTCACAGATTGGGGATTCACGTCACAGATTTGACGGTTCGATGCTCCCTGTGCGAGCAGGCGGCAACCCTGAATATGCCTAACTATAATTATTGATAAATGGGAGAAGAAAAAATGAAAAAAAGAATCATTACTACCGTAATCGGTGCCTGTGTTATCGCATCTGTTCTTGCAGGCTGCAGCGATAACAAGGGAACAGGCGAGACAGCTCAGGCTTCACTTATCGGCGGCGGCCAGACACAGATCTCAGTTGAGGTCTCACAGAGTGCTTCTGTTGACGGTTATAAGTTCAGCTACATGGGATATGACATTGTATTCTGGACACCTGCAGCACCTATTCTTAAAGTCCTCGGTGAACCTACGGAAATGTTCTCGGACTTTGCATGTGCAGGCGAGGGAATGGCAACTGTATATTCATATCCTGAATTCGATTTCTACACATCAGGCGAGGATGAGAATGAGATCATCGACGGCATCAAGATCAGCAATCCGCTTATCGACTGCGGCGGCGTTCATGTAGGCGACAAGGTCGAAGTTGCAAAGTCTGTTTATGGTGACCCCGTACAGGAAGACGATTTCGGTCTCAAGTATGTAAAGGGAAATACACATATCTGGGTCATCACTGACGGTGCAGACACTATCGTAGAGATCAACTACGGAAGGGAAATTGCAAACGGAGCTGTTTAAATAAACGCGGAAAAATGCGATTTTCGAAGAATTTGCGAGAATTATCGAAGTTTTTTATTGAAAATTGTTGACACGGCAATTAAACGCGGTTATTATATGCAGGCTTGCTCAAAGAGCAGGCCTGTTCTTTTTGCTTTCTAAAGCATTCGGAATATAGAAAGAATCAATGAATTTCAAGGAGAAAGACACATGGCTACATATGTTGCAACCAAGGATTCAATAGAAAGGAAATGGCTCGTAATCGACGCTGAGGGCATGGTTCTCGGACGTCTGGCTACAGAGGTTGCCCGCCTTTTAAGAGGTAAGCACAAGCCCACATATACTCCTTTCCTTGATACCGGTGATAATGTTATCGTAATTAACGCTTCCAAGGTAATTCTCACAGGCAATAAGCTTGATGATAAGAAGTACCGTCATCACTCCGGTTTCCCGGGTGGACTCAAGGAAGTTGACTACCGCACAATGATGGCAAAGAACCCTGAGAAGGCTGTTGAGCTCGCTGTTAAGGGAATGCTTCCCAAGAACACACTCGGCCGTCAGATGTTCAGAAAGCTTCACGTTTATGCCGGCCCCGAGCACGAGCAGGCAGCTCAGAAGCCTGAAGTTTACACATTCTAATCGGAGGACTAACTGACAATGGCAGCAAAGAAAACAAGCAGCAAAGTATATTATTACGGCACAGGCCGTCGTAAGGATGCAGTAGCAGCCGTACGTCTTGTTCCCGGTAAGGGCAATATCACGATCAACGGCAAGGACATCGACGATTACTTCGGTCTAGATACACTGAAGCTCATCGTTCGTCAGCCTCTCGCAGCTACACAGACAGAGGACAAGTTCGACGTTATCGTTAAGGCTATCGGCGGCGGTATCTCCGGTCAGGCAGGTGCAATCCGTCACGGTATTGCAAGAGCTCTGGTTGAAGCAGACGAAGAGAGCTACAAGGCAGTTCTTAAGGAGAGCGGATTCCTCACACGTGACGCACGTATGAAGGAAAGAAAGAAGCCCGGTCTCAAGAAGGCAAGAAAAGCTTCACAGTTCTCAAAGCGTTAATCGTTATTTTGGAATTTTCCAAAGCCCGGAATGCAAATTTTCCGGGCTTTTTTTATGCATCTTCGAAAAAAGTTATTCTAAACAGATTGTCCGAGAGTATTAAGTGTTGTTTTAGTTTGCACTTCTTACCCTTAAGACCACTTCATACCACTTCAGAACACTGAAGATTCACTTCTTAACCCTTTAGATTCACTTCATCCCACATCAAATTGCACTTCATCCCACATCAAATTCACGGCGTTTTCACGGCTATGCCGTGAATTTACCGTGAATCTTGCCGAAAAACGATAATAATCACGGCGTTTTCACGGCTATGCCGTGAATTTGCCGTGAATTTGCCGTGAATCCGGCCCGTCCCTGATGTTTATCAGCTTTGCTATTTGTCCTCTTTGAATGTAGAATTACTACGCAAAGGAAGGACAGGCATGATCAGATTTAAGACCACATCACCTGAACAGACCGAAGAGTTCGGATATGAACTTGCAAAGTCATTAATAGGCGGCGACGTTATCGCTCTTACGGGCGATCTCGGCGCGGGGAAGACATGCCTTACGAGAGGAATTGCCAGGGGACTGGGGTCGACATCCCACGTCTCGAGCCCGACGTTTACTATCGTTAATGAATATGAAGGCGGCAGGCTCATGCTGTTCCATTTTGATACATACAGGCTCTCAGGGCCTGATGATTTCCTTATGAGCGGACTTGATGAATACTTCTACAGAGACGGTGTCTGCGTGATCGAGTGGAGCGACATCATTGAAGAACTGTTGCCTCAGGACACGATTAGGATGACAATAACAGGAGACGGCAATATCAGGACCTTTGAATGTGAATGCGGTGAGAAGCACAGCAGTTATATTCTGGAGGCAGCGAAAAAATCCTGCGCGGAAAACGAAGTTGAATCCATCTCTGAACCCGCTGCCGATATTAACAATACTGATAAGAAAGCAAAGATCGATACATGAGACTTCTGGTTTGTGACACATCCAACAGCAACTGCAGTGCCGGCGTTTTCGAGGACGGCAAAGAGATCTGCTACGAACTTTCTTTTGAGACTAAGACTCATTCCGAGACATTTATGCCGCTGGTCCACAGTGTGATGACAAAGGCCGGAATGAAGCACGAAGATCTGGACGGGTATGCCGTTACGGTGGGACCGGGATCTTTTACGGGGATAAGGATAGGGCTTGCCGCTGTTAAGGGAATGGCGCTTGCGGCGGGAAAGAAGTGCATTGCGGTGTCTTCGACTGAAGCACTTGCGAGGTCGTGTGAGAATGCGACAATGACACCGAAGAATGAGACATTGATCGTGCCGGCGATAGATGCGCGGAATAACAGGGTTTTCGCGCAGGCGGCAGAAGACGATACGCTTAAGTCACTGATCGCCGAGAATGCTTACGATGCGGATGAACTGGTGTCGAAGATAGAGAAGATCCCGGAGATCATTTACGGCGCGAGAAGGCAGATAATCGTGGTCGGAAGCGGCGCAAATGTAATGAAGAAGGCTTTCGAGAAGGCGAAGTCGGGACTTAATATCTACTACGCGCCCGGGGCTGCGATAATGCCAAAAGGCGTAGCGCTGGCGGCTTTCGCGAAGCCTGAGCTCATAGATGCAAGAGACATCAAGGCGTCCTATTGTGCAGTCTCACAGGCTGAGAGGCTCAGGAAGAATGGCTGAGACAGAACTTCTGATCAGAGCGGCGGAGCTTTCTGATATCCCGTCCATCATGGAACTCGAGCAAGGTTCGATCGCGCATCCGTGGACTAAGAGCGCTCTGGAAGATCTCATCAAAGATCCCAATAAGATATGCTGTGTAGGCGAATCGGACGGAAAGGTCGTCTGCTATGCCGGTGTTGAGACCGTGCTCGATGAGGGCAATGTTGGAAATATCGTTACGCATAAGGAATACCGGGGCAGGGGATTTGCGAAGGCGCTGTTCACGAAGCTTATAGAAGATATGACGGCAAAAGGGATAGAAAAGCTCTTTTTGGAGGTCGAATCAGATGATGTTCCCGCTTTGAGTCTTTACGGGAAGCTCGGGTTTGAGAGGTATGGCTTAAGGCGCGGTTATTACGGTCAGGGCAGGGATGCGGTCCTTATGCTCAAGAACCTTTGATTGTTAAATTTACCAAAAGGTAATGGCAAATCTAAATCATTTGGTATAAATAGCCGAAATTAGACAGTTCGGTGCGATTTTGGTTGATTTTAAAGAAACTCAAAAATATACTTATCCTGTTAATTTATGAGGGGATGTGCCTGTATTATGACTAAAGAAAAGATTGTTTTTGATTGTGAAGATGCTTTGCAGATGAAGGCCGTAGCGGTCATGATCCAGAAAGCTTCACAGTTCCACAGCACAATCTACGTTGTCCGCAGCGGCAGAAGAGCTAATGCAAAGAGCCTTTTAGGTGTTATGTCCCTCGGAATCGAGAACGGCGCCGAGATCGAGATCGAAGCTAACGGCGACGATGAGAAGGAAGCTTGCGAAGCACTTCTCGCCCATCTTAAGAATCCTAAGATCGCTGTGTAATGCCCGCCGGTAAATTCGACGCAAGGCTGGACACAGTCCCATTAAGCCCCGGAGTGTACCTTATGAAGGACTCTTCGGGCTGTGTTATTTATGTGGGAAAAGCAAAGAAACTGAGAAACCGGCTGAAGAGTTATTTCGGGGGCGGAGTAATATCTTCCCCAAAAGTCAGGGCGATGGTATCGCATGTCGCTGACTTCGAATACACGGTAGTCGGTTCCGAACCCGAAGCTCTCCTGCTCGAGAACAACCTCATCAAGAGATATCAGCCCAAATACAATATCCTTCTCCGTGATGACAAGGGCTATCCCTATATCTGCATCACGCTGAACGAAGCATATCCGAGAGTCTTCAAGGCTTTCAGGCCTGATCCCGAAGCTCGAAAAGAAGGCGCGAGATACTACGGTCCCTACATGGGTTCGGACTGCTTCGAAGTGCTCAAGGCAATAAACGATATCTTCCCGTTAAAGCGCTGCAAAAAGGTCTTCCCGAGAGACATCGGCAAGGAGCGCCCCTGCCTTAACTATCACATCGGAAAGTGCATGGCACCGTGCCTCGGAACCGTAAGCGGCGAGGATTACCGCGCCATGATAGGCCAGATCGTCGCCTTCTTTGAAGGTAAGTACGACGGCATCGAAAAAGACATTAAAGAGCAGATGGAGATCTGTTCTGCCAACCTTGAATTCGAGAAGGCAGGAGCTTTAAGAGACAGGCTATACGCGCTCAGGGCAATAAGGCAGAACCAGCGCGTCTATCTTGATATCGAGCGTGATGTCGACGCAATCGGTCTATATTCTGACTGCGGTGAGACGTGTGTAAGAAAGCTTGAATTAAGGCAGGGAAGGATCGTCGGATCCTCGACATATTTCTTCCCGGGCGAAGATGCTGACAAGGAAGAGATCTTAAAGAACTTCATCATGCAGTACTATGAGGACGCGCCTTTTATACCGCCTCTTATTCTTGTTCCTTTTGAACTTGAGGAAGATGATCTTGCTGTAATCGAGAAGACCCTGACAGATAAGCTCGGAAAGAACTGCAGGCTCCATGTCGCAGAGAGGGGCGAGCTGCGCGAACTGAAAGATCTGGCAAACTCCAATGCGCGTGAGATGATGGTGCGCAGGATCTTAAGAGGCGGCAATGCGAACGCCGATCCTTCAGTGCCTTTGAGGTATCTTGAAGAGCTGATAGGCGCACCGGAGAATTCCATCTCAAGAGCCGAATCCTTCGATATCTCTAACCTCGGCAACGACGATATCTGCGCGGGCATGGTCGTCTTCAAGGATGGCAGGGCCGACAGGCAGTCCTACAGATTATTCAAGATGAAAAGAGTCGAATCCCAGGACGACTATCAGTCGATGAGAGAGACTCTGGAGAGACGGTTCTCGCATAACGGAGACGACGGATTCAAGTATCCTGACATCATCCTCGTAGACGGCGGAAAGGGCCAGCTGGAAGCGGTCGCTTCTGTCGTAAGAGGCATTGAGGGAACGGAGAATATCTATCTTGCCGGAATGGTCAAGAATGACAGGCATAAGACGGCGGGGATAGTCTTCGAGGACGGAAGAGAGATAAGACTTGAAGGACGCACGCTGACAGACAGCGAGATGGGGCTTTTAAGATTCCTTACGACCGTCCAGAACGAAGTCCACAGGTTCGCGATCTCGTACCAGCACAAGCTCGCAGGCAAGCGCAATATCAGATACAAGCTCGAAAACATCGAAGGCATAGGTCCTGCAAAGCGCAAGAATCTGCTCTCACATTTTGGTACAATAAAAGCCGTGGAAAATGCTTCCGAGGAGGAACTTGCGGAAGCAAAAGGCATATCCGCAAAGGATGCCAAAGCAATATATCAGTATTTCCACCAGAGGGAGTCTTGATGGCAATCTACGCGCTGGCAGATCTGCATCTGTCCTTAAGCATTCCGGACAAGTCGATGGAAGTGTTCGGATCTTCATGGGGCGATTATATCTCAAGAGTCAGGGAGAACTGGGAGAACAAGGTCACGGAAGATGACACCGTGCTTATCCCGGGCGACATCTCATGGGCTACTTATGTCACCGAGATGGAAGATGACTTCAGGTTCATATCAGAACTTCCCGGAAGAAAGCTCTTATCGCGAGGCAACCACGACTACTGGTGGACCACGATGAAGAAAATGGAAGAGTTCTTAAAAGAGAAGAACATCACAAAACTCGAGTTCGTAAGGACCAACGTGATCCCTGTTGAAGATGCGCTTATCACCGGCACCAGAGGCTGGATGATCGAATCCATAGACAGCATCGAAGGCACCGATAACAGGAAGATCTACGAGCGCGAGAAGCTCAGGATAAAGATGTGCCTTGATGAGATCGGCAAGGCTGATCCGGAGCACGCGAAAAAGCACATCATGATGATCCACTATCCGCCCATCACCGCGAAGCAGGACTTCACCGAATTTGCGCATCTTATGGCTGAAGGCGGGATCGATATCTGCGTCTACGGACATCTCCACGGCAAGGCGCACAAGAAGGTTTTTGAGGGTGAGTTCGAAGGAACAAAGTTCGTTTGCGCGTCGGCGGATTATATCGGTTTTGATCCTGTAAGGATACTGTGAGACCCTGCTTTTGCTTAGGCGTGCAATTTACGCGGCAAAAAAATTTTCGCGCCCGCAAAGGCAATAAATAAAGGCGTTTGCGAGATAGATAAAATTATTTTGATAGACAGCTAAAATATTATAATATATAATACTTTGTGAGCCAAAGCAGTGGGATAATCCCATTTGCGGCGGCTCTTTTTTGTCTATATATTCAGCAGAGGTAATCACATGGCATACTCGATGACAGGCTTCGGCCGCGGCGAGAAAGTTTTCGACACAAGAAAATACAGTATTGAGATCAAATCGGTCAACTCGAGATTCTGCGATATCTCGATCAGAATGCCCAGAATGTTCAACTATCTGGATACCGATATCCGCAGAGTTATAACCGACAGGCTCAATAGAGGCAAGATCGATGTCTTCGTAAACTTCGAAGATCAGGGCGAGGCAGGTCAGGTCGTAACAGTCAATGCGGGACTTGCAAAGGGATATTCCGAAGCGGCAAAGGCTATAAGCGCCGTTACCGGAAGAGAAGACGATATGGGCGTTGAGCGCATCGCGCTTTTCCAGGACGTCTTAAGCGTTACGCAGAAAGAGATCGACGAGGAAGCTACTGCTAAAGAACTTATGGAAGCCTTGAATCTTGCAGTCGACGGAATGCTCGAGATGCGCAAAAGAGAAGGCGACAACCTCGTTAACACTATCCTTGCCAAGGTAAGTTCGTTAGAGACCATAAGAGAAGAAGTCGTCACAAGATCACCTGCTGTTGTTGAGGCATACAGGCAGAAGCTGTCAGCAAGGATCAACGAGATCTTAACCTCCGACCAGAGGGAATTCTACGATGACAACAGACTTGCTGCTGAAGTAGCAATCTTTGCAGACAAGTGTGCGATCGATGAGGAGATGGCGCGTTTGTCCAGCCATTTCTCACAGGCAAGAAAGATCCTTGCAGAGGAAGAGACTGTCGGCAAGAAGATGGATTTCCTCGTTCAGGAGATCAACCGTGAGATCAACACGACAGGCAGCAAGGCAAATGATATAGAGATCACTTCAAGGGTTCTCACAATGAAGAATCTTGTAGAAGAGATCAGGGAACAGATTCAGAATCTCGTATAACGGAAGGCATCAGCAAATGGCATCTGGATTTATAGATATCGGCTCAGGCAATATAGCATCGGCATCACGCATCATCTGCGTCGCAGCAGCGGATTCATCTCCGGTAAGGCGCATGATGCAGGACTCCAAGGACAGGGGAATGCTGGTAGACTGCTGTGCAGGCAAGAAGTGCAAATCGGTAATCGTTACTGACAGCGGCATGGTCCTTACATCGGCTTTAGCTACTTCAGAGATAAAGGAGATGCTGGGATGAGTATATACAGAGGTTTGATCGTTGCAGTCTCAGGTCCTTCGGGCGTAGGCAAAGGTACAGTGCTTGCAAGAGTCGAAGAGCTCCTTGAACAGGCAAATCCCGGAAGTGTCGGTCACTCGATATCGGTTACCACCAGAGCTCCGAGAGGACAGGAGCAGGATGGCGTCGAATACTACTTCAGAACGAAGGATGAATTCGAGCAGATGATCAAAGACGGCAAGATCGTCGAGTACGATCAGTATGTTGATAACTATTACGGCACACCTTCAGATCCTCTTGATGAGATGCTCAGCAAAGGCCAGGATGTTCTTTTCGATATCACGATAGAAGGAAGCCTTGCTCTGAACCGTAAGTTTGACGTTGACACGGTAACGATATTTATCCTTCCGCCGTCGATGGCAGAACTCGAGAGCAGATTAAGAGGCAGAGGCACTGAGACTGAGGAGAAGATCGCAAAAAGACTCGCCCAGTCAAGAGAAGAGATCAAGCGTGCCGGAGAATTCGAATACATCATCACGAACGATGATGTGGACAGAGCAGCAAGAGACATTCTTGCGATAATCACCGCTGAAAAGCTTAAAGCTTCGAAGAATATTAACACAGCCAAAGAATTAGAATAAAAAGGAGAAAAGAGGTAAAGAGATGTTAACAGAACCTTCAATCGAGAAACTCAAAGAGAAGTCAGCAAGCCCTTATGACCTTGCAGTACTGGTCAGCAAGCGCGCTAGAGAACTGACTGACGGCGCTCAGCCCATGATCGATGATGCCAATGCAGCTAATGTTGTTTCCCTGGCATGCAGCGAGATCGCAGCTGACAAGGTAGTCGCAGTTAAGGGAGACGTAGAGGATGAGGCAGTCATCCCGATCACAAGAGAAGAGAAGATCAGAAGAAGAGAAGAAGCTGAGAACAGAAGAAGGATGCTCGAGGAAGAAAGAGCAGAGAGAATGTCTGCTTCCGGCGGTCTTAACTCCAAGGGCCTTGACGATCTCATGGAAGCACTTGCAGGCGGTGAGTCTGAGGAAGAAGAGATCGTGGCAGACTTAGGCGAAGATGAGCCTGAGATGGAAGACGAAGAATAATCTTTTAGGAGTTAAGTAAATATGGCAGTAGAGAAAACAATGGATAAGATAGTCTCCCTTGCAAAGGTAAGAGGCTTCGTATATCCTGGTTCTGACATCTACGGTGGTCTTGCTAATTCATGGGACTACGGCCCGTTAGGTGTTCAGCTTAAGAATAACGTTAAAGCAGCATGGTGGAAGAAGTTCGTCCAGGAAAGCCCCTACAATGTAGGACTTGATGCTGCGATCATCATGAACCCCAAGACATGGGTCGCTTCAGGCCATGTCGGCGGTTTCTCCGATCCTCTCATCGACTGCAAGCAGTGCAAGGCACGTCAGAGAGCAGACAACCTCGTAGAGGACTGGAACAAGGAGAACGGAATAGAGAATGTACCCGTTGAAGGTATGAGCCCTGAAGAGATGGTTGCATACATCAGAGAGAACAACATTCCCTGCCCTGTATGCGGCGGCCACAACTTCACGGATATCCGTAAGTTCAACCTTATGTTCAAGACATTCATCGGTGTTACTGAGGATGCCACATCTGAAGTTTACTTAAGACCTGAGACAGCGCAGGGTATCTTCGTTAACTTCGCAAACGTTCAGCGTTCTGCAAGAAAGAAGCTTCCTTTCGGTATCTGCCAGATCGGTAAGTCCTTCAGAAACGAGATCACACCCGGCAACTTCATCTTCAGAACACGTGAGTTCGAGCAGATGGAATTAGAGTTCTTCTGCGAACCCGGCACAGACCTTGAGTGGTTCGATTACTGGAAGAAGTTCTGCCACGACTGGCTCATCGGCCTCGGCATCAAGGAAGAAGAGCTCCGTACAAGAGATCACGCCAAGGAAGAGCTCGCTTTCTATTCAAGAGCTACAACAGACTTCGAGTTTGCTTTCCCGTTCACAGACTGGGGCGAGCTCTGGGGCATTGCTGACCGTACAGACTACGACTTGAAGCAGCATATGGAATTCTCCAAGCAGGATCTTACATATTTCGATCCGGCTAAGAACGAGAAGTACATCCCTTACGTTATCGAGCCTTCGCTCGGTGCTGACCGTGTAACTCTCGCATTTCTCTGTTCAGCTTATGACGAGGAAGAGCTTGAGGGCGGCGACGTAAGAACTGTTATGCACTTCCACCCGTTCCTTGCTCCTGTCAAGATCGGTGTGCTCCCGCTTTCCGCTAAGCTTACGGACAAGGCGCAGCCTATTTTCGAGAAGTTATCCAAGAAGTACATGTGCGAACTGGACGACCGTCAGTCAATCGGTAAGCGCTACAGAAGACAGGACGAGATCGGTACTCCTTACTGCGTCGTTTACGACTTCGATTCCGAGACTGACGGCTGCGTAACCATCAGAGAAAGAGACTCCATGAAGAACGTCGAATACGAGCCCGGCAACATCAGGTTCCCGATCGACAAACTCGAAGAATTTTTCTCAGATAAGTTCGATTTTTAAGCAACTATTCTGTTACAATAAATAAGATAAATTTTAGGGGGTCAGACCCCACCGAAACAAAAAACCAAATCCTAATAAATGAAAGGCGGATAAAAGAATGACAAAGTATGTTTACCTGTTCACCGAGGGCAACGGCAGCATGCGCGAACTCCTTGGTGGTAAGGGCGCTAACCTTGCTGAGATGACAAACATCGGACTCCCTGTACCTCAGGGCTTTACGATTAGCACAGAGGCATGCACCAAGTATTATGAGGATGGCCGTCAGATCAATGACGAGATCATGGCTCAGGTAATGGAGTATATCGTTAAGCTCGAGGAGATCACAGGCAAGAAGTTTGGTGATCTCGAGAACCCGCTCCTTGTTTCCGTAAGATCCGGTGCAAGAGCATCCATGCCTGGTATGATGGACACGATCCTCAACCTTGGTCTCAATGAGCAGGTTGTTGACGTTATCGCTACAAAGTCCAATAACCCCAGATGGGCATGGGACTGCTACAGAAGATTTATCCAGATGTATTCCGACGTTGTTATGGAAGTCGGTAAGAAGTATTTCGAAGAACTCATCGACAAGATGAAGGCTTCAAGAGGCGTTACACAGGACGTTGAGCTCACAGCAGACGACCTCAAGGAACTCGCTTCACAGTTCAAGGCTGAGTACAAGGCTAAGATCGGTACAGATTTCCCTACAGATCCTAAGGAACAGCTCATCGGCGCTATCAAGGCCGTATTCAGATCTTGGGACAACCCGAGAGCAAACGTTTACAGAAGAGACAACGATATCCCTTATTCATGGGGTACAGCAGTTAACGTTCAGTCCATGGCATTCGGTAACATGGGTGACGACTGCGGTACAGGTGTTGCTTTCACACGTGACCCTGCTACAGGTGAGAAGGGCCTCTTCGGTGAGTTCCTTACAAACGCACAGGGCGAAGACGTTGTTGCAGGCGTAAGAACACCTATGAAGATCGCTGAGATGGAGCAGAAGTTCCCTGAAGCATTCGCTCAGTTCACACAGGTTTGCGAGACTCTCGAAAAGCACTACAGAGACATGCAGGACATGGAGTTCACAGTTGAGCACGGTAAGCTCTACATGCTCCAGACAAGAAACGGTAAGAGAACAGCTCAGGCTGCTATGAAGATCGCTTGTGACCTGGTTGACGAAGGTATGAGAACACCTGAGGAAGCAGTTGCAATGATCGATCCCAGAAACCTCGACACACTCCTTCACCCTCAGTTCGATCCCGCTGCTCTTAAGGCTGCAGAGGCAATCGGTAAGGGCTTAGGCGCTTCCCCCGGAGCTGCTTGCGGTAAGATCGTATTTACTGCTGACGATGCAGTTGCATGGCATGACAGAGGAGAGAAGGTAGTCCTCGTAAGACTCGAGACATCTCCTGAAGATATCACAGGCATGAAGGCTGCTGAGGGTATCCTCACAGTACGTGGCGGTATGACATCACACGCTGCAGTTGTTGCACGTGGTATGGGTGAGTGCTGCGTATCCGGATGCGGCGACATCGCTATGGACGAAGCTAACAAGCAGTTCACACTCGCTGGCAAGACATTCAAGGAAGGCGACATCATCTCCCTCGACGGTTCTACAGGTAAGATCTACGACGGCGCTATCGCTCAGATCGACGCTGATCCTAACAATGGTTACTTCGGCCGCATCATGAAGTGGGCTGACGAGTTCAAGAGACTCGAAGTACGTACAAATGCTGATACACCTAACGATGCTAAGAAGGCTCGTGAGCTCGGTGCTGAGGGTATCGGTCTCTGCCGTACAGAGCACATGTTCTTCGGTGAAGGCAGAATCGACGCATTCCGTGAGATGATCTGCTCCGATACAGTTGAAGAGCGTGAAGCTGCTCTCGAAGTTATCCTTCCTATGCAGCAGTCCGACTTCGAAGCTCTCTATGAGGCTCTCGAGGGACATCCCGTTACTATCAGATTCCTTGACCCGCCGCTTCACGAATTCGTTCCTACAGAAGAAGCTGACATCAAGGCTCTCGCTGACAAGAAGGGCAAGTCCGTAGAAGACATCAAGACACTTATCGCTTCCCTCCACGAGTTCAACCCCATGATGGGTCACAGAGGATGCCGTCTCGCTGTTACATATCCTGAGATCGCTAAGATGCAGACAAGAGCAGTTATCCGCGCTGCTATCAATGTCAACGCTAAGCATCCCGACTGGAACGTAACACCTGAGATCATGATCCCGCTCGTATGCGAGATCAAGGAGCTCGTTAACGTTAAGAAGGTTGTCGTTGCAGTTGCTGACGAAGAGATCAAGGCTGCAGGAGTCAAC
Organism: Clostridiales bacterium; assembly: GCA_017428155.1. Taxonomy (GTDB): domain Bacteria; phylum Bacillota; class Clostridia; order Saccharofermentanales; family Saccharofermentanaceae; genus Saccharofermentans. Next base: position 32,278 of record JAFRRJ010000047.1, on the reverse strand, counting down.
ATGTCTTACAAGGTTGGTACAATGATCGAGATCCCCCGTGCTGCTCTTACAGCTGACGAGATCGCTAAGGAAGCTGAGTTCTTCTGCTTCGGTACAAACGACCTTACACAGATGACATTCGGTTTCTCAAGAGACGACGCAGGCAAGTTCCTCACAGCTTACTATGAGTCCAAGATCTTTGAGTCCGATCCGTTCGCACGTCTTGACCAGAACGGTGTCGGCAAGCTCATGAAGATGGCTATCGAGAATGGTAAGGCAGTACGTCCTGACCTCCACCTCGGAATCTGCGGCGAGCACGGCGGCGACCCGACATCCGTAGAGTTCTGCGATGAGATCGGCCTCGACTACGTATCCTGCTCACCTTTCCGTGTACCGATCGCACGTCTCGCAGCTGCACAGGCAAACATTAAGCACAGCAAGGGTTGATAATTCTTATCAATGCAATTTATTGAGGCTGTCTCAAAATGAGGCAGCCTCTTTTGTTTTGGGGGAGGCGGCGGATTACGGGATGCGGCGCGGATTTGAGGAATATCACAAATCTTTAAAATCAGGCTTTTGTTATGCGGAAGAGGCTCGGAAATATCTCAAACACCCCAAAGCAGACCCTTTTGAGATATCGGAAGCGCAAACGAGATCTCAAACCAACCCAAACGCCTCTTTAAATCACAATCTAATGACCCAACATCCCAAATCTTTAAAAATCCTAATTTGGGATGCATTTGTTCCCTTAAAAACACCCCAAATCTTTAAAAATCCCAATTTGGGATGCATTTGTTCCCTTAAAAACACCCCAAATCTTTAAAAATCCCAATTTGGGATGCATTTGCTCCCTTAAAAACACCCCAAATCCGTAAAAATCCCAATTTGGGATGCATTTGCTCCCTTAAAAACACCCCAAATCCGTAAAAATCCCAATTTGGGATAAATTCGCTCCCCAAAACTGGAGCAAATGTTGGAATCAGGCGTTTGCCAACTTTTCTTCCAACATTTTCTTCGAAAAAACTGGAGCAAATGTCGGAATCAGGCGTTTTCCAACTTTTCTTCCAACATTTTCGTGAAAAAAGTTGGAACAGATTTAGCATGACCGGCAGGGTAAGGTTTTTCGAGTTATATACAGAGAACTGCCGGCACAGTACGGCTTTTCCAGCCGCTAACAGATCATTAGGCAGGCAGATCATGATAAAGCGCGCGTCTCAAGTGCCCTTGTTTTCATAGTTATTGCCCTGTGATAAAATTTCTTTAACAGATCCGGAATACATGCGGACCTGAAGATTGGTCATTCCAATACCCCTGAGGAGGTAGCGTTTTATGAAGAAAGTTGTTGCTTTGTTAATGGTATGTGCTTTGTCTTTGGCTCTTTTCGGATGCGGAAAGGCAACAGGAAACAAGGGCGGGAATGATACAACAAAAGCTGCCGCACAGCCCGCAGATGACGATGACAGTACACCTGCCGGAGCGGACGATGTGAAGTTCTCTCAAAAGGGCGACAAGACCGTGTTCACGGTTGATTCCGGCATTGCTTTGCAGCAGGACGCATGGCTCGGCTTCTGCCCCGGAACAAAGGGTTTTGTAAAAGAAATGGATGCCGATGAAGTCGATGTTTTATATGCTTACACAACAGAAGATGAGAATAACAACGGCGGCGATTATATTTTCGAGTTCGATAATGATTCGATAGATGCTTTAGATGACGGCGATTATATTCTGGTCCTCTGTGACAGCGATGACGAGAACGTCGGAAAAGTAGTTCTCTATATTCCTGCAAAGCTCGACGGCTCCAAGGTTACTCTTAATTACGACAAGCTCGTAGTCAACAAATAATGGATGAGATCACGATCAGAATAAGCGATATCAGGAGTATTGATGACGGGGTAATAACGTATATCTCACCAGACAATACCGAGCGCACTATTGATCTTGAGCGTTGCAGAAAGAACTGGGTATCTCATGTGAATTCCAGTGGTAATTATATCGGGCCGGACGGAAAGACTGCAGTTATCTCTTTGGATGATTCCCGGTATGTAGGTACTACCAATACCGTTTTTGAAGATCCCTGCAGGATTTTCTACGAGGATGTGCATGTCAGATTGCTGACGGATTATTCTGACAGGAAGGATAAAGCAGCGCTTAATCAATTATTCAAAAAGCTTTCAGAGGACAAATACTGGTTCTTCGATTACACATGAAGAATTCGGGACAACAGCATGGATAATATCGGCTACGTCAAATCTTACGAAGTTACTATTGTTGAACTGGGCACGAATACTGAGACAGCAATAACTGTTAAAGCCGGCGAGGATATGTCGGCCGGAACTTTTGTGATCTGGTGTTCACTTAACGATCAGGAGATCAAGTCGGTTCACGATGTTTATTTCACGGCTTTTAAGCAGTTCAGGGATAAGCTCCTTGAAGCAGGATACGGGATCAAATGCAACGGCGCACGCATAAATGCAGCCACGCTCCATCTGATGGAAAGAAGTCCGGAAGTTTATATCGTTGAACCCGGTGAGGGCGCCATGCCCGAGAAGCCTGTGAATATATGGGACAAAGCAGATATCAGTGAGTTCCCTGATTCCAGACAGCAGAACCGTTTTGTGGATAAATGGTTCCGCGAACGCGAAGCTATTGAAGCGCGCACAGCTCGAAAAGCTTCTCCGGCAGTCAAGATCCTTCTTTTTGCACCCCTGGTCCCTGAAGTCTTATGGATCCTGGCGTTAGGCATTACCGATATGTGGAATTACAGATGGGGCATGGCCGGGATTTATCTTGTGATAATGAATATCATGTTTTATTGCCTGGCTTTTTCCCTGACGATCGGTGCATTAATGGTGTTGATCGGAACTATCGTATCAAAAGTGCAGGGCTTTAAGGCGCATATGATCTTCGGCATTATCGAGTTCATCGTGATGCTGCTGCCGTATGTATATATTTTCTTAATGTTGGGTTCGCACGGCATGGGTTGGCGCTGATTATTTTCAGGTTTTTTCGCGTGGCCATGAGCGCGAAAAGTGCGTCGCCGGTTTAAGCAATTCTTTATTCAGCCGATATGGTTTAAAATGTTTATATTCTTATTTTCGCGGGGGAGGACAAAATGGAACAACAGATTGATGAGAAATTAGTCAGTGTGCTTGAGAATGCGGTTGAGCAGGCCCTGACCAAGCTGTTTAAAGAGCATGACGAGAATTATTACTACATCACTCTCGCTACTTTCGGAGAGTGTGTCTGCCCGGTATTATCGGCCTGGTCTGTTGAGGCTCTGGAAAGAGAAGCAAGCAAGGCCCAAAACCCGGAGACGGAAAAGGAATTCCTGAAATGGGATTATGCTTCCTCCCCTTATTATGCTTTTGGATATGACGAATTCTTCGGCGATGCAGCCGAGCTTTATGATGCCAGGACCGCAGAATTGGATGATGACGATGATGATGCCCATGAAGCAGAGATGAATATCAGACTCAATTCCATGGAGAAAGTCATGCACGATCTGGATCAGAAGGGCTTGTTCGGTCAGGGTGCAAAGCGCCTTGGTGTAGTTGTCAATGCCGAGTATATGCCGCCGGATTATTCGAATACCGAGAGAGGAATCAGATTGAATCCGGAAGAAGCGATCAAGGTATGGCTTGAAGAAGCAGCTGAAGAAGAGGACTGCGAATAATCAGACAGTCCGTTCAGCATAACAATGAACATTATTGAAGCCTGATTATTTAAAGGCGAATAATCAGGCTTTATACAGAATGGGGATTTTGTAATGGGTGAATACTATAAATGGGTTAACGTAGACAGAAAAGAATATATCTGCCCGGGCGATTTTGATCTTGGCAACAAGCTTCTTGAATCGGCTGCTTTCCATAACCCTTTTCTTTGCGCGCTAAGAGAACTTCTTGATAATGAGTGGAAGGGGGAACGGTTCCTCTTTTTGGGTGACGAGAAGGAGATTCCCGGTGATTCTGATAATGATGTTTTGAAGACTTTGTACAGGCATTCTTTAGAGTGCGGCCACGAAGGATCAAGCGAGGATACGGTTTTCGAGGCATACAAAAACATATCAGGGCAGTTTTGCGCTGCTGAGACAATAGTGCGGAGCAATATCAGCACTTATATCAAAGATCTTAATTCCGGAGAAGATGCGGTCAATGAATACCGGATTGATGCGGAGGATCCTTATGCGGGTCTGTTTACAAGGAGCGGAAAAGATCTCACGTATACCATAAACAGAACTAAGAAAGTGTACTATTCATCTAAGGATACCAAAGTGATCATTCCGGGGTTCAGCCACATAAAGAAAGCAAACTGCGACCCGCTGCCATTCCTTATGCGGCACGGATACTGGGGCTTGGGCGAATGGGTAGGCGATGAGATAGCCGTATCTGATTCGGTTCCCGAGGGTTACAGTTTTCTTAAAACGATTACGATAGATTATTGACCGCCCGGTGTGGTAATCTTCGGTTAATTATCAGTAAGGAGGGACTGATGATTGATCTGTGAGATAATAAATTCAAGCACTTCCGGGGATATAGGATATGGAACGGATAGACGAAGACAAAAGAGAACGGCTTCTCGAGATAATCAGGCTGACCGAACACGAAGAGACCATGATGGGCATCAGCCCGCACTTCATTGTGTGCGCCGTGAAGTAAACGGAGGGAATCAGAGAATGAGAAGATTGTTAAAGATCTTATTGGTTTCAGTAATATCTGTCTGTCTGGTATCTTGCGGTAAAGCATCGAAAACTGCGTCATCAGAAGCCGCGTCACCAAAAACTGCGTCATCAGACGTGGCACTTTCAGATGCTGCATCATCGAAAACCGTATCATCAGAATTGGCACTGTCGCTTCTGAATATTTTCGAGACTCCGGAAATCGTATTTGTAAGGGTCGACGATAATACAAAAAGGCAAAGAGAAGGCAGCTTCGACGGGTCTGCGCATGTGTATTACCTGTTCAGCAAGGACGGATATGTGTATAGATTAGACGATCCGGTTTTGTCTTTGGAGCAGCTGACGCAAAAGTGCGCTGACGGCTCTATAACTGCTGATATGGCTGCTTACCTGATCATTGATGATAAGGAAGGGTTGCAGAAATGCTTTGATAAATTTCAGATCGTGCTCAACAACAAAGGATTCCATCTGTCTGAACCGGATTTTGGCCCGGACTGGAGTCATAAAGATACAACCTGGTATGGTCTGTATTACGATGAGGAAGATAATCTGCAGATGAAGAAGATATACTTTATCGGTGATCTTGAACGCAGATACGTTGCCAGTGATAAGAACGCGGATGATATCATAAACTGGCTGGAAACTTATGTGTCGAATTATCTTGATTGAGAAGTTAAAGGCGTCATGAGAAAAAATAATAGGAATAGAGGTAAAAAACTATGCTAGAACAATTGAAGTTGAATGTGATTTATATTCTTTTATTTTGCATTCCTGTAGTTGCCTATTGGATCATTACAAAGATCCTGGTCAGGTCTTTCCGCAAAACACCCGACGCCCCCTCGTTCTCGGAGGAGAAGGGCGGTAAGATCCTCCGTATTCAGAAGAAACTGGTGACGGCATTACTGATAATTGCTGCCTTAGGCTGTGGTGCCTCTGTTCTCTATAAGCTCTACTGTGGCGGAGATTTTGAGACTCAGCAGCAGGCCATTATAGATGAATATGAAGCGCTTAACGAAGATAACGTTAATCCCAAAACCGGGAAAGTAATCCTCACGCAGGCCTTCCTTGAGACGGAATATAAGCTTTACGCTTTGAACGAGCATTGGGATTCCGATTACCAGTCAATACTTTACAAGGTTGTCTTTGCAGGCTTGCTTTTCGTGGCAGGCGGAGCGAGCTGCATCGACTACGTGTTCAGCTTTTCGATACAGAAGAAGAAAATAAACATCTTAAGTATTGTTGCATCGGTTCTTCTTATTCCCGTGATCGTCATTGCTTTCTCGATTATTGATGATAAATTCGGACCGAACCGTTTGCCTGATCCTGACACCGCGAAAATATATACTTCCACTGTCACGATCAAATCCCTCCGTGAGAAAACGACTCACGATGAAGAGACCGGAGACCATTCCTCATATTACGTTACTATCGACTATGACGACGGCAAGGACCCCGTCTCCAAGAAAATTCCGTTGTCCGTATACGATTCCCTCGAGTCGGACCACACCTACTTCTTGGGACAGGCCGAAGAAAAGGGCAAGAAATGCGAGTTCAATTTCTACTCTCCGGAGGAGTTCGAAGAAGAGTGAGCAGGGGATAGAACAAGCTGCTTTACTATTTTTCCGGAAACTTCGAAAAGAATTTACTTAGCCCCCGCTTCTTGAAGCAATTGATATCATAAAATTCAAAAATAATGCCCGTTTATGATACCGGAGAGGGGGAAAAATATCGCTAATCCTTTGTTTTCTCGCATTTTATGATACGAAGGCAGCGAAAAATATCACAAAACCTCAAAACAAGGTCCTTTTGTGATATTTAAGGACTCGAAAAATGTCACAAAACCCATAATATACAGCCATTTATGATATGAAGTGAACCCTTGAAGTTGGACAAACTTCGGGGGTTCACTTGCGATATCGTGCTCAAATTAAACAGCGGAAATCTGATGAGACCAGGGAATCTAACCGCGCAGCTCCCCATCTCAGACCATGTGATCTCGAAGCGGAATCATGCAAAATCAACCATCTCACACCATGTGAACTCAAAGTAGAATTCCGCCCCGAATGCCCGTAAACAATGCATTCTACCAACGGTCGATTGTTAAGAGAAACAAAAACTGATAGGTTTAAATCAGAAAACCATCAGGAGGCGTCTTATGGGATACCGGAAGTTTTTTAGTTTTTTGATCTCGATCATTATGGTCGTAGCCATGGTCTCTTCGACCGTGCTTGCGGGCGGCCCGGATGGTGGCCAGAATGGTGACCAAGGGGACGGCGCCCAAGATAACGCTAATACCTTTACTACCGTAAGCGGAATCACACTTACTTTGCCGCCCGAGTATGAACATGTTATCTGGCCCGGTATTGCAGAAGACGATCCGAATCTGAAAGAATTAGGTATCGATAAAGATATGGTAACGGAAATGTACACGAAGGGCGGAGTTGAGATTCAGTCCGGTAATTCCAAATACCCGATCTTTTTCATTGTTTTCGAGAATGATGTACCGAACGATATTAATAGGGAATACCTTGATAATGTCTTTCCCATGTTTCCGGACGCTTACGGTACTACGGAGATATTCGGATACGGTGTTGAAGAGATCAACGGCATCCCTTTCTACAGGATCGCTCACCAGTCTTCCGGAGAAACAAGAATAAGACTGAATCAATACAACATCATGACCGGTTCCGGAAGGATGCATCAGATCGATATAATGCTGTTCGGCGACTATGGGATTACCGGCCCTGAGCCTGAGCCGTTTACCGATGAAGAATGCGCCTGCATGAATGAAGTTACAGAGTGCATAATCAGTTCCATTAAGCTTTCAGATGAGCTTGCAGCTGATGTTGTATACCCTGAAGATGCAGAACCGTTCAAGATGGTCATCGGTGACTACACTCCGGCTGCAGATGTGGAAGGAGGCAGCACCGTTACCGAGCCTGCAGGACAGACAGATTCTAATACTGATACAGCATCCCGGACCGGTACTGAAGAATCAGTTTCTCCCAAGGCGCCGACGTTCTTCAAGTTCTTCACTTCGATCAACATACCGACATATGTTATCCTCATTGTCCTGGCTCTGGTTCTCTTCCTCGGAAGCAGCCTGTCCAAAAAGCACGAATGGCAGGAGGAGCCGCTGTCTCTTGACAAGGCCAAGGCTGTCCAGGGCTTTGCCGCAGTGGCCATCATCTTACACCACCTTGCCCAGGAACTCGCCGGAAATGCCGGTGCGATAGGGTTCTTCAATGAGCTCGGTGTCCTCTTCGTCGGAATATTCTTCTTCTTCTCCGGCTATGGTCTCTATACAAGTCTTAATACAAAGGAAAACTATCTCAAAGGCTTCCTCAAAAAGCGTTTTGTGACGATACTAATTCCTTTCTATCTTTGCATAATCGTGTTTACCGTTGCAGCGGCCATCTGCGGTACGCAATTTAATCCGATACAGCTTTTGTGTGTGCTTTCGGGATGGTCTCTCATCAACGCAAACATGTGGTATATCGTTGAGATCGTGATCCTGTATATCGCCTTCTACGTAATCTACAAGCTCATCAAGAACCGTACGGCAGCTACAGTTGTTATGACTATATTTGTTGCAGCGATGATCACAGGAAGCTTCCTGCTCGCTCACGGCGCTGACATGTCCTGCAGCTTCTGGTTCCAGGGCGAGTGGTGGTACAATTCCACTCTGCTCTTTGTGATTGGTATAATCTTCTCCAAGCATTCTGATCTTATTCGCCGGATCGCTCGAAAAGGCTATGCCATCCTGCTGCCCGTCTCTGCCATACTTGTCGCAGTATTCGCATGGCTGACCAACTATGCCCTCAGTCATTATTCCTACTGGAGCGAGATCCCCGGCGGTGATCCTGCTTACATGGATAAGCTCCGCTGCCTGTCAGTTCAGCTCCCGTTTGTAATCTTCTTCGTATGCTTTGTCCTTCTCGTTATGATGAAGGTCAGATTCGGCAACCCCGTTCTCAAGTTCCTCGGATCGATCTCCCTTGAACTCTACCTGATCCACAACCTGATCCTCAATGGTCTTCATAACGGAACGATGTTCAGGGTCAAAGATCCCGGAATGTACTGTATCCTTACTATCCTTATATCTGTTGCTCTTGCAACAGTCATAAGCGGCGTAGACAAGTATCTGATCGCGCTTATCACAGGAAAGAAAAAGGCAGTTGCAGATCCTGCTCTGAAGACAGACTCACACATTCATTCGATCGATGTAATGAGGATCGTGATGGCGTTCTTTGTAATTGCTATTCACTTCCCGTTTGACGGCAAGGCAGGTGAAGTCTTCTTCACTTACGGAAAGACAGCAGTCCCATTCTTCCTCGTTGTCTGCGGTTATTTCCTCTACCGCGATGATGCCAAGGAGATGATGAACCGCTTGCTCAAGCAGACTAAGAGAATATTCATCTTCTTCATTGCATCGAATGCGTTCTACGCGCTCTTCTATGCCATCTATCTGAAAGTAACCGAGGGAAGCTTTGCAGGCATGAAGGATACAGTGTCCTCCAAGGCATTGATAAAATTCCTGCTCTATAACTTCTCACCGTACTCAGAGCATCTGTGGTATTTAGGATCACTTCTTTATGCGCTCCTGATCATGCTCCTGCTCAATAAGCTCAAGGCATTGAAAGTTGCTATGTTTGCAGCCCCGCTTCTTGTTGCAGCGTATGTCGTCCTGTCGCACCTTGGCATCGGCGAGAGCTATCAGCTCCGCAACGCGGTACTCGTCGGACTCGGATACACGATGATGGGTATGCTTATAAGAAGATTCGGCAAGAAGTTCCTTGACCTCAAGTTCACGGCACCCGTGCTCTGGATCTTGTTTATAGCATGCTGCGCGGGGGCGGTCATCGAGCTCAACGGATACAAACAGGGCACGGCGGTACCGTTCGTAAGCTGCGAGATCCTTGTATATCTGATCATGCTCCTTTGCCTTAAGTATCCGGACTTCGGCAAGGATACATTTGCAGAATGGCTCGGCCGTGAGTGCTCTCTGCCGGTCTATATCCTGCATATTGCCGTCGGGTATCTGATCTATATCACAGGCAATGACGGCTTCTTCGGAAAATTCGATGCGCTGGTGATTTTTATCACGACCACTGTGATCGCAGCGCTTTATAAGAACATAAAGAAAGCAATAACGTCAGCAAAGCAGTAAGTTCTGTTCATGATTTCCGGGTTCTTGTAATTTTTACAAGAACTCGGTTATTATTTCAGTACTGAGGTAATATGTCTTAATGGACAAGGAAAGAACAGGACAATTGATAACCGAGCTGCGTAAAGAGAAGGGGCTTACCCAGAAGCAGCTTGCTGATGCTTTGAACGTGACTGACAAAGCCGTGTCCAAGTGGGAGCGTGGCCTCAGTTTCCCTGATATCTCAATGCTTGAACCCCTTTCAGAACTGCTGGACGTCTCGATAATGGAGATCCTTGCAGGAGAGCGCCAGACCGGAGACGGTACGCTGACCCGTGAGGAAGCTCAGGATCTTATCAATGCTTCAGTTGAACTGGGTGACGAAGAGATCAAGCACAAGAAGGAGAGGAGCAGATTAATAATCATTATCCTCATTGTCATATCGATGCTTCTGGTATCGATAACGCTGAATATAATCAGCTTGCTGAGATAAAGAAGGATAAGAAAGGAGAAGAACGGTGGGATATACGACAGCCTTGTTTATTTGTTTAGCCATCCTTGGTGCGATCCTGTTAATCGGAGCGTCAGGAAGGCCTGCAAATGAGACGGCATTTTTCGATCGTGTATCAAGCAAAGAGATCCAGGGCGTTCTGGCTGTCTTCATCATGTTCCACCAGATCGTCGTCGGACTCGATGCGGCAGGCGATTATGCCGGCGATATGCGGTTCTTCTACTATTACGGAATCCTTGCGGTCGCATTCTTCTTCTTCTCATCAGGCTTCGGTCTTTTGAAGCGTTGGATGACTGACAAGAACTATATAAAGGGCTTCATGAAAAGAAGGATCTTCACGGTTCTCGTTCCGTTCTTCATCTGCAATTACATCTATCTGACAGATGCCCTGGTAAACAATATCATCGTCAGCAGGCACTTCGGATTCGGTGAAGTCATATGCAGCTTCTTCGGCATTTTCCTGATCAATAACGAGATGTGGTTTGCGGTCGAGATCATGATATTGTATGTGGTCTTCAGGATCGTTTTCGCGAAGGTAAAAAAGCCTCTTACAGGCATAATCATTATGACCGTCGTGGTCCTTATAATGATGACTGTCGGTTTATTCTCCGGTCACGCAAATACAGGTGTCATGTCCTACTGGTTCAAGGGCGAATGGTGGTACAACACGATCCTCATGTTCCCTGCCGGCATGCTCTATGCGTACAACGAGGAGCGTATCAACAAAGTGCTGAAGAAAGGCTTTGTATCGATCCTCATCGCATCTTCAATTTTGACTGTGATCATGGATTACATCCACAGGAATCTGATCGGTAAGGCCATCTACTGGACAGAGGATTATCACGATCACCATATCCTGGACAAACTCATCGGCCTGGGTCAGGAGACCTTATTCGAACTCGTCTTCCTGCTTCTTGTCATCACCATCATGTCGCGCGTTAAGTTCGGAAATCCCGTCATAAAATTCTTCGGCAAGATCTCTCTTGAGGTCATAATGCTGAACTATCTTATGATTGACAAACTGTATTTTCTCTTTGAAAAATACGGCATTGCTGTGTATCTGCCGGCAGTAATCCTGGGCACTCTCGTCTGCGCATCTGTTGTATATGTGATCAAGAATATCGTCCTCGAGAGAAAATCAGGATTGTTCGACGGGAAGGTATCGTAAGCGGATACCCTCAAAAAAGATCCTTCTTGTTCGACGGAAAGGTATCGTAAATCTGCAGTAAGCGGGAATCTATCCTCTTGGAGTGATCTCTTTGGATGGGGCTTGATCCTGTCAAATGGATTGCGGGCCGGCCCCGGTCTGTCTAAACGTCAGCTGCCTCTGTCAGATGCCTTCCCAAACCCGCTCCACCGCTTCATCATATTCCGCATATTTCTTCGCCTTCAGCAGGCGCTTGATATCGCGTTCTTTGCCGTCAAAGAGAGCCTGCCAGTAAGACCACAGTTCCCTCATCTTATAAAGCACATTGATGTCAGGCGACATGATCTCCTGATACTCACGGTAGAGGGTATCGTGCAGCTTCCGGAATTTAGCGAAGTCGGTTTCAACAGAAAAGCCCTTAAGCTTGTCAGCAAGTGACGGATCGGAGATAAGTCCTCTGCCGAGCATTACCGGATCAAGGCCGGTGGCGAACAGGTTATTTAAATCGCTGTAGTCTTTAGCAGCAAAGATATTTCCGTTGTATACGAGGGGATTTTTCGAGTGCTCCAAGGCATAGGCAAAGTATTCTTTCCGCGGCTCGCCCTTATAAAAGTCGGATCTTATCCTGGGGTGCACGATCAGCTCGCTAATGGGGAAACCGTTAAATATATCCACGAGATCATAGAACTCGTCGGGATTGAAATAGCCAAGACGGGTCTTGACCGATATCTTCATGTCACAGGTCGCAGCGTATGAGTAAATATCATCAAGAAACCCTTGAAGAGCAAGGGTCTCGGGCAGGAACGCAGCACCTTTGCCTTTGGCGCAGACAGTGCCTGAAGGACATCCGAGATTGAGGTTAACCTCGTTGTATCCCATAGCACGAAGCTCTTTTGCTGCATCGATGAAGAATTCTGACTTGCACGTGAGGATCTGCGGGACCAGGGCTATTCCGGCGTTATTCTCAGGAAGGAGATCTTTGCGCTCACGCGGCGTCATCGGGCACTTATCTGATGGCGAGATAAACGGCGCGAAATACTTGTCGATGTGGCCGTAGATCCCGTCGTAAGCGTTGCGAAAAATATGAGTTGTTATGCCTTCGAGCGGGGCAAAATATATCTTCATCTGAGCCGTGCTTCCTTTTCGAGCTTTTGTATATTCTACCGTAATAACGGCGTTTGCAAATCTACCGCGTCTTCTCTTATTATGCATGATCGAAAATATGGTATAGTGCTTCTATTAACACTAAGGATATAGATTTATGAACATGACTGATCAGGGACTGGTATTTACCCAAAAGATGAAAGAGGTCGGCTACGCGGATTGCTCCGATCCTTCAGGATATCCAAGGCAGTTGTTTGAGGGCTTTCTCGAGGAGTATTCAAATAACAAAGACCTCTTTACGGCTGCAGATCAGAACGGGATCGATCCCGCGAAATGCTGCGCCGCCCTGGCACAACTCAAGACGATAAAAACGATCGGCGCATGCAATAACGGCCCGTACGATGTCAGGCTGTTCTGGGATATGTCCGTAGAGGAATACGAGGCCTTCCTTAAGTGCTGTCCTGATGATTTTAAGCACCTGGAACTGATATCATTTTATGAGAGCCTCGAATTGATCAGAGCAGAGCACGAGTGGCAAAAAACCGGCGCCTACTCCGTAAGGATCCAGGGCATGAACCGCCAGTACCATATTCCTCTGGAGGAAGAATTCGACGAACACGATTTTGGCGACACCAGATACATAGTCGGCCTCTACGACGGCTTCCCGATCGCGACCTGCCGCTTCTATGAGACAGAACCCGGCAAAGTAATCCTCGGACGCCTGGTCGTCCTGCCTGAATACCGCAACAGGCACGCCGGTATTTTCGTTGTCGGCGCCGCAGAGGAATGGATCAGGGAACTGGGCTATAAAGAAATAATCATTGACAGCCGCATAGAGGCAGTGCCTTTCTATGAGAAAGCCGGATTTGTTCAGATGAGCAGCGAGGTAATCAAGAGCGGTAGCTTCGACTGCATTAGGATGAATAAGATCTTGTGATGTCAGATTTTGGTGGTGCGATTACCCACTAAACATGTTCTTGGTGTGATTTAGTGGGTAATGATGGACGCCTGAAGCGAGGTCAATACCCACTAAATGGGTTGTTCGTGTGATTTAGTGGGTAACCCATTGTGGCGGATACCCACTAAATGCCTTTTTCATGCAGTTTAGTGAGTAGTGTTGACGAACATTGGTGGTTCGATTACCCACTAAACATGTTCTTGGTGTGATTTAGTGGGTAATGATGAATGCCTGAAGCGAGGTCAATACCCACTAAATGGGTTGTTCGTGTGATTTAGTGGGTAACCCATTGTGGCGGATACCCACTAAATGCCTTTTTCATGCAGTTTAGTGGGTAGTGTTGACGAACATTGGTGGTTCGATTACCCACTAAACATGTTCTTGGTGTGATTTAGTGGGTAATGATGGACGCCTGCTGCGGGACCAATACCCACTAAACGATTCGTTCGTATGATTTAGTGGGTTATACCGTACCAAAGGCGCTTTCTGCCCGTTGATACGGTATGCATAAGTTAGAGATGAAGAGACCGATACCGTACCAAAGGCGCTTTTTTGCCCGTTGATACGGTATGGTGGTTTCTGGTGGCAAACAGTTTTTTCTGAAGTCGTATTTGGTGTCGCAAAAACGGAATCCGCGCCGGCCTTACATAGTTATGAATCCGCGCCAGCCTTACTTTGTTCGGAACCGGCGTTTGTTTAACTTAGTCCATAACCTGCTTCTCACTCATCTAATCAGCCCTCCTCTGCGTGCGGTTCACCGAAGCATCCGAATCTTTTCTTTTGTTTTTCTGAAATGCAATTGATTATGTTTGTGATGGCTGTGAGTCCCATGCCTATGGCAAGGTAGGGAGTAACTTTATCAGTGACTATGGAGATGATGATAAAAGTAATTGCTGCTGCTCCCAAAATAAGTCTTGTGATCAAGAGTAATGTTTTTGATGTGTTCTTCATGTCCTTATTCTCCTTTGATGTGTTCCTGGCTGCCGGAGCGGCCTTGGTGTCTCATGCAGTTTTCCTGCCCTGTTGTTAGCATCAGAATAGATTTCCAACGTGGAGTTTTAAAGGACATGGAGCGTCTCAAAGCCCCGGTTTTATTGGATGGGACATGCCGTGTCCCGCTCGAAAATCACACGGTCAACCTACTGCGCCGCGCTCGAAAACACGCAGTCAGCCTTATTTGTCCCTCTCGAAAAATCACACGGTCAGCCTACTGCGCCGCGCTCGAAAAAACACACGGTCAGCCTTATGCGCGCCCGCCTGCGCCGGCTCTTATGCGTGCCCGTCCCCGCCAGCGCTGAACCTTGCACTTACCCGCTTGCGCCGGTCCTTACGTGTTCCGCTGACCCCTTACGCTTTCCCGCCTGCACCGGCCCTCACGCGTTCCCGCTTGCGCCTGACCGCTTCAGCTTTCGCTATGATCTTTTCTTTCCATTCGTCATCAGGAGCATCGAGCTGATAAGTGTCGAAGCCGTATTCTCTGCCGTAGGATATGATCACTGACTCGTCATCGACGTGAAGCGCGATCTTATACCGGTTCGGAACCTTTTGAGGAAGGATCTGCGAATGACCGCTCTGCACCTCTTTAAGGTGCCTTGTTCCGTTGACTATCCCGTCGAACGTTATCCCGTATTTGCGGAAAAGACCTTTGATGTAGTTCTCGGAACGGAATGAAGATGTATAGACCCACACTTCAAAGCCCTTGCTCTGAAGTGAATTTATCAGTTCGGGCGTGCCTTCCCTGAGCCTTTCTTTGTAGATGTATTTCCATGGAAAAGGGAGTGCCTTCTCGGTCTTATGTGTACTAGGATTCACGAAAAGCACCTCGTCAAGATCGAACGAGATCCTCATCTTCTCCTGGTCGTGATTATCCGGCACTTTTCCCTATCTCCTCAATGATGCGCTGCTTCCCAAAATTCAGATAATTCAATTATACATTATCAAAATTGGCCGCATATCAGAACCTTAAGCAGACGCCTTTATGATAGAGTTTGTATAACAACTCAACGCGGATTTCTAACCGCACAACCGCACGACTGCAAAACAAAACAACTATATAACAAAACAACTAACTAAACGGACAACTACAAAACATGCAGACGATAACAAAAGAGCAGGCAAGACAGTTTATCCTTGCAAAGCAGGGACTGATAGGAAAGCACAGATTTGAAGGCAAGAACGGAGCATTGGAATATGTCCGTCAGGCAGGATGTATACAGTACGATCCTGTGGATGTATGCGGCAAGAATGCCGAGCTGACACTGCAGTCAAGAGTTAAGGGCTTCAGGAAGAAGATGCTGCAGGATCTTTTATATAAAGACCGCATGCTTATCGATTATGCCGATAAGGAACTCTCTATCTGGGCTCTGGAAGACTGGCCATATTTCTCGTCCTACAGGGACAGGAGCATGAAGCTAGGAAAGACCTTTAGAGGGCTTAAGAAGCTGGAGAAGCAGGCGATAGAATACATAGAGAAGAATGGTCCCGTATCAAGTGATCTTCTTCCTATTGAAGGCGAGATATTCTGGCATTCATCTATGCACTGGAGCGGCAACTGGCAGAAGAAGTCACAGGCAGCAAGGTCTGTGCTTGAGCAGTTATATACAGACGGAGCGCTTGTGATCCACCACAAGAAAGGCAGTCGCAAGTACTACGATCTTGCATCAAGATATCTGCCGGAAGATATATTGAATGCTGATAATCCGTGCAGGACAGAAGAGCAGTTTACTAACTGGCGTGTCCTAAGAAGGATCGGTGCTGTAGGACTTTTGTGGGATAAGAATTCGACTGCGTTTCTCGGAATAGACATCAATGCGGAAAGACGTAAACAGATATTGGAAGAACTTACCAAAGAAGGCAGTATCATTCCTGTTCAGGTGGAAGGAATAAAGCAGACATTCTATTACAGGTATGAGGACAAAGGACTCATGGGGAAGGTAATAACCGGCACGGCTGACCTTAAGCCGCGCATGCAGTTCATAGCCCCTTTAGATCCGTTAATGTGGGATAAAGCTCTGGTGCTTGCCTTATGGGATTTTCAGTATTCATGGGAGATATATACTCCGGCAGTCAAGCGCAGGTACGGGTATTACACGCTGCCCGTGCTTATGGGCGACAGGTTCATCGGAAGGATAGAGGCAATACCTGACCGCAAAGAAGGAATCCTTAATGTAAGGGGACTGTGGCTTGAGCCCGGAATCAGGCGGTCCAAAAAGCTTGAGAAAGAACTTAATAAGACACTTAAGGCCTTCGCCGTATTTAATGACTGCAATAGCTTTGTGCTATAGTAAGAACGGATAGTTGAATTATAGTAAGAACGGATAGCTGAATTATAGTAAGAATGGATACCTGAATTATAGTAAGAGCGGATACCTGAATTATAGTAAGAGCGGATACCTGAATTATAGTAAGAGCGGATACCTGAATCAGACCGGAAAGGGATGCTCAATATGGAACAGGCAACAGGATTAATTACAGTCATTGGAATCGTAATGCTCATCGCAGGAGTCTTAATGCTTGCGGGAGGCATTATATTGCTTGTGCTCTCGATAAAGAGCACCGTCGGAGGCAAGAAGCGCATCGGCGGAATCGTCTGGGGTGGAATCCTGATCGTATTATCGGTCCTTGCATTCATCTATGGTTTGATGATGATCGTGCTCAACGGGATCTCGAATTCCGTGATGACAGACACATATACCAACCTTGCAGCGCATAACATTACAGTCGCGGTCGAAGTTAAAGATGAGGATGCTTTGTATGATCTTTGCGCGAAAAAGAGTTGCTCCGGCGACGCGATCGAGGAAGAAGATATTGAGGACCTGATAGATAATATCATCGGTGATGTTAAGACCGTGGATTACACCATGACAGGTTATACGAGCAAGAACTCCACGGTTTGCGTCAGTCTCAAATTCAAGATCCAGACAGCTGATGAAGAGTACACCATGTATGTTGATTACATTACTCAGTCTTCTAAGGACAACATAAGGGGCATTCAAAGGGTTATGCTGAAAGATGACGACGGCAAGGTCTGTGAATTCGGCAAAAAGCCTGATCTTAGCTGAGCATAAAAGACGTATTTCCCAATACGGCATTTATATTTCATTGATGTTTTGAAAGCGCGGCTTACGTTCATGAGAACGAAGCCGTGATTTTTGGCAGGCAATTTTCGAGCAGGCCTGAATTGCATAATACAGCTTGAAAAAGATAAGAATTTCTGATTATTTCTGATATAATTGCTTTATCTGGGGATTATTTTTAGGAATATTAGAGAACGCAATAGCGGTCAGACCATAGTATCACTGCGTTTGAATGAGACAAGGCGCAAGCCTTTTCATTCAACAGTTATTTGATATGGTCTGCGGATATTTCTTTCTATTTTTCCCGGGAACGAAACACAGCCGAATAAAACAAAGAGGAGAAGAAGGAGCTCTTGTTTGGTTTATTCGGAAATCATCAGATTTTCTGTGGTGGAGAAAGGAAGGTAATTATGCCGTTAAAATGTGATTGGTGTGACGAGGTGATTGATGCGGATTATTGTGATGAAGAACCGTATCTTTGTGATGATTGCAGGGCAATCTACGACAGATTTGGTGGAAAACCAGTATGCGCCAAGTGTCATGAAGAAATCAGTATTTTTGATTATGAAGAAGATCAAGTTAATGGATATGGTAGTCCGCTTTGCTCTGCGTGCTATGATGAATACGTGAATGCTGAATTGGACCTGCCAGATGATATTGATATAAATGTTACCAGACCGGACGAAAAAAACTTGGATTATAATCCGCAACTCATAGATTGGGAAGACCTGAAGGATCGCATAACTGATTTTTTGAATCGCCCTGAAGTAAAGGAATTATCTACGAAACGCAAGACAGCACGCCTGCTAGGTGTTTTGTGCAATTCAAACGGCAGTGATGCATCTAGCTATGATTCAGTAATTGATTTTTGTTCGGACAATTTGAAAAACAGTACTGATATAGAAGCCCTCGTTGCAAGACTTGATTCTCTTAACATAAATACACCCTATAGTAAAGCACCAAGAAATATAAGATTTACAAAACTATTAGTTGATCCTAGAGTAAAGACTTACGTAGAAATAGAAATGGGTTGGGCTAGTTACGAGGACTTTTTCATGCAAACTACAGTCTTGTCGGTTGATGTATTGCCTAAAGTCCAGCGGAAGGTTGAAGGGTTGCTTGCCATTTTGAAAGAATTGGCGAAAGAGGCCGGATATACGGAAGAAGAGTTAGAACATGTTGCTATCAACTACGACTCGCTGGGTACGTATCTGGAAAGTAATATGGCAGGAGTTCAGGTGGGCACAAATATATATTATGGCTATTATGCTATTCATTCCGGTGAATATTTAGCAAAAGTTATTGCTCATGAATTCCAGCATGTACTTGATAATATTTGGAAAAATGAGAAATCTATTCCCGCATTGCGTTACAGGATAGCAGAACAGTATTTCAAATACAATCTTGAATGTGGCAAGACAAACCAATTGTGTATTTATGAGCAGTTTATCCAATATTTTACTAATGTTTTAGAACGCAATGCGATTCAAGCCGAGGGCCAAATTTCAGAACAATCGGGAAAATGCGATTCTAGCAAGGAGTGTCTGGTTAAGAAAAACGGGTATGAATTCATGCACGTGTTAATGGAAGCATTTAACGGTTATAAAAGACATAACAAAGAATCACGGCTATTTATCGATCTACTTGCTCAGCAGGTTCCTGAACTAGCTCTGATACCGGTTGATTTCAATTGGAATGAGATTTTGAATCCTGGAAAAGATGACGTTAAAGGATATTTGGAAAGTGAAGAAGATTGGTATTTCGTAACGGTCGAAAGCATTAACGGATATAGATACGTCGTTCCGACAGAGCGATTTATTAAAGAACTGACGGAAGCAGTTCCCGGGATTTCCTTAGAATCGTTTTATCAAACGATATGGGAATACCTGTCACCGGATGCTTCGGTTTCAAGCAGACCGACATATTCGGAAATGATTGAAATGATATACGATTCAAAAAACTTTCATTCCATCAGTTTAAAACGGAGAAAAGTTAGCAAAAAAGATAAGCCATGTACTTCACTACCGATGAATGCGGATACCTTTGTTTTTTGCTATGCCTATGGAGAGCTGCTTAAGATTTATAACAGCCTCACTGATGAGGTTAAAAAAGCAGGATTTGGCAGTAACCTTGATGATCTCATTGACAGTATAGACGAGCTGGAAGAAAGCATGGAATTGGCTGCTGAACTGGAAGATCTCTGCGGCGAACTGGAAGATTTGTGTTCAGAAGCTGAGGAAATGCAGGAAGAGTTGTCAGAACTTGGCATTGAATATGAACACCTGTTTGAAGAGTTTGATTCCATTTATGATGGAGTCGAGGAAAGAATAGAAAATCTGGCACATGATACAGTCGAAACATTCCATGATCGTGTGGAAGATGATGATTCGCCAACAGATATTCCGTCCATTATTGGCGATACGATAGACGAATACATAGATAAAAAGAAAGAGATTGAGCAAGAGACAGAGGAAGAACTGCAGGAAATTGTATACGATATCGAAGAGATAGAATCTATGATTGAAAGTCTTATGGATGATCTTGAAGGATTATCTGATGACATTGAGAATCTGGTAAATACAATTGAAGACAAATTTGAAGAATTGAAAGAGTATGAAGAATTGGCTGAGCAACTCGATGATGTTCAGGATACTATTGAAAAGCTAGATGAAGACAGTAATATTGAACTCTCATTTGAGTGCCGGGTGATGGTTCGTGTAGTAAATAGTGATGGTAATCCTGTTTACGGGATTCCGGTTACAGCTATTGATCCAAAGAGCGAGAAAGAATTCCTGCTTGGATTTACTGATAATGACGGATATCTTGATGCTGGTGTTGATACAGAGCAATACTACGGATGGACTGTGATAGCTAATGGGAAGACATTGTCATACCCGTCTGTTAACGGAACTCTTTATGAGTCGAAAGAAGATGTTAACCAGTATTTTGTAGTAAGGATGGAAGACAATGAGCCCATCTTTGTTATCGAGAGTGAATTCGTTCTGGGAGATGCAAAACAGACATCATCCGGTTTGAGTGAACAGGATTCAACATTAAGTGTCGTAATCCGCGGTGCAAAGACAGCAGCCGGGGAATTACCGGAGGCAGTCGGCAATCCTCCGTCAAAATCGGTGTCATGGAAAGAATACTATGCATATTGGTTATCCCGCAAAGAGATAATGGAAGACGGCAAGCGCATCTCCAATCCTGTATTGCAGGATATGAACGAAGAGAATGCAGATTATTACGGTGCTTATCTGATACCCTTAAGTAGTTTCGGAGAATTGCCGCGTACGAACGGAGAAGTGCTTTTCTCGCCGCTCTATCAATACATAAATGGAACTCCCGTAATCCAGCTTAATGATAGTAAAGCTTTTTCTCATAGAACAGACAGCAATCCTGTTCCTTATATATCCAAAGCATTTGATTTCGGAAAGGTCGCTCCCGGACGTTATGAACTTGTCGTTATCATGCCGATTGCTGAATACAGTTATCACTTCAGTGAGATCACAATTGGTTCCGGTGAAAACAAAGTTGTCAGTGCGGAGCAGTGGAACAATGCTGGTGATCCTACCAGCAGATTTGTCGACGGTAATACAAAGTTCAGATACAAGACAGTGGAACTTGACACCGTTATGTTTAATCTGGAAGGATTAGCCAGTGGCAATATATCTGATGAGAGGTATGGCACGGCTTTTGCTCTGGCAGTTGATGCAAAAGGAAAGGCACTCTGGTCAGCAGTTGACCGTTCTAAATATGGTGTTTTTAAAGTACCTGCATATTTCGGCTGGAGAGACAGCGGATTGGTTACGGGATCAGAAGGTGATCATATTGAAGTGTGTATGGGACAGATCTATTTGTTCCTCAGCAGGAAACCGTCGGAAATTACGATATATCCTGTTACGTATTTGTGCATGTACTATGAATTCCGAGATGAGTGGCACAAGTTTTTTGGCCGGAGATTCCGCGGAATTATGCCTGGCCGGATATATTGTGATACGGTTGCAAAAAGCGGGACAAGCCAGAAAACGTATGTGGCTTTCTGGGAGCAGTTCCATGACGATGACGGGAATGTCCATTATAAAACATACAATAAGCCCGTATCATTCGAGTTGCACTGGCCAATTGAATACTATTTTGAAGAGTGCTTTGATGATGAGATTCACTTGGTTGATGCCGTACCGGAATATGCGAACGGAAGAATGGTTAATTATCTGAGCCAGAAAAAGATGTTAAAGAAGGGTGCATCATATGTTTTCGAATATACCAAGCGAATAGATGACATAAATCCTGTCACCCCATATAATCTGATTCCTTCGTCATTTGCTGCTGAGCCTGTGTCTATAACGGATACGTTATGGAGAATTATCGGAGTTCATCCGGAACTTACAGGTATAGCAAGAATGAATGGCTATGTGGAGGATGAGAACGGTATCAAGACCAAGAAAATAATAAATGTTAAGCCGACGATCCATAAGGATAATGAAGGTGTTGCAATCAGGTTTATCGTTGGCTCTGATGCGAAAGTCGAAAAGCCTATATGGGATATTGACGTGCCTATAACATCTACCGAAGAACGGTACAGCATTAATCGCAGGTCGGACAAAATTCACAGACCAGGCTGTGGCTGCTGCGGTCTGATGAGTAAGGATAATACCATACCCGTCAGATCCAGCCATAAGAAGGCACCCAAATCGCTGAAGGAAAATCTCCTCTTATTAGGCTACACAACGTGCAAGAGGTGCAAGCCTTGATGATCGGCAGAAAGGTGACTGCGGGAAGTGCGTTAAACCGATAATGTAATTGATTACGCCGGGGCAATGAGCTCCGGCGTAGTTTGTGTTTTAAGGAAAGGATTTATTCTATAAACGAATCAATCAAATCCAATTTAATCCCGTATTTGTATCGCTTTTCAGATTTATCGATCTTTAAGAGACCTGCTGCATTCAATGTTTTCAGTGCTTTTCTCAATGTTGGCTCACTTAAGCCTGAGTTTTTCCTCAAATCATTTATTCCGATAGATTCAGGAGCAAATAATTCGGTAAGTATTAATTCTTCATAAATCTTCTTAAAGTGTTTCTCATTAGCATGTGGAAGTTTATCTATTATTTTTTGATACTTTTTCCAAGAATCACTTCTGCTTTCAAGACTCGAGATAAGATGCTGAATACTTTCAACCAGTATTTCCATGAACATCTCTACGAACACTGTTAGTTCGCCTCTGTTGTCTTTATCGTTACACTCAACGAAGGTCTTATTGTAGCGTGATTGTTCTTCCTTTATGATATTTGACAAGCTATATCCTATAATAGGTTCCAGACTTTGTGCGAGCATATAGCTGCTGATAAAACGATTCAGCCGGCCATTACCATCGTAGAAGGGATGAATATATCCAAGCAAATAGTGAAAGACAGCTACTCTGTATAAAAGCTCTTCATCCTCATCATTAAGAAATGCTAAAGCTTTTGTCATTGAATCTATTATTTTCTCTTCCGGGAATAGTCCTTCGTGAACAGGCTCGATGTTGTTGCCTTGAACAAAAACGTGTTCCTTGCGGAATAATAATCCATCAGGCGCTTTATCTTTTGATTCTTCCACAATCTCAGGCAAAACGAGTTCATTATATAGAGATCTTATATCCTGACATGTTTGCAATGAAAGCTCATCACTGGATATAAGCATTCGATACTTTGTTACTATGCCATAAAACCTGTCAGATTTGCTTTTATATGCTGATAAAATCTCTTTCTTTGTACTGTGAACACCTTCAATACTATTTGTAATCTGTATCTCATCAATCAAGCAAGAAAGCATGTAATTCACAACTGCTTCAACCGGGAGACTATTGCATAACTTCGAAACTGTTTTATCGAGTTTGTAGATTAAAATAGCATTCTTACGGATTTCTTTTGTTTCAACAAAAAACGCCGGAGCAGAATGTATGTCCACCCCGATTTTAGTAGAATCGTAGGAATTATAGCGATGTTGATATTCATCCTTTGATTTCCCGTGATGAATATACTCATATTTTTTTAGTGTTATGTATTTCATATCTGTTTTACTCGAAAAAAATACTGCTTTTTTATGTGTTAAACAATTTTAACACGCTTATCTCATAAAAAATAGTGCTGTTTTTTGAATATATTTATCTCGGCGTATTATTTGTGTGTCATTCTGATATATCAAGTTCAATCTATACTCTACATGCCAGCTCTTCTCACGCCACCGACATCTCAAAGCTCTGTCCACTGCCGTCTCCGTCATTTACCCCGTAACAGTAAAGCATGTTCTCGTCACGGTCGAGATCGTACGCCGTGCACGTCCACACCTTTTCGAATCTCGTATCTTCGATAGGCATATCCTTGTGCCAGGTGTCATTCAAAGCTCCGAAATTCAGTTTATCGATTAACCAGTCGCCTTCAATTTCCCTCTGGTCATCAGTCATGCCGAAATACTGTAATGTGTGCTTGTCAGTGCAGCACTGGTAAGTGACGTCACAGTGATAGTATTTGTCATCGATTTTAACGACTGTCCACTCGTGAGCTGAAGATATGTCCTTTTTAAGGCCACCGCAGGTCGTGGCATCGACGCCTACCTGAAGCAGCAGATATGCATATGCCCCCGCGATTTCCTGGCAGATTCCGCGATTGAGCATTAACGCGCGGTAAGGGCTGACATTATATCCATATGCATCTTCAAAATCTTCTTCAGTTGCCGCAGTATCGTAATCGAGCCTGTAAGTCTCAAACTTGTACAGAGCGATGGCCTTCTCGAGAGGTGTATCATCCTCCAGGCAAGCGCTCCCGATCAGAAACTCGACCCTTTCTTTGAACTGTTCGACAGCACTAAGATATTCATCAATGGGCGCATCATATTCAATCTTATATTCACCATCGCCAATCTTGTTCGTGCCGACTTCATCCCCCGGGAAGCACACGTACTGGGACACGATCGGCAGGCAGCAGCGCGAAATATACCAGCTCATCTGCAGATATTCATCCTTGTCGAGCTTCACGCTCTCTTCGCCCGCAAGCACCGCATCGCAGTATCTGTAGTAGTTCTCCTCGAACTCCTCACCGTACTTATCAATATAGATTCCGGACAAACAATGCGGATTGAACTCATGATCGAGCGGAACATGCCTTGTTTTGGCTATCTCAGTCGTCTCAGTTGTCGTATCTTCAGTAGTTGTCTGTGTTGCTATCTCACTGGTAGTGGCAGCAATTGTCTCATCAGGTACAACAGCCTTCGAACATGCCGTAAATGCAAGCACCAGAGACATTGCCATAGCCGGTAGCATAAGTTTTTTATTCATATAATTCACCTTTTTCCTATTATTCGCGAAAATATTATCCGCTATGGAGTAAAGGCTTTTCTATCTGAATTCAGGAAGAAAAAGTGGAATAAATAAGGCAGGTGTGAGGCAGTGTCAAAAGCACAATGCAGTTTAAGTATCGTTTAGCACTAAATCAGCAGTTCATTTTTGTTGAGAATCTTAATAGCAGACAGATAAAAAGTAAAGAGAAATTGTGGTTTAATAATCTTTATAAGATCGGGGATATTGTTACTGTATTAATTGGGGAAGTCAGTAACAAATAGGAAGGAGGAGCAAATGAAAGTATACGTAGCTTACGCTGGGGAAGACGGTGAGAAAATTGTCAGGAAATTGAGAAAACTACTTGCTCAGGACGATATTGAAGTTCTTAGCTACTATGATGTTATGGCTGGAGAAGACTGGAATGTGAGCATAGCAAATGATATTCTGTCTGCCGATCTGGTAGTTGCACTATTTACACATTATGCGTTGCAGAACAGCAATTTCAAAAAGGTAGTATTAACAGCGGAAAAATACAACAAAAAGGTTATTCCAGTATATTTCGACAGTGAAGAACCTGATAGAAATCTATCGCTTGGTCTAATGGACCTTAAAGGTTTGAATTGCTACTTGGATAATGTTACTGAAGCAGCTGAGTCAATTGCCAGTACTGTAATGTATCATTTTTCTCAGAGGAAAAAGCAAGCAGAAAAGAAGCGAATTGAAAAAGAGAATGAACAAGCTCAAATTTCGAATTATGTAGATAAAACGATCAAAAGGTTAGAAGAAGGTGAAATCCGGAATAAGAAAATGGCAAATACAATGTATTTTTGCTCCGCTATTTCAATTATTCTTTCAATAGCTATTTCTGTAGCGTTTTTCCTATCAGTGAAAACAATTTCTAATGGTGATGTTTCAATTACAGTAGTTTTGTGTTCAACGGTTGTTTTAATAGACGCCCTGATTGCTTCATTATCAAAGTTTTTATTCACTCTGGGCAAATCTTATATGGTTGAGTCAATCAGGAATTCAGATCGAATCCATGCTATTTATTTCGGCAGATTCTTCCTGGAGGCTTACGGTGACGTAGCGACAATTGCTGATGTCAAAGAAGTATTTGGTCAGTGGAATATTGACAATGGCGGAACATTGTTTAGAAACCAGACAAGCGAAGATATTGACCCTAAACTGGACAAGTTAATCGGCAAAAACAAGTCATAGGCTTGTATTGGCAGACTAACAGAAATAGAAAACATATGCTCGCTCCGATTCCAATTGATGAACAGGAAACGGAGTGGTGCTACAAGTATGGTGTGTGAACCATGTTTCGGATTATAGGATTTAAAAAATACTAATTTTAGTTTTGCAATTAACGTCAAGGAGTTATGTATGTATATCAAGAAATTCAAAATCAAAAATTTTAGAACCTTTGGCGAGGAAGGTATTACTTTACAATTCAATAAGGGTGTAAATGCAATCATTGGGGAGAACAACTCGGGTAAATCTGCAATTATAGATGCTATAAGAATTGCATATTCTACGCTCACCTATAGAAGAGACATTTTTTTCTCGAAATCAGATTTTCACGTTGATGAAGATGGTTCTGTTGCAGATAGTTCTCAATTTGACATATACCTTGAAGAAGTTCCACCACGGTTGCTTGAAATATGGGATCCTGATAGCAAAAGTGGACATGGTGGAGAGTTTCATATACGTTTTGAGAAAACCATTACTGAAAGGGGGGTAGAAAAACCCAAACCGGTTCATTGGGGAATTGGAACGGAAGAGAATCATTTGTCTTCTGACACTTTCAGTGCTATAGAGGTTATGTTCTTAGGTGCTTTACGAGATTCTGAGAATGAGTTAAGACCGGCAAAAAATAGCAGGTTGGCGTTGTTATTAAGAAGTATGGTACCAGATGATGAAGCACAACATGATTTGGTAGAGGTATTACAATCGGCAAATGATGCACTATTAAGTAAAGATGCTATAAAAAACACCAAGAAGACAATCAATGAGAATTTGGCTAAAATAGAGCAAGATTATCTGAGTCAGAGCATCGACATTGGTTTAGTTGAGCCCAGATTTGATTCAATTGCTTCATCGTTGAGGGCATGGGTAAAACCTAAATGGGCATTAGTTCCATCTGACGATTCAATGTTTGTAACAGCTGAACAATATTTTGATAATCATAAAGATAACAAGAAAATACATAGAAATGAGAAAGGTGTTTATTTTGAATTATCTATCCTTGAAGATGTAGTCGACATGGATGCCGATTTACGTGTTCGTATCATAGATATAGCAAGCACTTCTTTTGAACTTCATCAGAATGGGTTAGGTTACAACAACTTGCTATTTATGTCAGCAGTCCTTGGAGACATGGCGATTGATCGAAGTGGAGTTTATCAGAATCTCTTGTTAATTGAAGAACCAGAAGCACATTTACATCCGCAACTGCAACGATTAGTTCATGCTTTTTTGACTAATGCTAATAGTGAAGATGGAAACATACAGATAATTTTCACATCACACTCTTCTACTTTAGCGGCAAAGGTTGATTTAGCCAACATAAATCTAATCTATGAAAGCGAACACGTAAAGCGATGCCTTCCGATTTCAGAGGCAAATTTATCTGATCCGGACAAATTATATTTGCAGAAATACCTTGATGTATCGAAGTCACAAATGTTTTTTGCAAGAGGAATACTCTTTGTTGAAGGAATTAGCGAAGCTTTATTGCTGCCTGAAATTGCAGATTGCTTGGATCGCTCATTCGAGAAATATGCTGTAGAACTTGTGAATGTTGATAGTGTAGCATTTAAGCCTTTTGTAAATATGTTTTCTTCGAAAACTGTACTGACATGCTTTCCAAAGGTAGCAATAGTGACTGATGATGATAGATGCACAAAAAAAGATGACACGAACTATATTAGCAAAGATTTAGATTTTGATGATATAGATAGCACTGTATTAGAGAAATTAGCAAATGGAGTTCAATCAGAGCGATGTGATAAACTTGACAAGTTGTGTAGCGACGCTGGAATTAGTGTTTTTAAAGCTGATAAAACACTGGAATATGCATTGTGTTGTCATGAAAACAATGTTGATTATCTTTTGAGTGCTATTAAGATGGAATATCCAGAGGAAGGAGTTTTGTTAGAAGCAAAAATAGGAGAATTGAATGACCTAAAGGAAAAGGCAGCTTGTATTTGGCTATTTGTTCAGTCTAGAAATAAATGTAAAGGGTCAATTGCCCAATATCTTAGCCAAATAATCCGGGAACAAAATGAAAAGAAAAAAGGGGAGAATCAATAGATAAAGAATTCATAATTCCAGAATATATAAAAGAAGCAATTTATTGTGTGACGGAAAAGTGAATATGGACGAATTGACAGAAGAGCAAATAGAATTCTTGAATGCTGAGGGTAAAGTTGTTGTAAAGGCTTGTCCTGGAAGTGGCAAGACGTATTCTGTTGCCAACAAATTATTGAAATACTTGGATAACTGGAAATGTGATCATCAAGGAATTGCCATACTGTCGTTTACAAATGTTGCAAGTGATGAGATAAACAAGAAAACCGTTTCACTAAATTCAAATAAAGTAAATATAGATTATCCCCATTACATTGGTACAGTTGATAGTTTTCTTAATGAATACATCGTGTTGAGGTATGGCTATTTAAAAACACATGATCATTTGAGACCTATTATTGCATTGAGTGACAACTGGAAAATGCCGTTTAAATGGTGGTGGTCAGCATGCTATCAAAAAGGGTGTGTTAATAGTATTGACAGTTTTCATATGGGTTTAAACAATCATTTTTACAAAGGGAAGGACGCTGTTACATGTGAACCTAGGGGGCAGGGTCTATTACTTCCGTGCCAACAATATAAGAATATACTTCATAATAATAATGTATTTTTCCAAAATGATGTTCCTTTATTTGCATATGAATTGCTTAAAGATTTTCCTTCTATAGCATCGGCTATAGTTGAGCGGTTTCCAATCATAATTATTGATGAAGCTCAAGATACATCTGAAGAGCAAATGGCTGTATTCGATTTGTTAGCTGAACACGGAATTAGATCTATGTTTCTTGTAGGTGATTCAGATCAGTCTATTTATGAGTGGAGGAATGCAAATCCCGAGTGTTTTATAAAGAAGATTAATTCAGAGTCATGGAAGTGCATAAGTTTTAATTGCAACTTCCGCTGTTCACAAAATATATGTAATGCTGCTGCTTTTTTCTCATCCTCTTTAAAAGGTGAAAAGGCAAATGTAGCTGTTGGATATTATAAAGATGAAAAACAAAAACCGATCATTTTGTTATTTAAGAATTATGAAGAGAATAAAGCAATTAATCATTATCTTACTAAATGTAAAAGCATGGGAATTGCGGTTAATCCTGAATCTGTTGCTGTGCTTACTAGGAAAAGAATTCATTCGAATACTAACATAGTCGACTTGTGGAAAAGCAAAGAAATCGAGTTGTTTGCTAAGGCGGCATATGAATGGAAATTCGAATCAAGAAAGAAGGCATATAATGATATGTCAAAAGCATCATTTGGCATTGTTGTTGATAAATATACAGATGATTATCATATGGATAGGATATTAAGAGATTATATTGATGAGAATAAATGGAAGGATTTCGTTATTGAAACATTGTTGTGCTTACCAGATGTAGAAATAGGGATAGCAGAATGGATTAAGCAAGCTGTAACAATTTATGCTGATATACTAAATAAATATGAGTTGAAAACTTATGATGGCAGAAAACTGAGCGATATTTTTAAGATAAAGAAAAACGATAATAATATACCAGGCTTTAGAGAGATCCCATTAAAGTTCTATTTTGAAAAAAGAATCTGTAGTGAGTATACGAGATCATCAATCCATGGAGTTAAAGGGGAAACTTTTGATGCGGTCTTGTTATTAGTTTCGAGTACTAAAGGAAAAACGCTTACTCCAAGTTTTTTGGCGAATGGTAGTTTGGAAAATGAACTAATGAGAATGGCATATGTTGCTATGACTAGACCAAGAAGGTTGTTGATGATTGCAATGCCAGATAATCAGAAACTAAAAGAGTCTGAGCGTTTTTCTAGGATGTTTTGGGACTATGAATATATATAAGACATGCCATAATACAAAAGATTAGATGATAATGATTCCTCTCCCTCTTGCATTTCCCACCCCACACTTGTATAATCACGCCTATCATCAAATGGGAGGAGGTCCTGACAATGACAAGTACAATTGAATTAAACATTAGAACAATCAGCAACGGGCGTGCAGGATCTGCTTCTGTAGCTTAATTATCTATTAATTTATTCCAAGCGTGATCCATGATTTGTGCACCTCATTGAGGTCGTATTTGCATGCCTTTATATTTTTGAAAGGAAAGAATTATGGACACAATAAAAGGAAACTACGCTGAGGCGGTAGTCTATGCTACGGGCATTGAGGACTATGCCAAGGCTCAGATCAGGATAATCTGCGACAATGATATTTCGCTGGGGTCAAAGATAAGGATAATGCCGGACTGTCATCCGGGTAAAGTCGGTCCCATCGGTCTTACCATGACCATTGGTAACAAGGTCATTCCTCAGCTCATGGGCATCGATATCGGATGCGGAATGCTGGTCGCAAAGATCAAGGCGAGGAATATCGAATTCCAGAAGCTTGATAAGGTGATCAGGGAGAATGTTCCGGCAGGGTTTGCGATCAGGAAAGTTGCGCATAGCAGAGCGTCGCTGGAGACGATTTCCGGGCTTAGATGTTTTCGAGCTGTGAATGCAGATAAGGCATTGAGAAGTCTCGGGACATTGGGCGGCGGCAATCACTTCATCGAGGTCGATAAAGGTGAGGCCGGGTATTACATCATTATCCATACCGGAAGCCGGCATCTGGGTGTTGATGTGGCTGATTACTACACGGAGAATGCCAGAAGAAGGCTCGTTAATATGGGCAAGGATGTTCCGTATGAGACGGCTTATGTGGAAGGCACTCTTATGGATGATTATCTTTACGATGTAAAGATTGCGACAGCATATGCATCTTTAAACCGCGAGATTATCCTTCATGAGATTCTTAAGGGTATGAAGTGGAAGGAAGAGGAACGCTATGAGTCAATCCACAACTATATTGCGACGCTTCCTGACGGTGTAAACATCCTTCGTAAAGGTGCTGCATCAGCGCTTGAAGGAGAGACTGTGATCATACCCGTGAATATGCGTGACGGAGTGATTCTGGGAGTCGGTAAAGGCAATCCTGAATGGAACTATTCCGCACCGCACGGATCGGGGCGAAAGATCAAGAGAACTGAAGTACAAAACGGTTATACCGTATCTGCTTTCAAGAAGGACATGAAGGGTATCTACAGCACTTCCGTATGTGCAGAGACGCTGGATGAAGCGCCTGTTGCATACCGCGGGATCGATGAGATTATGTCAGTGATTGAAGATGCGGTTGAAGTAAAAGAAATAGTAAAGCCTGTATATAACTTTAAAGCAGGCAAAGAGAGGTAATTAATGTTAATTCAGATAAGTTCAGGACAGGGGCCTGCGGAGTGTTCTCTAGGAGTCGAGAAGCTCTGCAGGGCACTCCTAAAAGAGTTTGATGATTCGCGCATTGTAACAGTTAATCCGGACTATTCCGGCAACGGCTACAAGTCTGCGGTTATGGAGTTTGACGGCGATGTCTCGTCGCTTGAAGGCACGGTCTTATGGGTTTGGAAGAGCACCATAAGACCGGGCCATCAGCGAAAGAACTGGTATATCGATGTGCATGTGATCAAGGAAGCTGACGAAATAGGCGAGCTTGATTTTAATGACTGCGAGATAACCACGATGCACTGCGGCGGCAAAGGCGGCCAGCATGTCAATAAAGTCGAGACGGGCGTTAGGATTATGCATAAGCCTACAGGCATTGTCGTTACATGCACTGAGGAAAGAAGCCAGGTGCAGAACAAGAAGCGTGGGATGACGCGCTTGGCTGGCATT
Source organism: Clostridiales bacterium (assembly GCA_017428155.1). GTDB lineage: Bacteria > Bacillota > Clostridia > Saccharofermentanales > Saccharofermentanaceae > Saccharofermentans. The sequence continues at coordinate 362 of JAFRRJ010000047.1, read as the reverse complement.
CTTGCTGCAAGGCAGGAAGATAAAAATGCAGAAGCATTGAATAGTGCATGGCAGAAGCATACGGAGATCGTCAGAGGAAATCCGGTGAGGAAGTATGAGGGGGAGAAGTTCAGGCGAGTGAAGTGAGGGAGTGCTTTTTTGATTCTGGATTCACGGTATCGACGCAAATGAAAAACCTCACCCAAAGACTGGCATTCTAGGGTGAGGTAATTAATTACTACAACTCGGAAGCAACCGTCTTTGCAGACCGTGCTTTCTTATATGCAATTTTAGCATCAGGGTTGATGACAGTCAATGAAGTGAGAAAGGTATCAAAATGTTTTTGAAACAGGTGATATTGTCCCATTAATCGAAGGACATCT
>JAFRRJ010000006.1 GCA_017428155.1 Clostridiales bacterium | reverse complement strand
TCAAGGACGGAACGGCAGTAACTTCGGTCACACTCAAGGATAAAGAGACCGTCACAACGACCGCTGTCCCGAGCACGGGCGAGACTGCAAGCAAGTATATCGGCGCAGCAGTACTCTGCTTTGTTGCTTCCGGAGCATTGTCCGGAGTGGTGCTTTTCGAGAGAAAGAAGAGAAAGTGCGCACAGTAAGCGGTAATGCATAAAAGTATGAATTAAGTTCTAGAGGTTACATGGTAACAAAAAGTTTGCCGGATTAAACATACGACATATCATTGATATGCCTTATCAGGTGTTTCCCGTCATCTGCGACGAGCATATGGGATACGCCTCCGGCAGGGCCGTGTATATCCACACTGTAATAAGATTCAACAGGTAAGCCGATGAACATGGCATTCCAGATGCTCAGAAGGTCACCATGCGAGACGATGACAATGTTCTCTTTATCACTTGCCATTACTTCTTCGTAAAAGGGGCTGAGACGGTTCCAGGCGTCCCTGCGGCTCTCTGCGTCAGAAAACATTCTGTCATCAACAGTCTTTTCCTGAGACTCGATGTTTTCGCGAAGCCATTGGACGGATTTTCCGCAGCATTTTCCGAGATTGCGCTCTCTCAGCTCCTGCCTTAGAACAGGCTCTGTTCCGAGGTATTTTGCGATCTCATCGGCTGTCTGTTTTGCACGTTTAAGATCCGAAGAATAGATGACAACATCTTTGCCTGCAAGTTCTTCGCCAAGCTTTTTTCCGATGTGATCCGCCCGACTTTTTCCTAAGTCAGTTAAGTCCCAGTCTGTCCATGAGCCGACCATTCCGTTCGTGTGGTGGACTGACTGCGTGTGCTGAACGGTGATAATGTGCTTCATTGAATGATCCAGTTCCTTTTTTATCCCGGTAAGTAAATAGACAATAACGCTTTTACTTTAACACTTCTACCACAAATCCTATCACTGAAAACAGATTGCACATACAGTGAAGGCAGATGCTCATATATATGTTTTTCTGTCTGTAAGCAACATATGCGACCGGTGCGAATACCAGGATCCTGAAGATGTTGTTGAACGGCAGCCAGAAATGATAAAGCGAGAAAAGTATTGCTATCAGTATTGGCGTGAAGCGGTTTTGAATGCGGAAATGCGATGTCAGATAACCTCTGAAAAACAATTCCTCAGTTACAGGTCCGATGATCACATTGAATAATCCGTAGTATATGCATGTAAACACTATGAGCGGCCTGGAAAAACTCCTTATGTAATCAATATTCTGCCAGTCAAACCCTATAGGCAGGCGGCTTAAAAGTGCCAGTCTGAGCGGCTCGAGGAGTTTGTTTTCGAGAGGGGCAGCAAAAGCAGACAATAATCCTGCCAGACTGAAAAACAGAAACGCAAAGAGCAGGGTTTTCCATACCGGCGCCTTGACCTGTCCTGACAATGCGCTTTTCAAAGTATATGATCCGTATTCTTTTTTGCCGGCGAAAAGGATTATCCCCAGCTCTATCGGAACTAGAGTAACTGTGCCCAGAAGGCAGAACAGCAGGATATAAGGCATCGAACAGAAATGCCCCAGTATCAGATAACAAAGGCTCAGAACTGTCGTAGGTGTAACGATATACAATAACAGCTTCTTTATGCTGATCTGTTCCATATTTATCAAACCTGACTCCTGTCCCCGTATAGCTTTATTGTAAACCGATTCTCTTATAAACCGATCCAATAAACGGTGCTTTATGCTCAATATATTTATCGATATCCTGAGGATAAAGCTTCGCGCCTTCCTCTTTGATCCTGCCGTATTCTATAACAGCTTCCGGATTGCTTCTGAGATAATCACGGAATGCTATATGCCTTTTTAATTCATCAGCATCTTCAGCACAAACATAAATATGGTGTTTTCTAAGGTGATCTTTCCCTTCGTACTTGAATGCTTCGCGGCCCGGAATGCCGAGATCGCCTTCATGTGAATAGCCGATACTTTGAAGTGCGGATACAACATCAGGCAGAACACTTCTGTCTTTTATGACGACATCGATATCGATAACCGGCTTGGCCGAAAGTCCTTCGACAGAAGTGCTTCCGACATGTTCGATCCCCAATGCAAGATCTTTAAGAGACGGATATAATTCGTCTCTTATAGCTTCGAAATCCGTCTTCCACGATACGTTGTAAGGCTGTACTACAACTTGCTTCTTCATAAAATTATAAAAATATAACTTATAATTCCTTTACCATATACCCGCATGTAAACGGGAAGAAATCAAACTTTACAGTTCCGGTATGAACAGCACCGTTCTGCTCATACCATTTGCGGAGGATCTGATTCTCCTCAACGATTCCTATGTTCATGCGCTTACATTCTTTGCTTTTTGCAGACTCGCAGGCGTGGTCAAATAATAGCTTGCCGATTCCTTTGTGCCTGTATTCAGGAAGGACTGCAAGATTGTTGAGCTCGCATTCGTTATTGTCCTGAATCAGCAATGAATAATAGCCGCACGGAACGCCATCATCCTCATATAAAAACATAAGGCGGGGCTCATTTTCCATCTGCCAGAAAAGCCTGCCTTCAGTAGTTGCAAACGCAGTGAACCTCGGAGCATTTTCTTCGGTGAAGCCGAGCTCATCAGCTACGGTCTTGAAGCTCTTTTTTATAATATCAACACATCCGGGAATATCGTCTTTTTTAACTTCTCTGATCATTTTCTTGATTCCTCCATAATCCGGGTCCGTTCTTACTGCAGCAAATCCCCGGTTCCGATAAAGAGCACTATATCATATTTTCGCGATTACCATAATATGCAAAGAGCTTAGGGCGTACTTAGTATCCTCCGTATGTCGTCCTGATACGGGCTGCCTTTGATATAATTTACTGAAACATAAATCTCACAGGAGGACCCCTGGTGGAAGCGGAGCTTTTTTATATCGAGAAAGGGCAGGGATTCCCGTTAATTCTTCTTCACGGAAACGGCGAGGACAGCAGTTACTTTGCACATCAGATCGATGAGTTCTCGTCTTCTTACCATGTGTATGCGATAGATACCAGAGGACACGGGAAAAGTCCGAGAGGGACCGCGCCGTTCACCATACGGCAGTTTGCTGATGACCTGCTGGCATTTATGAACCGTCACGGTATAGAGAAAGCGCATATTATGGGGTTCTCCGACGGCGGCAATACCGCAATGATCTTCGCAATGAGATATCCGGAACGCGTGGAGCGTCTGATCCTGAACGGTGCAAATCTTGACCCTTCAGGAGTAAAGCGTTCTATCCAGCTGCCAATCGAGATAGGGTATAAATTTGCATCCCGGTCTGCGCATAAGAGCGAGAAGGCAAAACAGAATGCCGAGATGTTAGGGCTTATGGTCAATGACCCTAATGTGGATCCTGATGAACTTAAAAGCATCAAAGCACGCACGCTTGTGATAGCAGGGACATCGGATATGATCAGGGAAGATCACACAAGGCTCATTGCTTCGAAGATCGCCGGCTCACAGCTTGCAATAATCAAGGGCAATCATTTTATTGCGAATAAGAATGCGCCGGAATTTAACCGTGTTGTGCTTGAATTCCTTGGAGAATGATCGTGAGGGTAATCAGGATTGATACTTGTATTTGACCTTTTTGAGACGCTTGTGGAAGACCTTACGATGGATTTTAATCTCGGATTAAAACCTCTCTGGGAGGCGCACTATAAGGATAAGTGCACGTTCGATGAGATAAAGGCTTATGGTGAGGAATTATTCCTGCATATGCTTGATCTTCATAAGCAGGGAATGGAGTTTCCTTTTGTTAAGGATGAGCTTCCTATGTATGCCGCAAGATTCGGAGGAGAGCCCGTGAAAATGAGCACGGAAGAGGAAGCGGAGTTCCTTATGAGATGCAACAGGGTAAGAGTTTATGACGGTCTTGATGATATGCTTTCCAAGCTCGAAAAGATGAACATCCCGATGTATGTCCTCTCCAACAGCGGCTTTACCGCGGGTGCTTTAAGGATCCTTCTGGACAGTCAGGGCATTGGACATTACTTCAGAAAGGTATGGTCCAGTGCCGATTTTGGCAAAGTCAAGCCCTCCGGCGAATTCTTTGATATGGCGATAGATGAAATCCTTGAGCAGAATCCCGGAAGCACAAGACGGGATATTCTGTTTGCCGGAGATACTTATCTTAGCGATGTCACAGGTGCTTATAATGCAGGACTTACGGCAGTCTGGATAAACCGTAAGGATGAGCCTGATATTAAGGGATACGCGGCTTATCAGATCAAGGATGTAACTAAGCTGGCTGATCTGATCGGAGCAGTTGTATAATCCATATATGGACAGACGGTATTTGCGGGGAATGCCGTTGAAAGGGGGAGAGATTTCATGGCAGTGTTAAAGAGTTATACATGTGCAAAATGCGCCGGAGTACTGGTCTTTGACAGCGACAGGGAGTATTTTGACTGCCCTTTCTGCGGTACAAAATTCAGTTACGTGGATTTCCATGATGATGAGATAATGAGCCGGGCTGATGAATGCCTGAAGTGCAGGGAGTTCGATACCGCAAGGCTCAGATACAAGGATATACTGGTTAACGATCCGCATAACTTTAAAGCGCTCCTCGGGCTTGTGCTTTGCGCGGCCAAGGCATCGTCAGTTGATGAACTCAAAGACACTGACAAGTTTGATAAGCATGATTTTTCCCAGGCTGCTGACGAAGCTTCTGTTGCTCAAACACATGTGAGCTCTGAACACGGTGCGTATTTTGACAAGCTTGCCGAGATAGCTGAGACTGCGGACGAGATAATCCGGATCAGGAAGGAAGCCAAACAGATCACTTCCTATGACAACAGAAAAAGATTAAAAGGACAGTCTGAAAACGATGGAATTTTCGGGTGTTTTTTCCATCTGATATTTATTCCCTATATGATTGCCTGTATCACTTTGTTCGTGACTTTCCTGAGTTCCGGCAAGTCAGTCATATGGCCGTCGATTATGGCTGTAGCAGGCATTATAGCTCTGGGTATTGCTGTCGCCAGATCCGATAAAAGAACCGGCAAGATCAAGGAGGAAAATGATCTGCGTTCTGCTGCTGTCCATTCCAGAGTCTTGAAGATCGATGAAGAGGTAAAAGATCTTGAGAAGAAGTATCCTTTATTGTTTGAAGCGCTGGAAAAGCTTGAACCCGCAGATGATGAAGCGGGGAATGCTGAAAAATCAAGTGAAGAGACCGGTATTGATTCCTCTTCAGATGAAGAAGAGGAGATTTCTTATGACCGGAAGATCGTTTGTGATAAGTGCGGTGCAGGTCTTAATCTCGATAAGATCAAGAGAGTCTATGCGTGCAGTTCCTGCGGCGTAGCGTATGGTGTATCACTGTTTTTCGCGCACCCGCTTGAGAAGGCTCTTAATGCAATGGGGTCGGGCTATTATGCTGATGCAGAGGAGAGATTTGCGCATGTCCTGATGGTTGACCCGACAGATTTTGAAGCCCGTCTCGGACGCATCCTAAGTGCGGGAAGATGGTCTAAAGTCAGTGATATCAAGGTTTCCCGCGGTGTGAATTATATTAATGTCAACCGTGCGAAGATGCAGGTCAAAGAGGCGATGAAGCACATAAACGTTAAAGATGCCGAATACTTCCTAAAGCTTCAGGAAGTAATGGATGTGCTTAGTGAGATTGCAGTCAATAAGCGCAAGCTGACGACGGCAAAGAATAATTATCTGTCGTGCGATGCAAGGATAGCCGCAAATTCCGGCCTTCTCCCGGAAACGGATGACAGTGATGAGCAGATGATCAAAAAACTTGAGAAGGAAATAGATGAGTACCGCAAAGAGAAAAGCGTACTCGAGAAGAGATTGAAGGACAGAAAGAACGAGCTTATCGGACTGAGAAGCGACAGTGTTCTGACCAGATAAGCGATTAACTTTACAGAAGGATTTGTATCAGAGGATTTAATTATGGGAAGTCATTATGGAGATGCGGAGATAAAGATTTTCGAGGCCGGCGCAGATGCTGTAAAGGCAGTTTTCGACGGGGAAGATATTGAAGCAAAGAAGAGGCTTTTATTCTATCTTGACAGGGTAATGGATCCGTTTTACGGACAGGATATTTCAGGCATGACAGGGTCTCTGAAAGACATTCTTCAGAACCTCATTATCACATCCGATAACGATGATATAACGGGCGAAGCCGTACACCTGCTATCCTCATACACTTCAGGACCTTATGAGATACTGAAGGCGGATTATACCAGGGTTCCCGAGCCTTTTAAGGCAGACGTTCTTTATCTTTTTAACGATGAGCGCGGAAGTGAACAGGGCCTGAGCTTATGACGGAATAAAGCTTAACATAAAGCGCCTGCAAACATGTTATAATGACATTGTTTGTTGGCAGGCAACGGGTCTTTTGGGAAACAACATTTGCCGGGAAACCCGGTTAAGGGATAGGGATATGATCGTTCAGGTAAATCAGAAAAGTATAGGGAAGAACAGGCGAATCAAGACTGTTCCTCTTGAATTTGAGAAGGCTCCTTTGAATGTTTATGAACTGATAGAAGAGACTGTCAGGATCATGGTAAGAGATTTTATAAAGAGAGCAAAGAATAAAGAAGCCCCATTAACCGAAGAACAGATAAAAGACCTTTCTGAGATAGGAAGAGTCTCTTTCGGCATCGTTTATAACGATAAGATGCCGGATGCGAACAAGGCCGTGGAGACAGCCGTAACTGCATACAGGGACGGGCTTGTTGCCATTTTTATCAACGACGAACTGGTTGAGGTTGATTCAAAACAGCCGACACCGACTGAAGAAGAATTAAAGGAAAGCAGGATAGAACTGAAAGAGAATGATACTGTCAGCTTTGTCAGACTGACGATGCTGGCCGGACGCATGTGGTAAAGATCTATATAGTGGAGGAAGGGTATGTCGGGTTCATATGACTTGTACAAGAAAGTGAGCGAGCGGGTCAAAAAGGAAATGGAGCAGAAGTTGTCAGGGACGACTCCGGAATTCCAATGTCTGGTCAAAAATGTCACCGCTCCGCATTCGGTTACAAAGACAGGTGTTGAAAAGCCGTACAAGCAGGCACTTAAAGAAGGCGTCCCTTCGGCTTTTTACAAGAAGTATGAGAAGGATTTAAAGAAAGTCATCAAGACGGAGCTTTTGCCGCACTTCTACTATGAGATCGACCGTGTCAAGGAATACCAGTATGAAGATTCCTATTACCGCAGGAATTTCAGGAGCAGTGATTACTGCCAGTATATTCATCTGATAAATACGATCCTGGATCAGTTTATCAGATTCTCGGCTCTCGGCGCCGATATGTATGATTATCTGAGCGAGAACGTTTCCGAGGAAGTAACGGCATATAAGAACCAATACGGTTCCTCGAGATTTAATTTTGTAATTGCCGCATTGATAGATTCCGGTGACAGGAAAATCTGCCAAGCGATAGAAGACACCGTGCTTGGTTCAGGCGGAAACGTAAGCATTGAATTAATACGCAGTATTTTTGTTTGTAAAGATGTAAAGATGTATGAGCTTATGGAAAAGCTCCTCCTCGCTGCCCGCCTTCAGGAAGGCCTGCGTCAGGCAGTCTGCGAGAATATGGACTACGGCACCATGGATGCTTTTAACTATATCTATAAGGTCATTCTCGATAACGATCTTATGCGTTTCTCTTCTGTTCAGCGTGCCGTCGAGATGTTTACCGGCCTTGTCTCAGGTGAAGAAAAGGGCGGCGACAGGATCAACAAGAAGCAGAGCGCACTTATATATCAGTATCTTACTGATCCCTCCGCGCTCGAAAAGGCTTTCTCAAGCAATGATCATATGGAGATCTATCTGGGTCTTTGGGCTATAGGAACCGCCAGTATAGAAGATGCCTGCAAAAAGGCTCTGGAACTTGTATACGAAGGTAACCGTGAGCAGAAACTTACGGCAGCATATTTCCTTAAGAGTTTCAGCAACAATGCACAGGATTCACTTAAGATCCTGAGTAAATTCAGTGATGAGACTGATATTGTTGCCATAATTATGAGCTCGTTTATGGTCAATATAGGCTATGCTATCTCTCTGAATCTTAAAGAACCGGATGCTGCATACCGTGAATTTACCTTCCGGAGAGTTTATGCAAATCCGGAACTCTACTTTAATAACGAGACTCAAGCAAGGGAAGCTTATGATGTTCTGAAGAAGATAATGGAGAATCTTCCTAAAAAGAAGATCGAGTATGAAGGCATCGTATTCCCGTGGTATAAAGTGACGCTTTCCAAGATAGACTGTGTTTCCCGTATGGCATATTGCGCAAGTGCCGCCAAAGATCAGACGCTGACACTGGAAGTTGCAAGAGACATAACTTCTGTTGAGACTTATGCCAGAGAGAAGGCACTTGCACTTCTTCTCAATGAACCTGTCTGCAGGGAAGAATACGAGATCCTCACTAAAGCCGTCGGCGATGCCGAGGAATATACAAGAGACCGTGCATTCCGGATGCTGAAGCATGAAATTGAGCGTGATACTTCAGATCTTGATCCTGAGATCGCTTCCGGAAAGGGACAGCTCCCGGTGATCTGCTATTCTATCCTGGAAGACCTTCTGAGGCTTAAGAGAGCCGATGCACGTCAGAATACCATAACTTTATTGATGTCCATGACTGATGATGACAAGGTAGAACTTATCGGAAGACTTCTTTCGGACAAGTCGGAAGAAAAGCGCACTGCTGCTCTGGACATGATCATGCAGATGAAGAAGGACCACGCTCCGGTATTTGCAAAAGCTTCTGAAAAGCTCGCTGTTCTCACATCTCCTACTACCAAGGAGCAGGTCCTTATTGACGAGATCATCAGCTCTTCTGAAGATTCCTCATCTGGCATTGAAGAAGGTTTTGGCATCTTCGATCCCAATGCTTCTTATGAACCTGTTTTCGATATGAAACTGATCGAAGAAGGCAATAAGGTCTGGGACCGTGTTTTCCCTAACAAAAAGATCGGCGGTAAAAAGCCGGATAAAAAGAATAAGATCGACGACTTTAAGGTCTTCAAGGAACTTGATGATCTGATCGAGAAGAACAAGGATCTTGAATACGAGGTGTGGAACGGGACAAGGCTTCTCGGCAACACGATCTATAAGTCTTATTCGAAAGAGACTGATACTTACTCGGTACCTTTTCCTGAGCTTTGGGATGAGTTTTACGATAAATCGGTCAAGTCTGAAGATCAACTTTTAAGGCTCGACTGGATCCTTATAAGAGATTACCGCAAACTGAATGACATAAACGGATTTTTGGATTACTGCAACAAATATGTTGAAGAGTTTTTTGGCAGCGATTATAAGGAAACGAATCTGAAAAAACTAAAGCACTACGATTCTTTTTCAATAGTAATTGATTATCTTATTGGCAAACATGCTATTTCAGAGCTTAAAGCTGATATCGGACGTGCTATTGCGTATCATATGATCAAATCGGACGATCCGATGATCTTCTCTTTTACAAAAGCGGATATTATCGGAAATGCAAGAACTAATCTGGAAAGGGAAGAACTGACCAGAACTCCGATTTGTGATGATGTCTTCTCATTCTTTGTGTCGGGAATACCTTCTGACAGCAAGTCTTTCCCAATCAAGTATGCACTTGTAGACAAATTTGACGGGGATTATTTCAGAGATAATGAGCTGTGGCGTTACAGCACCAGAAACAGCAGAACGGGCAAAATGAATACACCTGATATCGGGTCATATATTTCAGCTTGTGCTAACGGTCTTATATCAAAGGATTTTCTTTATAAGCGATTCTTTGACGGTTTTGAGAAAGAGACACTTGAACTCCTGTCTACGCTGATAATCTTTATCAGGGAGCGTGATGATGCAAAGAGTACAAGGCTCAGAACCTATTCCTACAGAACGAATTATGCTATCAGAGCTTTCCTTGGAAAGACGTTCGAGAATAAACCGATAGATCCGAAGACTCTTACCGAATCTGATATGAAACTCCTTGAGCTGGCAGAAGAGTGCTACGAGACGTTTATTCCTTTCATTGTCGGGAAGGAACTTAAGCGCGGCGATTCCCCGACGGATTATTCCGCTTATATACATTCGGTCAACAGGCTTTACGGACTCGAATTCTTTGTCGGGATACTGAAGGCTTTCGGCAAGAGCACTTTCAACCGCTCGAGATACGGATACAGCAACAATGATTCTAAAGAAGCGGTTCTCTCGCATCTTCTGGCTGTCTGTGTTCCCGATTCTCGTGACGGTGACGTAAAGGAGCAGGCTCAAAAACTCAAGGAAATGATCAAGGGGACAGATATCAGGGATCAGCGTCTCATTGAGGCAGCATTGTTCTCTCCCGAATGGCTTGATATCATCGGTGAATTCCTCGGCTTTGACGGATTCCGCTCAGGCTGCTATTACTTCATGGCTCACATGAATGAACATTTTGATGAAAAGCGCAAAGCAGCCATTGCTAAATATTCCCCTATCTCAGCAGATGAGTTTAATGCCGGAGCCTTTGACAGCAACTGGTTCAAGGAAGTCTATTCCGTGCTGGGCGAGAAGAGATTTGACGAGATTTATGATGCTGCTAAATACATTTCTGACGGTGCTAAGCATGCACGCGCCCGGAAATATGCCGACGCTGCAACAGGCAAGCTTGATGCCAGGAAAACCAGAGAGGAGATCGAGAAAAAGCGCAATAAGGATCTTCTCATGGCTTATGCCATCATTCAGGGCAGCGATGCGGATATCCGCGACAGATACTGCTACATAAGGCAGTTCATCAAGGAAAGCAGAAAGTTCGGCGCGCAGAGACGCGCAAGCGAGAAACTTGCAGGCGAGACTGCAATAAAGAACATGGCGACTGCACAGGGCTATCAGGATGAGACGAGATTTATCCTGAAGATGGAAAATGAGATTGCCACAGGACTTGCTTCATTCTGGGCCCCTCATGCGGTCGGCGATATCGAGATGTGTCTTTATGTTGACGGAGGCAAGGTCAGCACGAAGGTAGTAAAGGGCGGCAAGGAATTGAAATCAGTTCCTGCAGCTATTAAAAAGGATGATTATGTTTTAGAGCTTCAGGAAGCAAAGCAGACATTTACCGAGCAGTACAGACGTACGAGGATAATGTTCGAGGAAGCTATGGAAAGCCGCACGGTCTTTACCGTCGAAGAGATCGATGCACTTAAGGATAATCCTGTCCTTACGGATATGATAGATTCTCTTGTCTTTGAGTGCGGCGGTGATTTCGGTCTTTGGAAGGATCTTAAGAAAAAGAAGGGAAGCGATGTCTATATCGTTCATCCGTATACTTTGTTTAAGGCCGGTGTATGGAAGGATATGCAAAAACTCATCTTTGATAATGAGATCGTTCAGCCCTTCAAGCAGGTCTTCCGTGAGCTTTATGTAAAGACTGATGAAGAGAAGAACTGCCTTGATTCAAGAAGATATGCAGGCAATCAGATCCAGACTAAGAAGACTGTCGGAGTTTTGAAGAGCAGACGATGGATCGCTGATGTCGAGGATGGCCTTCAGAAGGTCTATTACAAGGAAAACATCATTGCTACGATCTACGCCCTGGCAGACTGGTTCTCACCTTCGGATATAGAGGAACCTACACTTGAATGGGTCGCTTTCTATGACCGTAAGACAGGTGAAAGAATAAAGATCGCAGATGTTCCGGATATCCTTTTCTCTGAGGTAATGCGCGATGTCGATCTTGCTGTCAGTGTTGCTCATGCCGGCGGAGTCGATCCTGAGATGTCTCATTCCACTGTCGAGATGCGCCGTGCTATCGCGGAGTTCACATGCAAGAGCTTCAAGCTCAAGAATGTGTCCTTCACTGCAACACATGCGCTTATCAAGGGAGAACGCGCAAGCTACAATGTTCATCTCGGAAGCGGTGTAATTCATCTGGACGGCGGTCTCATGATCAATGTTCTTCCTGTTCATTCACAGAGACGCGGACGAATCTTCCTGCCGTTTGTTGATGACGATCCGAAGACGGCAGAGATCATATCCAAGATATTGCTGTTTGCAGATGACAGCAAGATAAAGGATCCGTTCATTCTGGATCAGATCGTATAATGTATTAAATTGCAGGAGAGGTTTGCATGGGGCAAAGCATTCTTGATTTTCTGAATTCGGCTGACTCGGTTTTATATTTCCCGGTGCTGATCATAATCATGACAGCTGCAGGTCTGTATTTTACATTCAGGACAAAATTTGTTCAGCTTCGTTTGTTCAAGGAATCATGCAAACTCCTGCTTGAACCTTCGGACGATAAATCAGGCAAGACAGTATCATCATTTCAGGCGCTGATGATATCCACCGCGTCACGTGTGGGAACAGGCAATATCGTCGGTGTATCCACTGCTGTCTGTATCGGCGGTCCGGGTGCATGTTTCTGGATGTGGCTTATGTGCATTATCACAGCAGCTTCTGCTTTTGTGGAAAGTACACTTGCCCAGATATTTAAGAGGAAGGATGAGACCGGGAACTTCTTCGGAGGTCCGGCATACTATATCGAAAGGGCACTTCACGCACCGTGGCTGTCAGTAGTGTTTTGTATTTTCCTCATAGCAACATACGGATTCGGATTCAATCTTCTTTGCTCATATAATCTTCAGTCTTCATTTGAGGCTTACGGATTCTACCGGGATAATATGCTTGATTTGTTCGGAAATAAGGTAAGTGTTGCTGCCGTTGCAGTCGGATTTATTCTTATGATCCTGGTGGCATTCTTTATGCTCGGCAAAGGCAAGCGTGTTGTCAGGTTTACGGAGATCCTGGTCCCGGTTATGGGTATCGCTTATGTGCTCATATCCCTGATCGTTATTGTGGTCAATTTCAGGAATATCCCTTCAATGTTTGTGGAGATCTTCAAGGACGCATTTAACTTCAAAGCGATATTCGGCGGCGTCGCGGGCTCGTGTCTTGTATACGGCATCAAGCGCGGCCTGTATTCCAATGAGGCAGGTGTCGGTTCTGCGCCTAACGCTTCAGCATCTGCAAATGTTACTCATCCTGCAAAGCAGGGACTCGTCCAGACCTTATCCGTATATATCGATACGCTTCTTCTTTGTACTGCAACCGCATTGATGTGTTTATCTTCCGGAGCGGAACGAAGCGAGGCAGTTGCCGGTGCACAGTATGTCCAGAATTCCATATCAACTGTCTTCGGGGGCTTCGGACCGGTATTCATTACTGTGGCGATGGTTCTTTTCGCTTTTACAACGCTTTTAGGAAATCTTTTCTATGTCGATAATGCGCTTGCATTCCTTAATCATAAGAAGATGCCATCGAAAAGATTTCTCAACATTTTCCATATCATTTGCGCTGTCGTTATCTTTTTTGGTGCCATTATTCCGATGGATGCCGCATGGGCGGCTGCTGATATTACAATGGGCGGAATGACGCTTATAAATATTCCCGCATGTGCGTTGCTTGGAAGCATAGCAGTCAAGACGCTGAAAGACTATGAGGCGCAGAAGAAAGCCGGCAGGAACCCCGTTTTCAAAGCTGCTGATATTGGACTTAAGCCTGAAGAAACCGATCTGTGGAAATAGAAGCATCATATTATTAGGAAAAGAGGGATAAATATGCAGTTGTTGTCTGACGATAACAAGTTGTGGGACCTGATGTACGGAAAATACGGATTTAATCCGCAATGTACCAAGGTGCCATACAACTGGATACAGCCACCGTCACCGTTTGTGACGTTCATTCTTCCTCAGGCCTGCTGGAATGAGGAACAGGAGAAACTGGTTAATTCTTTCTTTGTTAATCTGGAGCAGGATGAAATAAATGCTCTTGACTGGCAGCATGACTGCTTTACATACGACCCGAAGGAAGAAATCCCTCTGCACTATTCATACCGGGACGATGAGAGACAATGCAGCGTATATTTCCCGAGTTATTATCCGGATGGTGATTACTATTTCTTTTTTGATCCTGAGCTGAAATACGGTTTGTTCGGACATCCGTGGCTCGGTGAGATCGTTGTTACAGGAGAAGGGCTAATAAAGCAGTTTGAGAATAATTCCGCTCTTTTGGAAATCTCACTAAAATAGACTGATAAGTGCAGAAGGTGGTGATATCGTCAACCGGCTGAAGAGTTTTGGGTAGTTTTGGGTAGTTTTGGGTAGTAATATCAATAAGTAAAAAATTATAAAAGGGATAGGTGAACATTATGAAATTTAAGATCAGGAACGAGTTTTTTCCATTGAAAATCTGCTGCGGAGTTTTGCCCGTGTTATGGTTTTTCTCGCTTGTTGCGACGACGTTAACTGTAGAGAATATCGCACTTAGGGGAATAACTTTAGCCATATGTGTCAGCCTGCTGATACTGCTCTTTTTGTCCATGATTCTGTTTTTTGTGGATAAAGCTATCGGAGCTGTCATTGAAGTGGATGATACAACCGTAAAGGTAACGCAGCTTTTCGGGAGAAAGAAGATCGCAATCAAAGATATCGATGATATTGAGATCGAAGATTATCAGAGAAGAGTTATTCGCAGCCTTGAATACAGAATGAAGATGACCATCCTATACGGTGGAGGCAAAAAACTCGTCCTCACAGATAATGCATCTGAGATCAAAGGCATCCTGGCATTTTTGACTGCTGAGCGGACCCCTTTGCCGGATCAGGAAGTTACGGTCTGCAAGGCATGCAAATATATCGGATCAAAGATGGAGCAGGATTAATATGTCAAAGATAAAAGTAAACAACTATAACGATTTTTGCCCGCAGCAGCTGTTCTTATACGGCACTTACAGGGAAGACGGCACACCGAATTTCGGGCTGTTTTGCTGGTTCAGCTATCTCTATGCGCCGGATCTTAACGGTGAGGGTGCCGGGATGGGCGTAATGGCATGCATTGGCGGCGAGAAGCTCACCAAGGATCTTATCCGCAAGAAAGGAATATTCTCTGCAAATCTTGTTACCGAAGAACTGCTGCCTCTGGCAGACTACTATGGCTGCGTCGGCGGCAGGGAGCATGAAGATAAGATGCGCTTCAGTCCCACGATCGAGAAAGGCGTGGTCTTAGATGTTCCGACGATCGCCGAAAGCCCTGTAAGCATGGAGCTTCAGGTCATGCAGGAAATCCACCTTGAGAGCGGAAGCGATGTTTTCCTTTGCAAGATCATGGGTGAGACAATGAGAGAAGACCTGACCAATAAGGCTGTTCCGTTTATTGAGAGATTCAAGTCAGTAAAGCAGGTGCTTTGCGGCGGCGAGCAGCATTATGTGAGCACGGACGGCCGTGATCTCGGATCATGGGGCGAACCGATGAAGAGTCTGTAATTCAGTTTTTGTCGGAGGCTCTCGAAAATGCCGTATGCAGAACTAAACGGACTCAATCTTTATTACGAGGAATTTGGCAGAGGAGAGGCAGTATTGTTTCTCCACAGCCACTTCAGCAGAGGATTGCTGGCTTTCTCCGGACAGATAGTACCTTTCTCAGGACGCTACAGATGTTTGTTTCCTGATTTTCGAGGCCATGGGAGAACAACCTGTGATGACCTTAGCTGGAACAGCAGGATCATCGCAGATGACATGGCTGTGTTTCTGGACAAACTCGGTATAGATAAGGCGCACATTATCGGATACAGCTGCGGTGCCTATGTCGGCTGCTACATGGCGGCGAATTATCCTGAGAAGGTTAAGCGCCTCGTAACTATTGGAGGTGCTGCTCATGCAAGGCCTGAAGGCGCGGAGGATTTTCTTCCGGAAAATCTTATAAAGAGCGGTGCGGAAGATTTCATAGAAGACATAAAGATCAGGCATTCTGAGGCGCACAAAGGTGACTGGCAGACATATTTAAGGAACACCGTGGCTGACTGGCAGACACAGCCCTGTCTTACCGATGCCGAGTGGCAGAGAATCACATGTCCGGCATTCTTTATCAACGGCGAGAACGATCCGTTTGGTACTGTTGAGGAATTAAAGGAGAAAGTTCCTTCTGCAAAGTGTTACAAGGTAATGGGAGGCGGACACCGTCCGCACTTCGTCGGGGAACAGATCGATGATATCAATAAAAGGATAATGGATTTTTTGTCGGAGATCTGAATCATCAGTCACGAAGGACCGGAATAGAATGATATCAGTATTCTGTGCGGACCTTATCGATACCGTATAACGACATGAATCTCTTCTCGTCCGCAGATGACCTTATGACCATTACTTCGGTGAAGTGACCGTCTTTCTTATTCTTGAAGCCGGCGACTTTCTCCCCGGTGCAGATGGAACTTCTTATCACCGCATACTGAGTATCAGGATCGAATCTGATCCCGCTGTTAGCGTCTTTCCCGTTATCATTAGCTTTTCCGACGGGATGAAATATATTGATCTTCGGTAACTTCATATGGAAATCCAATGCCTCTTTGATCAACTGCCGTTCTTATGCACCGTTATACAATAATCCGGCGGATATTTGAAGACTATGCTTCCATGATCACGCCGATCACATAATCTCTGATTGAGGATGAGTTATCGAGAATGTAGTTCTTACGGTTTGCCGCATCGGATTTCCCGGAGCCTGAAGATGTGTCCGCATAATCTTCCTTGCTCAATGCAGATAACATGCCGAGATGTGTGGAGATAATGACATTGTCTTCTATGTAGTTCATCCAGACTATAGATGCATCCATTACACCGGGTTCCTCCGAGATGAACCAGCTATCTCCTTCCTCCCAGAATCTGCCGTTATCGAATTCTTTGGAACTGTTGTAATAGCCGTCAAATGCAGTCTTTGCATCTTCTGCGGAATCATAAACACGGAAGCTCAGAAATTCTATTTCTGTCTCTCTTCCGTGAAATCCCGTATTGTCGATCTGGAGGAAGGTAACGCCGTCTTCCTGTCTTTTCCAGATGGTCCAGTCGTCCAGGAAGTCACTCTTTTGTTCCTTTATCTCAAGCGGATAGTCAGTAGCGAATCTTCTGCTTCCGTTATATGTTGTTTCTGTTTTACCGCCGGAATCTTTCTCTGATCCATCTGTGATTTGCGTGGTGTTATCAGTGTTCACGGTAGGTTTTTCCGTGCACGCGGTGACCGGTCCTGCTGAAAGCACCAGTGTCATAAGTACTGCAGCTGCCTTAATAGCAGGAAATGATCTTTCTGTCTTCATATATGTGCCTCCGCTTTATATCTCGAAAATATAACCTGATACCATTTATACAGTTGTTTTGCTTTTATTGTTGCAAAGCGGACCATTCTTGTACAGATATGTGCAGGTATATATAAAGACCAATAAGTGACAGTGAATGGATCGTTTGCTGTTATAATGAGAATACCGGACCGGAAACGGAACGGATCATTCTGTTAAATGGGGAGTTAACGAATAGGATCATGAGAATTATGCGTAATCATAACGGGCTTAATAAAGAGAAGGGCGAGCCCAAATACACTTGTCCGGCATGCAAACAGACGGGGCTGTTGCTTGATGCTTCTGACAGGAGTCCTGAAGGATGTTGTCAGATCTGCCGGATATGCGGCTTCCATTATCTTCCGTATATTCCTAACGATAGTTTTTCCCCTATAAAGGATGCGGATAGAAAATGGGGAGAGGCGTGGAAAGACTTAGGGGCGGAAGTGCTTTTCGATAAGACTCCGGAAGAAAGAGTTGAATACTTCACTAAGCTTCAGTATGCGTTCCTCGGGAAATACTATTATATTCCCACTGATGAAGAATGCTTAAACAGAACGTTTGATGTCGAATTGCTTTTTTCGCAGCACGGCTACTTACATAAGAGCGACAGCGCAAGGAAAATAACTGTCAAATGTGAAGACGGAAGGTATTGGGAGTTTGCTTTTGAGACCAATACTCTTTTATATCTTGATGATCCGGAGAAAAACTTCGTTGTATCAGAGGACAATGAACAGCCGGGATCCGGTAAACCCGCCAGGATATATCTTTGCGTCAGTGAATATCTATCGAAGCTCAGTTCAGGTGAAAGACAATACAGAGGTTTTGAGATAGGGATCTTCCCTGAAGCATTTGGCGGAGTCTATTCGCTTGATGATGAGTGTGTTCTTGTCGGTCTTGATAAGAAAAAGTACTGCTTCGATATAGTGAAATAGATCGCGCGGAGGACGGACTTTAATGAGCAACTGGTACATGGCGGATTCGCATTTCGGTGCTGACTCAAAGGAGATCATGGAACGCGAGAAACGTCCGTTTAAGGATATCCTCGAATACACAAAAGAACAGATATAACAACGGGGAAACACATAACAAACAGGAAATCAGAAGAGTGAAAGGAGCATATAATGGAGATGCTTGCAGAATCTAAAAATCTATACATAGAAGGAAGATTCGATGAGGCAATTATGTATTTTAAAGGATCCAAGAGACGGCTTGCCTGTGTCGGTGAGTTTGGTAGTTATCCATCTGATGCATATATTGATCCTGAAGAAAAGTTCTGTATCGTTATCGGTTCCAGAATCATTAAATATTTTCTGATAGAACCGTACGAAGAATATGCTTTGGGAAGGACATCGAGTCATTGGGTCGAGACAACCGAAATCGAATATTATAAGCAGATCGATGAAGTAACTGCGTCATATATTACGGTTACTCTGATCAATGGAGAAAAGAAAAAATACGATGTGAACACATTGGAAGAGATAAAAGAAGACAAATAATCAGTGTTTTGATCTTGGAGCATATCGGTGAAGCTGAAAAACGAATCATACGAAGTTACTGTCACAATAGATTCAACTTACACGTTGGATTCTGCTGATAACAGCAATTCTTATGACCATGAATATAATCCCCGGAATTATAAGAAGAGTGATCTGTACAGCACCTTTTGCATCAGGAATCTGCATAATGGCATTGAGAGTTTAACTGCACTGACAGGGAGTCATTATTGTTACGATATGAACTGTGCCGTTTTGGACAATAATGTTTTGACGGTTCTCCAAAATGATTTCATTACTAAGATCGATCTTGATACTAACGGTATTATCAGCACTCAGGAGATACCGGAAAGCATCATTAATTATTCTATTCATAGAATTCCCGGCGGTCTGGTAATCTGCGGGGAGATGGAAATTCTGGGCCTTGATCAGAACTGCAATGTGATCTGGAGAAAAGGTTCCAAAGATATCATTACTGATTTCAAGATCCTTGAGAACAGTATCGTATATCATGACGATTCGGGCACTGATCATAGAATAGATTTTGACGGCAGCGATATAGAACAGTAAAAAGACCGTCAGAATATAGAGAGGACAAATAGATGAGTATATCTGAAAAGCGCATTGAATACGGTTCGGATGAGGCAGCTGACAAGCAGAAGGCGCTGAGGGGATCCGGTAATATGGATGCCGGGTTTGAGGAACTGGCAAGCAAAGTGTATGCGCATCTTAACGATGAGATATCGAAGAAGATTTTCGAGGCCAGGATGCAATATGCAAAAACGGGCGATTTAGGATATATCACGGGGCTTGAGTCAAAGTACAGAAATCTGAACAGTGACATGCAGGTTTATGTTGAGAAGATTCAGAAGGGTTCGCACTGCCTGATCTACGGTGCAGGTGTTGCAGGACATTATCTAGCCGGAAGATTTAAGCAGTTTGGCGTGAATGTCGATGCGTTCATTGATCCTGATGAGAGCAAGGGACCAGTTGATGACCAGACAGGGATCAAGGTAATGCCTGAGAAAGAACTTGCCGGGAATATCACTCTTTATGGAGATAAGACATTAGTTATCTCTTATCCGGTAAAGCCTGTAGCTGATGAGATAAGGAAGCGTCTTATCAATGATGTCGGAATAAGCGAGAAGAATATCATCGGAGGAATCTTCGACTGGCGCAATAACCAGGGCCAGTACTTCGATTTTTTCGAAGCGCGCGAGAACGAGGTCTTTGTGGACTGCGGCTGCTTTGACGGAGCCACCTGCTACAACTTCGCAGGCTGGTGCGGCGCCAAAGGTTTTGACCACATTTATTCCTTTGAAGCCGATCCGAAGAATTATGCCAGAGCCAGGGAGATCCTTGCGCCACTCGGCAAATGCGATCTTTACCCTTGTGGAACCGCAGATGTTAATAAGAAGGTATATTTCGCTGCAGATGCTTTTGAGACTTCGTGCATCATCAGCAAGGAAGAAGCAGAGAAGAGGAACTTTGAAGGCGTTGAGGAGATAGAGACTGCAGCGCTCGATGATGTCCTTGCGGGCAAGAGGATCACTTTCATCAAGATGGATATTGAAGGCGCGGAGTACGAAGCACTTCAGGGTGCCCGTAAGCTCATCATGGAAAACCGTCCAAGAATGGCGATTTCCGTCTACCATAAGTTCGAAGACTTTGTCATATTAGCTGACCTCGTTCTCGGGATGCATCCTGACTACAGGATCTCATTCAGGCATTATGGATTCGATGATCTTGAGACGGTTATGTATGTGGAATGATTCAGGCAGTTATTGATCGGAATGTGATTTGAGCCGGTGTACCTATAAGAATAGATTTTTCGCGCGATTTATAGGTACGCGAAGCGCGAAAATGCGGTCTTTAAGCAGAAACGTACCTATAAGAATAGATTTTTCGCGCGATTTATAGGTACGCGAAGCGCGAAAATGCGGTCTTTAAGCAGAAACGTACCTATAAGAATATTTTTTTCGCGCGATTTATAGGTACGCAGGCTTATATGCTTCATCGCACGGAATCATCGCTAAACGTCAGATAATAAGTGTAGTTTATTCCGTCATACATATGGAATAAGGAATCAAAATGTTTTCCCTGACCATAATGATGTAAAGCTTTTCCCGCGCGCGAAGAATAGACCGGGATGCAAGACCACAAATAACCCCGTGTATAAACTCCGGATGTTATAATTTACTGAACGGCAGATCATACCGGCAATCACTATTATGGAGATTTGGAAATGGATATTTTTATTGATGCACTGTTAAGTGAAAAGACTGATAAGATACCTGATGAATACGACTGGTTTGCACCGCTTTTAGGTGACTGGGACTGCGACTACTATGATGAGTACGGCGGTCAGAAAAGATATGTAAAAGGCGAGTGGATCTTCAGGAGAGTTCTTGAAGGAGCCGGAATACAGGATGTCTTTATCTTCCCGTCCAGGGCAACAAAAGAAGCGATGCCTCAGCCTGACGGAGAATACGGTTCGTCATTCCGCATGTTCAATGCCGCAGATAAATGTTATGACGTTTGCTATACATGCGATCATTGCATGAAGAGATTATGCTTTACCAAAGAAGGGGACAGGCTCGTCGGGAAAGTTCTGGATCAGGAAGATGTTTACTGGATATTCTCGGATATTACCGAAGACAGCTTCAAGTGGGAGAATGTCATGATCAAAAAGGACGGCACCAGGCTCCTTGACTGCGAGATCTACGGCAAGAGGATCTAATCCGCTTAACTGTTAAGCAGAATATATTTCGGGAAGTCGGATCAAATGAAATACAGTAATTTGTGTGTTGTACTCAATTTATTATCCTGGATTATCTTATCCGGGCTGCTTTCCGTTCCTGTCATTATTCTGCTTAAAGGTGTAGTGCTCAAAGTGATCATCTGTGTTGTCTTATTTTTCCTGTGCGGGTTTATTGAGGAAAAGATAATATCGAGGCATGTTAACAGCTTTGCTGAATATGTGCTGAAGAAGGATAAAGATTAACCGGAGATAATATGAATCTTAAAGATCTTAAGATACCGAACAAAATAAACCCCGGTGATACGGTGGCATTTATTTCCATCTCGGGCGGCCGCGCCGGTGATGCTGATCTGCTTCAAAGATATAATACCGGCAAAGCCAGATTCGAAGAGATTTTCGGTGTAAAAGTTATCGAGACACCTAATGCTCTTAAGGGCAGCGAATACCTCTATGCTCATCCTGAAAAGCGTGCAGAAGACCTTATGTGGGCACTTGCAAATGAAGATGTCAAAGGAATTGTCTGCATAATGGGCGGTGACGATTCTTACCGTGTCCTG
This sequence comes from Clostridiales bacterium, assembly GCA_017428155.1. GTDB lineage: Bacteria > Bacillota > Clostridia > Saccharofermentanales > Saccharofermentanaceae > Saccharofermentans. The sequence goes on along the minus strand of JAFRRJ010000006.1, from coordinate 38,071 downwards.
CCTTTTATAGATGAAGATGTGATCAGATGCAATCCGAAGGTCTTCATGGGCTATTCTGATATAGCTACATGGAATGCCGTATTCGCATATGCCGGCGTGCGTTCTTTCTACGGTCCGAATGTCCTGACGCCGATCGCCCAGCCGGGCAGTCTTGATGCATATACAGAAGAAGCAATAAGGAAATCAATATTCTCTTCTGATGTGATCGGAGAGATAAAGCCCTCCCCAAGATATACATCTACCAACTGGTCAGCAACTTCGGATGAGGAGATAACCTGGACAGATAACGCCGGTTACAGCGTGATTCAGGGAAGCGGAGTTGTGGAAGGCCGTATCATATCGATCTGCGGAGGTCCTTTGCAGCAGATCATGGGCACGAAGTTTTTCCCTTGTCATGAGATGTGGGAGAACAGCATTATCGCGTATGAGTACGGTTCGCCGATCAATACATACGGCTCAGTACTTGCCGCGCGTCATCAGCTGAGAGCATTTGCGGCGGCGGGGATCCTCGAGCACGCAAAAGCTATCATTACCGGTCCTGTCGCAGACGGAGAATACAAAGATACTTTGCTCAAGGTTATTAACATGGAAGTGGGAAGGCCTGACATGGTTATACTCGAGAATGTTGATTTCATTCACAGGACGCCGATGACGGTATTGCCTGTTGGAGCATTAGCTCAAATCGATTGTGAGAAGAAGTCATTTAAAATCCTGGAAAGCGGAGTGAAATAGCGCAAAAATACGTATTTCCCCCTTGGAAGCGAATGCCGAAGGAACGGGTGCTTCTCGCGATTATCAGAATAAATATATCGAATAACGATAAAAAGTGCTTGAAAAACGATATTGACGGTGGTATTATAAAGGCATCGAAGATAATCTGCTGAGAAGAGGTGTTCCTTATGAAGAAGAATTCGCACTCAACATTACTTATGGTCATTCTGGTTCCGGTAGTCCTCTATATTACCATTATGCTTGTATTCGGCCATTCTGCTACTTCATGGCAAGTCAGTGAGGTCCCTGATACCGGCTCGAAAACAAGTTATGCCAATCATACTCTCCTGCCCGGAATTTCAGAATATATTGACAGAACAGGTATGCGTGGCTTTCAGGATACAGAACTGCAGCTTGAGACGCGTGAATTCTCAACTCTGGGCGGATTGTATGGAATCCTTCCGCAAAGTTCAAAAGAAGATTTAAAGAGAGCAATGGCCTCCACACCAACAGAAACTAAAGACATAAAAGGCACAAAGGTCAATGAGTATAAGATCGACTCATACCGCCCCTTTGACGGGAAAAGTCCACTGCTTCCGCTGGATCTCAGTTATATTCAGAATGACGAACTCAAGAATTACTGGACATGGGAATATTCAATCTTCGAATATAAGGACGGAACATACCGCTTTGTGGTCAGGGAATGCCCGTCGTGATATAAAGACTGATGGAAGCAGTTCCCGCATGTTATAATCCATATGTTTGAAGCGTAATTCAAAACGGATTTTAAGAGCAAGCTTGGACTGTGGGGATTAGAACATGATCGATATAACAAATTATATGAATACACCTCCTGAAGCGGACTTTGATCTGGATCTGAGACAAAGCGAAGTTGACGGAGGTGTCATCAGTTATGAGCAGATAGATACGATAAATAATTATCCGGATGCCAAATCTATTGTTATCTCAGGCTTAAAACAGGATACTTTCTCCTATTTCATTCAAAAATACGGGAACCGGTTCGAAGCCATATCTTTCTGGAAAAATAAGTCAGTTGAAGATCTGACATTATTGGGGACGCTGAAGAACATCAAGTACATTAACTGGTTCTTTAATCAGAGAGCAACCTCTTTATGGGATATGAGTGATAATGACAGCCTGCTTGGATTAGGGATTTATGATTTCAGCCGGCTGCACGATATAAGCCAAATCGTGACTTCAAAAAGTCTCAGGTCTTTGTGCCTCGGCGATATGGTCTGGGCCGGCATGGTGATCCCGTCATTTAAGCCCATATTAAATACCGGAATAACCCATTTTGAGTGGTGCGGAAAGTGTGTCGAAGATAACGATTATCTTTGCCTCTCACGAAGCAATATTGAAGTGCTGGATATTAATCCTACAAGGTTTACTGTGGAAGAATTAACAGATCTTCTGGCAGGATTTCCGGAATCGTTAAAAGGTACGATAACAAAACCTTACGTTACTTCGGGCATTATGGATAAAGACGGGTACAGGCAGTATTATTTCCTTTGTAAGAACAAAAGAAAATGCCTGAAAGGACAAGATGATGAGAGGTTCCAAAAGTATTTGGAAGAATTTGAAGAGATGCTGAAAAGCAAAAGAATGGAATGACAGCAGTAAAAATGGATTACTCATCTAAAGAAGCGAAGAAAGTCTTAAAAGATTATTACTACTGGCGTGTTCTGTACAGAAACCGTAAGGCCAGGGAACAGTTAAAACGGTATTTCGGATATGATGATCCGACACCTTGTCATGATAATCTGGATCACACTTTAGATATCAAGAGAGGTATCGACAAGGGAATCCTGATCGCTGCTGTAGACCGCAATCACGATGATGTCATATCCGAACTGATGAGTGTATGGAAGGACATTGATTTGAATGATCTGGTCAATGGTTTTCTGTATAGTCTTTCGACCGGTGCAAACCAGTATAGAACTGCGCTTGCCAGTTATTTCTTTGCTAAGAGCATGATCAGCCACAAAGCAGACCATACACGTTTACCTTATGGAAGAAAATGCTGCAGTGTTTGTGGTCTTGATATTGACGATAAGGGTGTAAGTCACATTGAAGATTCTTTCTCGCGATACACACTCTACTATCCTCAGGATAGTACTATCGAACGGGTCCAGCGTCCTGATTATGCCCTGTTTGATCTGAAGCAATTCAAGGAACTGCCGAAGGTTAACTATAAGAAGGAAGACATAGATATACTGATAAAGATCCTGGAACTGGCAAAAGAAATGGGCGATTCCAATAAGTACACTGCGCTCCAGAAACTTATTACAAAAGCTAAGTTCATAAATGCCAGCGGTAACGAGATCAATGTAATACTTGGCGTCCTTTCAGTATGCGGAGTGTTGCAGACACCTGATCACAGGGGATTTGCCGACAGGTTTTCCAAGCGCAGTGAATGGGGTTTTGAAGGATACGAGACTGAATTGTTTTACCCGTTGTTTTTCTGGAAGGGCCGGGACGGAATTGACTGTAAAGCGCTCGAAAAGGTGTTCCCGTCAAGTGTTGTTGAAGCCTTAAATTCTGAGAAAAACGATTCCTTAATTGATGAAGTCTATTCCAAGGATAAGGAATCCAAGCCTAATAGCAGCCGTGCTCAGGATGTGTTTGCCGATGGTAAGCATATTGTCGAATTGGATGATAGAAAACGGTACTATTACGGCCTCCTGCCGATAGATCCTGCCTTGCATAAAGAGGTCAGGTATTCTGTCACACATAAATTGTATAAGCGGTCTGAGATCTATTTTGAAGGAAACAGCATTAAGAAATATATTTTCGAGAGCAGAATGCTTCAAAAAGACGGTACCTTCACTTACGGAGAATATATTGAAAGAGATATGGTGGCTGAGACTGAAGAACGGTATTTCCTGCTCCCCAAAACTTCCAGAGGAAAGAAAAAGCCCTGGACTCCGTCTTTACTTGAATCGCCGACCTGTGTGGCGGCAACGCTTATTGTTAATCTGGACCGCGGCCTTTTATACACATACAACTGGAAGAATCACAAAAAGCTTCCGTTACCGGATTTTGGTGCCATTAACATGAATCATATTAAGACGCCTATTGAGTTTTACACATACACGGAAGAGTTAATTAAGAATGCGCCGGATGATTATGAATCAATACGGAAAGAGTATTTAGGAACATAAAACAGATATTTTCGATGTATTCATAGATTTAAGACGTGGGAAAGACAAGGATTGATACACCTCAAGCGTGGAGCTATATGAAGAAAAAAGTATTTATAACCATAGATATTCTTCTGATAATAGCAACGATAATTCCTGTTATATTGCTGCTTGTCGAATGTATTGATTCAGCGGTTAATGGTACTATCCGGTGGGGAGAATCCGGGTATGTATACGGAATACCTGCTTTTATCGATACATTGGAAGTCTATCTGATATTTGGATTTGTCCTGGTGGTACTGTGGGCTGTGTTATTTCTCCACACACTGGTCTTTACAGTGATAACGATAATAGTCGCCCGGAGAAAAACACCTAAACTTCAGTAGTGTTTTCAGCGTTGAAATGTCCGATGAACTCCTCAAGAAATTCATGTCTTGCGGAGGCCATCTCGCGGGCTTTCGCTGTGTTCAAGCCGTCTTTGAGCAATAACAGTTTCTCGTGGAAATGATCAATGCTGCTTTCCAAAGACCTGCCGTGTTTGCCGCCATATGCGAATGTGCGGGCAATTCCGATGGCTCCCATTGCATCGAGTCTGTCGGCATCCTGAACGATCTGACCTTCGAGTGAATCAGGCGTTTGATCCCGGTTTTTACTGAAAGAAACCGAGTTGATTATTCTTACTATGAATTCTGTTTCCGCATTATCAACGCCGTTAGATTTAAGAAAAGAGACTGCATTCTCATTGCCTTCGGTATCAAAGAGTTTGTGATCATCTGCATCGTGAAGCAAGGCGGCAAGAGCGACAGCTTCAATGTTGCAGTCAGGCTCGGTCACTGCGATCAACATCGCATTTGAATATACCCTCAGACTGTGATCAAGATCATGCCCGTCTGAGTTACCGCTATAAAGATCTCTTATGTAATCTTTGGCATTCCGGATCAATAAATCATTCATAAGAAACTCACTTCAGATTGCCGAATTCGTCGAAATCATCAAAGCTTGTGCCTCTGACCGGTTCTTCAGGCTTTTCTTCGGCGACGGCCTTCTCGGGCATTCCGAAGAAAGGATAGAACTTCACTTTTGAACCGCAGTGCATGCATCTTCCCGTTAAGGGCGTTTTGCCGGATTCCCTGACCATCTTGCCGCAATTGGGACAAGGCTGAGCTGACTTCTGATCGAGAAGGCTGTCCAGTTCATTATCAACTATTCTTTGGATCTTCTCGTTGATAAGCTCCAGGTCAATGCCCTGTTCGACCATTACTTCAAATAATGCCTGGGAAATGACTCTCATCCTCGCATAGTTGCTTATCATGACGTCCATTCTGAGATTGGCATCATTGATACTCTCGGGCTTTGATTCGCCTGCCATAGCGATAAAGGAGTCGTTAATTTCCTTTATATGTGCTCTGTTGATATCGTTGAATTCTGACATATCCTTTCCTCCTTCACATCTCAGAATTGCTGAATACTTCGGCGTTCTCGAACTCGATCTTAGCTTTTGAATCATAGTATGTATCGGCTGAAGGTCTTGGACCTACGACCATGTTGGTCTCATTTAAGAGATCAATGTACGAGTCATGTCTCCTTGCAGAGAGTTTTGTAACCGGTCTTGTGAGAAATTCAAGGAACGGTTCGGCTTTCTCGGCGGCCTGGAACTTAAAACGGTATGCCATGAAGACCATCAATCCGATAGGGGATGCCAAAACGACCAGAGCCAGCAGGAAGACCAGTCCCGCACCGGACATGATAAAATGCATGCCGGCGAAAAACAGTCCTGCAAGAAACGCTCCGAATATAGCGATGACTAGCAGAACGAGAAGGACATCGACTATCCTGTGACCGATAAGGCGGGCTCTTCTCTTAGCTTTGTCTACAGGCAGATAACCGTCTGTCTTGCCGGTCTGCCCGTTTACCGCGATCATGTAGTTCCGGTCGTCGTACTTGTAGTTCAAAAACCATACCGGATAGAGAGCGTAGGTGTGCTCAAGATCGTATGGTTTTACACCGCATGCACCGAACTTGACCGAATCATAACCGCTGAAAGACATCGCGGCAGTCTCGCGGCCGTACTGCTGCATGCGCGACAGGATCCGGTCGCAGAGGTTTTCTGCCGTCAGATTGAATTTCTGTGCATAGAATCCCTGAAGATAAGAAGAATTGAATGCAATTCGCTGCGAGATATCGAACGGCTCGATCGCTTCCATCAGACTGTCCGCTATTTCCAATGATCCGTCGAAAGGCACGTTGTTATACTTAACATCGAAGTCAGACATCAGTGCGTATTTGTCTTTATAAACAGCCCGTTGCTTTATACCGTCGCCTCTGGCGCTTACTTTGCATCTGGAACTCATTATCCAGAAGGGAACATAGATGCCTTGGATCTTATTGAGATTGCTCTTATCGAAGTAATCGCGGGGTACGTACTTTTTGCCTTTGGCAAATTCAATGAATTTCTCCTGAGCCTCTTCTTTTGTGATCTTGAACGGGATCAGGTAGTCCGGTCTAAACTGCTTTGAAAGTCTTCTGGAAATTATTGCAGGGGATCCGCAGAACGAGCAGGATGTGGCAGATGTGTTCTTATCGGTAATAAGGACCGCGCCGCAATTGTCACAGACGATCTCACATTTATCATCCTCTTTCCCGTCTGCAGCGCCGGTGTCGATCTCAGGGAGCTGCTTTAAAAGTTCGATCTTCTCGGGAGTATAGGTGTTTCCGCAGAAGCCGCATTTGAGCATCTGTTCCACGGGCTCGAAAATAAGCTTTCCGCCGCATGACGGACACTTGGTGTCGCTTGAGGAATATACTCTGAAATCTTCAGATAATACGCCTTCCATATTTAATCTCCCTTACTCCAAATCTCATTATTCCTTTACATATTATACTACCAGCCGTTTATAAAGTATCCCTGCCCGGCATGCTATAATTTCAATTATGGTAATGAGCGCGGGCAGGGATACCTGGCGGAAGATATGAGGGAATGATGATATGGATACTTTTGCAGATGAAAGAGACTATAAGATCTTAAGTGGAGACAAGTATACGTTTTCTGTCTTATCAAGGATAATCGGCGGCGATAATGAATTGCTGTTATCTGATCATGAGAAGCTCATCATCTGTTTTACATGTCAGCCGTATCCGGTCTGGATCTGGACACCGGATGCCGCTTCGGAAGATGAGATGGAATTTGCTTATAAGTGTGCGGGAGAACAGGGCTTTCTTGATGGCGATCACCGATTCAACATGAAGTATGAACTTGCGGAATACTTTATAAACAGGGCCGCTGCTGAAGGGCTGGATCTTAAAATCACGACGAACCTGTTTGCATACGATTGCTTATCTCCTGTAGCTCCTTTAACAGAGACTGACGGGGAGATACATAAGTGTTTAGAAGAGGATCTTGATGAGCTGGTGGATTTTTTCGAGATGTTCAGAGATTCTGTCGGAATAGATAAGGAGAGCCGTGAACAGTACCGCATCCAGGCTTATGAAAGCATTAATTCAGGCAATACATATTTCTGGAAAAACGCATCAGGTAAATCAGTTGCAAGCTGTGGCTGGCATCCTGTAAATGATATGGCATCTATCGGACTGGTCTATACACGTAATGAGGAAAGAAGAAAACATTACGCCGAGCATCTTGTATATCAGGTTACGATGATCGCCAAAAGCGCGGGATATATCCCGATGCTGTATACCGATGCGGATTATGCTGCATCAAATGCATGTTATGAGAAGATCGGCTATGTATTACGAGGAAAGCTGTGTACGATAGGTTAAAGGAAAAGGAGACAGAGAAGATGCTTGAGAAGTTCATATCCTTTTTGAAGGAAAACGATTGGAAGATAGAAGAAAACGACACAGAGTGCGACGTATATTCCAATGCGGTATTAAGTGCTTATGGGTCTCTTCCGGCTGTCTTTCTTGAGCTTTTACGGAAATACAAAAGCGTGGCTTCCGGGGATGATACAAGGCTTTTCCTTTGTGTTGATGATTACAGCGGTGAAAGTGGCCTTGCTTTCAAATGGAATGAGTTTGAGTTGATAAGTCTGGAAGCTGCCGAAGGTGACGAAGACTGGACGAATGATATCAGATCGTGGTGGAAAACAAAAATCCCTTTTTATATGTCAGTAAATGGTGAGTATTCATTCTATGCAATTGATACAGAAGATAACGGATCCATATTGAGCGGTTATGAACCGGAGTTTGAGGAAGCGGACAAAGTTGCAGACAGTTTTGAAGATTTCATGAGCAAAGTGTTGAGTGGTGACATTGTTTTATAAATCCCCCCTCAAAAAGCCTTGGAGCAAATCTGAGATAAGGAGACACATATGGCTAAGAAGAAAGAGCTGGTTGAAAACTTTCAGGAAATAATAGACAGCGGCGATATGGAAGCCTTTAAGAAGGTGTTTGATACATGTGAGATCTCGGCAACCCAAGCGCCCCGGCAAGTCGGAAGCGGAAGAACAAAACACCTGTGGAAAACCAATTGCAACGCTATTTCATATAAAAACCTTACGCCTGCACACATCCAATTTTTAGTTGACAACGGTTTGAATGTTAACGCAAATTGCGGTTATGGTTATCCCGCGATTACTTTTCATGATTCAAATCCTGAGAACTTAAGATGCCTTTTGGATAATGGTGCGGATCTTAAGTGTGTAGCGTCACCTCAATTTGGAACACCACTGGCTATAGCGTGTATGTGTCTGCATGCTGATGGTGTAAGGAATCTTATAGATGCTGGTGCTTCAATAAATGTGACAGGTTTTGAAGAGATGTCATTGATAGATCTGGCACTTTCCCATTGCGATGACGATGGTGATCGCATGTCACAAGCTCTGTCTATTGCAAAAACGCTTTTAGAACATGGAGCTGAAACGACTGATGATACCGAAGAGTATTTGAGTGTTGTCGGGAAAAGATTCGCATATCATAAAGACGATATGACTAAGGAACAGGTTGATGAAATAGCTCCCTTGCTGGATGAGCTGTTCACGCGTTTTGATATCTCACCGATAGTTGTTCCTCATATAGATAAACACGATGGGATCTCAGAAATAAAGGTAACCGGGAAAACCTGGAAAGAGCAATACAATGAATTATGGAAAAAACTGGTACCGGATTCCGGTAAGGCTAAAACGGTTCAGGGTGAGATGATCCGTATTATCGGAAAGGCCTCCTATGAGATCCTTGATAACGGTGGTCTTAATTGGGGTGAAGACTACAGGAAGATGTTGAAAGCTTTATCCGGTTATATGAGTTCTTTTAATTCTTCCGGGAATGCTCCTGTTGACGAAGCAAACAAAATAATAAAGAAGATCTCAGCTTCTACGGACGAAAAAACTCTTTACAGACTAACAGAGATAATAGTAAATCTTGTTGTAGATAATCCTCAGCCGGTTCCGCTTGGAGAGGTCAATTACGAGCATTAATATGTCAGTATTTACACGATAAATCATCAGTTTATAAAGTCTGAAACGATAAAAATATGGGAATTAAAAGTTTAGAATTTTTTAAAAGCAATAATTTTGCTAATTCAATAATCACCGGAATTAGTGTGACTAATTGGGATATGGACAATGAAAAATATTGTTCGATTGGTATTGAAGGTGATTTTGTGAATAATGTCTTAAGGCATTACGATTTAGTTTTTACCCACAGGATTAAAAGCCAAAAGACCAAGAAACATGACAGAAGTCCGGAAGCATTGCTGAAGAATTTTGATACTCGGAATGGAATAGTCCTGGCAGATGTTTCAATTGATAAAAGGTTCAAAAAGTATTATGTAAAGATGAAGTTAAAAGATAAAGAACGCTTATATAGATTATCTTTTAAATGCGATATTTTTTTTGCACAGGGATTACACTATCGAGGATTTGATTATACTAATGTTTTTGGTTCTCCGGAGTATTTACGTTGGACTGAAAGCGGTAACTGTGTTTTTGACGAGAAATATTTTGAAAAAGAAGAAGAAACAGTATTGCCGGATGGTTATACTCTTTATGAGAAAAAATACCTTAATGGTTCGAAAAGTGAATTGAGAAAGAACGGTCAATGCATTTATGCGTATACATCATATGATCATAGACATCGTGCATATAATGAGTTTATATGCCATTCGAATGGTCACCGGTACTATCCCTTTCACACTGATCTATACGGAATAAGCTATATTGATATAGATACATTGGCTGTATTCAATTATATTCCGAGAGGATACGACAATAACCATAATCTGCCCACCGGAGAGTCGTTTATCATATTGAGCGTTCACTACGATTCAAGGACAGACCTCATAGCATATAACGGATGTTACTGGTGTGATGCATTTGATATTAGGGTAGGTCCCTTTGATGATCCCTTGAATTTTGATCCGCATCTTATAAGTGTTTCTGAATATCTGGATCCTGAACGCGAAGAACTTCCGGAAATTTATTTTGAAAGCTGGGATGAAGACGGGTTATCCGTAAAATGTAAAACGGATGACGGAGAAGAAATAAAGACAATTACTTTGAGTGTTCTGAATAATGAAATTGAAAAGCTGAATAAGCAAGAGATAATAAATCAGACAAATCCTTGAATTCTGAGACAGGATTTATAAAGGCGGACATAGTAACTTATCAGTGAGGTAAATATGAACTGGGTTGATGTAATTAATGAGACACTTTCTTATTTGGAAAAGAACATCATGACGGTTCAGGGCCCGAAGGAGGTTGCTATGGAAGTTCATGTATCAGCGAGTTATCTTCAGAACAGTTTTCAGATGATCACGGGGTATACCATCGGCGAGTATATCAGGAGCAGAAGGCTCTATCTGGCGGCGATGGAACTGATAGAGAAAGACGTGAAGATCATTTATCTGGCATCAAAATACGGATATGAGACGCCCGAGAGTTTTACGAAGGCATTCAGCCGTTTCCACGATGCCACACCCAATGAGATCAAAAAGAAGAATAAGCCGGCAAAGGTGTTCCTGCCGCTGAAACTTAAATTCTCGGTCAAGGGTGCGGATACTGTGGATGTCGTAATAGAGAAGATGCCGGAGTTCAAGGTGTTGGGCGCGGCGGAGATTTTCGGGAATGAAACATCTTTTGAGGAGATACCGGGATTCGTTTATGACTTCATAAACAAGTACGGCGGGGAATTGAATGCAAAAGATTTTTACGGCATAAGTGTCGGTGACTGCGATATCATTACGGATGAGGCAGGCAGGCCGTGGGCAAAAGAATATGAGGGAATAACTTTCGATGAGAGATTCTTGTTCCTCACAGGCGTTGATTACAAGGGTGGAAAGGTGCCCGAAGGCCTCACGGTGATAACGATACCTGAGACTGTCTGGGCAAAGTTCAAGTGCAGGGATAATTCGGCAGAGGCATCGCAGGAGATGCGCCGGTATATCTTCGGAGAATGGCTTTTCGAGGCTGACGAGTATGACCTCGTCGATGAATATAATATCGAGCGATACGGTGTACCGAACGATACAGGAGACGGTCTGCATAACGAGATCTGGCTGCCTGTGAGACGGAAGAACCTTTCTGAAGGAAGAGATTCCTGAACGCTTTTAACATCCGGTTTTGCACAGTATACTTAATTACAGAATAACCGGCTAAGGGGGACATAACTTGACCGACATAATTGAATGCGCGAAAAAATTATATTCTCTGGAGGATTGTGTTTTTACTCCGGTACCGGGCCATGAAGGCGGGCGGAATCAGATTGTAATCATCAGCCGGAACGGGGATAAACAGTATGTGCTTCGTATCTCCGCACTCGGAGACCGTACCGTGAACGATTATCTTGCGGAAACAGAGTTTGTCCGCTTTCTGGCGGAAAACGATGGGCCTGTGGCAAATGTAATTCCGTCTGTTAACGGCGAACTCGTGGAACAGATTGAGATAGACGGTAAGGTTATATATGCCGTTCTGTTTGCGTATGCCAAAGGAATTCTGATTGCTGATAACGGTTACCGGTATCGTGAAGGGGCATCGCTCAGCGAATACTTCTTCAATACCGGCAAAGCGCTAGGGAAGATCCACAGATTATCCAAGATATATACGCCGGTTCATAACCGTCAGGACTACTTCGATAAGTACAACATGACGTACATTGACCGACTGATTCCTAACGAATACATTGACCTGAAATCAGCCATCGAAAAGCGTCTGGATTCATTTCAGGCACTCCCGAAGAACAAAGACTGCTATGGCATGATTCATTTTGATTTCAGCGATGGCAACTACCATATCGACATGGATACGGGGTTGATCACGGTGTTTGACTTTGACAACTGCATGAACTGCTGGTATATGTTCGACCTTGCAAATCTCTGGATTCACAACGAAGGATGGACAAGACCGGAACCCGACCCGGGAAAGCGCTTCGCGCTGATGCAGCAGTGTTTTGACCTTCAGTTGCAGGGATACAAAACAGAAACGGAACTGCCGGAAGAGATGCTTAAAAAGCTGCCGCTGTTCATAGACATGGTGCTGATTGAGAACATCGTGGATGAATTTGAATGCTGCGCCAGAGAAGGGGAAGCACCTGACCATGAAGATATTGAAGACGCAGCAGAATGCCTGATACATGGAATCCCTTACGCAGGAATCAGGCCGCAATATTGAACCCAGTAAATGAGGATTTAGATCCATGTATGAAGTGAATAAGCAGTGTTACATTACCTTCTATGGCGAATGGATCGGAAGACCATGCGACAATGTATACTGCTTAAAGTCTATTGAAGAAAAAGACGGCCGGATTAGAATCGTTCTTGATGATATGGAAGTCAGTATCGATAATCCCGTAAACATTCAGTCTGCTCCTGACAAGTATACGATCGCTCATGCAGATAAAGTCACGGTCAATTTGAACGATAATGTTTTTATCATTTACGAGAAAACTGATAAAGGATTAAAAAGAACCGAGAACGGTCAGGCTGATTATGTGAAACAAACGGATTATGCAGTGTGTGTAAATATATTGCGAGGGTAAAGATTTGATAGCAGAATAAAGAAAACTCTTTCCAATGCAGTTTAATCCCAACCGGAGATAGGAGGCACTTATGTATTGCAATAAATGCGGTTCATATATTCCAAGTAAGCGCACAGTCTGTTCCAACTGCGGAGCACCTGTGCCGGACCCTAATGCGCCTGCTCCCGCCGTTGAACCTGAACCTGAGAAGCGTCCCAACGGAATAGCCGCAGGCGGGCTTGTAATGGGAATACTTACTTTGGTATTTTGCTGGTTTCCCGGTATTCCGTTCTTCACGGGAGTTGCGGGTGTGCTCTTTTCGATAGCCGGTATCTTAAAGAAAAATGCACGTGCCAAAGGTGTTGCAGTTGCCGGGCTGATCCTTTCGGTTACCGGATTAGGTCTTAGTGTTTTTATGCTGTTCGTAATTACCATTCCGGGTGTTACCAGATATCTGGCCAAAGCCGAGGAGGCCAAATCGTATGCACGTACAGCGGGAGTGGTTTTGCGTACACTGATAATGTAATCAGCAGCAAATGACTAAGAAGATGGGGGATAACTGTTTTTCTAACACGGTTGGTATATGGATATGAAGCAAACATCCGGTAATGCAGATAAGTCGGTTAACACCGAAGTCAGAAAGCTCGAATCACTGATAAAGAGAAATCTTGTTGCTGTAGTGATCATTCAGATCTTTGCAATCGCGATCATTGCAGGAGCTGTTATCGGCCTTATCAAGGTCGGATTATATCTGTTTGGCGTAATAATGTTTTTCGCTGTAATTCTCGAAGTATTTGCATATAGCCTGATCAGAGAGAATAAAGGATATAAAAAGCGTCTTGAAATAGAGAGGACGCGCCCGGTATCTTCAACTGTATTTGCTGACCCGCTATATAAAAACAAAGGCTTCACATATGATATAGCGCGCGGGTTGTATTGCAGTCAGACCGGTAAAAAAGAAAATAAACTTTCCAAGGAAGATGAAGCGATCATATGGCAGTATTCATATGATGATTTTGCCTATCTTCTCATGTGGATCATTGAGAAGGGTTTATATCAGCCGTCTAAGGAGCTTGATGAGGATGACGCTATAGAAGCCAAAGCGTATGTATCCCGGATCAAGCGCCGTGAAGAGCTTCCTACGGATTATCTGGAATCATACGAAGGATACTTTATGGAGGATTCAATAAAGAAGAAAGCCAGAGCTTTTGTTATTGAATACTATAAAAAATCGTATGAGGATGAGGTGCGGGAGTTTGCAAAAGAAACGCTTAACGCCGAACTATATGGTTTCCCGTTCCGTTGGGAAGACTATGATGCATTTAAGGTGCATATAGATGAAGCATATGAGAATTATCTTGAAAAGCATCAGACTTGAGAAATTCATAGATATGATGTTGAAAGATGAATTCAATTATCCGTTTGACGGATATGAGGCCGAGAAATATCTGGGATGAATATTTCCCGGACAGACAGGTTCTCGCCTGGCTGGTAATGTTGCACTTCAGGCACTGTTATTTGCACTATCCGTTAACTCATATGGAAACGGTCATATCCTTCCGTTAGACTCGGACTGACAGGAGGTATGCCAATGAGGAAAAACTGGATGTCGACTAAATATTTGGTGCTGTTCTTTGCACTTACTCTTGCCTGGACCTGGATATGCGGATTTATTCCGGTCGTGTTCGGTTTTACGGGGACGGGTGCAGGAACGTTCGTGTTCTATTTCGGAGGAGGAGCACCTTCGGTAGCTGCGCTGTTCCTGGTGTTTCTTACGTATCCTAAGGACAAGCGGAAGGACTATTTCAGGCGCTGCTTCAGCCTGAGGAAGGCAGGACTTAAATGGCCTTTGATCACTATTGCAGTCTTTGCATTACTGTCTTTTATAAGTGTCGCAGCAGGCGTAGGGCTGTTCGGATTTGAGATGCCCGGAATGGATTATATCAAGGCGGTTGCAGCTAACCCGCTGAACATCTTTCTTGTCCTTTTGCTGTCTTTGATATCAGGTCCCCTTAATGAGGAGTTCGGCTGGCGCGGCTATGCTCTTGACAGGCTGCTGGTCAGATTCGGCTTCTTGAAAGGGTCGCTTTTTCTCGGATTCATTTGGGCTATATGGCATCTGCCGTGGTATTTTACGCCTGGTCAGGCTCAGTATAACCTTCTTAAGGATTCCGTCTTCCATGCAGTCATGTTTATTCCGAGTGTCATGCTGCTTAGTGTCTTCGTATCATTTGTATACATAAAGACGGGACGGAGCATCTTAGCCGGCGCGTTGGTCCATATGTTTAGCAATTTGATCGGAAGTCAGTTATTATCTTCTTATACGACGGAGATAAGCATGCTTATCAGATATACAAACATGTTATTCTTCCTGGGCGTGGCAGTTTTCGCTGTTTGTTCAAAGAAGTTCAGGGCGGAGACAGTTGCGGTCATAGAAAGCATCAGGCAGCAGGATAAGAACGAGTAAATGCAGATAGTAACCAGACAGGTGGAGGGAAAACCTCTCACGGTGACAATAGAATATCCGGAATACACGGACCCCGTAGAAAGGCTGATCCAGAGGATCGAGAGCCTGGATGTAAGTTTCTGCGCGGTCTCGGATGACAGGCAGATCCGCATTGCGGCATCTGATGTCTATTATCTCGAGAGCGTCGACAGGAAGCTTTTCCTGTATACGGAGCATGACGTGTACCGTCTTGATTTATCCTCATCCGCGCTCGAAAAGCTTACGGACGGTTCCGGTTTTGTCCGTATCTCCCGGACCTGCATCATGAATACGGCGCACCTGACAGGCATCCGCCAGCTTAAGAACAGTCATCTTGAGGCGTCGCTCGATAACGGCGAACACCTGATCGTCTCACGCAAATATCTGCGCGATATAAAGAAATGTTTCTGAGGATAATATGAGAAAGATACTTCAAGACACATGCATACTTGCTGCTCTGATGATACTTGCGGTCTTTGCCTGCTCGATAATCTGGTCGGGCATCACGGCAGAGATCCTGCTGGTGCTTCTGTTGTTCGGTCTGGCATTGATCATTGCGGTATGTAATTATCTCTTCGACGAATATTTTACGATGCCCATGGTGATAAGCTATATCGTCAAATACTTTGTATTCTCAGGGATAGTCATGCTGTTCGGCTTTATCGCGGGCTGGTTCTTCCCGAGCAATTTCTGGATGGCATTTATCTATGTCGGAATCGTACTTGTCCTTGCATTTGCAATCGATGCTTTAAAGGTCAGAAGAGATATCAGGTATATCAACGAGCATATAAATAAGAAGGAGAGTTCCGGTAAACTCACTAAGATAAGTGATAACCCGGAAACGGAATAAAACGGTATGGACATTAATTACAGGAAGATACGCAAAGAGGACGGCTATGAATGGTATACGCTTTTAAGCAAGGTATGGCGGTCAGCGTATGGACATATTTTCCCTGAAGAAGTTTTCGATGAGCGCGAGAAAAACATAGAAGCCAAAGCAGGAGGTTTTACCGAAGAGAAATTCTCAGGCGACAGAAAGATCGCCTATGTGGCCGAATGTGACGGGAAGATAGCCGGTCTTATGTACGGGACTCTCGATTCTGATTATGAATACTTCAGGAATAACTATGCCGATCTGGTAGCGCTTTATGTGTATCCTGAATATCAGGGTATGGGAATAGGCACGGCACTTAAGGATATATTCACAAAATGGGCAAGAGAGAAGAATGCAGACCGGTTCGTGGTAGGCGTTCTGAAGGACAATGCTAAAGCACGGAAGGTGTATGAATCATGGGGTGGGGTCTTATCCGGCCATGAACAGGATTTTGTGGTGCTGAATGTGGGTTATCCCGAATCCTTTTATACTTTTGAGCTTTAAGGATTAAAACTCTTTAATTCTTTACGCTTCCGAGGGTAATTCCTTCCACGATATATCTTTGCAGGAACGCGAAAAGGATCAAGGGTGGAAGGAAGTTCAAAAGCTGGGGGCTGCTGCCGTTAATGACCGGCAGAGTCCTTTTCTCGGCTCTGATGAGAATTATGCCCGGAACCATTATATCGTTCCATGTGGTAGTAAAAACGAAGATCGCCTGGGTACCGATGGCGGGCTTAAGAAGAGGGAGGATGATCTGGTTGAAGATCCGGAATTCTCCTGCACCGTCGATCCTGGCTGATTCAACTATCTCCTTGGAGAAAGTGGACTTCAGATATAATCTCATGAACAGGATAGTGACAGGTGAAGCGATGGCGGGGAAGATCAGCATGGAAAGCCTGTTGATCATGTGAAGCTTCCAGACCAGCTGATAAAAACCGACTACGGCGACAGTGCTCGGAAGCATGACGATAATGAGTATCGCTTTATCCAGGGCCTGCCGGAGCTTCCATTCGTAAGCTGTAAGTGCATATGCGGTGATCGCCGAACAATACATGCAGAACACCGTGCTTGTGCACGATACGATCATTGAATTCTTAAAGCCGGTAAAAGCAGATGAATCGAAGAAAAGAATGAATTCTTTCCAATACTTAACGAGGTTCTTGGCATCGGGCATCAGGAACATCATTTGGGACTGGTTCACATTCTCGGGATCGATCCCGAAATCTCCGATAAGAAGACCTATAAAGGGGTAGATCATAATATAAACCAAAGCGACCGATATGACATAAGTAACGATCTTTAAGGTAAAATCTTTTCTTTTGATGGCCGGTATACCCGTACTCATATAGCCTGATCTGAGCCCCTTTTCCCGTACAGCTGAATAAATACAGCCTTTTTCCTATCACAGAGGATACAGAAAAACACGGGTCAAGTCTATTGAATAATTTAGGGCAAGGCTACAAATCTCGATGACAGATATTATCAAAAACGTCATTGTTGCTGTTTTAAGTAAAACTATATAATAGGCTCATGTATTATGACCGGACCACGGCGTCCGCGCAGAATAAGGGGCAGCATGAGTAAGAAACTCGAGATGGAAAAACGGTATTCTAAATGGGGATACATCTTTGTTATCCCTTTTGTCGTTTTATTCCTGGTATTCCATTTCGTTCCTATGGCAAGCACCTGCTATTATGCTTTCTGCGACCTGAAGAATCAGGTTGGCAATTACGATCCCAAATTCCTGCCATTAATCGGTGAACCCTGGTACCGCAATTTTGCTGAGGTATTCAAGTCCGGATCTTTCCGTGACGCATTAAGGAACACGCTGTTTTTCTGGATAGCCGAGATGATCCCCGAATGGATCCTGGCTTTCTGGCTTGCTGCGGTCATGACTGACAGAAGATTAAAGATCAAGGGAAGAAAGATCTTCAGATCTGCTTTTATCTTCCCGAGGATCGTAGCGGGATCCGGATCAGGCATGGTCCTTCTAAATCACATGATCATGGTTGTCGGCACCACTGCCGGATTTGTAATGATGGCTGCCATGATGAACGGCTTCGGAATCACCGAGAAAGACATTGAATTCTTTACATCGATGCCGTTCTTCATCATTGTGGTAAGCATCATCGTGCATTTCGGTCTTATCTTTATCTATGCGGTTGCCGGTATTACGGGTATTTCCGTGGAGATATTTGAAGCTGCCGAGATGGACGGGGCGAACAGGATACAGACTTTTTTCCGCATCACGCTTCCGTGCATGAAGCCGATGATGTTCTTTATTACCGTTGTATCCATTATTGACGGTCTGGGCATGGTCGATATCCCGAGCATGTTCGGAGCTTTTGATACATTCAGGAGAAATCTCACGCTCATGATGTATGTCGAGAACCAGGCGTTCATGGGCTCATATATCTACGACAGGGCTTCTGCGGCAAGCCTTGTCATGCTCTGCATATACGGTGCAATTGCCGCTGTCGTATACTTCATTTTCATCAGGGATAAGGATGAGGCGCAGATAAAGAAGTTAAGAAGAAAAGAGCGCTGGGAAGAAAAGAAGCGCCTTAGCGCTAATTGATCAGGGGTAAGGATATGTTCGGTTTCTTTGCAGGCGTTTCATTCTGGAGAATACTAGACCGTATAGTGTGTCTTCTTTTCGCTGCCGTTCTTGTGTGGGGCGCGAAAAATAAATTCGGCAGAAAGAATGAATTCAACGAGGATTTCTTAAGCTATGACGTAATGAAATCCGTCCGCGGATTTGCTGCCATGGGCGTTATCCTTCACCATATCTCACAGGAGCAGGCTTTCCAGATGTCAGAAGTCCTGACACCGTTCTTCAATGCAGGCGTCTACTTCGTTGCGGTATTCTTTTTCTGTTCAGGGTACGGTCTCATAAAGAGCTTTGAGACCAAGAAGGATTACCTCAAAGGCTTCATAGGCAAGAGGGTCGTCAAGTCCATCGTGCTTCCTTTTTATGTCGATGTTCTGATATATGGTCTTATTTGCTTTATCTGCAAATGGCCGTTCGAGAAGATGCAGTGGGTCACTAACTTTACGGGAATCACCATGATGAACAGATATGCATGGTTCCCGATAATACTCGCACTTCTTTATATAGCTTTCTATCTCTGCTTCCGCTTTATAAAAAAGCGCCCGGTAAGCTTCGTTATCATATTCCTTTTTATGGCTGCTCTTGGAATCTTAAGCTGCTTCTATGCACACCGTGTATGGTGGGTCGGCGAGCCCGGATGGTGGATGACGGAAGAAGGCTGGATGAGTGCAAAATGGTGGATGTTCGAGAATGTCTTCTGGTTCCACGGTGAATGGTGGGTCAATGCTGCACCTGCATTCCTGACGGGTCTTATTTTCGCGACATACGAGAATAAGATCGTGCCTTTCTTCAAGAAGAGATATGCCTTAAAGTTCTTTATCCTGCTCCTCGTTACGGCAGGCCTTTACATGCTTTCCTCTTACGGTCAGGCGCGCTTCGGTTACTGGTCGGAATGTTACGAAGGCGTGACCGGTCCTGAGATCGGCGATAAGATCGTGACATTCTTCATGCAGATCCCGCTGCTGTTCGTTTTCCCGTTCACCTTGTTCATGTTCCTCATGAAGTTCTATGTAAGCAATCCGGTAAGCCGTTTCTTCGGCAAATATTCGCTTCATACCTATCTCATGAATCTTGCGGCCATCACGATATTGCGCTTTCTGTCCTATAACACGGAGGAATCACCTTTCTATCTCGGAGGTGAATATAACAATCTCCTCGCATATGCTGTAGGTGTCATTATCCTGAGCGTGCTCCTCGGTGTTGGCGAGCAGAAGATCACGGATGCCGTTCAGAACCTTATATACGTGAGGAAGGAGAGACCCGTGTATTCCACGGCTCCGAGATTCATGGATGATGAGGAGCTGAAGAAGGAGATAAAAGAAGCTCAGATCAAAGAACTGTCAGCTATTGAAGATAACCGCGATAACTGAGCCATAACTTCCGCGTCGTCATCAGTGCTGTTGAGGTCAAACCACAAAAATCCGCCGTCACGCTTAAGATCCTTTGCGTTCATTATTCCGCGCATGTATGCCTGCGCTATGTGATTTGCGCAGACACGGCAGTCGTAAAGATCCTTTAGCTCTTTTGCTCCGCTGATATCAAGGTCATTTACATGAAGGACTTTAAGAAGGTACATGTGAATGATCCGCGCGGCAATTTTGCGTGTGATCTGAGTGTCTTTACTGACCTCATCTGCGGCTTCAAGCCAGCCTTCTTTACGGCCCTTTATATAGATGCCGTCAGGATCTGTTCCTGAGATCTGGCACAGTTCGGTAATGAATCTTTCTGTTGTCATGGCAGGGGAGTTATTCTTAATACTTTGCAGTCACAGGGATTAAGGATTCCGGAACCAAAGCTCCGGTCTGAACTTTCAGATTCTTCTCCTGCAAGGAGATCTTTTATCCTGAAATTTCCGGCATTCAGAAATGCATCTTTGTTTATGATCTTACCGCCTAATGCACTGATCAACATATCGATGTCCATCGATATGTCGTTGCTTTGGCTTTCCTGATCGAGGTTAAAGAAACCTATGGCGATATCGCCGTTTGCGAGAGGTTTTACAAGGACATCAGTCCTTTTGTTATCGCGGATATATTCTTTATCAGGTCTTGTGCAGCATACGGTCGTAAATATTCTTTTTGCCTGAATGCCGAGCGGGTCCTGATCGAGTGCAATAAGATCTTTGTTCGAGATGATGTTATAAAGAGCATCACCTTTGCTTATCCGTCTTAAGTCGAGTCCCAGCATCAGAGGGGCATTTAACATGCACCACATCGCCATGTGAGTACGGCACATTGTATCGCTGATACCGTCCATTCCGATAACGAGCATATCAGGGTCGTTCCAGCCTTTATCAAGGCCGGAAAATTCGTCCATAATAACAGCTTTGTTATACTGCGACGTTATGGATGTCGTGTAATCATCTTCCCATTTTGCCGTTCCGGGATTGCCGTCGGAGCCGACCTGGAAGGTAATGTCATTTAAGATCCTCCATGAGTCGCCGACCTTGTGTCCCCAGTTCTGGGGCTGGGTCTTGCCCCATTCGCAGATGGAGAAGACGATGTCGCGGTCACCTGCCGCTTCAAGTTCACGGCGGATCTTTGAGTAGGAGAGAAGTGTGTTTTCCTGCCTTCTGTGATTCATTATGCGGAGTTTATTGAACCCCGGTTCAGTGAATCTTAACTTGATAGGAGCAGAATCTTTAAATGTTTCGGGTGATCCGGTATCAGGCAGCATCTCATCGAAAACGACATCGCTATTTACTGCAACCTGAAGCCAGCCTCCGACGCCTTCTTTTTTCCCTGAAGCGTAAGTTACTACGAGTTCGAATTCACCGGGCTCGTCGATCTCAACTTCAAATACCAGTTCGCTGCTCCTTGATCCTACGGGGCTGTGTTCAGGAGCCGTTCCGTCAAAAGTGCCGATGGAGGTTACATAATCTATATAACCGTATTCTACAGAAGCACATGTTCCTGTTATGTCAGCATAACCTGCGGCAGGATAAGTCTTTCCTGCAAAATATATTGATCTGATATTCGGCGCAAATGAATATTTTGCATTTCCGGGATCAGCGAAAGTCGCGTTATCCCACATGTAGTAGCAGTTGTCGACTTTCAAAAAGTCAATAGCCCACTTTATATAATCCTCGCAGTCGGTCTTCTCGTGTCTGTAGATGCCGACTTCAGCGCCTGAGCAGAGCCTGGTTCCGATGTCGTTATACATACCGAATTTGAGATTGTGTCCATGAACAAAATCAGCCATTGCCTTAAAGCCTGAAGGGAACTTGACCTCGTCTGCCTTAAGATGCCCGTCTATTCTCTCCGGGTGGTAGCAGCCGTCATCTAAGACAATGTATTTGTATCCGAGTTTATCGAGTTCCAGTTCCTTTATCTTAAAGACCATAGCCTTGGTGAGTTCTTCTGTGTTGCCGCTCCCGAAGGCATTCCAGCTGTTCCAGCCCATTGCCGGAAGGCGGGGTGTCTTATTGAAGAGCTTATCTTCAAAATGATCGAATCTCAGCCTGTTGTCTTTGATCGGGTCAGGTCCCGACAAATTCATCATACTGTATCTCCTTACAAACTTACTTGCCGTAACGGACCTTCTCGTATTCCTGTCTTAAAGCTTCTATATCTTTGTCTCCGTGCTTTTTGAGTACACTTTCTATCTGACCCGGTGTTGAGGAATTGCCGACGGGAAGGCCCTTCTTCATAGCGCGGCGGGTCTTGTCGTAGAATTGTTTTCTTATACGCCGTTCGTATCCCTTTCCGAAGTCATGTCCGCCCGTAAAGAATTTGCGCTTCTCGGGCTGGATGTCTTCAATGGTATCGACAAGATTCTCGTCTTCAGTCATCTCTTTTGCTTTGGTGATCTTCGGCGCATTCTGGATAAGAAGTCTGATGCCGTTGAGGATCAGCAGTACGAGTCCGATGAGTATGAGTGCGATCAGGATCTTTCCGGCGATATCCATCCAGGGTTCGATCTCGCCTGCCTCCTGGTTGAAGTCGGGTCTCTCGGAAGGGTCGCCTTCAATAAGTTTAAGGTCACCGCCAAGATCGAAGAAACGGCGCACCAGTTCGGCAATGCCATAAAGGAGCAGCAGTATCAGCTTTGTCAGTTCCTCTATGGGGAATACCAGCAATACCAATACCGAGATCGCGAAAACAACGATAAGACCGACCGCAGTCTTATAATTCTGTTTCTTCAAAAGCGCTGCGGGCTTGGATGATCTTCTGATCGAGTGATAATACTTCTCATCGAAAACCGCTATCTGGCGCATGACGATATACATTACAAGTATCAATACCACATGGATGGTAAGGTTGTTTATCAGATCGAAGCTCTCAGTCAAATAGAAGAACAGAAAGAGCAGCGGATGGATGCATGCCGGAATCGCAATAAACTGTGAATCTCCGGCTCTCATCTTCGGTTTTAATCTGTGGAGTGCAGAAAAAAGCGTAAACGCGGCAAGTATCGCGCCAAGATAGAATTTGTTGGACTTGCTTGCGCCGAATCCCGTTACCGGAATAAGCGTCAATATAAAGTAGAAAACCACCGGAACTGCAGCGTGAAGCAAAAGACACGGCAAAAGCTTCGGATATTTTCTTCTTATGAATGTGAGAACTGCGGGAAGTATCAGCGTCACGAACTGGGCGTACATGCTGATCTCAATGGTGTCAACAAACCATCTCAGAAATAGAATTCCGGACAGTATGGTGAGCGAGATTATCAGCGATAAGAGCAGTTCGGCAATGAAGGGTTCCTGAACGTCCTTGACCTTGTGGTTATAGGCTTCCCTTGTCGAATAGATATCTCTTATATCAGTCATTGCCTATCACCTCCCATCTTATGTAGGAAGTGGACGTCACGTAATCAAGATCTGCTTCAGGTGTCGTCTTGTAGCAGGGCATGAGCCAGTGAGTGCCCTGACGGACAGCTTTTTTGCCGGCCAGGTGCATGCGGAAACTGTCACTGTACTGTGGCGATATAACTAAGATGAAGTCGTCACGGTCAGTGGAGGGAATGTACTTTTCGAGCGTCTCGGCAAAAGGCAGTGAAGGTTTTTTGAGATCGATCCGTGCGAGCATTTTCGCGCGCTCATCAAGAGTTGCGGAACCAAGGTCCGTCTCAGACACAACGGGGAGGTCTGTCAGGACGTCACAGCCGTTCGTATAAATGGCCGCGGGAATGCCGGCCTCTGCAAGCCGGATAAGATATGTGTACGCGAGACTTATGGACTTCTCGAGAAGCGAGGTGGAGTGCTTCTGGTTATAGTATTCGAGATTTAAGAAGATGTGCACCTTCTGTGTACATGTCGAAGCATTCTGGTTGACCATGAGTTCGCCGGTCTTGGCGCTGGCCTTCCAGTTGATCATGTTCATCGGATCGTCCGGACCGTATTCACGGATGCCTGCAAGCGTAAAAGGATCTGTAAGAAGCGTTCTGCGGCACTGGATCTCGCTTAAGGTAACTGACATCAGCATCTGCATTATGTCGCTGTTTATGACTTCGGGAAGCACGACAAGATAGGAATCGTTAGGGAACTCCTTTGTAAGGCGCTTCATGAGGAAGAGGTCGGATGTGGTGATTCCGACTCTCGGGAAAACGTAATATCCGCGCCTGGTACAACACACTTTGATGCGGCGCGTGTGCTTTGAGAAAGCCTTCATGGTGAGCATGTCTTCGCGGTACAGATAATCCGACGTCGTGGTGTTCTTCATGTCGTAGAACTTTATCTCACGCGGCGCTTCGAACTTAAGGATAATGAACGGAAGCGGAAGGCGCTTTTTATTCTCGGCTACCTCTATGAGCTCGATATCCTCACCGTATTTCGCGACGTTCTTCGTGAAGTCGACCTTAAGGTAAAGGTTGTCGAGTCCATGTCTGGTATAGTAGATGACCTCCGCCAGAAAGACTGCCAGAAGTATTCCTATGAGTACGAATATTTCCATCTTAGATCAATATTACTTGCTGAAATCTTCAGTGGGACAGGGAATGTTGTTAAGGAGCTTTGTGATGATGCCGCCTGCCAGATCACGCTTCGAGAGGAACTTGCCGTCCTTGGACATTGCACCTGCAGAACGGATGGTCAGACGGTGTGCAAGTACCGGTATTGCGAGTTCCTTAAAGTCGTCCGGAATGCAGTTGCTGCGGCCGCGGACAAATGCCAGTGCCTTTGCGGCGGAAACAAATGCGAGGAGCGATCTGGGACTTGCACCTACAGCTATCTCGGATGACTCTCTTGTAGCTTCAACTATCTTTGCTGCGTAGTCGTAGAGAAGATCTGATACGAATACGTTTTTGACCTGCTCCTGCATCGACTTGAGCTCTTCTTTTGAAGTGACGGGAGCGAGTGTGTCGAGCGGATCCTCTGTCGCGAATCTCTTAAGGATCTCAATGCTTTCCTCGTGTGTCGGATAGTCCATCTTGAGCATCATGAGGAATCGGTCGAGCTGGGCTTCCGGAAGCGGGAATGTGCCCTGCGATTCGACGGGGTTCTGTGTTGCAATTACAAGGAAAGGCAGATCGAGTTTTCTCGTGTCGCCGTCGACAGTTACCTGCTTCTCCTCCATACACTCAAGGAGGCTTGACTGTGTCCTTGCTGTTGCACGGTTGATCTCGTCTGCGAGAAGAATATTGGTGAATACAGGGCCTTTGCGGAATACAAATGCATTAGCCTCGCGGTCGAAAAAGTTGATTCCGGTAAGATCTGAAGGCAAAAGGTCTATTGTAAACTGGACGCGCTTGAACCCGAGATCGAGAGACTGCGCAAGGGCTTTTGCCGTCTTGGTCTTGCCTGTGCCGGGAACATCCTCGAGCAGTACGTGTCCGCCTACCAGTAAGGAAACGAGCAGAAGCTCTATCTGTCTGTCTTTGCCGACGATGACCTTGTTGACATTTCCGATGAGTTTCTCTGAAAATGAATTCATATATGCATCCTTTCAGGCACCATAAATCCGGTGCTCACTATATAACTTGTTTAAGTATATAGTAACGGCTTGCCCGTTATAAAGGGAAAGATATTAGGAAATATACCTATGAATTTCAGACAAGATCAGAACCCCATCTGCTTGAGTTCTTTTACAACATTGACATAGAAGACGACGATGTCGCTGACTTCGTCATCAGAACCGGGTTTTCTTGACGTGAACCGTCTCCTTCTCAAGTCGACGACATCAGCATGTGATATGCCTCTTTTTGCAGGCGAAGTGTGGACTCCCTTGAAGTTGACCCAGTGGGCTGAGGCGGTGGAGACCATGCCGTCATTGTCTCCGTCGAACTTTTTTACAAGCGGATATGTAAGACAGAAGACCGAGTCTGAGAATGCTCCGGTGCATTTGAAAGCGTAACTCTGGCAATAGATATCTTCGGGTGCGGGATTATCGATATTGAATTTTGTTGCAGTCTTTGTGGTCAGGATATCAAAGCAGCCCATGCTGTCGGGGTGCTTGTCGCCCAAAAGCCACATCCACAGATCGTTTCCTTTTGCTGCGGCCTTGACCATCCATCCGGGTGCCTTCATAAGGAAATCCACTGTGTTGGAGCCGTGGTGAGGGGTATCGATCGTTGTTATCGATGCGATCTTGTCATGGTAGCCGTGATTTACGAGATATCTTGATTCGAGTCCGCCCTTGGAATGCGCGAGGATATTGACCTTCGGTGCACCGGTGATCCTTAAGACCTCATCAAGGCTTTTGGCGATTGTTCCGGCATTGCCTTCCACGGAACCTACGGCATCCTGGTTGCCAAAGAATACGTTGGCTCCCTGTGATTCCAGTGCTTTGGGGATCCTGCCCCAGTAGCACAGGTGTTTTCTGTCGCGGAATCCCATTCCGTGTACCATCAGCAACGGATATTTCAGATTACAATCGTCATTCATAAAAATACATCCCTTAACCTTTTGGTCTATACAGGGAGTATAACTCGGTATTATATATTGTTCAATACTGAATTTTATTTAAGAGCGTTTTCTCTTGAGATTGCCACAACTTTCAAAGCAAAGAAAGCGATTATCAGACCGACCGCGGTTACTGCAAAGCTGACTGTAAGCATGAAGTGAGATCCCCTTATATCAAGAAGTCTGCCGCAGACAAGGCTTGAGAATACGCCTCCAAGCGTTATCGAGATATTGAAATATGCCTGCCCCTTAACCTGGTCAAGTCTTGCCATCGTCTGATTGACGAAGTAAGCTCCGGCAGGGATGAAGACGGCATATGCGAACATCTGCATAGCCTGGCTGATATAGACGACGATCATGTTGGGCGCAATCAGCATAAGAAGAGTCTTTATAAGAAAAGCCGTTCCGGAGATGAGCAGCAGATTCTTAGCGGAGATCTTTTTAATTATCTTATCCATGAGTGCCATGGTCGGCAGCTCCAAAAGCGCGGCACAGCTGACGGCAATACCCATCTGTGCTTCAGTTCCGCCAAGAGGGGTTATTATCTGGATCATGTAATCGTTGATGGCGTTGTGGGCAAAGAAGAAGCAGACAGCGGCAAGAACGAACAGCATGAATCCCGGATAGGTCTTAATGAAACTGAAAAGGTTGTTGTGGGCGACCTCGTCTTTTGAGATCTCCTTGTAAGATGTCTCCGGTTTTTTAAAGAAATACAGAACTATCAGGGCTATCGCAAGGAATATGATGTCAAGTATCATGAGGATGCTGACGCCGAATCTTCCGATCGCCCTTCCGGTAAAGAAGGACGTTACGGCAAATCCCGCGGATCCGAGACCTCTTGCAAGGCCGTAGTAGATGTGACATCCTGCTGCCTCATACTCGAAATACATCGCGGTGATGATCGGCTGATATACCATCTGAACCATGTATATGAGTGCGAAAATAATGAATATCGCGGCTATTCCGCTCTTAATTATGAGCAGGAGTATCGAGCCGATAAGGAGCAGAGCCGTGGATGCCATTGAGACATTACGGTTTGTGAGTTTTCCCTGTTTATCAATAAGTCCTGCGACAAACGGCTGGAAGATAACCGACAGGATGTTGGCAAGTGCAAGCGTGATGCCGATCAGTGTGTTGGAGAAACCCTTTTCGAGCAGGAAAACGGATGCATAAGCATGGATGCCGCTGTATACGGCAAAGTAGGTTGCATTTATTATGATATACCTTAATGTCCAGAATTTTCTGCTGTTAGTCATGAGGAACCATCCGTAAATAAAGATGGTGCAATTATACTATGATATTGGTATGAATTTGCAGCAAAAACAGCATTTTTATATAGCTTCCGGGATATGCGTTTCTCAGTAATAATAACGTGTACGCAGATTGATATATAGATAGCCGTCTATATATTCTGAAGACTGCCGCCTGATAACTCTAAAATCCTTTGATATTTGCCGAAATGCTTTGACATTGATCCTGTTCACCCATATTATTAGAAAGATGTTTTCTAGGTATTTCGTAAACCGTCCGGAGGCGGGTGTAATTTATGGCAGAAATTGATGTTTGGGCGGCGCTGGTTGAACTCTGCGCCGGCATGGCATTGTTCCTTTATAGTGTTAAGATCACCAGCGGCAGTTTGCAGGTAATAGCAGGAGATAAGCTTAAGAATATTCTTGCAAAGCTTACCGGCAACAGGATCATGGGTGTTGCAGTAGGTGCGGGAATCACGGCTCTTATCCAATCCTCGACAGCCACATCGGTCATGTCAGTAGGATTCGTTAACGCGGGTCTCATGAACCTCTATCAGGCGCTGTGGGTAATCATGGGTGCAAACATCGGTACCAACATCACCTCACAGCTTATCGCTTTTGATATCGGCAACTACGCTCCGATCATTGCACTTTTGGGTACGTTCGTATGTATTCTGGTCAAGAATAAGAAGTTAAGAAGCATCGGTGAGGCGATAGCCGGCTTGGGCTTTATCTTCGTTGCCATGAACCTTATGAAGAATTCCATGGCACCTTTAAGCGAGATGGATATCGTTAAGGATATCTTTGCTTCGATCAACAATCCCTTTATCGGCATCATAGTCGGTATTATCTTCGTAATCATTATCCAGAGTTCCGCTGCAGGCGTCGGTGTCCTTCAGGCTATGGCGATGT
This sequence comes from Clostridiales bacterium, assembly GCA_017428155.1. Taxonomy (GTDB): domain Bacteria; phylum Bacillota; class Clostridia; order Saccharofermentanales; family Saccharofermentanaceae; genus Saccharofermentans. The sequence goes on along the minus strand of JAFRRJ010000006.1, from coordinate 9,266 downwards.
CAGCTTCAGGTGCCCAGCTCATTACACTCGAGCAGGCAATGTTCATCATATTCGGACTTAATATCGGTACCTGTGTAACGGCGGTCTTTGCTTCTATCGGAGGTTCCAGAAATGCTACAAGGGCGGGAATGCTCCACATGCTCTTCAATGTCATTGGCACCGCGATCTTTACCGTTGCATACTATCTGCTTCCTGTGGCGGATTTTGTCAGATTGTTATCTCCAAACGATGTCGCAAGACAGTTTGCGAACATGCACCTCGTGTTTAACCTTGCATCGACCATAATCCTGCTTCCTTTCGGCAAGCTCATCGTAAAGCTCGTCAAACTCATCGTTCCCGACAAGAAGGGCGGGGATGACAGCGTCCAGTACCTCAAGTACCTTAACCCCAACATGATAAGCACAAGCAACCAGGCTGGTACCGAGGTCCTTATCAGGGCTATTTGCAATGAGATCAGCAGAATGCTCGAGATGGCAGGAAGTAATGTCAAGAGAAGTATCGAAGCCGTCCTTGAGAACAGCGAGAAGATCCAGCAGCAGATCAACGATACGGAAGAGTATGTCGATTATCTCAACAAGGAGATATCGTATTATATCTCGCACGCCATGGTTTTCGATATGTCCGAGAAAGAAGCTGTTGCAATGAGTGCACTGTTTAAGATCACGGGCAACATCGAGCGTATGGGAGACCATGCCACAAATATCTCCGGATATGCGAATCTTCTTGAAAGCAAAGGCTTAAAGCTTTCCGATAAGGCAAGGGCAGAAGTCAGCCAGATGGTAACGACCACTACTGACGCCTATAACATTCTCTTAGGCAGCAAGCCCGGTTCCGTGCATATCAGGATGGCTCAGATGGAGCAGAAGATCGACGACATGACGGAAGATTACAGAGAGCATCAGCTCGAGAGACTTAAATCAGGTATCTGCTCGGGCGATGCATGCGTCATCTATTCCGAGATGCTTACAGACTTCGAGCGTCTTGGTGACCACATGCTCAATATAGCTGAGGCAGCAGCCGAGTCGAACCTCATATCATTCGGTGTTCCTGCGCAAGAGCCTGAAGAGGAGAAGAAGAGCAGGCGCAAGGCTGCCGTTGCAAAGGCATAAACGAATAGAAGTTCCTGCAAATAAAGTATTGTTTTCGGTCCGGAGACAGAATATGAATGAACCAGCAAAAAGCATAGTGAACGTGGTTCTTTTTGAGCCCGAGATCCCGCAAAACACGGGCAACATCATGCGCACCTGTGTGGCAGCGGGCGCGGCGCTCCATATCATAGGACCTGTCGGATTCGACATTAACAATCCGGAATTCAGAAGATCTTCAACCAATCACATCACCTGGGCAGAATACACGCTTTACGATTCATGGCAGGATTTCGCCGAAAAAAACGAGGGTGAGTATTACTTCATGACCCGCTACGGCAAGGTTCCGCCTTCTGATATCGATTTTAGGAAAGCTTCTGAGAGTTCAGAGATCTATCTGATATTCGGCAAGGAAAGCACCGGTATTCCGGGTGAGATCTTAAGAGCAAACCTCGACAGGTGCTTCAGGATACCGATGAATGCGGACTGCAGATGTCTTAATCTCTCAAATGCTTGCGCAGTTGCAGTATACGAAGTGCTTAGACAATTAGGCTATCCCGGACTGTCCTTTAAGGAAGAGCAGAAGGGCGAGGATTTCCTTGAAGAGAATTATTCGTACGATGAGACGCTTCGTAAGAAGCCTAAACAGAAATAAAGCGTTCAGTAATAACCTTCAGCCATAAGTGCAAGGATCACATAAGCACTGATCAGCATTCCTACACCGGACATTATGATACCTGCGATAGCTCTGCCTTTACCGCCGGCATTTTTCTTGCTTAAGCCGACGATCGAGAATATCAGACCGAAGATAGCAGGCAATAGATTCACTAAGGGTATCCAGCAAATGCAGGCAGTTATTATTCCGAATACCAGACCTGCTGTTGCAGCACCGTTGACTCTTTTACGTGTGTCAGAAAGCTGCGTTACGACAACCTGCTGATATGCCGGCTGCTGATAGATAGGGTGTACCTGCTGATATTGGGGCGGAGTATAAACAGGCTGAGCATTCTGTGGGTAGACAGGCTGTGACTGCTGTGGGTAGACCGTCTGAGTCTGCTGCGGATAGACAGGCTGATTTATCGGCATCGGAGCCGGAGACGGCTGCGATGTATATACAGGAACCTGAGAAGGCTGTGTTATTGGCTGAACTACAGGTCTTGCTGCCTGCGGAGTTCTTGCACCGCAGTTGGAACAAAATGATTCGCCGTCGTTAATGAATGATCCGCATGACTCGCAATACATACTATTCCCCTTATATCTTCCGTATGTATCACATGAAGTGATAATTGCGGAAAAATTGTAAAGTCATTTTTATCTTATGTTGATTGTATCATAAACAGGCAAACAAGTGCTGTAATGGTCAAAATATATGCTTGCTTAAAGGATTAAGCCGTATTAAAAGGTCTTCGTTTCTTTGGAACGATACGGCTCATGATCCATGATTTAATTTTGCTGCCAAAGCTCGAAAAAATGATCAAAAGTAGCAATATTTTCAATATTTTGCTACTTTTTGAAAAAAAGCACCAAGAAAAGTAGCAAAACCGCCGGTACAGTTTTCGAGCTTTAAAAATATTCTTCTTTCAATTCACGCAATAAAAAAGGCTGCACCTTGAAGCGCAGCCTTTAGAGATCTTTTAGAAAGCAGGGTGCTCAGAACTCGACAAGATATCCGTCGATATGAAGAACACCGGTAACATATCCCTGATCAGGTGTTGTGAATTCACCATCAGAAAAGATAATGCTGTTATCGTTATCCGGATAGCTCGTATCATAAAAAGTGGCCATTGCTTCATCCCACTGTCTATTGAATTCCTTACCGACCTCAGTCCAGAAAAATTCCTGAACTATTATGCCAATGATAAGACCGACAACTGTGAGGATAAGACCCGCGATTGCTTTACCCTTACCGCTGACATTTCTCTTAGCAACACCAATGATAGAGAAGATCAGTCCGAAAAGTGCGAAGCCCCAGAATAAGAAAGGAATTAAGCAGAAAACGAGCGTTAAGATACCGAATACAAGACCTGCTGTTGCTGCACCATTGCTGCGCTTTGCGGGAGCTGCAGCTACGGGTGCTACTGTTACCGGCTGTGTGTAAACCGGCTGCTGGTAAGCAGGCTGGACCGGTTGTACCTGCTGCTGATACGCCGGCTGCTGGTACGAAGGCTGCTGATAAGCGGGTTGCTGATATACAGGCTGTACCGGAACAGGTTGTGGAGCCGGTGCTGCGACTGGCTGTGCAACAGGCTGTGGAGCCGGTGCGGGAGCTGCTTGAGCTACAGGCTGAGCTGCCGGCTGTGGAGCAGACTGAACAGCAGCTACGGGCGCGCCGCAGTTGGAGCAAAAAGCCTGACCGTCGGGAATAAATGTTCCGCATGATTCACAATACATAAACTACTCCTCCTGTTTACAATACTTTCTGTAGGAATGACTGAAGCCTCTCGTTCTGAGGATTCGTAAATATCTGCTCAGGTGTGTTCTCTTCGATGATTCTACCACAATCCATGAAAATAACACGTGTGCCTACTTCTCTTGCAAATCCCATCTCGTGTGTAACGCATACCATTGTCATTCCGGCCTCGGCGAGCTTCTTCATAACATCAAGAACTTCACCTACCATTTCCGGATCTAATGCGCTTGTCGGTTCATCGAAAAGCATTACTTCAGGATCCATTGCAAGTGCTCTTACAATTGCGATCCTCTGCTTCTGACCGCCCGAAAGCTGTGAAGGATAAGCAAGCGCACGGTCTTCCAGGCCGACTCTTGCAAGAAGGTCCATGGCTTTTGCATTAGCATCTTCCTTAGAAAGCCCGTTCAGCTTCATAGGAGCGATAGTCATATTTCTGAGGATCGTCAGGTGAGGGAAGAGATTAAAGTGCTGGAAGACCATTCCCATCTTCTGTCTGAGCTTATTGATATCCGTTGAGGGAGCCATGATATCGTTCCCTTCAAATGTTATCGTACCGCCTGTGGGGCGCTCGAGAAGATTAAGGGATCTGAGGAATGTGGATTTACCTGAACCTGAAGGTCCGATGACCACAACGACTTCACCTTTCCTGATGTCGGTCGTAACCCCGTCCAGAGCCTTTACCTCACCGCCGTTATAGTATTTCTTAAGATCCTTTACGGATATGATTACATCATTATCAGCGTTCACTGTTCTTAAGCCTCCTTTCGAGCAACGATACAAGCCAACTGAAGAACATAACGATCAGGAGATAAATGACCGCAACAGCAATGAGAGGCATGAACGCGGAATAGGTCCTTGATCTTATGATATCTCCTCCTTTTGTCAGCTCCTGGAGTCCTACATAACCTGAAACTGATGTCTCTTTGATGAGAACGATAAACTCATTGGCAAGAGCAGGAAGGACCGCCTTGAATGCCTGAGGGATAATGATGAAAGTCATAGTCCTTACATAGCCGAATCCGAGAGACCTTCCGGCTTCGAACTGTCCCTTGTCGATGCTCATGATACCGCCTCTTATTATCTCGGCAACATAAGCGCCGGAGTTGATTCCGAATGCAAGTACAGCAACCATGATCTTGTTGTTCGATGTCGCGAAAATAACGAAATAGATGATCATCAACTGAACTACTACAGGGGTTCCTCTGATGACCGTAAGGTATATACCGCAGAGTTTGTAGAAGAACGCAAGAACGCCTTTTCCGAAGCCTCCTCTGAGCTCATCCTTCAAAGTGTCATAAGATGATCTTACGAGTGCAACGATAACACCAAGGACGATTCCCAAAAGAACAGCAAGGAATGTTACTTCAAATGTTACTCCGAGACCCTTAAGCAGATAAATGTAACGTCCCTCAGCTATGAAGTTATTCTCAAAATCACTGTAAAATGCAGTGTTTGTGATAGCAGAACGCAGAGATAACAACCATGCCGGAGCGTTATTTCCGGGCAATGGCATTAAAACGATCACATAGAACAGCGAACAGATGCTGACCAGGATCGCAATGATAGCCAGAGTCCTTCCGATCTCGGACTTTATATCGGACCTGACGGTCTTATTGACTGCATACAGACACAGTGTGAATATGGCGAGCACAAGGCCTGCGCCGGGGACCCACGAGAATAAGAGTGACACTATGCCGAATATCAAAATCAGGATAGCTTTTTTATTGAGCATTGAATGATCCTCTGAATAAATTTATATACCCTCGAAAAACAATATTTATTATAGATAATAGAAGAGCGGAAATACAGACCATATTTCCGCTCTTTGTTTTGTCTTCTTAAGAATCCGTAAAGCTTGAGGATTACTTGTTTGCAGCTGCAACGAAAGCTTTGGCAGGTTCGTTGTCGATAACAACTGCATCGATCTTGCCGGACTGGAGAGCAATAACTGCATCGTTGCCCTTTGCAAAACGCTCGATCCTGTCTTCGCCGACACCGCCGTTCTCAGGTGAAGAAGCCATGTAGATGTCGCCTGTTGTACCTGTCTGAACGCCGACCTTGTAGTTGCCTTCAAGAAGCTTATCTACGTCAGTAATCTCAGAACCTTCAACAACGATTACGGACTGAACGCCTGTAGCGTAAGGTGTGGAGAAGTTAACAGACTTAAGTCTGTCCTCAGTAACAGTCATGCCTGCACATCCGATATCATACTTGCCGGCCTGAACGCCTGCGATGATGGAATCAAACTCAACGTCCTCGATAACGAGCTCAAGTCCGAGCTTATCTGCTACTGCCTTAGCGATCTCAGGGTCAATGCCGATGATAGCATCACCTTCGTAATACTCATAAGGCTGGAAGTATGCATTTGTAGCCATAATGAGCTTGCCTTCCTGGATGGTTGTGAACTCAGGATAATCAGAAGTCTCAGATTCTTTCTTCTCTACAGTTGCACCTGCAGGAATGTACTTCTCGATGATTGAAGGGATCGTACCGTCATCAGTGAGTTCCTTAAGAGCCTGATCGATTGCAGCCTTAAGTCCCTCGTTGTCCTTGCTGATAGCCATTGCGTAATCCTCGATGGCATATGCAGTGTCAAGGATCTGGAGCTTTTTCTTAGCTGCGCCGCAGGATGTCATTCCGAGCAAAAGTGCTCCTGAAAGGAAAGCTGCAGCGATTTTTGTAAATGTCTTCATAGCCATTCTCCTTCAAAAATTAGGATAACGGTATATTACGACATACCCAGTATTGTGGTAAATGAACAAAACTCCAAAAATATGTTGTTCCTTACTTTTTTCTTATGTAAAATATCTAAAGAATGTGGGAAAGGTCGATGATGATCGATGAAAAGGGTGTTGATTCTCGGTTGTAACGAAGTCACGAAGCGTTTGCTCGTAGATCTTTGCAAGCACAGATCCTATGCTTCAGACATTTGTCTTGCATCGCGCCGTAAAGAAGAGTGCGATGAGCTCAGGAATCTGGCTGCCAGCATGGGAGTGAGGGTCATCACGGCTGGCATTGATATGAACAATATCGAGGGTGCCATGATGATGATCAAGATCTTTGCGCCCGACCTTGTGGTTAACCTTCTTCCTGTAGAGCTTACACACGAGGCGATGAATCTCGCAGCGAAGGCTCAGGCTGATTATCTCGACGGTTCACTTTTCGGTGTACCTGATATTCCTTCGTCAAATTCATTCCTGTCAAAACAGTTCGAGAAGTTTGCCGAATTCCAGAGGAACGGCAAGACTGCTGTCTGCGGCTCGGGCTTTATTCCGGGTCTCGTTAATACAGTTATCAGATATGCAATGCGCAAGGATTTCAGGAAGGTCGACAGTATCGATCTCGTTGCAGTCTCAGGAGAGAAGAAGGCTGCTGCCAGGAGCAGCAAGAAGAATACAAATGACGACATCCTTTATTCCGAAGATATCAAGGAGCCTGAATCCATAAAGAAGATCAAGGCTGACAGAAGGGCCTTCTATATCGAAGACGGTAAAGTCGTTGAGACTGAAGCTATGTCGATCGAAGCGGAGTCTTCTTCAGGAAGCAAAGTCTATCTTGCTCCAAGCCCGATGCTCACTGATATCGTTAAGGAGATCCCTGATATCAACAACATAAGATATTTCAAGCTTGGCAGAAAGCCTGCCAATGAACATAAGGCTCCAAAGGATAAGATAGAATTCCTTGAAGAGATGGGGCTTTTATCCAAAAAGCCTGTCAAAGTAGGCGATGTTGAAATAGCTCCGCTTGACCTTGTTGCAGCAGTCCTTCCGAAGATGGCTGATAACGGCACTCCGCAGGAGACCGAAGTCAGGGCAAAGGGTATCGCATCTTATGAGATTTATATTACCGGTAAGAGCAAGAAGGATGACAAGGAAATAACCAGGTCATACATCATCAGTGAAGATAATGATATGACTTATGATAAATACGAAGTTAATGCATTCGAATATATGAAGGGTTCCGCTATCATTGCAGGCGTCAAGCTCATGTGCAGAGATAAGTGGAAGAAGCCCGGAGTCTTCACTCCGGCGGCTTTCGATTGTGAGGAGTACTTTAAAGCTTTCACGATGGAAGGCATCGAAGTAGTTGAAGGGGAAGGAAAGCCGTTCTGATTAAGCGGCTGATCGGGAGATTATAATGTCAGATTTGAAATTCCTTGAGGATATGCACATCAACGACAAGATCGTTGTCGATACTATCAGAAGGTACAGTTCGGATACGATCTATTTCAAGGATACTGAATCCAGATTTCTTTGGAATAACTATGAACATGCAAGGCAGCTTGGCGTCGAGAAGCCGGATGAACTCATCGGCAAAACGGATGAGGATTATTTCCCTAAGGAATTTGCCGAGAAAGCCAGGCAGGTCGAGCTCGAGGTAATGAGAACAGGCAAAGCCGTTCATAATATCGAGGAAGAGCTGATCATAGATGAGGATAATTCCAAGTATTACTATGCCTCCAAATATCCGTTATTCGACAAGCACGGCAATATAGTCGGCACATGGGGTATCAGCAGGGATATTACTGAGCGCAAGAAGCTCGAGAAAGAGCTTGAGCGTTCATATCACAAGATGGAACTCTTAGCCCGTGTCGATGACTTAAGCGGTCTTTATAACAGACGTTATTTCTATGAGACGCTCGAGAAAATGGCGAGCCTCTACGAGAGAAGAACTGACGGAAGCACATTTGCACTTCTTGTTCTTGATGTTGATGACATGACTAATGTTAATGACCAGTACGGACAGCAAAATGGCGATACTGTCTTGAGGAGCATAGCTGATCTTTGTGTATCCAATGTCAGAAAAGAAGATACCTGCTTCCGTACAGGCGGTGATGAATTTGCTATCGTCCTCCTTGATATAGATAAGATCTCTGCTGTGGGACTTGCAAAGAAACTGGTTGAAATGGCAGCAAATGAACCCGTCATTATCAATGGCAAGAGAGAAAAAGTTACGATATCTGCCGGTCTTGCAATGTTCGACAGAGAAAATCTTGATCTGTCAGATCTGTTGTCCAGAGCGGAAAGAAAACTCAACAAATCAAAAAGAGAAGGCAAGAATAAAGTGTCTTTCTGATTAACTGATAAGAATTCATATAAGATAAACAAGTTGGCCGGGAGATATCCCGGCCTTGCTTATTACATGAGGTGATATGGAGAACTATTGGCTAAGCAAGGCCAGGGGATCCCTTTACGGAGAAAATAAAAGATAGGCGAGGTGAGCTGTCTTTGGTCGGGACTTAAGCTGCACCCTTATCCTTCAGTGAGTACTGACGATCATATTCATATCTGCGTGATGAAGCTGTTATCACGGCAGGTGTATCCACACGCTTTATGGGGGTGACGCGGACACCGGCAGGCCTTCCTGTTCTTACTGTTCTGGAGAGAGAAGCCGTTGCTGCATTACTGCGGGGTGAGGGAGCAGCAGATGCTTCTTCATCACGGTCTTTCCAATAATCGAAGTTTCCGGCAACTGCCTTGATGGTAACGAGGATAAAAAATAAAAAGATAAGCATATCGAGCGGTGACATAATATTTTACCTCCAAAACGTTCATTTGTTCTTTGATGAGGCTACTATATCACACGTTAAGTTCGATTAATGGGACTAAAATGCCGTATTAAGCAAAAACGGTTACTATTCACAGTTTCAAAGGTATCACAAACAAATTATACCATTTATCAGCAAAACACGTGACGATTTCTTGTGAGTGTAAAAAACCTCGAAAGCCTTGAAAAATAAGACTTTTTCTTCACAAAACACTTGACTTCTA
>JAFRRJ010000046.1 GCA_017428155.1 Clostridiales bacterium | reverse complement strand
GGAACTCCAGTTTATCAAACCCATATCCCAGTCTTTGAAACAATGCTTCAACAGTGTTTTTGTCGATTCTTAATGTACCATGTTCAAATTTGGAGAAAGACGAGTTTGAGAGAATCCCTCTTGACAAAGTAGAGGCCTTGATTCTTTTATCAATTCTTTTTTTGTAAATAAAATCTTCTATACGAACAATCATTTTAACTCAATAACATCGTTCATAGCCACTACATAAGCTGTATAAGAGGCGAACGCAAGACTTATATGATTTTGTTTTATATTGCGAGTTAACAGAATAGCTTTTCCTATATATTATAACACAAAAAGGGATCTGATACGGATTTACCTTTTTCTAAAAAAGTCATAAAGATCATTGGGGATAAGTGTATGATAAGGATAAACAAGTGTTTTGAAAAATTGGAGATGCACAGGTGAAGTATGTTTTTTGACTTATTTATATAAATAATGATACCAGGGTCGAAACCCTTTACTGATAATTGTTTATAGTTGCACTTTTGTACATTGAAAATATAATACAAGCCGCTTTTTATGGATCTTGGATCGAATTTCGATCATTTCAGAGGGGTATTATCCGCTCATTATCATGCTAACATTGGATTTTGTGCATAGTTCCCCAAACCTATTCGGAATCCGTAGAGCTTTCGGAAGTTTACTGCTGCGATCTTGCATCCGAAGAAGAACTTACATCGTCTCCGACCTCTTACAGGCATCCGGTCTACTGCGTACAGGTTACGGAGTATTGAAGGGATCGTTTCTGCTCCGTTTCGGATCCGGGCGATCAGTTTGAATTCTTCTGTGTTCATCCTGGCTTTCGCCCTCGCTCGATCGTGCATCTTCTTGGAAACGGAAACCTTAGCAACACGCTTGAAGATCTTTGGATGACAGTGCTTTTGAAACGGACATGTCGCACATTGATCTCTCTGGAACGAGATCTGACATGCACCTGTCTGTTTCACATAGGAGCAGGACCTTGGAGCATTCCCTGCCGGGCATTTCAGTACACTTTTCCCATCCTCGGAGAATTCAAATGCTCCCATGACCACATCAACATCACGTCCGATAAGATCGGTTGTTACAAGTTCAACATTTTTGGATGACGCAAGGTCTTTGTTAGCTTCTCCGTCATACGCTCCGTCTGTGATGAGCGTTATCGGTGTTTCCTGCTCATCCATCTGTTCGAGATGATCCCTGAGCATGGAACTGTCGCTGACATTGTTCTTCTCGAACTGATAGTCGCTGACCACGGATCCGTTTTCTCCGACAGACTCTTCGATGTTGGCGGTATATCCACGGTGTGACTTGCCAGCTTTTTCACGGTATGTTGCATCAGGATCCGCAGGGCTCTGCATAATGCCTGAACCACCGAATCCATCTTCTTTAGTACGAAGCCTTCGATTCCCGTTTTCGACTATGGTCTGTTCGAATATACATCTGATGAGCAGCTGGTATTCAGTCACATCTTCAAGATCAGAGCATCTGGACATCAGCATATCGGCATCCCTTAACAGTATCGCTATCCGGTCATCCGCTTCAGTGCTCCTAGAATGATAGATGAATCTGTTAAAGTCATCCTTGTCCAGGTAATGTTCCATGGGAAAGATGCGATCGTTCATACCATTTTCATTGAGGTAGATTACGAGTTTGGAGATGCATCTGTATAGTAGCTCCATCCGGCTGAGCTTACGGATGTTGGATTCTACCATGAGCGAATCCATACGCCTTATCCTGCCGTCTATACTCATTAGTCTGGCTGTCTTTTCTGCCAGATCCTTTACACAGTCATGAAGAAGATCTTTGCCGGTCGTCTGTTCATAGTCATAGCAGCGCTGCCTGAATCTTGTAAGGCTCTTGTCACTTAATGGCTGTTCCTCCATACTTGTTGTATGAAGAGCGTATTGATATCTGGGATCCAGCATGAGATTATCAACAACTTCATCGTCCGAAAGATCATACAGTTCCTTGATGATCAGCGCTCCGATTATGACATTTACCGGAGTGTTCGGCCGTGAAGCTTTATCCGAATACAGGACCGAGAACCGTTCTTCATCGATTGCCGGGAAGATATCATCCGCAAACACTTTAGCCCACGATCTTTCGAGAGCTTTCTGTTCACGCGGAGTCAGTCCAAACGATGCATCAAAGAGGGAAAGCTGCTGGGATTCATTGGTACGAAATGACATATCAGATACCTCGTGATTGATATACAGATTCTATCACTATTATACCACGAAAGCCCCTATTTTACGCGGTTTGTATGATATTTTCAATGTACAGATATATGTGATATCAGGTTTTCTGATTCACTGGCTCAACAGGTTGGCTGGAGACCTTTTGACCCCAGCATCATATGAATTTAAATCCGGGATAATTCTTTCTCAGGTAGTCTTCCAGAAGCGGTGAATTGACCAGCACCTGATTCATCCCGTTATCCGCTTCATGCATGATAAGATTGCAGAGAGTGTCATTCAAATGCTTTTCTTCTATGAGCGGATTGGTCCAGGTGAATCTTACCGGAACGTTTTTGGAATTATAGTTTTTCAGAACTGTCTGGATATCATTCTTGGATGTGAATCCGAGGACAGTCCTTCCGCCGTTCCATATTGCTCCGGGGAAGGTGCCGTAGACACTCCCCACGCGGTAACCTTCATAGAAACAGTTGCGGTATTCGCGCATG
>JAFRRJ010000045.1 GCA_017428155.1 Clostridiales bacterium | reverse complement strand
TACAGGGATACTCGTCCTGTTCTCCGTTTTGAGATATCCATACCTCAGCTGACTTTTCAGCCAGAAGTTTTTGCATTATGCTCTCGAAAACGCCTGCATCACCGCATTGATAAATGTCATGTCCACAACTTACTATCATTTCCTGTATAATTCATTATTCCATAAAAACCGTTGCATCTGATCCTGATGCGTTGTTCATCCCAAGTCTTAATAATTCTTTCCGCTTTCCCGTCACTAATATTCAGACTTTCAATTCTGGAATCATTATTTGCTATTTTTTCAAAACTTATATTCAACCCATTTCCCATCTACAAGTGTTTCAAATTGTCCCCATAAAGGTTTGCCTTCATTGCGTCCTTTGACCCGAATAGGGATAAACGCATCATCCTGACAGTCCGGCAAAGGATCTTCGATATCAATCCATCCCCTCTCATCTATCTCGTCATTCCATTCTTCGTATACATCATCCAAAGAATCATAGAAGCCGTCAAATGAACACATAACAGCATCCGGGCTGCAATATTCGAAGAGATATACGCCATCCTTGTTTTCGAAAAGCATTATCTTATAGACATAATCTTTCTTATTGCATTTCAGAGGCTCTTTAAGATATGCATATTTCCTCATAGTTTATTCCCTCATCACCGAATACGGATCGCTTATCAACTCGGCAGGCGCATGATCGATGCCTTAAGTGCTTTCTCGCCATTTCGCATCCATAATTTCATTTCCTGTTTATTTTATGTGCTATTATACAATACGAGCCGGGATTACTCCTGGCTCGTATAATTCCTGATAAAATATACAAATCCTTAGAACGGTTGGAAAGCCAGCCGTTCTCACTTTAATGATTCTCTTTAACCACGTTCATCCAGCACTTTCTGGATCCTGCTTTCCGCGATCTTGATTACCGAATCCAGATCTTTCTGACCCAGGAAATATGCAGGCATTTCTTCTATCAGGATTACGCAGATATCGGAATTCTCAACATACATTTTCGAACAGCTCGAAAGTATTTTATCGGCCTTATTCACATAATCAGATGTAAACTTTCTTGTAGAAGACTCGCTTTTGTTATAACGTTCGATCTCACTTTCGCAGGCATTGTTGCAAGCTTTGCGGTTAATTACAAACTGACCGTTGTCTGCAATTTTAGTTTGGATCTCATCAGATAACAGGATCTTCACGAATTCACCGCAGGCATTTGTATCGACGGCTTCTTTGGAAACCGCTACGGAATATGTAGCATCGAACTTCGGGCCGCGTCCGTCAACAGAAGGCATTCCCAATATAGTAACGTCTTTAAACGAGTTTCCAGAACTCAATAAATGTTCGTAACCATAGATATGTGCTAAAAATCCATATTGACCAGCAAGTTCAAATCTTTCAGGACTGTCCCAAAGTCCGTTTTCAGAAACATTATCTTTTACAAATTCGGCGAGCTTTGCAAATTCCGGTAAAGAGAGATCAACCTTCCCTCCGGATATGAATGTCTCGTCCATATAATTGAACAATTCAGTGAAATATGTTGCCTGTCCCCAATATATGATATCCGTACCGTTTAGCGTTTCTTTCACAAATGAACTATATTCATCAAAAGTAAATCCGACGCCTGAACTGCCGGCGTACTTCTTATCACTGACTATTCCATGAATCTTATAACTGACAGGCAATTGATAGAGTACCCCGTCGGTTTTGGCGCCCTCGATGATGTTTGTATAATAATTCTCTGGATCAAGATCTTTCACATAAGGTGTGAGATCCACCAGACACGAAGAATTATTGATCCTGCCATATGTGCTGGTATTAATAAGGATATCAGGACCCTGACCGTTTATTATGTCCATGGCAAGAGCATTACTGAAATCGGCTTCTCCTTTGTAGCGCCACATATCTTTCTCAGTCTCGCTTGAACCTTTTGAAGAAGAATCAAAATACTGACTTTTGTCATAACGGTCTGTTACTTCAATAAAATACTGCTCGTTAGTAGAGTTAAATATCTCGATTGCTTCACCTATCTCAGGATAAATATCGAGAGCAAATAATTCCAACACCGTTCTGCCTTCATAAGGATTCCTGTCTGCTTTCTTAAGCTCGATAATCTGATAAGAGTGCTCATTACCGGCATCAAACTGATTGTTGTTTGTCATGTCCAAAAGGATAATGGAATCTTCAAAACAATCCGCAATTGCAAGTTCGTCTGTGATTCCTTTGTTTATTCCGCACCAATTGAAATTAAACGTCTCTTCAACAGTCTTTTTACCGGCATTTATTTTGGATAATCCGGAAGAAGAAGTGCAGTAAACCGATCCGTCTGCACCGGTAAATGATGATGTGAACTTATCCGTATCAAGCCATTCATAGGCTGTTGGATCCGCATTCGTCAGCTTGGCAGCCACCAAATCAAGTTCTTTCAATTGATCTTCTCTGCCGTTGTTAACAACGACCAATGCTTTTGTATCGCTGATAGCAATTACATAAGATATATTGACGGACGTATTCGTTTCACGGATCGGGATGACAGTAGTTATACCTTCAGGTGATATGACGTGAAGTTTTGCAAATTCGAAAACTTCATCATAACAGGTCTCGGCCAAGATCTGATAATCCCCTGCCTTATACGCATCTGCACTCCCTTCAGCTTTAACATCGGACTTGCGGGAATCCAACATTTCCCCTGTAAGAGGATCATAGTCTCTTGCTTTTACGTTGGTTGTTGCAGTGATTATCCCGTTATAATAAACAACGCTTTTCGGTTCTTCTCCAAGAATCTTATCAAAATCCGGAGCCTTGGTCAGGTCGATCGTATTTACGACCTCCATGGTTTTTCTGTCAATTACATTTAAAGTGAAGTACTCAAAGTCGCTCCCGTTTTCCATTTCAGCAATGGACATATCGTAACTGCCGGTAGAATAAACCACCAGATACTTATCATCCGCGCCTGAAAGAGTCAGGCGAATATGCCGGAGGTCGACCTTCCTGTTATGATCCGCACCGCAATCAATATCATAGACATTGCTGTTAAACCACGGTGATTTCTTTGTGATCTTTTTCGGTTTGCCTGAATCGCTGTTTCCGCATGATGATATAGATAACGCCATCGAAAACATAATTGCTGCAGACATAGTTCTGCAAATAACAGTTTTAAAAGTTCTATTCATATTGTTCCCCACAAATTAATTTCCACAGAGGATAGAATTCCTATGGGATATTATAGTATTCCGTTCAATGAAATGTTCTTAAAAATTGATTAAGATTTATCCTCTCTCATCCAGCACCTTCTGAATCCTGTTTTCCGCGATCTTTATTACCGCATCCAGGTCCTTCTGACCGGTAAAATAAGCGGACATTTCTTCGATCAGGATAATGCTTATGTCGGAATCTTCGCTCAATATACTTGAGCAGCTGAGGATGATGTTTTCGATAAAGTCGATATCTTTGGTCGAGATTTTCATGCCTATACCACTGCCGCCGCCATTTCCGCCCATGAAACTGCTTCCGCCATTATTGTAGTATTCGATCGCAGCAGAACCTGGAATACTTATAATGCGAGTCATCTATTTTTTTCTAAAATGCAATCTTCACGCATCTTAAAACCGGTCATTTGAGAACTAAGTTCGTCTTCCTTTACTAATGCATAATAGGAAGGTGATTGCTTAAACTGGCGGATTACAACACCGGAATCATATCTCTCTTTAGCGCCGGCTGAATACATATGGTTTTTGTAGTATCCTCTGCTATTGGTTTCAGGATTTAAGACCCAGGCTCCTCTTAACATTTTTCTTTTGAAGCGGTTAATGAACCTTCTCCAATCAGGATCGATCGAATCTTTCGAAGCAGCCCAAATAGTTGATTCCAAAAGATAACTGTCAGTCTCTTCACCGATATACATTCCAAGAAAGTCATTCTGTTTTTCCAAGAATTCAGCATAACTATTACCTTTTTCGATTTCCTTTTTAGAAACGATCACTCCAAACAGGCTTCTGAATTCATCTATACCAGTCTGTTTATTAACTGAAATCAACTTAAACTCACGGCTTAAGATAAATCCCATTACCGAATAGCCCTTATCAAGCATTTCGCTAATGATTATGTACAGTTCATTTTCTGTAGCATGAAACTGCATGCATGTCTTCTGCATAGATTAATTATCCTTGTTATATTTATTGGCTGCTTTCTTAAAAAATAATGCTCTAACGACCATAGTATAACATCAACCGTTACTCTATCCGTCTTTCTGTACGAAATGTCATTCTAACCTCAAGTTCCTTACCGGGACCCGACAATCACTTTTCCATTTTCAGATCAGTTAATATCCTTGAATTCAGCAGGAAGCGGTTCGCCTTTGTAGCAGAGAAGCTCTCCCTCGCACTTTGAATAAACAGCCGTCTTTATTAGAGATATTGCCTTGTTTTTAAAATACTCAAAAAAAGACCCCCATACCTTTGCGGTATGAGGATCTTTGAAGAGGCTGTCTTAACTTAATGACATTGCTCAAGATGAGACAGCCCCTGCATGTTAATTAAAATATTCAGTTGTAACCTTGTTTATCTTTAACCGTTGTGTGCTCGTTCCGGATAAAGAGAGCTGTCAAAGGAGTGATGCGAATCGGCGATCTCCTCGTCCGTCAGCATGAAGTACAAGGCCTGGTGATCCATGAATACTGTAGCATCGCAGTGATACCACTCACCGTCTAAAAGAACCAGATTCCAGAAGTGGCCGTTCTTGACGATAGGATATCTCTCGATCGGCATGTTGGGGATACCGGCACAGTCAAGAAGCATTTTCGCGCAAGCAAATGAGACAAAGCAGTCTCCGTTCTTTCTTGTAAATCCTCTGTATGCCGCTTCCTCAAAAGACAGATCACTCGTTACGATAGTGTAGTAAACGTTCGAATGGACCCAGTTAAAGATCGCACGTGCCGTTTCGACATCACTGTCACGCCAGAGTGAAGACATGATCTTCTCTGCTACCTGGTAAGCAGGATCCGACATGCTGTAAGTGAAACGGTCATCAGTATCGTAAAACCCGCTGTCATCAATTAACAGATCACCGATCTCTTCAGGATATGCCTCAGTCTCTGTCTCTTCTGTATATTCCTGTTCAACTTCCGTCTCAGGAGATACATAAGTTTCTGTCTCTTCCGGAAGATCCTGCTCAACAGTATTTGTTGTATATACCTTTGCAGATGCCTTCTCGGAAACTGTCTTATTGGTTTTCTTTACCTGGATTACTGCCTGTTCATCTGTACCTTCTGTATTAGAGGTGCCGGCGGTTTCGCTGCTCTCTGCGGCTGCCCTGATGACAGTCTCCTCATTGCCGGTAGCAAGATAGAAACATGCTCCTGCGATCGCGCCTGCGAAAACTGCGAGCATCGCAACCGTGCATATATATGCCTTGCCTGCTAAGCTGTTCTTCTTGCCTTTGCTGCCAGCCGTTCTTGTTTGAGGCTCTCCGGCAGTTCTGATATTTTCAGTTAAAGTAAAATCAGTATAACTGCTGTCGGCCTCGTTACTGATCTGAGTAAAATCAGTATAACTGCTTCCGGAATTTCTGCCGGGCGTCCAAAACCAGTCATTTATACCCATTATTCTTTCTCCTTTAATCTTTTTTGTTTGCCGGAACTCACTACCGTGCGCCCCGGTTCTATACATAAAGGTTAGACTTCCGGATTTTCAAATAATCTTCATTTCAGCATCAAAACTACAAATATAATGAGAGAAAAAATTGGCAGAAAAAGCCTGTTTTTCGATCAAATCAAAGCGTCAAACCCAATAAATCAGGGGCTTTCACGCGTTGCAGGCCTGAAAGATCACAGCCACATATGATGAAATATTTTATGGATAAATATATTACATTCATATCAACATTCACTATTTTTCACCTCATTTTCGCGCTTGACAGTTTTGGTTTATCGGGTTAAACTAGCCTCGGTTTAACACATTAAACCAAACAACGTTGAGGTTAGTACTATGGAAGAACTGGTTTTATTTGAAGCTGAAAAGAAACTGATGGAGATCATCTGGCAGGAAGCACCTATTGAGTCAGGCAAACTGGTGAAGATCGCAGGTGACCGTATCAGTTGGAATAAATCAACTACATATACCGTTCTTCGTAAACTGATCGCCAAAGGTTTTGTCACGAATGAGGATACGATAGTAAGCGTTCTTATTCCCAAGGAAAAAGTACTGATATCGGAGAGCAACCAGATAATTGAAGAGAGCTTTTCCGGTTCTTTGCCGAAGTTTGTGGCAGCTTTTTTCGGAAATAAGAAGACATTAAGCGATGAAGATGCTGATGCTCTGATGAAGCTCATAAAGGATAATATGAAGGGAGGCAAGTAATGGACGGCTTATTCCTTAAAGTTCTTGAGATGTCCTTAGCAGGAAGCATAGCTATCCTTATTACTATGCTTGCCAGATTCCTTCTCAGGAACAGGTCCAAGAAATTCATCATGATCCTCTGGGCTGTTGTAGCCTTCAGATTACTTGTGCCTTTCAGCTTTGAATCGTCATTAAGTTTCTTCAACTATATTCCTCTTAAGACACAGACCATAACTGCAGGTTCACAGGTTCAGGATGCAGCCATACCTGACAACTCCGCTGATACACAAGTTGTAACAGCTGATTATGCTGCAGTGACAGAGAAGCAGGATATCATCCTTGCTGATAATAACGTGAATGAGACTCTGTCCGGGAACCTTACAACTGCAAAAACGTTACCTGATATTAAGACTGTACTTTCAACAGTATGGATTATTGGTGCTTTGGGCATTACGGTCTTCTGTTCTGTCCAGTACGTGATACTGAAGATAAAGCTTAGGAACGCAAGGAGAATAAGCGGCAATGTTTATGCTTCTGAGAAGATCAGCACACCGTTTGTTTTCGGCATTTTTGTACCCAGAATATATTTGCCTGACAATCTCGAAAATAACGAGAAAGAATATGTTCTGCTTCACGAAAGGACTCACATTAAACATGGCGACTGGCTTATCAAGATCATCGGCGTGTTCGCTGTTGCCGTTCACTGGTTCAATCCGTTAGTATGGCTTGCTTACATGCTTTTCGAGCGCGATATCGAGATGAGCTGCGATGAAAGTGTTGTGGCCGGAATGGTTGCTGATATTAAGCAGGCATATACAATGTCGATCGTTTCCTTCGCTATGCAAAGCAACAATAAAAGATATCTGGTAACACCGTTGGGATTCAGCAAAGTCAATTTCAGCAAAACGGAGGTTACAAACAGAGTGAAAAATATAATCAAATTCAAAAAGGGAAAGACGGTCACGGCCGTTGCTATTACAGCTGTTCTTCTCTTTGTCGGAGCAGGATGCGCATTTAATCCAAAAACGGTTGGTGTTGAAGGTGTTGGCCCCGATGGTGTGAACGAGACGGAGTCTGAAGTTACAGAAACAGAAGAACCGGGAGTAACAGATATAGTAATAGCAGAAACTGAAACAACAGAAGAAACGGAGGAAAAATCCGAAGAGTATTATGAGGGTGTTCCTATTTGGGATAGGGAAGTAGATGGTCCCAAAAGTTTTGCATTATTCGTACGGGATCAAATCGGCACCCCATATGCAGCCGGTGGTAATTACCCGGATATCGGTGTTGATGAAGTGGGATTTGTAACATATTGCTATAAGGATTACTACTCTGCGGGTATGGGAGCTACCGCTGAAGAAATATGTGCCGGATTCGACGGTTCTTACGACTCAGTACCTATAGATTCAATAAGCATCTGCGATGTAGTAGTCTATGACTCCGGTAACATTGGACTCTACGTCGGTGACGGTAAAGTGGTTTATGCATCGGCGGCTGAAGGTTGTGTATGTGAAGGCGATCTTGAAATGGAGAGCATCAGGGCAATAAAACATTTTATTGACTATTCCAACTCAATCGAAGGACTCGGATAAGAGCTTTTATCACACTCACGATGACTGCCCATTCATATTGGGGACCGTCAGAAGTTAAAAACAACCAGGCAAAAGCCCCGCAAACGCATTGTTTACGGGGCTTTCTGATTTCTATGTGAGTAAACGGTTTAATATCAGACTCCGGGCGTTTCCACTGAGCATTTAGCAGTGGACAGTCAGCTTTTTTATTGTCTATAATTTCAAAAAGAAGAATGCAAACTTGATCAGGAAGCGGAGCCGTGAAAAACATGAAAAAGATCATATCTATTCTCTTATCAGGTTCCATGGCACTTACCTTTTATCTCGGGAGCTTAGATTATATTCCTGATTATCCTATCTACGGGTTACCCCTTCGTAAATCATTAAATCATCAGAGTACCAATACTAAAAAACATAGTATTCTTCGGCATGGCTCAAGCAGTAAACGGTGAAACTAGCTCTGTCTTTATTGCCGGAATAATAATAATCTATATGGTATGTGTAACCATCTTTAACGAAATTACTGCTTATGCAGTAATCATCACTATCAAAGACATCTTTGTTGGTAAACGGAGTGATGCCTAACTGATCGTAAAGGTAATCCGAGAACATCTGATAACAATTCTCAGCTTCTTTAAGGCTCATATCGCCTACATGATAACCAATAGAGTATACAATTCCGTCTTCTCGCGACTTTTTAAGATGACTGTATTCCAGATAAAGCCCGCTGAATGTCACATCATGTTCTGTATAATGAGCATCATAATTATATCTATCATAGTTTGGTTTATTAATAACATTGCCGTTTTTATATTCCGGACCGATACGAGTAAGTTCAAGCCCATATTTCTTTTCAACCATTCTCTCAGCTGTATCAACATCTTTTCCTATAACACTAAACATAAAGCTGCATAATTCTTCCTGCACTTCGATATCTTCGAAATTATTTTTCGAGCAAGATGCAAACAATGTAAAAGTGAAAACAACCACTATTAAACAAGTCTCTATTTTTCTCATAACTTCCCCTCCCCATATATGAATTAACTAGAGCTTTAGCAAGTTTTATTGCCGATTTACTATACTTACTCATATATTGTCTTATGTCAGTTTTTCAGAATCGGGAGATACCTCAACTTTAATAACAGGACCGAATTTCTCCTCAACTTCTTTTTGTGTCATATTTGAATCCTCTACTTGCGAACGAGAAAAGAACATTACGGTCTGATTATCTTTTCTGATTTCTGCTGTACTAACAGTCCCTTTTCCAAATTCAGGCCTGTCGACAATTATAGAATCAGCTTCAATTGCAGTCTTATATACCGATCCGTCATAAACTACAACATACAGTATCCCGGATTTTATTACCAGTTTTACTGCAGATACATACTCTTCAACATCAGCATCAGAGATCTCTACAATTGTCTGTTCACTTGCAAGTGCTACCGTAGCAGATGTATCAGATTTGCATCCTGTTAGGATACTTACACCTAAAGCAATGATAGTTAAAAACACTATAGTTCTTCTCATTTGCCAGCCTTTCATATATTCACCTATTTGTCCATGCGTATATTTTTTTCATAACAAAAACTTCTATAAATGCAGGTTGCTATTACCCCGCGATTTTAGTCGCTTTCAGCAAGATTTTAGCAGATTACGAATCCGGTTGCAGTCTTCTTTATCAGCCTCTCCAGACTCACTTCTGACAAAAAAGCAAGCAAGAATAATCACAGTTTATATTTCAGGTAGAGATCTGGATAGTATTCTTTCACAAGCTTGTTCCATCTCTTGGCGACTTTGCCTACATTTAAATACCAACCGAGATAACCCGCACCAGCCATTAAAATCAGGGAACCAATTATAATGAAGAGTGAAGCACCAATATCACTGGAACCACCGATAATGGCACCGATCGTAAGTATTACGAAGAAAACAGCCATTACTATGCATAAGATTTTTACACTTTTCATCTGATGCTTTTTCTTCTCTTTTATGGCTTCATAGTAAGCTTCAAGCTCGTCTTCTTTAAGAAGTTTGCCGCGCAGCTTACTCTCTAGCTCAGTGCTGATCTCATAATATAAAATCTTAACTATCATCTATTTCTTAATAATTTTGCGAGATCGTAGTCGAAATCTACAAAAACTATTCACTTTGATTTCTTCTACTGCCTCAATACAACTCATTCACATTCTTGTTTTCAAAGTGCCAAAGATCGGTGGTGTCATACTTATCAGGCAGCTTCTTCCATTTGCCGTCAGAAATCTCGATATACCAGATTCCTTTATCGTCGTCGTATTCCATCCAGCCGTAATCTCCGTAGTCAGATGAGATTCCTTCATACCAGTACTGCCACTGACCGGGAACAACATCAGTATTGTACCAGAACCAGCACTGAGTCATCTCGTCGTAATAATCCTCCCCATCAAGATAACAGGTCCTGTTGATCTCTTTTACATAAACAGAACTTGGCATCTTCTGTGTCTCGACTACAGCAGTCCTTGTCGTCTGATCGGTGGAAGAATTCTTATGTGCAGGAAACAGTTTAAAGAATAAGGACGCGAGTATGACAACAATATAGAAAAAGACAACGGTCAACGGTATTCCTACATATATTCCAAGTCCAATTAATAGTGCGGTCAGAAAAGGCTTTTTGCTCGAACGGGTTCCCGACACGTTGTTTACAGCTGCATCTATCTTATCGATCTTGATCTGACCACCGCAGTTGGAACAGACGGGTATAGTCCCCTCCTTCCATTCCCAGATAGATTTGGTTCCGCAGAATTCACAAGTAAGTGTCGTCTGAACATTTGAAGCAGCGATATTCGTATAGTGAATACCGTTTTCGTCGTAATAGCCTTCACGGAACACATTACCGTTCTCATCCGTCCAGGAATGCGGATAATAGATATAATCGTGGTCACGAAAATCGTATCTTATGCAATTGCCATGCTTTGCAGTCGACCATCCTGTCGGCTGGTTAGTCCTAGTTCTGACAGGTCGCGGACTATAGGATCTGCTTCTCCCCGAAGAATACGAGGAATGCGAAGAATGCGAATGCGATGAGTGCGACGAATGCGAATGTGAATGTGATGAGTGCGATGAATGCGAGTGATGGCTGGGAGGCATGTAATCTATCTCCTTTCGGTTTCTATCCCTTATAGTTTATTCCAAAAATTATAATTTCATCGACAAAGGGAAGCCCTCTGTCATAGGTATTATAGCATGACTTATTTTGTTGCCGTCCCAACCTCGCACAAGAAAAACTCTCATGCTATCCTTAAATTCGTTATCGTCAGAAAAGCTTCACAACCCTATTATCTCAACACTTCCCATGTTTTATACTGTTTTGCGCCTGCACGTCTTATATAACCTTTATCTCTTAAGGAATCGAGGGCTCGCTGAACTGTTCTGACCGTTTTCGATACATTATCAGCTATTTCTTCCCGTGAGGAATCAGGTTTTATCTTTAATATTGCAAGAACAGCTTTTTCAGTACCATTCAATGAAGTATCCAAAGCTATAGTAGAAGTGACATCTGAAGTGACATTAGAAGTGACACTTTCGATTTGAGGTCTGAAAATAATAAACTTGAAGCCGTTTTCACTACGCTCATATGAATACTTGATTTTTGCATCTTTACACAGACGATCGATTCGTTTGAAACCACTTCCGAATTGCTCAATTGATCTTGTCAGAAATAGCATCTTCGCAATTCCCGGATTCCTTATCTCGGATTCAAGATTACCCTTGATATATTCTTCTGGATTGTGTTTACTGGCATAATCACCGGGACTGTATATGGTTATCTTTCCGGGATGGACGCATATTTCGTGATTGGTTCGACCATTATAAACGGCGTGTGCAAAACTATTAGCAAGCGCTTCGCGGATGACAGCAACCGGTATTTCAGGAGTTTCTTCTTTTTCAACGTCTTTGATTTTACCATTAAAACGGGATAAGAATACGAAAAAGGCTGTTCCCGTTAAGAAACAGCCTTCCTCAGTTTTTGTATTAAAGCATGTATCAGCTTCTCTTCATGCAGTTCTGGAAAACAAGTGTCCAGCCCCATTCGTCATACTTGTCGTAGCTTACGTTTGCAATCTCATAATTGTCAGTACCGTACTCACCTGTTTTTCTGTTGATCTTATAGCATTCGCCATAAGCAGTAACAGCCTTATTTCCATTCCATTCTGTATCTTTGGTTTTTGTGACACCTAATTCCTCGCCGTATTTCTCAACAAACGCGTTAAAGATTGCTTTAGCTCTTTCTTCTGACACACATTTAATTACCAACATAACTGCCATGGGTGTCGTCATATGAGTGTCCGTAACAAATTCGCAGCCTGAACCCGCAAACTTAAAATTGTCATCTACCCACAGTCTATCCAACGCGATGTATCTGATACACTCTTTGGTCTTATCAATATCATCTGAATATGCATACAGGAAATTGCTCTTGGTGTGCTTACTTGCTGCGTTTTCATTATATTTATTAGTGTTTTTGTCCCACGCGAAATCAGAACAATCAGTGTTCACAAAAGTCTTCTTATACTCGTCGCAAGTAATGCCGACCTCAGGCATATTTGTAATGACCTTATAGACAATATCTGCGACTTCTTCCGGAGACATATCCTCTGTATACCAAGGCGAACCGTAATAGTGGCCATAATGCCAATTAGGACCTTCAGTCATCTCAGTAGACTCCTCCGCAGCAACGGTTGTTTCTGTTGTTTCCTCAACAGTTGTCGTAACTACAGTCTCAATCTCTGCCTCAGTTGTTTCTCTTTCTTCCCTGCCTGAGCCTGCCTTGCCGCAAGCACAAACACTGAACATCACAACACTTGCAAGAATTGCACTGATAACCTTTTTCATTTTAATTCCTCCTAATCTGATCCCTTAAATCAGCCCTTTTTTATTCTTGCGTTTATCCGCATCTACTCTATAGACGAATAGCTGATACGATTTCTTCGCTGTAATTTTGTAAAATTTTTCAGAGCCCGTGCACCATTTTCGCAAATGGCTAAAAAAGAGCAAAAAGGCATTTTTCGCCGTTTTGCTCCCATTTTGCTCCCATTCAGGCTGTTTTTGGACTTTTCGGGTCATTCCCCCGGCAAAAGAAAAACCCTCGAAAACTCAATGTTTTCAAGGGTTTTAGGTACTGGAGCCATTTGTGGGACTCGAACCCACGACCTGCTGATTACAAATCAGCTGCTCTACCAACTGAGCTAAGATGGCGTCCTTTAGCACGGAAGATTATAACTAATCATGTATTCAAAGTCAAACACGTTTTTAATATTTTTTCTTATTTTCTTATTTTTCGCGTTTTGAGCACCATACTATTGGGGTATAATTACCATATAAGGATATTTCGGGGGGATTTATGGCAATAATCACTATCTCAAGGCAGAACGGAAGTCTCGGTGATGAGATTGCTGATGCGCTTGCTTCACGCCTCGGAACTATCGTCATATCCAGGAAATATGCCCTGGATAATTTCTTTGGCGAAATAAATCCCGGAACTTTGGACAGACTTAACGAGAGTGCCAAGTTTTTTGACATGGCTCTTCCCGGAAGTGACCGTACATATGCAGATATCCTCGTTGAGAGGATCCGCGCCCTTGCGTCCGAGTCCAAGGACAAGGATCTTGTTATCCTGGGAATGGGCGGAAGTGTTCTGCTGTCAGGCTTTCCAGGCGCTATACATGTAAGGGTTACCGCGAGTGAGACGACCCGTCTTAACACCATTGCAAAGAAATACCGCATCACCACGGATGAAGCGAGCGAAGTCCTTGATATCGGCGACCGCAAGCACAGGAAGTTCGTAAGGACCGTTTACGGCAAGGACATCACTTCTCCCGAGCAGTTTGATCTTATCCTCAACACCGACCGTTTGAGCGTCGACGAATGTGTTGATGCCATAGTCGAGCTTGCAAGAAAGCACGACATGAGGGTCAAGCTTGCCGAATCCAATGAGTCTTCCAATACGATCGACCATCAGACCAGAAATATCTCATTCAAAAATGAGACTGAAGAGGAATTCGCAAGGATCTTAAGCCTCTATAACATCGAGTGGCTCTATGAACCCAAGACATTCCCCGTCGAGTGGGATGCCGAAGGCAATGTCACAATGGCGATCTCGCCGGATTTCTATCTTCCGAAGTTCAATCTCTATCTTGAACTCACCACGATGGATCAGCGTTATGTTACGAAGAAGAATAAGAAGATGCGTCTGGTTAAGGAGCTTTATCCAGGCACCAATATCCGCATCGTCTATAAGAAAGATTTCAATGAACTGGTTGACCGCCTGAAGATGTTCGGCGGTTTTGGCGATAACTCTTAAGGAGGAGCATTCTCAAGTGAAGAATCTCGAAGAAGCTCTTAATACCGAGCGTGTGGTTTACAGTGAAGAAACGATCCAGGCAAGGATAAAGGAATTAGGCAGTCAGATCACTAAGGATTTCTACGGCAAGGAGCTCGTCGTCATTGGCGTTATCAAGGGTTCATTGTATTTTCTGTCGGACCTTACAAGAGCCATAGATCTTCCGGTCAAGATTGATATGGTAGGTTTCTCGAGCATTCCTGACACAACGTCAAAGACAGGCATCGTAAGGATCACGAAGGATGTCGACATCGACATCACGGACAAGCATGTTCTGGTCGTTGAAGACGTCATAAGAACAGGCCTTACAACCGCTTATATCATCCAAAATCTTGAGATGAAGAAGCCCAGAGACATCACGCTCTGCTCGATGCTGCTTAACCCGGACCGTCTGCTCATGACGATACCCGTAAAGTATTACGGCTTTGAGATCAACGATCTGTGGCTCGCAGGCTATGGCCTTGACCGCGATGAGATCGGAAGGAACCTTCCTTATATCGCCCAGATCCCCAAAAAGAAATAAGAGCATTTTGCCGGCCTTCAGCGGGACACAACCGAAAAAATATTTCAAACAAATAAGAATCCCGGTGACCTGAATCACCGGGATCCCTTTTTCGCTCCAACGAACCAAATTAGATTCACTTCTGAAAGATTACGCATTCACGCTTATCTCTCTTACGTACTTCCCGCCTACCAAAAGGCCCTTTCCAAAAACTACCCGAGCTTTCTGTGATATTGTTACAACTAATCGATCTGCTGCAACTTCTATTCACACCGTGCAAATCATGTCTCCATTCACCGAATGTATCGCTATTCGATTCAGGTTTGCTTTGTACTTGACCTCAACGATCTTCGTACTCGCAACTCGACAGCCATATCGGCTACTCGGTTTGCACGAACCGGTGTAACATCCGCTGCGGCCCCGGTTCTTTCCTGTCGATGGTGACATCTCACCTACTCGCGGTCCCGAAAACCGAATCAACTATTTGTTACAACCTGTGGCTTGTATGTCTGCGACACCTTCAACCACTCGCTCGTCACTCCCTTTGCTTCTTATCTCGGGCTCCGTATCCACCTTTGATTGTTGTCTCCGGCTTCGTTTCTTCGGCTTCGCCATAAGTATCTTTCAACTCTGGTTCTTCCCTGTGCCTGCTCGATCGTCTGCTTCGGGCGGCCTTCCTCGGATCTGGAAGTTATCGCTTCCGCATTCCTTGGAACTAGCTTTATGATAATAGCCGGCAATGAGATTTACAATATTGCAGGGATACCAAATGAAAATCATTTGATTGTGCAATATGCACAAAACTTTGCATATCAAAGTTTTGCCGTTTTATGAACAATGGCATAAATGACTGATTTATATGTATTTTAGGTTACAGGATCAAAACAAATCAGATACTGACGTAATGCCTGCTTTCGCAAGAAGACTGATCGCAAGCATGATTATTCCGGCCATGAGAACTCCAAGAACAACTGCCTTGGTTGTCTTCTTCGCATCAAAGTCGAGCATCGATGCTGCAAGTGTTCCTGTCCATGCGCCCGTGCCGGGAAGCGGAATGCCTACGAAGAGCATAAGCGCGATAAATGCACCATTCTTCTTTGACTTGGCTGTAAGCTTCTGTCCGGCTTTCTCGCCCTTCTGGAGGAACCATTTGAAGATGCCGCTTCCGTGCTTTAACTTGCTTCCCCAGATAAGAACTTTTCTGGCGAACAGATAAATGATCGGAACAGGGATCATGTTGCCGACGATACACACTGCAAGCGTGATGTATTCATTCAATCCGAAATAAGTGACTCCGATCGGCACAGCACCACGGAGCTCAATGATCGGAACCATCGAAATAAAGAAAACCAGAATGTATTTAACTATAGTCGGCATAATATCCCTCCACACAAGGGATAATTGTACCACACAATCGGATATCTTGCTTGAAACGAATACCGGATCAGACTGCTTTGTCAGGCTCCAGGAACGATCTTATATCGTCTCTCATCAGATACATCTTCTGTACGCTGTTCTCAAGGAAATAGTAATGCATGACATATCCGATCGTAAGACCGAAAAAGATAAGTGTGAGCAGAATACCTGCAACAAGGAATTCTACCGGAAGAACGAACAGACAGAATATCGAGAATAAAAGGAATGCCGCAAATGCCAGCGTGACCATGAGGTGGATCAGTCTCTCATGCTGGAAGTATGAGATCTTGGTCTCAAATTCAGCTAAGACATCCCTGGTCTTATCTTCCGGAGCATTCTTCATCTGTTCATCGATATATTTCTGCACGGCATCCATAGTCTGCTGAACATATTTCTTCATAAACCAAACCTCCGGTTGATGTAATTGACGACCTGTCTTTTGTTTTTTGTCCATTCAGGTGCAAGAAGGATCGACTTCGGGCCGTCTCCGGTAAACCTGTGGACCACAGCATCATCAGGCAAAAGCTTTACAGCTTCTTCTACAATATCAAAATACTCTTCCATCTCAAGTATCTCAACTTCTTTGTTAAGATACATCTTCTCGAGCGCAGTGTCTTTCAGAACATAAAGGCATGTGAATTTATACCCGTCACTCCCGGCATCGACAGCGGTCCTTACCGTATCCTTCATCATGTCCTTGTCTTCTCCCGGAAGCCCGAAAATTATATGGGTAATGACATTGGCGCCGATTGCTTTAAGCGCCTTTACCGCAGAGATATATTCACCGGTCTTATAGCAGCGGTTTATAAGCACGGCAGTCTCATCACTCGAAGTCTGAAGCCCGAGTTCGACAAAAAGAGGTATTCCGGCCGCCAGATTTTCGAGCACGGCAAGGATATCAGGACCGAGACAGTCAGGCCTTGTCGCAACTGATATGGCTTCTATACCCTCGCAGGAGGATGCTTCGTCCAACACTCTCTCAAGATATCCTGCGCTGCAATATGTACCGGTAAAGCTCTGGAAATATGCTATATATCCGGCATCAGGACCTGCCTTGGATCTCACCTGAGATACCGCGCGTTCTATCTGATCCTTAACTGAATCACCTGAAGCGGAGAATTCTCCGGATCCGCCCTTGGAACAGAAGATACATCCGCCCGTGCCTTTGCTGCCGTCCCTGTTAGGGCACGTCAGATCAAGTGATATGGATGCTTTATACATCTTATGTCCGAACTTATCACGGAAATATCTGTTCGCAGTGATCAATTGAAATCCCCCTCAGGATGGATCGGATCTTTATAAGTCTTCAAGTCCCTATCCGGCTTCGAAGCAACATCCGCTTCAGCAGCACTCTTTATAAAGCCGTCGCCGTAACGTCTGTTGATATCGTCGATTGCTTTATTGAGTTTATCATCTCTTTGTCTCGATTGGACCTCCGAGAATATAGACATCTGCTCACCGCTGTCAGATTCGACTAGTTTTGTGCATCTGACGCCTATACTTCTTACACCCTTGTTCCAGTCGTATGACTCCCGGAACAGCTCTCTTGCGGCATTAAAGATCTCTCCGGCATCATCGACGGGCCTGTACAGGATACGCTGCTTTTCATAGATCCCCAGGTCACGGTCTCTTACCGTGATCTGAACAACGGTGCCTTTAAGGCCGTGCTTCCTCAAGCGCCGTGCAACACTCTCGGAAAGCATATGCAGAGTGCGTTCGATCTGTCTGTCAGATGTCATATCCTCCGCTGTGGTTGTCGAATTGCCAATGGATTTGGGAACACGTTTATAGCCGGATTCCGCAACCGGGGAATCGTCCAGTCCATTAGCATATTCCCACAGGGAGACCCCTGCCTTGCCCAGATAACTTGTGATATATCCGTTATCAGCCGCGGCGAGATCACCTATCGTTTTAATGTTGATCTTATAGAGCTTCTCTGCCGTGTGTTTACCGACAAAAAGAAGATCGCTTACGGGAAGCGGCCATATCTTTTCCTTCCAGTCCGTATCGGAAAAAACAGTCGTGGCATCCGGCTTTTTATAGTCACTTCCGAGCTTTGCAAAAACCTTGTTAAAGCTGATCCCGACAGAGCATGTGAGCTTGTATTCGTCCGTCACGCGGTTCCTGATCTCAAGCGCTGTCGCCTCTGCCTCAGCATAATCACTGACGGAATCGGTCATATCAAGCCAGCACTCGTCAAGACCGAACGGCTCTACCCTGTCAGTATATTCGGAATACATCTCACGGAGTTTTTGGGAAAAGAATGCATATTTCTCATAGTGGGCATCGACAAGTACCAGATCAGGACACTTAGCCCTGGCCTGCCAGATCGCTTCAGCTGTCTTGACACCGTATTTCTTTGCAGCTTCATTCTTGGCAAGGATTATGCCGTGCCTGACCTTTGCATCACCTGCCACGGCCATTGGAACGTCTCTTAATTCCGGCCTTGATATCATCTCTACGGATGCAAAATAACAGTTCTGATCTATGTGAAAGATAATCCTTTTCATAGTGAAGATAATACCATCAAACGAACATATTTTCTACTTTAGACATAATTTTATATTAATATGCGCGAAAAAATTTCTGTAACTTATTGCATTTGACTATATAAATTCGGTTTGACGTGCTGTATACTATAGCATGTGAAAAATCAAAAAATCACAATCATATAAAACCGCATGCCGATACATAGGAAGTCGGCCGTCAAAAGGGAACTATTAGCAACGGGAGGTATTTTAATGGCTAAGCAAAAAGTATTTCTTGTAGATGATGACAGTGATATCTTAGTCCTCAATCGTGATTTTCTTGAGAGTGAAGGATATGATGTCGTAACGGCAACAACTTGTGCAGAAGCTCTTGAGAAGATAAAGCTTCATAATTTTTCATGCATCGTTCTGGATGTAATGCTTCCGGACGGAAGCGCTTTCGATCTTGCACCCAAGATAAAGGAGTTCACGGATTGCCCTATCATCTTCCTCACTGCAAAAGATCAGCAGGATGATGTTATCAACGGATTCAAGGTTGGCGCTGACGATTACATCACCAAGCCTTATTCATTGCCTGAATTAAGCCTCAGAATCAATGTCCATATTAAGCGCAACATGAAGAGTGAAGGATTCCTCGTAGAGTTCCCCCCGCTCCGCATCAATATCAAGACACGTGAGGTTACTCTCAAGGAGAAGCCGTTACATCTTACAAACCGTGAGTTCGATATCCTCTGCCTCCTTGCTGAGACACCGAATGTTATCGTTCCTTTCACAAGGATCTACTCACACGTTTGGGGTGACGATTCACCGTGCGATAACCACCTCGTAATGGTCAACATCTCATACTTGCGTAAGAAGATGGAGAAGATCGCACCTGAGATCACATTTGTTAAAACCGAGTGGGGTATCGGATATTCATTCGCTTATCCGCCGGTAAAGAACAGCATGAACACTCAGTTCTGATTTAAGCAAAAAACAATAACTGAATGCGGGGCTATATCAACAGTCCCGCATTATATTTTCGAATGGCGCGGAAATAAATGGCACAGTACAGACACAGCAGATTTACACGCAAAAAGCTCCCGGGTTCTGATGCACACGGAAGGACCTTCGGCGGAACTATGCTCACATTTATCTTCGCACTTCTGATCGTACTGGTCGTAGCCGGAATAGTCAGCATCGGAATCACGTTTCAGACTGACACCAATCCTGTTGCAAATCCTGCCAAAGGAACTCTTGTACTGAGTGACACTCTTGCCCTCGAAGGACCATACAGCAGCCACGTCAATAACGGCTGGACTTTTGTACCGAACGTTACTCCGGAGATAGTCAGTACCAGCCTTGAACGCGCGGCTTCCGTACCGGACAGTCAGGATAAAAACTTCTGGCCTTCCTCCATCCTGCTCAAGCACAGACCATATGCCACAAATGTCAGCATAAGCGATACGTGGCGCGGATGGTTCGACTATAATTATTCTGCCGAATGGCACAATCTCGGAGAGAAAAATGCTGAATACCAGCATCTTCTGGTAGACGACACCAACTGCATCAGTTCAGCATATTTGGGACACTTCGAATGCAATGAGGATATTAAATCCTTATCTCTCACATTCCACAAGTTCAACGGTACGGCATGGGTATACTGCAACGGCAAATTCGTCGACAGGATCGGAGCCAGAACCCCCGTTTTCAATCTTTATGCTTTTGCAGATTACGTTACACTTATTCCGGATAACGGCAAGCTTGATCTTGTAATAGTCGTTGCCTGTACATCTCAGGTCGCAAACCCCGGTCTTCTATCCGAGCCGATAATCGAGACAGGCACGGCAAATGATGTCCGCACAGTTATTACGGCAGGACACTTTGCGATCGTTACGCTTATTTTCCTGGTTGCACTTTCCGTAGGTTCAAACATCATCCTGAGTTCAACTAAGAACAGGCTGCTGTTTGTATCCTTCTTTATCAGTTTTGCCGCAATTCTTCTGTACTATCTTGCTGACTGCAGGTTTATATCTGTCAACAGCCATATTAGAGCAGATCTGCGGTTCATATTGCTGATGGTCGGTTCTACTACAGCGTTCCTCGAGAATTCACAGTTTTTCGCAGGGACAAAGACCCAGAACCAGTTCCGGCCCCTTAAAAATGCGCATTACATTGTCTTTATTGTGGGACTGACTCTTGTCTCCGCGTATTATTTCTGCGACATTGCACTCGGCATCCTTCTGCCTGAATTCATTGCACTGATGTTTGCACTTGCGACAGTTACTCTTTCCATATTCATCGATCTGTTCTTCTATAACAAAGAGAATCAGAGAGTGCTTTTGTGGGCATTGCTGTTCAGCCTGATGTTCCTGGTTCTTTATCTGGCGATCCTTATGGACGGCATGGTCGTTTACACGATCCCGACATACAGCAATATCTTCGTTATATTCTCACTAATAGCGGAGATCACGCTCGTATCAACATACATTACCCAGCAGCGCGAGATAAAGAGAAGTGCTGCAGTATTAAAGCGTCAGGTAAGAGAGAAGACAGTATTCATTTCCGAGATCAACAGAGACCTGGTGCTCACCAATAAAAAACTGATGGAAGGTGAGGCTGCCCGTAAGAATGTCTTAAGCAACGTGTCACACGACCTGCGCACACCGATCACCGCCATCAGAGGTTATGCAGAGCTTATGCTGTCAGCACAGGATAACTTAAGCCTTGAGCAGCGCAATTCATACTTAAGCAATATCGTAAGACGTTCCGAACAGATGGAGAGGATCGTTGCAGACATCATGGAACTCACCAGGATGGAATCGAGCGATTCAGACTTCCTCTTCACATCAGTCTCCATCTCCGAAATGCTCGACGAGCTTGTTGTCATGTATTCCATGGATCTTGAAGAGACCGGCAAGCATTTGTCGCTGGATATCCCGCTCCGCGATTCGCTTATTGTAAAAGCGGATCCGGCCAAGCTCTCACGCGTTTTCGAGAACCTGATATCAAATGCAATCAATTACACCAAGCCGGAAGCCGAGATCGTCATCAAAGCCTGGAGGAGCAACGAGCGTTCGCATATCGCCGACCAGAAGATCCACATTACGGTGGAGGACAACGGTATCGGTATTCCCGAACAGGATATCCCAAGGATATTCGACCGTTTCTACAGGGCAAACAACTCCGGCGTCAATATCAAGGGAACCGGTCTGGGTCTTGCTATCGTAAAGCTAATCTGTGACAAGCACAATGCAGAGATAAACGTTACGAGCAAACTTGGAGAAGGCACAAAGTTCGAAGTAATCCTTGCTGCCTCATATTGATCAGGTCCCGCATAAAAAAGGCCTGCTCTTTAATGAGCCAATGTCATTAAGTTAAGAATGAATTGACTAGAGGAGTCCACAAAGAAACATTAAAAAGAGACTGGAGAAGCAAAATCTTCAGTCTCTTTTCGTTTTTCAGGCAGCGCAAACAGACAGATTGGGTCTGCCTTTTGGTTTCTTTCGGTTGTCAGCTGTGCTATGCTACGCGGTAGAAGAATCTTTGCAATACTTCACCAAGCACAAACCTGTTTCGTTTACGGTTAGGTCTTATTGGGATTAGACACTTGGCAATTGCGGATTCTACATAAGGCGGCGATGTT
>JAFRRJ010000044.1 GCA_017428155.1 Clostridiales bacterium | reverse complement strand
TTCGGTTACCCACTAAACGGCTTGAAGAGAGCATTTAGTGGGTAAATTTGCTTGTCTTCTCGCACTTTTCGATCTTCGGTTACCCACTAAACGGCTTGAAGAGAGCATTTAGTGGGTAATCTTCAGTATTCCAGCACCACCGCCCCTTCTTTGTCTGTCCGGAAGATGTCGCAGCCGCAGGATTCAAGGCGGGCAAGAGTGTCCGGTGACGGGTGGCCGTAGAAATAGTTGGCGCCGACGGAGATGACGGCTATGCCGGGAGAGCAGCGTTCAAGAAATTCGGGCGATGTAGAGTATTTCGAGCCGTGATGGGCGACTTTCAGAATATCGCAGTCCAGATCGAGACCTGATTCAATGAGCAGTGCTTCAGTTTTGGTCCCGATGTCGCCGGTAAAGAGGATCTTGTCCTCTCCGGTATAAAGCATCAGGACAAGACTTGATTCATTTCCTCCGTCTGCATCAAGATACGGGTACAGCACATCGATAAAAACGGAGCCTGAGAGCATTATGCGGTCACCAGCACGGATCTCTTCGAGCCCAGACAGATAAAGGGTTTTATCAATTCCTGTCGCATCGAAAAAGTCATTTGCATCTTTATCGTTATCATTTACGCCTGGCACAAAGGAAGTCATAATGGTCCCCGTCCTTCCCTGCTCAAATAATGAAGCGATGCCGCCTGCGTGGTCTGTATCCCAGTGGCTCATAATGCAGACGTCGACACGGCTGATTCCGTAATAATCCAGAAGATCCGTTACGGTCGAAGCGCCTTCTTCACAGGTTCCCGCATCGATGAGGCAGGACTTTCCGGAGGTCAGGATCAGACAGCAGTCGCCTTGCCCGACATCGGCAAATACTATTGTGGTTTGAGGCTTTTTAACAAATGCGAAAACCTCAAATCCTAAACACACGGCAAGCACCAGAGAAGAAATCTTAAGAAAAACACGTCTTATATAACATGTCGGCAGCATAAACAGGAATATCGTTAACCCGCTGACAATAAGCAAAACGTCCGGAAGATGCACAGGCGGACCGGAGCTGCTGCTCAGAAGGCTCCCTGAAGTCACAATAAAGTTCAGCAGCTTTAGGCAGCAAAGAAGCGGCGCGGAAAGATAACCTGACCAGAACGGCAGAAGGACACAGAGAAATATGCACGGGACAAAACATGTGCATGTGATGCCTGCCGCAAAAGAACCTGCTATCTGAACCACAAGATGCAGAAGATCGGGTCTCATGGATATATCAGACCAGAACGGTATCATGCCAAGAGAAGCCGCGACAGCGGGACTGATCAAAGATGCGGCGATCCCGCCAATGTGAAGCCTTGCAAGAACTTTTGATATCCGCTCCGTGTAGAGTTTTATAGCAATGACAGCACAAAAACTCATCCTGAATCCGGTTGACATCGGACAGAACGGATCTGCTGCCGTCATTACGATAGATGCAAGGCTTAAGGCCGAGACCCAGTCCCTTTCTGCAAAACAGCATATGCTCATAAACGCGGCCCTTGTTACGGAATCACTCCAGCCTGTGAGGAAGCCTATAAAAATACAGAAAAGAACGTGAAGAATAAATGCCTTCTTCCAGTCTATCCTCAATGCATTTAAGATCATGGGAAGGCAGGAAAGAAAACCCGCAAAATGAGTACCTGAGACAGCAAGAAGATGTGAACAGCAGGACATTCGGAAATCACGGTCAATAACGTCATTAACAAGCGATCTGTCACCCAGGCAGACTGCCGCTGTCAAAGCCTTATATGTCTTATCAAACGTGCCTGATACAGCTTCCAGAGCATCACATCTGACCTTAAAGAAAAAACGCTGAAGATAAGAGGAAATATTATACGGGAACCGGGCTTTCGCGACAGTCTTGATCCGGTCACAGTTGATCACGTACAAGATGCCTTGTGACCGAAGGTGATTTCTGTAATCAAACTCCCCGGGGTTACCTGCTTTTTCAGGCTCTTTGAGCTTTCCATGGATCAGGATCCTATCCCCTGTATCAATGCATGAAAAAGCTCCGGGATCCTTATAGCTTCCCAGTTTTGCAAGACAGCCGTTTTCAAGCCTTGCAGTCACATCATAATTACCGGAAAGATCAGAAGAAACCTCTGTCACAACAGCAAAAAACTCATTACCTGTGTCAGGTGCCAATGACGAACTTAGCCTAAACGCGATAAATCCACCCAAATAGATCAACACCGAGCAGAACATCAGCAGAAACACAGCCGCAGAAGCAATACTCACTTTTGACAGCCGCCTCTTAGAAACAACGCAAACAAATACAAATATCACTGCGACAGAAACAAAAAAACTCGGCAGAACAGATTCAAAATAATAGCTTAATACGCTGCATAAAAGGATAATAACAGCAGGCAAAGTTACAGGCCGTTTGGAAAAGAATCCTGCAGTCTGTTTGAAGCATTCTGCAATTGACCGCATTCTATAAAGAATACGGTCTGAAAGCTTCGAAAAATCAGTATCCTTATATGTTTTGCCATAAAAGTTCTTCATGTTAAAATTCTAAATAGGTTGCTTGTCGGTTTGAGCAGTATTTTTCTTACAATTACCGGCAAAGGAACCGACAAACCCTACAATGAACCCGACAAAACCGACAAAACCGACAAGTTTAACATTTTGAACAGAGTTATAAACATGGCAATTAATTACGGAAAGATCAAATATCTAAAGACATGCGCTGCGATCAAAGATCTGCCTGATGAGGATATCCCCGAGATCGTTCTTGCAGGAAGATCTAATGTCGGCAAGTCATCTCTCGTGAACGCACTCGGAAGCAACAAAAAGCTTGCAAGAGTCTCGCAGACTCCGGGCAAAACGCAGCAGATCATCTACTTTGACATGGACGGTCAGGCGATCCTTGCAGATCTTCCCGGGTACGGATTCTCCAAGGCGTCAAAGACGAAGTCCAAAGACTTCTCAGAACTCTGCGATAATTATTTTCGCGTACGTAAAGGTATTGACCTCGTTCTTTTGCTCATTGATATCAGACACGAGCCTTCGAATGACGATATCGGAATGTTAAATTTCCTTAACAGTTTTGGTCTGCCCTATTTTCTCGTTTTTACGAAGTGCGATAAGCTTTCTGCGCAGCAGGTCAGAAAACAGCTTCAGATGATGTCAAAATATCTTGATTTTACTGAAGATGCCCGTGTTTTCGCGGTATCGAGCACTGAAACCAATCCTCAGAAATCCGGATTGAATGATTTAAAGAAGGCTCTCTCTGATGAGATATGCAAATTATGAACAATCTTTTTATTACTTTTCGTGCAAATTTTTGTAATAGAATGCTTTGAAATATTACCTGACTTGTTTATCATTTAATTAGTTTCTATCAGGGGGATTTGTGTTGCCGTGAGCGACTTATATGTCAATACAGGCTATAAGGAAACATATTTGGCACCTTTCGGTCCCATAGGCATTATTGCACATACTTCCAATAAAGATTTTGTAAAGAAGGTCTCTGACGTATTATCCTCCAAGAGAAAGATACGTGCTGAAAGACCCGGCAATAAATACGCAAACGATCCCGGATATTCCCGTGACAGTTATATCATGGATTCCGAGCTGATCAGATTCCAGACAGGTGAAGGCAAGTTCGCTATCGGTGAGAGCGTAAGAGGTCACGACATCTATGTCATTACCGACGTCCTCTCCCGCAGTCTCGATCTTGAACTCGTTGAAGGCACGCATGTAATATCACCCGATGACCAGTATATGGACCTTTTGAGGATCTTGTCCGTTCTTAAGGGCAAAGCCAAGAGAGTCAATGTTATCATGCCTTTTGTTTATGAGGGCAGGCGCGAGAAGCTCGACTCCCACAGAGAATCCTACGACTGCGCCGATATGCTCAAGAAGCTCTATAAGCTCGGTGTGTCCAACCTCATCATTTTCGATCCGCACGACGAGAGGATCGCCAATGCGGTACCCTTAATGTCGATCGAGATGCCGCGCTGCCAGTTCAAGATGACATCCACACTCTTGAACCGCTTCGGCTCCATCAAGATGGATAAAGACTATACGCTCGTGGTAAGCCCTGATGAGACAGGAATATCGCGGGCAATTTTTTACTCTTCGCATCTTAACCTCCCTCTGGCTTTCTTCTACCGTTACTATTACAACAAAGATGGTCAGGTTGTTAAGGGCTTTAAGTATTTAGGCGACGATGTTGACGGTAAGGACATTCTTCTTATCGATGACATGATAAATTCCGGCGAGACAATGCTGCGCACGGCTGCCAAGCTCAAGGCATACGGAGCAAAGGACATTTACTGTCTTGCCCCCTTCGGGCTCTTTACCGACGGGCTCGAGGTTTTCGACAGGGCTTATGAGGAAGGAACTTTCAAGTGCATCTGCACTACGAACCTTATCTATGCTCCCGACGAACTCAAATCGCGCGAATGGTATCTTGCGGCAGACATGGTTCCGTACGTTGCAAGGATAATCGATGCACTTAATTCTGATGAATCCATCTACGATCTTATCAACTCAACGGCAAGATTACAGGATCTTGCGAGCCAGATAAGACTCGGAGAGGTTTTCGATGAATTTAATGAGATATAAAAAGAAACCAAACAAAGCATGAAAGGCAGGCTGCAATTATGACATCAGCATCTGACGAGAAAGCTTATTCCCGCTACGACCAATACGGCGACAACCCCATGGCGCCGGTAGGACCCATAGGTCTTATTGCTCTCAGAGGAAGCGAGGACTTCACATCGAAGGTTAACTTCTACCTCAACAAGAGACGTTCCGAGTATCAGAAAGAACAGATCGTCAATACCTACCCCGGATTCTTCAGAGAGGATTACACGATTCCCGTGGAGAACGCGAGATTCTCATCAGGCGAAGGAAAGGCTGTCGTTAAGAACACGGTAAGAGGTCATGACCTCTACCTCATCAGCGACGTCATGAACTGCTCCTGCACCTACAAGATGTTCGGTCAGGACAACAGAATGAGCCCTGACGATCACTATCAGGATCTTAAGCGTGTTATCCTCGCATGCTCCGGCAAATCAAGAAGAATCAATGTCATAATGCCTTTCCTTTACGAGAGCCGCCAGCACAAGAGAAACGCAAGAGAATCCCTGGACTGCGCTTTCGCTCTTGAGGAGCTCTACGATCTCGGCGTTGCAAACATCATCACATTCGACGCGCACGACGAGAGAGTTGCAAACGCTATCCCTCTTGCAGGCTTCGAGAGCCTCCCTACAACATATCAGATCATTAAGGAAATGTACCGCCAGATCCCTGACCTGCAGTTCTCAAACGGCAAGTTCATGATCATCTCACCTGATGAAGGCGGTATCGGAAGAGCAATGTACTACGCTTCCATCCTTGGTGTCCCTCTCGGAACATTCTATAAGAGAAGGGACTACACAAGAGTCGTTGACGGCAAGAACCCGATCGTCGCTCACGAGTTCCTCGGTGATTCCGTTCAGGATATGGATATACTCATCGTTGACGACATGATCTCCTCCGGTGATTCCATGATCGATATCGCACGCGAGATGAAGGAACGCGGTGCGCGCAAGGTATTCTGCGCCGTTACCTTCGGCCTTTTCACCGAAGGAATCGACCACTTCAACAAGGCTTACGAAGAAGGCATCATCAACAAAGTATTCGCAACGAACCTTATCTACAGAAGACCTGAGCTCCTTGAAGCGCCCTGGTTTGCAGATGTTAATCTCTGCAAGTTCGTCGCGCTCCTTATCGATGCGATCAACCACGATGCATCACTTTCAAGCCTTATCAATCCTACTGAGAAGATCAGAAAGCTTCTCAAGGAGAAAGAGAATATCAACTAAAGATGGCAAATACGGGAAGGTCACGTTCTTCTGGTTCTTCCGCGGGCTCGAAAAGAAGCCCCGCCAAAAAGCCTGCGCGCTCCAACACTTCGCGCGGGTCCTCATCAAGAAGAACCTCTGCGCCCATGCCCGAAGAGACCGGGGTCGCGGCAGCTTTCAACAAGTTCGCAACTTCCAAAGCAGCGACTCCTCTTATCTTCATCGCTGCTGTCATCCTTATCGTGGGTATCGACCTTCTCATAAGCTGGAACAAATTCGAGTTATTCTTCAAGATCCTCGGCATTGAGATCCTCATAGCCGTTGTAGTATGGATTATCCTGACACTGGTATTCTCCGGAAAGAAGAATAAAGATCCGGATGGCGGTCCTGCAGAAGACGGGGTATAAAGCCTTGACCTTAGACGGCATCACCTGTCAGCTCCTGGCAGACGAACTTAATACAGAGCTTGAAGGAAAGCGTGTAGACAAGATCTACATGCCTGACAGGCATACTGTCATTTGCCACATAAGATTTACAGGCGGCTACAAAAAGCTCCTGATATCAATAGATCCGGGTGCTCCCCGCATCTGCTTTGCTGAAAACACTGTTGAGAATCCTTCAATCCCGCCGTCATTTTGCATGCTTCTTAGAAAGTATCTTGCAGGTTCAAGGATCGAGCGTATATCGAACCCCGGTTACGAGAGAATAATCGAAATCACCGTCAGCAAAAACGACGAACTTAAGGACAGAAAGACCTATACTCTTATCGTTGAGCTTATGGGAAGATTCTCGAATCTTGTCCTTGTTAACGAGACCGGCAAGATCCTGGACTCCGCCGTTCACGTTGATTTCTCTGTCTCCCGTGTCAGGGAAGTCATGCCCGCAAGAGTCTATGTGTATCCCCCGGCACAGGATAAGCTCGATGCCGGAAAAGCTCTTGAGATGGCAATGTCAGGCACTCTTCCCGTAATGGAATCAGAGCAGTCACGCCCTGTCGACAAAGCCCTTGTCGGCTCTATCAAGGGCCTGTCCCCTGTTCTTGCCGGATATATCACGGATATGGCAGATCTGGACGACCGAAAGACTTTGGCGATGCTTTCCGGAGAAGAGATAGCCCGGCTGTTAACTGAAGTAAAAGTTTTCCTTTCCGGTATCGTGTCAAAGAAATACCGTTCATATGTATTTTTCGATGAAAACGGAGAACCCGTTAATGCCGCGATTGCAAACCTTAAGGGTTACACAAGATCCAAAGCTGTATCCTCGGTGTCGGAAGCTATTGACTTATGTTATCAGGCAAGGGATTCCCGCCTTGAACTTGATAAAGGCCGTGACAGATTAAACCAGATAATCGGAAGCGCGCTTGCAAGAGTTATAAAGAAGCGTGAGATCCATGAACAGGACCTTGAAGAAGGCAAAAAGGCCGATATGTTGAAGCACTACGGAGACCTGATCCTCACATATAAGTATATGGTAGGTCAGGGTTCTTCAAGCGTAACGCTTACTGACTATACATCCGAATCCCAAAAGGATATTACTATTCCTTTGAATCCTTCTCTTGATGCGTCAGCAAATGCGCAGGAATACTATAAGCGCTTTCACAAAGCGAAAAGAAAGATGGAACTGGCGGACCAGTATCTTAAAGAAGATAAGATGGCGGCTCAGTATCTGAGATCTTTAAGCGCTGCCGTAAATGCCGCATCTGACACGGAAGATCTTGAAGCTATCAACGAAGAGATAAGATCTGAGATCTCCGGCGATTCAGGTTTCCGTAAAGCGCCTAATGCAAACAAGAACAGCAATACTAACAAGGGTGACCCTAACAAAATGGTCGGCGTT
This sequence comes from Clostridiales bacterium, assembly GCA_017428155.1. GTDB lineage: Bacteria > Bacillota > Clostridia > Saccharofermentanales > Saccharofermentanaceae > Saccharofermentans. The sequence continues at coordinate 35,586 of JAFRRJ010000044.1, read as the reverse complement.
GCCAAGTCAGGAAAAGCTTCCTCCCGCGCTTTAAGGGAAGCGGCAAAGAGAGCCAACCTCAACAAGGGCGGCAAGGACAAGAGCAAGGAAAGAGCTCTTCCCTGCAGACGTTACCTTACTTCCGACGGATATGAGATCCTCGCGGGAAGGAACAACATCCAGAACGACCAGCTCACCTTCCACACAGCTTCAAGACGCGACTGGTGGTTCCACGTAAAAGGACTTCCCGGAACACACGTGATCTTAAAGACCAAAACCAATGAAGAAATGCCTTCCGATAACGCTGTATTAGAGGCTGCAAGCCTTGCGGCGTTCTTCTCGAAGGCGATAATACTTGAAGAACATATGACATCCGAGGGCTCAAAGCCCGGTCTTCTTAAGGCCGAAGTCGACTACTGCCCTGTCTCCCATGTAAAAAAGATTCCGGGAGCAAAGCCCGGAATGGTCATCTACGAAGGTTACTATTCAGTGCTGGTGGAAGCCAGGGAGCCTCATTCCAAAGACTAAGAACTGACCTGTAAGGAGCTTGCTTCTGTATGCTCCCTTATGTCCTTATAGATCTTGTCTCTGAACTTGGATTCTTCCAAAGAGAAAATGCAGCCGCAGAATTTCTGCCTGTATAATCCGATCTCACGTGCCATATCCTGACCCTGTCTGTATCCGGGTCTGAAATCCATATATTCGAACTTAACACCATACTTTGATGCTTTCTTATCGCTTATCCCGGCGATCTTATCGTGCTGCTGATAAGGACTTACGAGCAGCGTGGTACAGAAAGACTCATATCCGTTATCTGACGCAAACTTCGCGGCATGATCCATACGGATGTCGTAGCACATCTCACATCTGGAAGCGAACTCATTAAGATATTCTTTGGCCAGCCAATAGTCCTGCATACATTCGGTGCCTTCAGAGATAAGCTTAATGCTGTAGTGGTCACAAGCTTTTACAAGATTCTCATGGCGTCTGTCAAATTCGAACTGCGGCTGGATATTAGGGTTATACCAGTAACAGTCGATATCCCTTCCGTTCGAAGTCAGAAGATCCAGCGGATACATTGCACAGGGACCGCAGCAGCAATGAAGGAGCATCTTCCCCATCAGGAATTCTCCCCTTCCCTGTTGGAATTCTGCCAGTCCTCTATAGATATATTCTCATATCTTGGAGGTACAACGTCCGCATTCTTCATGCCTGCGACAAAAGAAGGCGGAGGTGTCATCCCCAAATGTTCGAAAGCCCTTAATGTAAGAACTCTTCCTCTCGGAGTCTTAGCAAGGAAACCGTTCTGAAGAAGGAATGGCTCATATACATCTTCAATGGTAACAGGATCTTCACCGGTACATGCGGCAAGTGTCTCAAGTCCCACAGGACCACCCTTAAAGATATCGGCAATCGCAGTCAGCACTCTCCTGTCAACCGCATCAAGTCCTATTCCGTCAATATCCAATGCCTTAAGTCCGTAGTCGGAAACTTCCTTATCTATAACGTCTTTCTCAAGATAGGAAGCAAAGTCTCTCATACGCTTGAGAAGCCTTATCGCAATTCTCGGAGTTCCCCTGGACCTCGACGCGATATTCCTTAAGCCTTCCTCATTGATCGCTATGCCAAGGAGTCCGGCGTCGCGTTTAAGGATCTCCATAAGATCTTCTGTCTCATATAACTCAAGGCGGTGGATCATACCAAAGCGGTCTCTTAAAGGAGCCGAGAGCATACCTGCTCTGGTAGTGGCACCGACCAGTGTGAAGTGCGGCAGATCAAGTCTTACAGATCTTGCTGCAGGACCTTTGCCGATCATCAGATCGAGGCAATAATCCTCCATAGCAGGATAAAGGACTTCTTCAACGCTCTTATTAAGTCTGTGGATCTCATCGATGAACAATACCTCATTTTCATTGAGGTTCGTAAGAAGGGCTGCAAGATCTCCGGCCTTCTCTATGGACGGACCCGTTGTGATATGCATGGAAACGCCCATCTCGGAAGCGATAATTCCGGCAAGTGTCGTCTTGCCAAGTCCCGGAGGACCGTATAAAAGAACATGATCCAGAGCTTCACCGCGCTTCCTTGCGGCATCTATAAAGATCTTGAGGTTGGTCTTGACCTTGGTCTGACCAGAGTATTCCTCGAAAGTCACCGGCCTTAATGCCTTCTCTTCAGCATCACCGGGCTGCCTTAATCTCCCGAGTACCCGTTCTTCCTCATTCTCCTGTCCGTTAAAATTCATCATCTGCTGTTAACCGTTACCTTATGAGAACTTCTTCCCCGAAGCGATCTTCAATGACTTGCGGATAAGGTCTTCAAGACCTATGCCGTCTTCATATGCGGCACCAACCGCCTCAGCTGCTTCCTGGTCTTTATATCCTAACACAACGAGAGCTCCGACAGCATCCTGCATGATTCCCGCATCGCCATTGCCCGAAGAAGCAAGCGCAACGGGCGTAACAGATACAGCTGACGTCTGACCGAGGCTCGACTTGAGCTTATCCTTAAGTTCCACGATTATCTTCTCGGCACTCTTCTTGCCAAGACCCTTAACGCTCGACAGAAGAGTAACATTGCCGCTCATTACGGCCGCAGCTATCTGTTCTGCCGACAGCGCCGCACATATCGTATGTGCAACCTTGGGACCTACACCACTTACGGTAATGAGCTTTAAGAACATCTCCTTCTGATCTCTTGAATTAAACCCGTAAAGAGATATGTCATCTTCCTTGACGTTCTGGTAAAGCCAGACCGTGACCTCCTCGCCGAGACCTCCGATCTGCGCGGATATACCCAGAGGACAATTAATGAGATAGCCGATACCGTTATTCTCAATTACTATCTGCTGGTCATTACGGTCCGTAACAGTACCTTTGATATATGCGTACATCTAATCTCTCCTTAGATCTGATATTAGTATTCTATCAATAAATCAGATAAATCCCTGATTGCGGTTGGAATAACCGTATCTGCCGTACTGGTATCCCGATACGGCCTTGCCTGCAAAAGCAACACCGGTATTGGCTAGAGTAATCGCCAGCGCCAGAGCATCCGCTGCATCGTCCGGCTTAGGTATCTCCTTAAGACCGAGAATGGACTTTGTCATTAGCTGTACCTGCTTCTTCTCAGCTTTGCCGTAGCCTGTGATCGCGAGCTTTACCTGTCCCGGCGTAAACTCGAAAACCTCCACCCCGGCTCTTGCAGCCTCAACGAGAACCGCGCCTCTTGCCTGGGCAGTACCTATAACCGTCGTATGGTTATGCCCCATAAATAGCTCTTCTATCGACATATAATCGGGCTTATACTGCTCAAGAAGGAACTTAATCTTGTCATTGATCGCAAGAAGCCTTAGAGGGAAATCCACGCCTACCTTTGTCTCAATGGCGCCGTAGTCGACCACTTCGAACTTGGATCCGGTCTTATCGATAATGCCATAACCCGTAATTGCATAGCCGGGATCAATACCGATTATTCTCATTTTTGCGGATTCTCTGGTCATAGTACTCCTAACGATATATAAACATTTGTTCGTATTATACAATAACAGAAGAACAAATCAAGTTAATACACCCAATATCGAAGGTTTCTTCTCCGGCTTTTCAGGTCCGACGGTATATGCTTCAAGAATAAGATCCATAGCATCGAAAAGCTTGTCTTCCGGCAGATTGCTCTTTGCACCGGTATAAAGAGCACATAAAGAATCGCCGCGCTCGATCTTGTCACCGACCTTAACAAAGAACCCTATGCCCGCACCGTAATCTATCGGATCGGTTTTCGCGAGGCGTCCGGCACCGAGAAGAACAGAAGCCTGGCCTATAAGATCAGCCCTTACTGACTGAACATATCCGCTGTCCGGTGAATTCACATGCATGCAGTCGAAAGGCTTATCGACGTATACAGGACCAACGCCGTCGATCCATCTGCCGCCCTGTGACGTAATGAGAGCTTTGTACTTCTCATAGCAAGAACCGTCTGAAAGCCTTGCACGTATCTCCTGCCTCAGGACATCATCACTCATACCTGAGGTCTTTTCCGCCATCTTTATCAGCTGGAAGGCAAGTTCTGTCACGACTTCCACGACATCTTCCTCGCCCTTGCCCGTGACGGTGTTATAGACTTCCTGCATCTCAAGGATGTTGCCGCAGAATCTTCCCAAAGGCTGATCCATGTCGGTAATGACGGCTACAGTCTTGCGGCCGGCAAGCTTTCCGATCTTAATCATGGCTTCGGCAAGTTCTTTTGCCATACCGTAATCCTTCATGAAAGCACCCGATCCGCATGTGACATCAAGAGCAATTGCCGAAGCTCCTCCTGCTATCTTCTTGCTCATGATCGAAGACGCGATAAGAGGGATCGAATCTACGGTTCCGGTCACATCCCTCAATGAATAAAGGATCTTATCGGCAGGTGCAAGATCAGGTGTCTGCCCTGATACGACCATTCCGGTCTGCTTTACATACATATGGAAGTCTTCGGGACTTACCTCAATGTTGAAGCCTTCAATGGATTCAAACTTATCGACAGTACCACCCGTAAACCCCAAACCCCTTCCGCTGAGCTTTACAGTATCAACGCCGAATGTGGCAAGCAGAGGCAGCAATACAGGCGTTATCTTGTCGCCCACTCCGCCCGTGCTGTGCTTATCTACAGGTATTCCTTTGAGGTACGGGAAAGACATCTGACTGCCTGAAGCAGCCATCTCCAGAGTTAATGTCGTCATCTCGCGCTCATCCATGCCGTTCAGAACGATTGCCATAAGGAGGGCTGATATCTGATAATCGGGAATGCTTCCGTCCGTAACACCACTAACAAAGAACCTGATCTGTTCATCTGTCAGACTGTGCTTATCTCTCTTGGCAATGATGATGTCACGCATGTTCATGGAAGATCACCTCCGGTTATTACTAACTGTCCTTATTATATTATTGTTGGTGCCAAAATTATCTTTTGTGCTAAACTATTTCAAGCAAAAACCATACCGGAGGCTCGATAATGGCCGATAATTCTAATTCATCAGCATCAACCCCTTTATCCGTTGTCTTAATCGGCTGCGGAAGAGTTGCCGAGAAGCATCTTAAGGCGATTTCCAAGCTTAAGGGGCTTGAACTCAAGGCTGTAGTAGACGTAAATCCCGATTCTGCCAAAAGGCTATTGGGATCTGTAAAGGGTTTTGCTGCTACCAGGATATTTAACGACTACAAGGAAGCCATCGATGAAGTCAAACCCTCCATCGTATCGGTTACGGTTCCTTCCGGTCTTCACTTCCAGATAGCCAAGTATGCCATGGAGCACGGATGCAATCTTTTGCTCGAGAAACCCATGACGATGTCTGTTTCCGAGGCAAGAGAGATTTTCGAGCTCTCCAAAAAGACCGGTCTCAAGATTGCAATGGGCCACATCTACCGCTATCTGCCTATCGTCGGGCTCGTCAGGAATGACATCGCCGAAGGCAAATACGGCAAGGTTACTCACGGTACCATCTACGTCCGCTGGGGTCACGGCGACGATTACTATAACAGCGCAGCATGGCGCGGAACATGGAAAAGCGACGGCGGTGCTCTCATGAATCAGACGATCCACGCCATCGACCTTCTTATCTGGCTTATGGGTTCAGAGCCCGAAGAAGCTTCTGCCATGATCGCCCAGCGCATCAGGAAGATCGAAGCAGAAGACCTCGGCATGGCTGTCTTAAGGCTCGAAAACGGCGCTCTCGCGCAGATCGAGGGTACAACAGCCACCATACCTTCAAAGCACACAGCCGAATTTTCAGTCTTCTGCGAGAACGGCCAGCTCTCGATGGGCCTTGATTCCGGCAAACCGCACCTTAACATCTTCACTGTTAAGCCTGACGGCAGGCTCAAGAAGCTCAACGGATACTACATCCGCAAACAGTTCAAGGAAGGCGGCATATTCTCCTACAAGTGCGCGCTCAACCCTCATCTGGGTATCTATAAAGACCTTTGTGATTCTATTAACGAAGACAAAGACCCCATTGCTGATGCATATTCAGGCTTCTCATCGGTAGACACGCTCCTTGGCATCTACAAGTCTGCCAAAGAAGGCAAACCGGTAGAACTGCCCATCAAAGACGGCTTTAATTCGACAGATATGACGGGGTTCTTCGATTAACCGTGCACAAAAACAAATAATTGCCGTAAACGGAAAAATAACTGTTGACTTGTAAAAACCTAATGGCTATAATAACTGACGTTGCTTAACGCACCTCTAGCTCAGATGGTAGAGCAACTGACTCTTAATCAGTGGGCCCAGGGTTCGAGTCCCTGGAGGTGCACCAACAAGAAGAAAGCTGACTTGATTCAAGTCAGCTTTTTTATTTCCCGGAACACTAAATATGTCATTCACAGTTCTGTCGGTTAGAATCGGTTATATGCTTTTCGCGCCCTCGTCCCGGAATATACATGTGCCCCGCAACCGATGCTCGAGTTTTAACCCTCGAATTTTGATATATACTTTTTTCGAGGTATGAAAGCAAAGATAATGTCCAGGCAGACAAACCGAATTCACCGGTTCTATAATCGGATACGTTAGTGTTACAAAACGTATCCAAAAACAGCAAAATTTCAAAAAGTGCCAAAATCGGATACGTTAGTATTACAAAACGTGTCCAAAAACAGCAAAATTTCAAAAAGTGGCAAAAACCGACTTTTTGCACGACTTTTAACCCTCGAAAAGTCGGACGCGGAGTCGAGCATTGAAAAAGGTACCATCAGCTAGCGCTTTCACTCCGTGCTTGGAATCCACCTCTTTCAAAAGATAAAAGAGGCCGCCTCATTGAGCCAGCCTCTTATAATTCTCTTCCAGACTTCCTTATCAGAGGAATTCCTTGAAATCGTCAAATGTCTCCTCGGTGGTAGCCATCTTAGCCTTTTTGCTCGAAGTATTCTCGACAGGCTTCTCCCATACTGGAACCTGAGCCTTCTTCTCTTCAGAAACCTTGGCTTCCTCGGCCGTCTTCTTCTCGGCAGCAGCTTTCTCTTCAGAAGCCTTTGCTTCCTCGGCTGCCTTCATCTCGGCAGCGTCTTTCTCTTCTGCTGCCTTGGCTTCCTCAGCAGCTTTCTCTTCGGCTGCCCTCTTCTCTTCCGCAGCTTTTGCTTCTTCTAAAGCTCTCTTTTCAGCTTCAGCTTTTTCCTCGGCCGCTCTCTTTTCAGCTTCAGCTTTTTCTTCAGCTGCTTTCTTCTCGGCGGCAGCCTTTTCTTCAGCTTCCTTAGCTTCCCTCTCGGCCTTTTCCTTGGCTGCACGTTCTCTGGATTCTTCGACCATTCTGAGCTGAAGCTGACGGCGCTCTTCACGGGCCTTGTTCTTGGCCTCTTCCTCTGCCTTCTGCTCCTGTTCTGCCTTCATGCTCTCTTCAAGAGCCTTACGCTTTTCATCATCTGCTTTCGCAGCAACGGAAGACTTAAGATCACTCAATGATTCAGATGCATGGACAGCACTGTGCATTATCTTATCCATCTTGGCACGGCTTTCAGCCTGGGACTTTGCCTCATCTTCAGCAACCTTGATTCCCAGCTCATGAAGCTGTTCGAGCTCAGCAGAAATAAGGGCATCTGCAGTGCCGGAATAGCTTCTGCTTGAATCATATGATATTGTTTTGATATCGACGCTGCCTACTTCAGACACACTGAAATCTGATGCCGCTTCTCTGATCTTGTTGATATCAGGTATCTCAACTCCGGGCAACACTTCGTACTTTTTCTTTTCTTCCATAACATCATCCTTTGAGCGAAAGCACTAGCTCAATCGTTCCTATTATGCAAAGGACAACGCCTATGATAAGCAGGATAACCGATATCTTGCTGATCTTTGACGGCTCCTTCGTAACAGTCTCGACCTCTTTTTCTTTTGTATCAACCGCGGCCGGCTCAGGGGTATTATCATTCACGGCCGTTGTTTGCTCAATTTCTTCTCCTGCACACTTCTTGATGATCTCGTGTGCGGCAATGAGTTCAGGCTTTATTGCCTGAGACAGATCCTTGAATGTCTCCTGAGAGGATGCGAACTTTGCGGCATTGCTCTCAAGGGTATCAGGATCGGGAGCTTTTGTCCCTTCAAAATACATAACTCCGAAGCTTGCGTCGTCACTTACATTGCTTGAACCGACAATGAATTTCTGTATAGTCTCAAGAATAGACTTCTCAGCATCTTCCCTGCCTGAAGCAAAGGTTTCAGCCATTTTGGCAACGACAGGCTTTACAAGTCCTGATTCTTCGTTATAGACACTGTCCTGCACTCCATCAGTCATGAGTGCAATGGCATGTACATCATCTACTGTAGTCTTAAGGAGACGCAGATAGTTATCGGCATGAGCAGCCGTAACAAAATATGTCTTGCCGTCCTTATCATTCTGCGGCATAGAGAAGGGGCTTACACCGGAAGGAGATATCCTTACGATAAGTCCGTCACCAATATGGCCGATCAGCATTCGTCTGTCCTTGACTGCTACAAAGAGCAGTGTGCATGACAGTCTGTCTATTACGTCTATGGTGCGCTCTTCCATTATCCCGGCAAAAGCAACACGGAGCTTGGCCATAAGATAACCTCTGACGGCAGCTTCCCTGTTCTCGCTGTAAAGAGCGTCAAAATGTTCACAGAGGGTATCTGCAATAACGTGGACAGCACAATCAGAGCCGAATCTGGCATCCGTATACTGCTTGCCGCCCGCACCGTCAGCAATACAAACCACAGAAACACCATTGTCAGTAACTGCATAGGATGCATCCTCACAAGGCGTATTGCGGTTAACATGCTTATTGCCGATGGTCGTGACTGCTCCGACCGTTATTCCCTTATACATTATTCGTCCTCGTTAATGAATTTCATGAAATCGTCAAGCTCGACTGCCGTACCTTGAGGTGAAGTGTCGATGTTATAAAGAGCATCGTCATTCATGCCGGAAGATACGATCGAAGATGAAGATGAACCGAGGAATTCGAAGAGTCTGCCGAAATCAGCGGAGTTAACAGAAATAGGTTCTGCACGCTTGATCGAGAGTCTCTTAAGGATATCAAAGTCTACTCCGGAACCGACACCGATATTGAAGACTACGAGTTTGTCCTCTCTCTCGAGGTCATTGCAGGCCTTGATTGCAAGTTCCATATTCTGCATGGCATTGGGGCCTTGCGGAGCACCGTCGGTAATTACTACGAGCCAGGGTTGGAAATACTTGATGCCCATCTCCTTATACCCTTCCTTACGAGCATTAAGAAGTTCAAGTGCTGTAAGGACACCTTCACCGATAGGAGTAAGAGTTGTGGAAGCGGTGATCTCGGGCAAGCCCTTCTCTTTTGAGATCTTACCGAAAGGCATAACGATCTCGACTTTTGAACCGAAAGTGATAATTGCGATATCTGTTGAATTCCTGGTATCGTCATTGGCCTTGATCGAAGCCACGAAGTTCTGAAGACCCATATTAAGCTGCTTGATCGGGTTGCCCATCATGGAACCAGATGTATCAAGAGCAAAGCAGATAGGAAGTCTGCGTTTAGTACTCGTGCCGAAATCAGAACTTGAAAAACCGTCCACCATAATAATCCTCCGAATCACCGTAGTTATAAACTATTAGATTATAACAAAATATTAGAATAGACCGAAGAATTTCTTCTTTGGAGCTGAACCGGTATCCGCTCCGTTACTTGCGGGGATCATCTCGTCGTCATCAAAACGTGATGGCCTTAAACTGTTGCCTCCGACATTGGGAGAAATATATCTTCCGGTCGGAACATTAGTGAAAACTTTCTTCTGGAACTTCGGTTTTTCTTCCGCAGGCTTATCTTCGTCAGGCTTAGCATTTTCGAGCTTTCCGGCAAGCTGGGCTCTTACCTCTTCAACATTGACAGTCGCCTGCTTGTAATTCTCACACGGGAAGAGCTTATATGCTTCGGGATCATCGTATACAAAATTCTCAAGATCATTCATATATTCCTGAACAGCAGCGCGCCAGCTTACTGCTTCATATCTCTTGCCGTCATGGAAAGTCTTATAGAGCATCGTTCGGAGATTCTCCGGAAGATATTCCCAGATGTGATCATAACCGCCGAGCGGAATATGCTCTGTACCGGAATTATCGAGAGTATAAGGGAAGTTGTGATTTACGATCTCTTCTCTTAATGTCTCTGCACCGTTTCTTGTGGCATAGGGATGAAGTCCGCAGAACAATACCGAGAATACCAGCATTGCAATTGAATAGTCCTCATCCTCAAGAGTCCTTACAAAGCTCGAGAAATCCCTGCCCCAGAGATTCGGATCAGTGAATTCCTCTGTTCCGACGGGACACGGGAGATTGCCGATCTGAACGCTGTCCATATCGATCAGGCACTGATCTTTGGAAGTATAGATAAGAGCATTCTTAAGCTGTATATCGCCTGCGATAACATCATGCATATGAAGATAAAGATACTTGCCGATCAAAGTAAGCAGAGTCTCGCAGACATCAAGTCTTGTCCAGTCAGGGAACTGTTCGATCATCGCGTCCGGACCATCGAAAACATTACTCAGAGTTGTCCCCTTGCCCATAAACATCGTATATCCTACAGGAACACCGCGGAAATAGAGCAGGTGCTGAGGAACGCAGAAATTAGGCGACGTGATGCCGAGAGCCGTAAGCTTCTTAAGCTTTGCCCATCTTAAAGGAGTAATAACACCCTTGTGATAGATCTTGGCAACATACTTCGGGTTGTCTGTCGTAAAGACCATACCTTCGGCACCGCCGGATAATCTCTTAACAAGCGTAAACTTATCACCCTCGGTTGAGATTACGACGTCATCTATATTTGCTCTTCCGTCACTGTCAATATATGTATTATTCTTGGCAAGTTTGCTTATCTCAGGATAAGGATAGTCCCTTATCATCTCTGCGATTGAATGGAACTCCTTAAGACCTGTAGGAGACATAACGACGATATCTCCGACAAAATCAGGAGCCTTCTCATAAAGCCTCTTGGTAAAGATGGAATTGCGTGTTGTAAGAATGCAGGACTCGGGAAGCTCCTTGACCTGCTCAATGAAGTGCGCGGTATTGCATGTGTGCACAACGTGGAGACTGTTCGTGGAAAGAAGGCTCTGCATTAGAGAGCGCATGGTCTGCTGAACATACCTGTCCTTTGGATCCTGCTGCTGAACAACACAATAATGAAGAATCTTAAAGGTATCGTTAACATAAACGTCAATACCCTTATCTTCAATTACATTAGTCAGTTCATCGAACAATAGACCAGACGAATACTCCATAACGACAGAGTAATCCAGCACAATCGACAGATACTTGCTTAGTCCTTCGAACATAGTATTTACTTCAAAACTTTCTCTCCAGTAATTAAATTTTAAACAAATAAAAGGTGGAATTCAACAAGTTTAGTTAATGTAACCTATCAGAATATTTTGCTAAATATTTAAAATAATTACTTCTTTATTCGATTCCCACAAGTTTCATAAGAAATCTTGCATTTGACTGTCTGCTGATGCCTGAAGCGAGTTTGTAATCGAAGCTTATCCCGGTATCAGAATAGGATTCCGAGAAGTGATAGTACCTGATATTGTCAAAGTCTTTACTGGTCTTATCGATCATCGCATAGTCATGTGTGGTCATAAGTCCGCATATATATGACTTGGAAAGTCTCTTTAATACTGTAAGCGCTCCTTCCGTCCTGTCATCTGAATTTGTGCCTCTGAATATCTCGTCGATAAGGAACAAAAGAGTCTTCTCCTCATTTGCCGCATTAACGATTCCGGATATCCTTATAAGCTCAGCCTTGAACGTACTCATATTCTCTTCAAGGCTGTCTACTATCCTCATTGAACTCATGATCCTCATTCTGCCCAAAGTAAGCTCTGAAGCAGGAACCATACCGCCTGACAGTGCAATTACGGTACATACTCCGACAGTTCTGATCATTGTGGTCTTGCCTGACATATTTGAACCCGTAATTATCGCTATATCCTTATTTATGTTTATCGAATTGCTGACAACGGTATCATGTTCGAGCAAGGGATGGATAAGATCTTTTCCCTCGAAAACAGCATTCTCCGACGGATCATCAGATTCTACAAATTCAGGGAATGTACTGTAAGGCAGGATCAATCCCGTCTGAGCGGCACACATAAGCGATTCGAGCTCAGCAAGACTGTCAATATAACCCGGAAGACTCTTGCCGTACTCCACTGCCCAGTTACCAAGAAGATATGAGATAAGATAATCCAGAGGGAATATCAAATTCCAGACCAGAGCAAATAAAGGCTGACTTCTTAACGAAGCAAGCCTTAAAGCTTTATCGAGTTTTTTAAGCGATTCTGATGCACCCCTGCTGCCCTCATCACCCTTTATGAGAGACTTGATGAGTCCGTTCTCAAAGCCGGCATTCTCAAGGATAGAATAAAGCTTTAGTATCGTCTTTACCTGTACAGGCATTCCTTCACCGGCCTTCATATACTGCCCGTTAAGTGCGTGACCTGCAGCAAAGACAATAAAGTTGAAGACCAGGCAGAAGACTATTGATGCCGATCCGAATTCAGGTGCAAAGATATATACGGCAGGAACAACGAGCCATACCGCACAGCCTAAGATGCCGAGAATATTCGCTATAGGTTTTGTTTTCGAGCCGTTAGAAGCAAAATCAAGAAGTGCCTTGGGATCTTTGGTCATCTTTCCGCATCTTGCTGTAGCCTGATAATCCATAAGAACTTCATGCTTTGCGGCAAGTTCGGCAACAGCACTCTGTCTGGACTTAAGGTCTTCTACGGAGATATCTGATACATGAGGTCTAAGAAGGCTTTCGGCAAACTTCTTTCGTCCAAAAGAAGTCTCTGAAACATTGAATAAAGAGAAAAGTGATTTCTTGCCGAAGATATCAAGATCTGTGCAGTAATCGTGAGCAGGCTCATCGAAATCCTTTCCGTACAGCCTGTTCTTTGCAAGTCCGATCTCCTCCGCCCTCTTAAGGCCCTTGACCGCAATATTCCTTAGCCCGTTAAAGTCGCCCTTTATCCTGGCAATATATGAAGCATTGACTTTGGAAAGCTCGTTTAAATATTCGACCCTGGATAGGATGCCTCCGTGAATAATGCAAAGGATGACGAACAGGACAAAAATGACAGCTCCGCAAACATACAGAACCGGAATCCGGCTGATAACGCCGCCAATGATAAATCCGGCACAAGCCAGAAAAGAAATCAATCTCAATAATGACAAAATGCCGCTCTGCCTTCCATAACGGGCAAGATCGGCAATTATCACCTTTTCTTTGTCTTCGAAAAACTTAAGATCAGCTTTCATCCTTCTTCGCCTTTGAAGCAGCCGGCTTCTTCGCAGCTTTGCTGCCGGCAGGCTTTGCGGCAGCTTTACCTGCAGTTTGTGACTTGGAGGTACTCTTGGATGTACTCTTTGAAGCAGTCTTGCCTGCAGTGTTCTTCGTTGACGTTTGCTTCTTTGAAGATGTCTTTGCGGAAGCATTCTTTGAAGACGAAGACTTGGCAGTTGTCTTTTTGGATACTCTCTTAGGCACTACCTTATCAAGAACTTCTCCGACATTATCATGGATAGTAAGGAGTGCCTTGAGGTCCATATATGTCGAACTCTTATTTATTATGACGATCCTGTCGTGCTTTAAGAACTGGGCAAATGTGGCAGCAGGATAAACAGTAAGAGATGTTCCCGCAATGATCATGAGGTCGCATTTCTTAACAGCCTTTATCGCATTGTCAACATTCTCATGTTCAAGATTCTCTTCATAAAGAACGATATCAGGTCTTACGATACCGCCGCATCTGTCACAGTGAGGTACACCCTCCTGGGCAGCAATATATTCGATATTGAACTTCTTGCCGCAGTCCATGCAGTAATTCCTGAATACCGAACCGTGAAGCTCGATAACGCACTTGCTTCCGGCCTCCTGATGGAGATTATCAATGTTCTGTGTGATTATCGCCTTGAGCTTACCCTGTCTCTCGAGTCTTACAAGAGCTTTATGAGCTTTGTTGGGTCTTGCGTCAGGATAGATGAGCTTACGCTTGTAAAAGTCGTAGAAATCTTCCGGATGCTCTATAAAGAAATCGTGGGCAATGATGTCGATCGGTCTGTACTTTGTGCCGCTCTCGGTGTTATAGATACCTGCACCGCTTCTGAAGTCCGGAATGCCGCTCTCTGTCGATACACCTGCTCCGCCAAGGAACACGATATTGTTGGATTCCGCAATTAGCTCTTTAAGCTGCTTTATCTTGTCCTCTCGAACGCTGCCGAATCTGTCTATCCTGGTCTCCACAACTATACCTCAATCAATGAATATCGATTATTCCGTCACCATCCAGATCAACGCCCTCAAGATCACCGTGATCATGGAACATGCCGGCCGCACCGAACATTTCCTTACCTGTGACACGCTTCTCGTCGCGTCTCTGTTCTACGAGAGTGCTCAAAGCCTTCCTGACTCTGTCAGGCGTCTTGATATTCTGTATTACAAGGAGCGGAGTAGTCTTATCGGCAGTAGTAAGAATAACAGATCCTACACTGAAGATTTTCTGCCAGATTGACTGTTTGAAAGTAATATCCAGAATTCTGTATAAGAGGATCTCCTCGGAAGTAATGTTGAAGATACCCTTCTTGTAATAGAATTTGTTCATGCTGAAACTGTATATCGTAAAAGATAAAGGCAGACCGAAATATCTCTTTCGGTCTTGCCAGAGAATCTCTTCCTTCTCTGTAAGATTTGTAAGTCTATCTATTCTACCCATTTTGCAAAGCTCCCTTCGTAAAGCCAAATATAGCATTACAACTTACATTATAATAAAAAACGGATTTCATGTGCAAACAAATCAAAAATGAAACGAAAATATAATATTAGTTCTCTTCGTTCTGCTCTCTTGCCGGATCGATTATCTGTGTATAATCGAACAACTCCTCATATGCTTTGCGGTTCAGAGTCTTATAGCTCATCATGGCACGGTCAAGATAGAGATAGTTATCGCCGTAAGTATAATATGGCGTAGCTCCGCCTCCGAAGAAGATCCTGAATCCGTTATTCTTATAATATACAGCCCTGTCATCTGTACCGAAGATGTAATTGCCGTTCGGATATACAAGCATATGGACTTCCCCGAACAAACTTCCTATCTGGTCAAGCCACTTCTCAGTATCTTCCTTGAGTACTGCTTTCTCCGTATTTCTGCAGTCTTCAATATAGGAATATGTGCAGGAAGCAAACTTCCAGCCGTTATCGGCAAGGACATCAACGATCTCCGTGACCCTCTCCCTGCTGTAATCTATATCGTCATTTGTCACTTCGATCTGAGGGAGATTTGCAGCGGACAACGCCGTATTGCGTGCCTCGATCTCACCGGCGGCAACAACATAACCGAAGCATGCCTCATAACCGCTCACCGATATTATTCCCTTTGCACCGTCATATGTGAAATCGGGATTCTTCTCGACGAAAGTATCGAGGATACCGATTGCCTCAGCGGTTCTGCTTACCACAGTCTCACCGTCTGAATTGACATATTCGCCGCAGACCTGATTCTCGTCGTTGAGAACAAGTCTTCTGCACGTTCCGCAGTTATATGCCGAAGCACTGTACTGAAGGTTCTCTATGACGACAACAAGCGGCTTCTTGCCCTTCGGCACCTTAAGATTACGTTCAAGAAGGAATGTCGGATCGCTCGCCTCTATAAGATTCTCGGGATCAACAAGCACATAATCTCTTGCATAAAGGTTCTCCAGGATCTTCTCAAACTCATATGTTGTGAGATAGAGTCCGAGGTTTGCGGAATGGTAACGTCCGGCAAATGCGGTATCGGTATCGGCAATAAGCGATCTTACGCAGATAACCTCGATTGGACCTCTGTATTCCTTGACTTCACTCGTGTGCGATGTAGCTGTCAGAAGATTGCTCTTTATCATCTCATCTTCCGGGAAGATAACCGCAAGATCGGAGAAGAGCTGCTCGGCCGAATAGAACTTATATGTCTGGAGCATATGCTCACCTTCAGCCATCATCGGCTCGTACATCGTCTCCTTGATGTCCGCGATCCTCCTGTCGCAGTAATCTCCGACAAAACCGTCGTAGCCTTCGTTAACGCTCGTGTATTTCTTTACGGCCGCAATATAATCGCCTTTATCAAGGGACTTCTCGGCGGTCTGAACATCACCCGTTGCAGTCTCTATATAGTCCAGCTCACGGAGCAGCGGATTGGCTGTCGCAGCAAAGTTTCCGATAGGCTGGAGCTGCTCGAAAAAGTACATTACAACAGGCTTCTCTACTTTGCCTAACAGGAACTCCTCGCATATCCCATAGAGTCTGTCTGATACGACAGAGCTCGTAAGTTCTCTCATTGAATCGAGGAAATTGATGTCACTTGCAGTGAGGACATATCTGTTGCTAATGATTCGGTTGCACAGGGTATCCACTCTGTCCTTGACGATAAATTCCATGTCACTGAGCATCTTGATCCTGAAAGCATTGGATTCCTGATCATCAGGCGAAGCCTTAAGAACCTCGTCCTGAATACCTCTGTAGATCGAGAGAGCATCCGTATATCTGCCTTCATCGATAGCTTTCTCGAAGCTTGGAACGGTATCCATCTCATAGGCATTCTTTCTTCCGATAAGGAACGTCGTTATGCCGAGCGCTATGAGCGCTACAGCACAAAGGACAGCAGCTATGTTATATCCCTTGCTGCTTCTGCGATCGTCTTCCCCGACGTGATATTCGGAAGAAAATACCGTCACTTCAGATCATCAAAGCTAACCTGCTTTGCCTCCAGAGAATTCTCTTTAATGTAGTATCCGATAGCCGGAACCTTACGTATCCTGTAGTATTCGGGATCCTGAACATCGACTTCGGCAAGCCTTGCAAGAGACCTTAATACAGAACCTTTCTTAGATACAAGGAGCTGAACACCCTGTGTCGTTCTTGTGGTCTTCAGAGGAATAAGTGACGCCTTAAAGACAGCGGCCTTATCCAGACTGTTTGTAACGATAAGATCAGGATCCTCTTCCTCATCAAGGAGGATGAATCCTACTGCTTTGCTGCCGTCAAAATAAGCATTGATAAGCTTCTTTCTGTTCTGCTTTGTCTCATATGCAGAGATGGGGAATCTTGCAGCCTTACCGTTCTCGAAAGCGATAAACAGTATACCCTTATAGTCTGTTGTGGAGATCATGAACATCGGTCTCTCACCGTCTTCCATCTCCAGTTCACTGTTAAGGAAGTGACCGAGATCACCCGGCTTTGTGTCGGAGAAATCATAAACATGAGTCTTATAAAGATTGCACTTATCAGTGAAGATCAGAAGATCTGATCTGTTCTCACATTCAAATCCCATGAAGATCTCATCGTCATCTTTTGTCTTAAGCTCGCCTGCACTCTGAAGTGACTTCATGGTGTGCTTCTTAAGGTAGCCGTGACGAGTAAGCATGAGATGGAGTCTGTAATCGGGAATTACTGCAGATTCAACAAATGTCTCTGTCTCCTCAGCGCCGACAAGCTCTGATCTTCTGGGCTGGCCGTATTTCTCGGCAACCTCCTTTAATGTCTTGGCAATAAGATTATTGATCCTTCTGGGACTGCCAAGAAGATCTTCCGTATCAGCTATATCTGCCTTGAGCTTATCTCTGTCGGCGATCCTGTTGAGGATATACTGCTTATTGATATTGCGGAGCTTGATCTCGGCAACATATTCAGCCTGCTCTTCGTCGATGCCGAATCCCTTCATGAGGTTGGGGATAACGTCAGCTTCAAGCTCTGTCTCTCTGATGATCTTAATAGCCTTATCGATGTCTAAGAGGATAACAGCAAGACCGTCTAACAGGTGAAGCTTCTTCTTCATCTTATCAAGGTTAAATGAGAGCTCACGGCAGACACATGTCCTTCTCCACTTGAGCCATTCGTCAAGGATCCGGGCAATACCCATTACTCTCGGAGAACCGTCGATAAGAATATTGAAATTGCATGAGAAAGTATCTTCAAGCTTTGTAAATCTGAATAGCTTGGTCATGAGCTGCTCGTGATCGGTACCGCGCTTGCAGTCTATCGTGATCTTAAGACCGTCAAGGTCTGTCTCGTCACGGATATCTGCGATCTCTTTTGCCTTGCCTGTCTTAACAAGATCCGCGATGTTATCGATGATTGCCTCAACACTTGTGGAATAAGGGATCTCGGTGATCTCGATAAGGTTCTTTGCCTTATCCACCTGATACTTCGCTCTTACGGAGAAAGTACCCTTGCCGGTATCGTAGATGGCCTTCATCTGCTCCTTGCTGTAAAGGATCTTTCCGCCGCCGGAAAAGTCAGGTGCAGGCATGATCTCCAACAGATCGGTATTCGGGTCTCTCATATAAGCTTCTGTTGCAGCACATACTTCGGAAAGATTGAATGAGCAGATATTGGACGCCATACCTACGGCGATACCCTGATTGGCATTTACCAGAACAGCCGGGAATGTCGTAGGAAGAAGCGAAGGTTCCTTCAAGGTTCCGTCGTAGTTGTCGATCATGTCGACAGCATCTTTATCGATGCCCTTGAATATCTCTTCGCAGATCTTCTCAAGTCTTACTTCCGTATAACGCGGAGCAGCACACTGCATATCTCTGGAATACTGCTTACCGAAGTTACCCTTCGAATCGACAAAAGGATGGAGCAAAGAGCCGTTGCCCCTTGTAAGTCTTACCATCGTATCGTAGATAGCCTGGTCTCCGTGAGGATTGAGCTTCATGGTCTGACCAACTACGTTCGCGGACTTGGTCCTGTTGCCGCCTAAAAGACCCATCTTGTACATCGTATAAAGGAGCTTACGGTGCGAAGGCTTAAAGCCGTCGATCTCAGGAATAGCACGGGATACGATTACGCTCATCGCATAGGGCATATAATTGATCTCGAGCATCTCGGTTATCGGCTGGTCGATAGCCGGCATGTCCTTAGCATTGCTGTCTGTAAGCTTTGCTTTAAGTGAATCTGAATTGATATCTTCTTTTTTCTTACGTGCCATTTACATCACCCTAAATCAAGCATATCGAGGTACTTCTTACCGTCGTTCTCAATATGGAGTTTTCTTCCTGCAAGGTTGTCTCCGAGGAGAAGATCAAATATCTCAGCAGTCTTCGCCGCATCTTCAGGACAAGCCTTGATAAGTCTTCGAGACTTCGGATTCATTGTTGTCTTCCACATCATCTCAGGCTCATTCTCACCCAAACCTTTTGATCTCTGGATCGTGCAGAGCTTGGGATCGACCTTGGCAAGGATCTCAGCCTTTTCCTTCTCGTTAAATGCGAAGAATGTCTCTTCCTGCGCATTCTTTCCCTTAGGTCTGTATGTGATCTCGAAAAGAGGAGACTCGGCTACATAGACAAATCCCTTCTCGATAAGAGTAGGCGTAAGTCTGTAGAGCATCGCAAGTATTAATGTTCTGATCTGGAAGCCATCGACATCGGCATCGGTACAGATTATGATCTTGTTCCATCTTAAGTCGTCAAGATTAAAAGCGCTCATATCCTTGGTGTGCTTATTCTTGATCTCTACGCCGCACCCAAGGACCTTAAGAAGATCTGTTATGATCTCGCTCTTAAAGATGGTTGCGTAATCAGCCTTAAGGCAGTTTAAGATCTTACCTCTGACAGGCATTACAGCCTGGAATTCGGCGTCACGGCCGAGCTTAACGGAGCCCAAAGCGGAGTCACCCTCTACGATATAGAGCTCGCGCTTAGCAACGTCTTTTGTTCTGCAGTCGACGAACTTCTTGATCCTGTTATTGATATCGACCTTGCCCATGAGAGTCTTCTTGATATTGACCTTGGTCTTCTCGGCATTCTCACGTGCACGCTTGTTGATAAGGATCTGCTCGATGGTCTTTGCAGCAAAATCCTTATTCTCTATAAACCAGATCTCGAGATTATCTCTTATGAGCTGGGTCATGAAGTCCTGAATAAACTTGTTGTTGATGGCCTTCTTCGTCTGGTTCTCATATGAAGTCTGAGTGGAAAAGGTATTGGTAACAAGTATAAGGGAATCCGCTACATCCTGGAATGTGATCTTAGACTCATTGGCCTTGTACTTGTCGCGGAGCTTGATCTGCTTATCGATCTCGGCTACAAAAGCATTCCTTACGGCCTTATCGGGTGAACCGCCGTGCTCAAGGAAACTGGAGTTATGGAAGTATTCCAATGCATTGATCTCGTTGTTGAAGCAGAAAGCAACCTCTGCCCTGACTTTATATTCGTCACGGTCTTCCTTATCTCTGCCCTTGCCCTCACCTGAGAATGTATATGTCTCGGTAAAGCCCTTCATGGCGTTAAGTTCATCTACATAGCCCTTAATGCCTTCAGGATAGATAAATGAGAATTCCTCACCTGACTCGGCATCCTTAAGAATGAACTCGATACCGCTGTTGATGACAGACTGGCGCTTGATTATCTCTTTGAATGACTCAAGCGGAATGATTATCTCCGTAAAGACTTCAGTATCGGGCTTCCAGCGCTGGATGGTACCCGTTCTCTTGAATCTGTAGGGCTCCTGCATGAGTTCTGTAACCGGAACGCCCTTCTTAAAGCCCATCTCATACTTGGTATGATCTCTGAATACGGTGACTTCAAAGAATTCGGAAGCATACTGTGTAGCGCATGCGCCGAGACCGTTAAGTCCTAATGAGAACTCATAATCACCTGATGAATTGTTATTGTACTTACCGCCCGCATAAAGCTCGCAGTAAACCAGTTCCCAGTTATATCTGCCTTCCTTGGCATTGTAATCCATCGGGATACCGCGTCCGAAGTCCTCAACTTCTATGGTACCGTCAGCAAACCTCGTAATAATGATCTTGTCGCCGTGACCTTCCCTTGCCTCATCGATCGAATTCGACAGGATCTCGAAAAAGGAATGTATACATCCTTCAAGATTATCAGAACCGAAAATAACAGCCGGACGGAGTCTGACTCTGTCCTCTCCCTTGAGCATCGAGATGCTCTCATTGCCGTAATCTTTCTTACCCGGCATATTCTACCCAACTCCTTAAAATAAATAATATATATGTATGATTTGACTTTTCGATTATAACACAAAGATTTCGATATCCTTCAAGCCGGAAGCCTTATATGAACAAGGTTGTCCCAAAAACGGACAACCTTGTCTCAAAAATCCATATAAATGCCGGTTTTATCAAGCTTTCTTGACTGTTTTTCGAGCACCGGAAGAGCTCTTGAGCTTAAGCTTGATCCTGTCGTACAAAAGCTTGACCAGAAGCGGGCATATAACACCCAAAAGAAGATAGACAAGCCTGAACTGAATGATCGGTTCCCATCTGTACCACTCCGTCTCACACATGAATGCCGCATCAAAATCGCAGAGCGGAATTATATGAGCATTAATGAACATAAGGATACAGTTAAACAGGTTAAAGAAGAAGAAATGCAGAGCCATTATCCAGAACGTATTCTCTGATATGTAATTGACCACCTTATTCTCATATACTGCACTTCCGAACATACCGGCTACCGTTACCCAGAAAAGGATGCCGACAGCCGAAGATATAAGAGGCGTGACAATAAAGGGACTTGAGAACCCGTCCATGGTATCTATTCCGCTGAAAGAGACATCCATTGCATCGGGAAGATACATCATCCTTATGAAATTAATAAGAAGGAGCGCCGCCAGCAGAATGATATTGCCGCCGGAAGAAATCTTGCTTAACGGGGCTTCCAGCTTCTCCCTGTATATTATTCCGAGCTCGAGATAAGGCATAAGGAATATGCATTTCAAAGGCAAAAGGAAGAGCTGGGGCACCTCAAAGTTTTTTACGCACCAGACAACTGCAGTACTTAACACGGCAAATATAATAAGAGCCGCTATGCTGTTCCATTTCTTCGCCAGAGGCTTTTTGATCGCCGCATAGACGGCAAGCATGACAAACAGTACGATAACAAACCATATCGGGAAAATAATAGTAACAGGAGCACCGAGTGTAAACGAGTCCATGAAATAACCCAGGAATACTTCAAGAGTGATCTTCGGAAATCTTCCCGTCTTTATAACGGACAAAATAAGGGACAGCAGCACTCCTGTAAATGCGAATCCGAAATACGGCACCAGCAGGGTTTTCTCTTTTTTTCTAATGTATTCTGTAAGGTCAGTCTTCGAATCTACTTTATTGAAATATCCTGAGATAAAGACAAACAATGGGATAAAGAATGAATTGAACGGTATAAGCCCCGCAAACAGACCCAGAGCGTTCTGGGCATGCGCATCGACGATCATGATGATCGCAATGGCCGAAAGCACCATGAACTTCTTATTGCTCTTCCTGTTTGTAATAGTGTTGCTCATATGATCTTATCTTTAAATATTCGGTATTTCCTAAGAGACCGGCACTGATTCATCTTAAGGCGGCGCCCCCCCTCAAGAAAACATAAATCAATTATATCAGAGAAAATCAGATTCACTGACAGAGGCGCTTTATATCAGATCGAAAAAGAACAGAGTTTTAACGCATCTTCCAGGCTGCCGGCTCTTCCGGCTTCGATGAGCTGCTTTACGATCTCCATCTGCCTGCTGTTTCTCATATGAGGCGGAATTATATCATTATAACCGGCAAGTTCTGTCATGATCCGCTTTTGCTTGCGCTTAAGTTCCTCGAGCCTTCCGTTAAGCTCTTTAAGACGCTGTCTGTTGGCATCCTCTTCATGCCAGATGTTGCTGTTATATGAATCTCTCTTTCTCTTTGCATGTGCTCCGCCACAGCCAAGAATAACTGCTGCTACAGCAATGGCTATAAAATCGAAAACATAACTGACCGAGGTATCCCTTGAACCTATGGCAATTACAGCACCTATTATGTTAATGACAAGCATTTCAATTCCGGCGATAACAAGAAACTTCCAGAAAAATCTGAACGCCGAATACTTTGGCAAAGTAACTGACCTGCTACCCTCAGCCAAATCCCGCTCACATTCGGAGATCTCTTTACTGACCTTCTCGAGCATGGAAAACTGCTCACAGAGCTTTTCTGCAATCTTTACTCCGTGATCTGGCTCTGGCAGTTCCTCAACCGGGATTACTGCACTGACAGTAACTTTGTCCTCCTCCACGGAATGTCCGCAGTTATAACAAAAGACGTCAGAATCCCTCAGCTTTTTCCCGCAATTGCTGCAAAACGGCATACTCTCCCCCTCAAACCATTTGTAACTCAAGAAAATTATATCATGAAAAACCAAAAGCGCTCCGTTAATGAACGAAGCGCTTTGTGATGGTGAGCCATGGGGGACTCGAACCTCCGGCCCACAGCTTAGAAGGCTGTTGCTCTATCCAGCTGAGCTAATGACCCTGGAGCGAGTGATGGGAATCGAACCCACGTGGTCAGCTTGGAAGGCTGAAGTTCTACCATTGAACTACACTCGCGTATCGGCACTTTTGTTAAGTGCCTATGTATATTACACTAAGGTTTAAAAATAATCAACTAAGAAAATTAACTTAGTCCGGCATAGTTGTCTGGAGATATGTCTCTGATACGTAGAAACCGTCCTCTGTCTTAACCCAGCCGCCGTTGCATCTGGCTACGATCTTAACAGACTGACCTCTTGTCAGTGTTCCGACCTTCCTATAAGTAGTGTTGGGTCCCTCTCTTACATTAAGGAACTCACCTCTTGTAACCTTACAATAATATACGACCGGCGACTCAAGCTGGGTCTCATTCCAGTTGATCTCAACTGTATTTGTAAGCGGACCTGTGTATTCAGTAAGAGTTGTCGTGGCCATAGTTGTTGTGGTTGTAGTAGTTAGTTCAGAAGTTTCCGGAGTTGATTCTGTGGGAGCCGGCTTCTTCTTACAGGCAACTGCTCCAAGGCATATTACACCGACCAACATCGCTGCAATAAGCGCGGTTGTAAATCTCTTTCTGTTCACAATAGTCACCTCCGCATGAACATATATATTATTATTACATACTTTGCGCGTAAATATATTGATTTTTTGTTACAAGTTAAGGCAAATTTACGTTATCGGCAGCAAATCAGCCCGTAACACGGTGCTTCACATCATCTTCGAGCAGATAAAACGCCTCGTGATCCCTGTATTTGCCGTTAATATGCATATAGGACTTCCTCTGCCCCTCATGATGGAACCCCAGTCTTTTGACTACGTTTAAGGACCTCTCGTTGTCAGGAAGGATAAAGGCTTCTATCCTGTGCATTTTGTATTCATCGAAAATAAAAGCGATGGCGCCTCTTAAGGCTTCAGTCATATACCCCTTGCCGGTATGGTCCTGATCAAGATGGTAGCCCAGGCTGCAGCACATCATTCCGCCATAGGCAAAATTGAAGAAAGACAGTCTGCCGATGATCTTATCGCTTCCTTTGAGAGTTATCCAGAAAGGAACGAGACTTCCGTCAAGAAAGGACTCACAGTCAAAAGCCAGATATTTTTTCTGCGTAGACACAGTGAAGTAGTCCTCATCGTGAGTTTGTGAGTACTGCTTATGAAAAGACCTGTTATTTATAAAGTATTCTGCAGCTCTTGGGGCTTCGCTCTTCCTAAGAACAGCAAGCCTAAGGCGTTCTGTCTCCAGAGCAAGCATCTCACATCTTTTTCTGTCTGTAGAAACTCTGTAGCCGGGTCTGGACATAGATCAATGCTTATTCTTCTTCAGTTTCAGCAGTATCTTCAGCAGGAACCTTCAAAAGCTCTTCCCTTATGAATGCACCTGACTTTGAGAGCAGACCGTCCGGCCAGTGTCCGGAGTATTTCTGGCTGTCGGTATATCTTTCAGATAACAGCACCAAAGCATTTGCATCATCTTTTGCATCGCTTCCTATAGCATAATTGCACCAGGAGATACCGTTCTCATCAAAGAAATCAGCCCACTTTCTGCTCTCGGTATAATAAACTCCGCCAAGACCCTTATCATTGCAAAGACCCCATGAAGTAACAAATACGCAGACATCGTCTTCAATTGCTTCCTTGATACTGTCTCTCATCTCCTGCCCCTGCGAGCCGGAATATAAGCAGCACCCGTAAGCGATATTGTCATAGTCCAACACAGAATCAGCAGCCGAAGCAATATCTGTTCCGTAACCCGGAACGTCAACGATTATCAAGCTGTTTTCGCTGTTTTCCCTGACAGCTTCAATGATCTCAGATGCAAAAGGCTTAATGATATCGCCCCACTCGTCAACTTCCTCTGCATCCTCATCTTCTCCGGCCTCAGTTTCAGTTGCCAAAGCAGCCGCATTATTGGAGATCTCATAAAGGACATTGGCAGTATCGGAATAGATAGCTGATACCCTGTTAAAGAAATCAACGGCATTCTCCTTATTCTCATCTGATTCATCAGTATAAGTTATATTCCAATCCAGAAGAACATATATCCCCTGCTCGATGCACATGTTGCAGATCTTGCATACTGTATCAAAATTCTTATCAGGCTCTTTGAGATAGCCGCTGTTCTTGTCACCTGTAACAGATATTCTTAAGATGTCGCATCCCCAGTCTTCAGCCAGGGTCTTAATAACCTCAGGAGTAAAAAATTCAGAACATTCCTGAATTGCGTAAGTGCTGATACCCTTTAAGACAACAGCTTCACCTTCACCGTCAATGATCGTTGCGTCATCAACTGAAAGAACTCCGTGAGCATCAACAACACGGTCAGTAACAACAGGCGTGCTGGAAGGCTCGGTAGCTTCCGGGAATGTGGTTTCAACGGTTTCTGTGGGTTCAGGCTCTGTCTCAACTGTTGTGGGGGTGGTGGAAGGCAAAGTCTCAGGTCCGAGATTCGTCGAACAAGAACAAAGCAAAAGAGCTGCCGCTAACGGAAAAACTAATAAAGAACGATAAATCCTATTCATTAAATATCCTCTCAAAACAATCAAAAAATGTAAAAAATCGTTTCATTTTTTTCATATTTGATTGTATAATCAAATGTATTATAGAGCAAAGTATACCAAAAACTCAGAATATTCCAGTTATTTTTGGTGATAGTAATGTTTTTTTCATAAATTTACTCTATAATGATATTGAGCAATACGATTTCAGGAGCCTCTAGGGATATGGCACGTAACGACGCTTTGAAAGAAAAAATCCAGAAACTCGGATCGAAGCAGAAGCTTGGCGCCTTGATGAAGTTCGCCGACAGTACGGAAGATGATATTCGTATGGCTGTAGCTATGGCAATGGGTATGATTCCTACTTATGAGTCCGGAATGGCTTTGATTCCGCTCCTTCGCGATTCTTCCCCCATGGTCAGGGCAGCAGCAGCTACCGCAGCGGCTGAAATCCATGCAAAGCATTGTGAAGAATACGTTAAGAAGCTTGCATTTGCAGATGCTGACCCTAATGTAAGGCAGGTTGCCAAGGCTGCTTTCGACAAGCTCAAGGACAGCGTAGTCTGATATCTGATAAAGCAAATTATTAAGGGGTTGTGATCAGATCACAGCCCCTTTTGATTTGCAGTTATTTTTCCGCAAGAGCCCATTGATCACTCGATGATCGATTCATAATAATCACACATTTCATCATGGGTTCTCCATTCATCATATGCTGCTGATATCTTAGGAGATTCGACAGTAGAACCGGGAGTAAAATCCTTACTGTAAATGATCACTTCCGCCCTGCTCGCATAACCCATGAGCGCTGCATTATATTCGGAAGCGCTCATCACATCATCATCATCAAGATCCTTAATGTAATTAGTATAATAACTCTCAGTGCCTGCCTTAAGATCCTTTTCGCATCTGTAATAAGCATCCGGGAATAAGATCTTGTTGAAGACTGTCGTTTCACAGATATAGGTCTCATTATCTACGTAACTATAAGTAACTACTAACTCTTTATCAGTTACATACATCACCAGAGAACCGTTTCCTTCAGGATCAACGCACTCACTTGGAATATCTGAATAACAGAAATATACGCCGTCAGCCTCTGTCTCATAAACAGTTATCTGGAAATAGGCTCCGTAATCCTCCATCCATCCGAAATAGATCACCTCAGGAGCTCCGTTACCGTCAAAGTCATATTCTCCGCACGACTCCTTGAAATATCGTTCCTCAAAAGCTTCAATATTCTCTTCCGAAACATACAGCTCATAAACGTTATATTCCATCGCACGGTTATACTGTTCGGGCGTTACCGGATCAGGCAGACGCAAAGACTCCTCAGGCTGTTCTTCTGTCCATTCAGCGGTCCAGTCCGTGCCCTGAGAAGATATCAGATCCGGTGTATTGCAATAGAACAACATCAGCTCAAAGAGATTATCGGATTTTTTGATTATCCACTCGCCATCGACCTTCTTTATGACCAGCTCATCAGATACTTCTACCCTCTCCCTGACTTTCGTAAGATCGCTCAGCAGGCTTTCGGTGTTTTCGTAATCATTCCAGCATACGTCAGTCCATCTAACCGTCGAAAAGACTATATCAAGATCTGCTTCATCATCATCGATCAACAAGTCATCAAGATCATAATCCGCTTCGATCGTAGAAGCCACATACTTACAGTATTCATATTCGAAGTTTTCCTGACTGCCCGGTGCTCCGTCCTTTTGCCAGTCAATAGTGTTCTTGAGCCAACTGTAGGTATGATCCAGATCAAAACTCATAATAGTCTTGAGAGGCTCATAATCCCACGCCTGAAGCGCATCGACATACTCCTCGACGAGCTCTTCTATCTCCTCGACATCCTGCTTTTTGTTCTTTGTCTTTCCGATGCCCCCTGTAAGATTACATCCGGCAGAGCTCATGATAAGAACAGCGCATAAAGATACGCATAATAATCCACATTTTTTCATCTGCTCTCTCCTTATTGTGAAACAAACGTGAAAATCCCCTAACCAACAATTGCATTATACAAAACTATTCATTTATATGTCCATCTGCACCGGTAAAGCAAACCGTTAATTCCAAAAGAAGAGACTGTCTCAATTGAGGAACAACTTTTGCGCTGAGCATCAAAGGTGGAAACGGCAGTTCTTCATGTTGCTCAACAAAAAAGGCGATGTCTTTGAATACAACGCCTTATCTGTTCAATTCAACAAATTCAGCCGGCTGCAGCATAGTCAAAGCACATATGCCGGGAGCCGGGCTTTATCAAATCATTCCTCGATCGGTACGATATCGTCCTTATCCTTGAAGATATGCTTCTCGGGGATTACGCCTCTGACTCTTGAGAGAGGATATACGCGGCAGCCTCTGCCGATAACAGTACCGGGGTTAAGGACGCTCTGGCAGCCAACCTCTACGTTGTCGCCCACGATAGCAGCAAACTTCTTAAGACCGGTCTCGATAACCTCATCGCCGTTCTTTACGCATACGAGAGTCTTATCGGACTTAACGTTGGATGTGATAGCTCCTGCGCCGAGATGTGACTTGTAACCGAGAATAGAGTCACCTACATAGTTATAATGAGGAACCTGAACGTTGTCGCTGATAATGACATTCTTAAGTTCGGTGGAGTTGCCGATAACGCACTTGCTTCCGATAAGTGCACTGCCTCTGATGAATGCACACTGGCGGACTTCTGTCTCGGGACCGATGATGCAGGGACCTGCGATATAAGCTGAATCGAATACCTTCGCGCTCTTTGCGATCCAGATGCCGTCGCCCTTGTCTTCATATACTTCAGGATCAAGCGTAGGTCCGAGTTTAAGAATAAATTCCTTAATGAGAGGTAATGCTTCCCAGGGATACTTCTTATCTTCAAGTATCGGTGCAGCAAGAGTATGGGTTAAATCAATGAGTTCTTTTGTTTCTAACATAATTTATCCTTTCTGCCCTTCGGCCTAAACTTCATCAGTTGCCCGGATATACGGTTACGGAGATCTCATCCGGCAGATATTGCTCAACACGGAAATATACATTCTTATCCTTGCCTGTGATCGTAACAGGCAAAGATACAACGCCCGTCTTGCCGGGTTCGATCGCCGAATAATCAAGCGAAGCGACAATGTCGTCTGAAGTCAGATTTTTAAGTGTACTTTCCCGTCCGACGATCTCGATATCAACATATTCGAGTGAGTATGAGACTTTTATATCGTCCGCAGGAAGATTCTGTTCATTGTTGATCTGAACGGTAAGATTCTTCGTAACAACAGGGTTTGTGATGATCTGGATGTAGACCCAGAGTCCGAATGACAGGAAGATCGAGCAGATCAGGAAAATAACCTTTGTGGCCACACCTACTCTTTGAGAATTAGACATCTGGTCGGCGGCCTTGGTCCTGATAGAGATCGGCACTGAAGACTCACCTGCAACTTCGACCTGTGTTGTAGCAATTACAGTTTCAGCAGGTGCGGATGCCTTGCTCTTCACAGCCTTGCCTACTTCTTCCTTGCTTAATACGTCAGAATCGTTTTGCGGCTTGCTGTGGAACTTATCAAGTAATCTTCCGATCAGGTTCTTCTTCTCGCCGGCATATTCCTTAATACCCAAAAGATACGAGAGATTTGCTTCGAGTTCCTTTGTGCTTCTCATCTCGAAAAGTCTTCCGTTCACTGCAATAGAAGTCTTTCCTCTCTCCTCTGATACGACAACCGCTACGGTATCGCCCATCTCGCTGGCACCGACAGCCGCTCTGTGACGGGTTCCGGCACGCTCAAGAGAATGCATCGTAACAGAAAGAGGTACGTGGCACCTTGCAGCTATGATCCTTCCGTCTCTTATGAGAAGTCCGCCGTCATGCATCGGTGAACCTTTATAGAAGATGCTCTGAAGGACAGAACTTGTAACTTCAGAATCAAAAGTAACGACATTCTCCTGTGACAGGAGTTCATCAAGCCTTGTATTTCGTTCAATAAGGATCAGGGCACCTGTATATGTTCTGGACATTTCCTTGCAGGCAGCGCTGATCTCCTTGATGAATGTAGTAAGCTCTTCCTTGGTCATTATCGAATCGCTGTGCTTGAAAGGATTAGCTGCATTGGATGTTCTGAGACCAACCGTCTCGAGAGCTCTTCGCAATTCAGGCTGGAACAGTACTACAAAGAGTATCGCAATGATATAAAGCAGTCTGTTAAACAGGAACCCGACCATATCCAGTCCGATCAGACCGCAGAAAGCGACAAAGGCAACAATAAGTACGATACCCTTGATGAGCTGCCATGCTCTGGTCTGTCTGATGAATAAAAGCACAGTGTAGAAAAGGAAAGTAACAAGAGCGATATCTATAGCATACCTGATAAAGTCCCAAACGCTGCCAAAGAAAAGCGTGCCTTTATCAAGGCTGTTAAAAAGCTCTCCTAAGAATTCGAATATCTGGCTGATGAAAGATGTATTTGACATCGATCTGGTCCTTCTTCTCTTGCGCTTATCTTATTTAGTATAACATAAGGAAAAGATTCAAATCGGATTTTTTGTATGAGTTAACATTAATCAGGTTTCAGACGGCCTGCTTGTCATGTCAGTGCCGTAAGTCTGTCTTGTAGACTCTATCTTGAATTCCTCGTACTGTGAAGGCGTCATGCCCCTGTCCGAGCCCTTGAGCAATGACTCGACAATGATAAAAGCGACACAGTTGATCCTTATCTGAAGCCTGTCACCGCTGCAGTCGATCTCACCGTCCCCGTCACGGTCGTAATCCTCTTCAAGAAGAATAGAATCAAGATAATATGTACAATCGGCAGGCGTTCCTCTGATGACTCCGCCAAAATCCTGAAGACTTAAGTTCTTTGTCTCCTTCATCTGATCGATGGAACTGTAATTGTAATCGTAGCTCTCAAAATATACGACCGGTATCATTCGGTCATCGAAAACCTTGTAATCCGATATCGTCTTAGGCAGTTCATTGAAGATATCGACAATGCCGTCATCGTTGACATCCTTTTTAACTCCGGATTCGTTATAAACAAGGTCAAAACCGTAATTGGTATAAAGCGGATTGCCGAAGCAGACATCGTATGCCTGATAGAGCTTGCGGCGCATCTCATATCTTCTGCTGGAGATCAGGGATTTAAATCCGGACGATGCATACACCTTGTCACCGGCATAAAGGCTGTCGACGTCATACATTACATCGATACTGTTCTTCTCTTCATATGAAAGGGACTGATAGAACGCCTCAGCTCCGCTGAAATTATCCGTGCCGGCACCGAAAAATACGAACCAGACATCAAACGCAACATCCTTATAATCCTCGAAGGCCTTCAGAGCCGTAAGAATGCAAGCCGTACCTGAAGCGTTGTCAGAGATACCGTCGAAAATATACTTAGGCATCTCCGTAGGCTCTGCATCCTCTTCTTCCTCGTCCTCTTCCTCGTCTTCACTTTCTTCTTCAACATATTCGGGCAGGATCGATGCATCGTAATGAGTACCGATAACAGCAGTCCTGTGCTCGAGCTCATATGTTCCGTCACTCTGGAGGCAGTAAAAACCGGTTCCCGTGATCCTTACGATATAGTTTGTCGAATAGGCACCCGAAGTTCCCTGAAAGTTCTGCACCTCAGGCTCGTAACCAAGTTCCCTGATCTTTTCCGCAATATAGTCACCGGTCTTGTCTTCACCGGGCGTATAAGCACTTCTTATAGGGAATTTCTGTGCGATCTCTCTGGCAATATCAGCTCCGTATGAGCCGTAATCAGCAGCCTTTCCTTTGGAATTGCCGTTCTTCTTGCAGGATGTCAGGAACAACGATCCTGCCAGTACGGCAAAACACATAACGGATGCTGATATCTTTTTAGCAATCTCTTTATTCATAACGAACTAATTATACCTTAAGCTTCATCTTCTTTTGCGGCAATCGGAGATGAGTTGTCGGTGATCTTTTTAAGCCTGTCTTCAAGTATTTCCAGGGTCTCTTCCTTCGGCAGGTTCTTTATGACCCAGCTTCCCTTGCCGCCTTTCTCCTCATAACAGACAAGCGGCCGGTCATCAGCCGCACCCTTGGTGTACGTGTCCTTAAGAGAATTCATTATCGCATTGAAGCTGACCCCTTTAAGTTCCCTGGGCAGATCGAGCTTAATGTATATAGCCGCCAGAGCCTTTCTCGCCTGTTCCGGCACGGTCGCGAAAAGACTCAGGGCCAGAGCCTCGCCCTCGGAATAGTTCATAAACCGGAAATAGCCTTCGATAGCATGTGACAGCTCATTTCCCAGTGTAAGCAGGACCGGATTCTTGCGGTCTATAGCGGCCCTTGCCGCATAAACGCGGTTAAGGAACACCCTGATGTCCGACAGGCTTGAGCCCGATTTCTCGATAAGTTCGGTAAGAAGCCCGAAATCAGCCAGAAGAGCATATCTTATTATCTGGGCATAGCCGTTCGGAATATACTTCTTCGGAACAGTAGAAAGATACTTCGGATCATTAAATACGGCCGTCTGGCTTACATCAATGAAAGAAGTATTCTTCCTGCTCCCTGAATTAAGATAAGCCTTATCCGCACAGCATGTCTCGGCCATAGCCGATAAAGTCGTCGGAACGGCGATAAAACGTGATCTTGCGGTATACACACTTGCGGCAAATCCTGCAAGGTCAAGGACGACACCGCCTCCGAATCCGATTATCCAGTCGTTGCCGTTAAGGCCGAATTCGGTAAGTTCCTTGATAATGTTATTTACCTGGGAAAGGTTCTTATACTGTTCCCCTTCATCCACCGTAATAAGGCATGTCTTGATATTTCTTAATACAAACTGCTGCTCAAAAGCATTGTAATAATATCCGCTTACCTGTCTGTCAGAGATAATGGCTGCCTTGATCTGCTGGTCGCCAAGATCCCTGTTATCGTATTGTTCAAGGATATAACCGGCGACAAATTCGTCAGCTATACCGCTGCCTGTAAAGCAGTCACAGCTCCGGTTGCAATCAAGTCTGTCCAAGCTTTAAGAGCTCCTTTCGCCTTGTAAAGTCAATTTGTATATTAACACAAAAGTGCTAAAATATACGCTCAGGTAGAATAATTAATAGAGGTTATGTATGAAAATAAGAACGAGATTCGCACCCAGTCCCACAGGCTTTATGCATGTCGGAAATCTCCGCACCGCGCTTTATGAATACCTTACGGCAAAGCACGAGGGCGGCACTTTTGTCTTAAGGATCGAAGATACAGACAGGGAACGCTATGTCGAGGGCGCGACTCAGGTCATATATGACACGATGAAGCTTGCAGGTCTTACACACGACGAAGGTCCTGATATCGGCGGCGAATACGGCCCTTATGTTCAGAGCGAGAGGCTTTCAATGTATAAGCCCTACGCCGAGCAGCTTGTTGAGCAGGGCAAGGCTTACAGATGCTTCTGCACCAAGGAGCGCCTTGAAGCACTTAAGGAGAATGCGCCTGAAGGCACCGGCTACGACCGTCACTGCCGAGACTTATCTCCTGAAGAGATTCAGAAGAACCTGGACGCAGGCATGCCCTACGTAATCCGTCAGAAGATGCCCCTTACTGGTTCCACTTCTTACCATGACCTGGTTTACGGCGATATCACATTCCCCAATGAAGACCTGGACGATCAGGTATTGATCAAGACTGACGGCTTCCCTACTTATAACTTCGCTAACGTTATCGATGACCACACAATGGGCATCACACATGTTGTAAGAGGCAGCGAGTATCTGTCTTCAACGCCTAAGTACAATCTCCTCTACGAGGCATTCGGCTGGGAGATCCCCACATATATCCACCTGCCGCTCATTATGGGCAAGTCAGTTGACGAGGAAGGCAACGAAGTAATCTCCAAGCTTTCCAAGCGTCACGGCTCCACAGGCTTCATGGATCTTGTAGGCGAAGGATACCTCCCTGAGGCAATCATCAACTATATCGCCCTTCTCGGATGGGCGCCCAAGGATACAAGAGAGATCTTCTCACTTCCTGAACTCATTGAAGCATTCGATATCAACGGCATCTCAAAGTCACCGGCTGTTTTCGACTATGACAAGCTCTCATGGGTCAATCAGGAGCACATCAAGGCTATGTCCGATGAGGAATTCTTGGAGCATGCAAAGCCTTTCTACGACGAGGCAGGCGTTGATCCTTCATGCTATGAACTGCTTGCAGAGCTCTTAAAGCCCAGGATCGCAAAGTTCACCGAGATCACCGAGAAGCTCTCGTTCATTAAGGAATACGGCGATTTTGAGCTGGAGCTTTTCGAGCACAAGAAGAGCAAGTCCACTTTGGAATCTTCCAAGCAAATGCTCGAGAAGGCTATCCCCGTGCTTGAGACTGTCGACTGGGATAGAGAGGCCATCACAGAGGCAATGAAGACTCTGGCAGAGAGCCTTGAGGTCAAGAACTCCGTAGTTATGTGGCCTGTAAGGATCGCTGCTGCAGGCGTTGCGGTAACCCCGGGCGGATGCGCTGAGGTTATGCTCCTTCTGGGCAGGGACGAATCGCTCAGAAGAATTAAATATGCTTATTCAAGACTATAAGTTGGAGAGTGTGGAATATGGCTGAAAGTAAGAACTTTATAGAGCAGATCATTGACGAAGAGCTCAAAGAAGGCGGAAGAGTATACGGTAAGAAGGTTCATACCAGATTCCCGCCTGAACCGAACGGATACCTTCACATCGGTCACGCAAAGGCTTTAGAGATCGACTTTGGTACCGCTGAAGCTTATAACGGACTTTGCAATCTCAGAATGGACGACACGAACCCCACCAAAGAGGATGAGGAATACGTTGAGGCCATCAAGGAGGATATCCACTGGTTAGGTCACGACTGGGATGACAGATTCTTCTATGCTTCCGAGTATTTCGAGAAGATGTATGAATTTGCTATAGAACTCATTAACAAGGGCCTCGCTTACGTTTGCGAGCTTACACCCGACCAGATGAGAGATATGAGGGGCGATACTAAGACTCCTGCTGTCTCTCCTTACAGAGACAGACCTATCGAGGAGAGCCTTGATCTCTTCAAGAGAATGAGAGCCGGCGAATTCGAGGACGGAAAGATGACACTCCGTGCCAAGATCGACCTCGCATCAGGCAACTTCAACATGAGAGATCCCGTTATCTACAGGATCAACCATCTCCCTCATCACAGAACAGGCACTAAGTGGTGCATCTACCCTATGTACGACTTCGCTCACCCGATCGAAGACGCGCTTGAAGGCATCACACACTCCCTTTGCTCTTTGGAATTCGAAGCTCACAGACCTCTTTACGACTGGGTAGTAAACAACATCTCAGTAGAGTGCAAGCCCCGCCAGATCGAGTTCGCAAGACTCGGCATCACACATACAGTCCTTTCCAAGAGAAAGCTCCGTGCCATGATCGAAGCCGGTATCGTTGACGGCTGGGATGACCCCAGAATGCCTACTCTCTGCGGACTTCGCAGAAGAGGTTATACCCCTGCTTCAATCCACAACTTCAGCGCAAGGAACGGCGTAGCAAAGGTCAACTCCGTTGTCGACTTCGCATTCCTTGAATACTGCCTCCGTGAAGATCTTAACGATCACGCACAGAGAGCAATGGCTGTCTTAAAGCCCATAAAGCTCATCATCGACAACTATCCTGAGGGACAGTCCGAAGATTTCGATGTCGAGAACAACCCGAAGGATGAGAACGCAGGCACACGTAAGGTCTCCTTCTCCAGAGAACTCTGGATCGAATCCGAAGATTTCATGGAAGTTCCCGCGCCCAAGTACTTCAGACTCTTCCCCGGCAACGAGGTTCGTCTCAAGTCCGCTTATGTCGTTAAG
>JAFRRJ010000043.1 GCA_017428155.1 Clostridiales bacterium | reverse complement strand
TATCGCGAATGCCTCGAATATTCGCGTTTTATGATACGAACGCGGGAAAAAATATCATAAATGCCTCGATTTCCCGCATTTTATGATACAGGAAGGCCTTAAAAATATCATAAATCATGTAGTTTTTGCGATTTTGTGATACCAAGAGTACAGAATATCACAAAACCCCAAAAACAGGCCTGTTTGAGATACGGGAAGAGGGTATGAATATTTCAGATGCCTATGAAAAAGGCAGTTTGAGATACGGAGGCGGTGAAAAATATCTCTAATCTCAAAAACACCCCAAATTTTCAAAAGAGCACTTTTGGGATGCAATCTGAAGCAAAAATGCTCCCCAAATCAAGAATACGAGCCATTTGGGATACATTTGTCCTCTTAAAAACACCCCAAATCTTCATAAAAGCACTTTTGGGATGCATTCGCCCCCTCGAAAGCACCCCAAATCAAGAATACGAGCCATTTGGGATACATTTGCTCCCTCAAAAACACCCCAAATCTTCAAAAAAGCACATTTGGGATGCATTTGTCCTCTTAAAAACACCCCAAATAGTCAAAAAAGCACATTTGGGATGCATTCGCCCCCTCGAAAGTACCCCAAATCAAGAATACGAGCCATTTGGGATACATTTGCCCCCGAAAAAGTATCACAAAAAGTAGCAAAACCTCCGGCACAGATTCTCGCGCGCATAACAAATATATTTCCGCTCTCCCTAAAACCCGAAGAGCCACAAAAAAGCGGCACAGCCGGAACGAATGCCGGGACTGTGCCGCTATATCATATTTTCGAAGGCTGTAAATTACATTCCGGGTGGAACGGGTCTCTGCAGTAAGATGTTCGGCAGACAGAAAGCCATAAAGATGATAAAGGCAATTAAGATAACAACTACGATCGGTATTGTTATTGCAAGAAGCTTCTTTAATCTTGCCTTGCTTGTTTTGCCCTTGAGCTGGATTCCGGCTATAAGTGCGCAGGCTGAGAAGATTCCGCCGACGATTACGGAAATCAGCAGGAAATCTTTTGTGAATTCAAAATATGGGCTGACGAATAACGCGATAAGCGTGATGACCGAGAATACAGTTGCTCCCAGGCCGCTGAAATATGCCTTGTTCAGGATCTTAACTTTCTCTTCTTCGGTGTAATCTGCCACCATTACCAATGTCTCTTTGAGGTCCTCGTTCATGTTGTCACTCTTCCTTTCTCCTCTGAGGATTTCGCGGATATCGACATCGTAGAACTCTGCAAGTTCTATCATCATGCTGATATCCGGCATTGTCTTTCCGTTCTCCCAGCGGGAGATGGATCTGGATGAGGTATTGAACCTGTCAGCAAGCTGCTCCTGGGAAAGGTTATGTTCTTTTCTGAGTTCCTTAAGGAAAGCTCCTGTTTTGATCTGGTCCATATTGCCTCCTTCCGACCGAATGGTAGCATTTCGTTTCAGCGAAAAACACGACAGAGAGTGAGAGATGACGCATTTTCCGCAAACCCGACACAAGTGTCGGGTGTATTTTAACACAACCTGCACCCGATACCTTCACCGGATGAGCGGTATGCCTCAGGACAAAAAACGCAAATTTATGTTTCTGAGGAAGTTTTGCCTTTAGAGAGCTTATAGAGTTCTTCTGCCGCAAGTCTTGTCTTTGCGACGATGTCGCCCCCTTTTGGAAAGCAGAAAAACAGGCAGTCATTTGTGCCGATAGATACGATATCGCCGATCTCATACCAGAAGTAATCGGAATTTACGCTGTAAGACGCAGCAGGGGACTGCTCGTAGTGGAGCCGGCCGTCACATCCGTCAAGGACAAATCCGTTCACATCATGGGTGAGTCTTCCGGTGCCCACCATATAAAGAGCCTTTGTATCTTTAAGGATTGCTATGTCGCAGTCGGCATCAAGCCTGTAAGTACCGTTCCTGATCTCTTCGCGGATAAGGGATCTTTCCCACGCGAACCAGTCAGGCACATGTGTAAACTCCGGCTCGACATTGATTCCCTTAAGGCGGCCCAAAGTATCCAATTCATATTCGGCGCCGCACGCATTGCATTTAAGCGTTATGCCCTTGCCCTCAGTCTGTCCTTCGGTCATGCAGTGCGGGCACTTGTAAAGTATCCTGTTAAGACCGTCTGCCCTGAAGGGCTCGTCTATCTCGATCCCGTTGTCCTGCTGCCACTTGAAGTAGTCGAGATCAAACTCGCGGTCCAGGATCTCGTCTATCTGTCTTACCTTGGTATTGGCAAGCTCTTCAGGAGTAAACAGGCACTTCATCCGGCATGAGACTTTGACGTCTCTCTTCTGAAGATTGTTGTAGAGCGGATCTCTTGTGAACGCGCCAAATGTAGTGATCATGACGACCGGATGCTTGAGCTTCTTAAGAAGGACACCTAGTCTTCTCGGGATCCTTGTGCCGGAGCCGTCAAGCGAATAGCCTGCTTCCGGATACATAAGAACGCTTGCTTTATTGACGTTGAGCGCGTAATCCATGTCGGAGATAAGCGAGAGGTCGGATACGAATTTTCTTGTCGGAATACAGCCGAGTGATCTCATCAGCCATTCTTTACCGACGAGCGCATCAGATGTGCAGACGATGCTGAAAGGGCGGTCTTTAAGCACCTCAAAAGCAATCGCCAGATCCGTAAAGCTGCAGTGGTTCATAAGGATCATCCATGGACCGCTGCCGGCTCTTTCAAGATCTGCCTTCTCACATGTAAAGCCGGTCTTTTTAAGCTCTCCGCCCAATCCTGCGCGCGCAATGCCCGCAAGAAGTCTGGAAGGCTTTTTGGGCTTCTTATGCTCCCACGAGGGGAGCCTCATTACCTGATCGTAATCAAGTGTTTTGGTCTTTATCTGCATTCAACGCCCTCTTTTTTGCAGATCCTCCAGGCAGCATATTTTCCCTGTGCAGTTGCCGGCGGAAGTCCGCCTGAACCCATGAGCCACTGACCGGCAAGGAATACGTTTTTGAGCTGCTTGATTACACCGGGTGTAGTAACTGTCTTGGTGTCCCTGTCTGCAACGAATGCCATGTATGCGCCGCGGAAGGCGTTGAAACGCTTTGCGTATGTAACAGGAGACCACGTGTCGAGGATCGTGATCCGGCCCTTGGTCCCGGGGCATTTGTTCTCGATGAGGGCCAGCATGGCATTGGCGATCTCGAGCTTCTTTGCTTCGTACTTTTCGCGGTCCTGAGCGATCTCGAACCACTTGTCGACATCGTCTGAATACTGGAAGATCTTCATCTGAAGAACGGTCTTTCCCTCAGGTGCAAAAGCGGGGTCGTAGTCATAGCAGATGACGCCGACATCCTTGATCTCCTTGCCCCAGACCGTAAGACCTTCACTCTCCCAGTATGTCGTATCGGGGATAAAGCTTGTCTTGCCGTCGACAAGGAAAGCCGCATGGAACTTGCTGAATACGGAGAAATGCTCTTTGTCGTTAAAGGGCTTCCGGAGCTTCTTCGGCATGTATTTTGAAGGGAGGAGCTTGGTGAAAGTGTGGTTGGCATCAGTTGCGCAGATCACGTAGTCGGCATTGACTTCGGTCCCGTCCTCAAGGACTATGCCCTTTGCGGTTTTGCCTTCGATCAGGACATTCTTAACAGGGCTGTTCAAGTGAAGCTTGCCGCCCTTCTCCTTATATCTGTCAGCGATCCTCAATGCGGCTGCAAGAGATCCGCCTTCAGGAATATCGCCGCTTCCGGATGTTACCATCGCATAGGACATTATGAATGAATAAGCCTGTGTCGTCTCAGGGTGAGTCATCATGACAGCGCTCCTCAAGACAGGGCTCTTAAAGCTCTCTGAAAGATCTTTAACGCTCACGCCCTTATATGCCTTCTGCGCTGCAGGTACGTTCTTTACAAAATCGCCGAGCTTCATGAAGTCTTTGGGCCCCATCTTGTCCATCGGCTTGTCGATCGGCATGATCATGCTCTCGGCTCTTGTCACATTCTCGAAAAACTTCTCGATAACATCCTTATCCTCCGGAGAAAGAGCAAGCATCTCGCGCTTTGTTCTTTCCTTATCTCTCCAGAAAGTAATCTCACCGCCGTGTCCTTCATACTTGAAGAAATAATCTTTGCTGTACATCTTAACGCTGTCATCGAGCATTCCGATCTCATGCCAGAGCTCGTTCATTGCGCTGCCCTTCTTGCTGCACATGAGATAGTCGATGCAGTTGTCGATATATACCCCGTCGCGCTTCCAGCCCGTAAGCTCGCCGCCCGGCACGGGATTCTTCTCGTAGATCTCGGTCTCAAAGCCTGAGTTCTGAAGGATTATACCTGCAGCCATTCCGGAGATGCCTGCTCCGACGATGATTACTTTTTTCATTTGGAAAATTCCCCCATAAGTAAAGTCGCGCCGCTATAGACGCTTTTGTAAGTATAACACTTAAAGGGGCTGTGGCATTACTGCTTCATCAGTTCCCAGAAACTGATCGCGCTCGCGGCGGCAACATTAAGGGAGTCGACTCCGTGGTACATCGGGATCATGACGCGGTAGTCGCTTGCGGCAATGACATCTTTGGGAAGGCCTGTCCCTTCCGTTCCGAGAATTACTGCAAGTCTGTCATTAGCTCTTATCTCATCGTTATCGACACTTGTTGAATCAGAAGTCAGTGCCATTGCAACTGTTTTATATCCGAATGAATTAAGAAGACGGATGAGACCTGTTCCTTCAGGATCGTCTGAGGATGCCTGCGCCCACGGGATCTGGAAGACCGTGCCCATGCTGACTCTTGCCGTGCGTCTTGTGAGAGGATCGACAGAGGGGTGAGTGAGAAGAACGCCGTCCATTCCGAGCGCGGCAGCAGACCGGAAGATCGCTCCGACATTAACAGGATTTACGACATCCATAAGGACCGCAATCCGCTTTTTATCTTTGCAGAAATCCTCAACGGATACGGAGGGTTTTCTTCCGAGCGCCATCCAGAGACCCCTTACAAGTGTATGCCCCGTAAGGTTTATCACGATATCGCGTTCTGCAATATATACGGGAATTGAATCAAGTTTTTCCTTGCCGAAGTATTTATCTATAGCTTCAAGGACAGGACCTGCCTCAGGCTCAAGTCTTCCTTCTTCCACAAGTATTGAGAGGGGTTCATAGCCCGCTTCGATCGCGCGGAGAATAACGTTTGCGCTCTCGGCAAGGAACATTCCTTCCGGGTAAGCGTCTGAGGTTCTGAGCTCGCGTTCGGTTGCCCTTGCGAAAACATCCATCTCCGGAGCGTTTATGTCTGTTATCTTTATCAGGTTCATGTCTGCCTCAGCTTCTTTTTCGCGCACCGGAAACAAAGATCACATTTAAGAGACTTCTCTAATGTTTCAGGCGTTCCTTGCGTTGTATATATAGATTTCCTTTATCTCGTGATCGTAACCGTCGTAGTATCCCACATAGTTGCCATGGATGTACCTGCAGCCTCTGTTATAAAGGAGCAGGAAGTGCCCGTTCTTGCGGTCGAAGGTCAGGCCTTCGATCTCGCCCTGCCTTAAGACATCGACAAAAGTGCGTTCGAGCTTTACGACACACTCTGTATCATCTCTTCTGACCGTGGTCCTGTAAAGATGATCCGGTTCATCGTTATCTGCTTCACCGTCATCCGAACTCATGAAGAGATTGCCGTTGTAGCAGGCGATCCCCTGAATCCACTTCGGAGGATCCTGCATCTGGACCCTGCCGAGATATTCGCCGGACTCAAGATCGTATTTATAGAGATAATTGCTGCTCTCATCTGCTGCCCAGGAACACATCCAGACAATGCTGTTGTCAGGATCCACAGCGATTCCGGAGCATTCGATCTGACCGCTTGAAGTATCAAAAGGGAAGACCCTCTTAAGTTCCAGAGTATTGCCGTCATATACTGCGATCTGGATGTTCTTACCAACGCCGTCTGCAAAATACTCGGCGCCGACATAAAGCTCGTTGTTATACACGTCGATATCGCCGATGTGATTTACTTCGCGTTCATAGCCCTTGAACGGACTCTCATTGAGCGCAACGAGCTTCCAGTTCTTATCGTACTTCGCGAGAGTCCTTGTGCCGCTTACCCAGAAATAGCTTCCTTCGGCACATACGCCCTGTCCGCCGTTAACTTCGACTGCATCCAGAAGGTAATAGTAGTTTGCAGGACGCCTGTATTCGGTAAGAGGGTTGGACTGCGCTGCTTCCGAAGGGCCGGTTCCGGATGTGGTGATCAATTCGTAATCACTTTTACCGGAGCATCCTGCCAGGAGCGCGAAAACAAGAACGGTTATAACAGATATTAATTTCCCCTTGTGTTTCCGCATATATCAGTTATCGGTCTTGACTTCGTATGTTCTGAGGGTATATTTCCCTGACTGGCCGACATCTACGACCGCGATGCCTGTGCCGCGTCTTGTAAGAGTCTTGTCGGCTGCTGCTTCTTCAGGAGAGAGGGAATAGTATTTCTTTACCTCTTCGGTGGTCAGATCGTTAAAAACATCGAAGTCGATATTGTAGATGGTAAAGCAAAGTGTCAGCGTGCCGTCACCGTAGTTCTCGACATAATCGACGATACCGATGTTCCTGTATGTATCGCCGTCACCTGAACTGAACCAGATCTTACCATCCTCATAGTAAGGTCCGAATTGCCCGCCGCCGAAAGTAGCCGGGGGAGCCGGAAGATTCTTGCAGTCATCCTCTTTCAAAATATAGGAGAAATATCTGCCGGTTACTTCCGCTGCCTTCGCAAAAGTGAAAGTTGCATAGGAGCATTCGCCCTTTGTCCCGGGTGCGAAATCCTTATATGAATTGATCTTAATGTGGAAATATACGAATGTGAGGATATCCTCCACACTTGCGTTCATAACATCAAATTTGCCGTCTTCAGGCATTTCATGGAAATACTGCTCTGCGAAGTTTGTTATGAATGTGTTTACATAAGTCTCGTCTTCGCCGGTGTAAACCATCTTCTCATAAAATCCGGTTGATTCCTCGGAGTCTGTAGGTTCTGTAGGATCTTCCGATATACGGATCGTATCAAGCGTTGAAGGTGTTTCACTTGAGGAAGCGGAAGTATCTGCGGTGGTCTTAGTGGGCTTTACCTTTGTACATGATGCTGCGCATGAAAGCACCATTCCTGCTGCAAGCGCCAGAGTGCATATCTTAACTGTTTTCATTATCATTCCTCCAAATAGTATTTATCAGTCCTGTATATCATTCGTATATCATTTCAAAGACGGGATGTCTCGTGTGATCTGCAAAAGGTTCCCTGATTTAAGTGCTTCCCGCCCTCGTTTTTGCAGTATGGCTTTCAGCACGGGAAATGCAGTCTACACCTATGCGTTCGTTGCCTTGGGACAATGCAACGGTATTCTCTATCCCCCTTTTTATCAGAACAATTATAGCACGACAGCAAGTAATATTTTTGAAAGAAAGTTATACTATTTAAATGGCGCGGGGAGACGGTATTGGGACTCCGGCGTCTGACAGGCAAAGACATACATGATGAGAGGGAGAGATCATGGAGGAGAATCAATACAGGTTCCAGGTTAATCTTGGCGGCATGATAGAGATACTGTCAGACCATCTCTATTCGAGCCCTGATGTTTTTATCAGAGAGCTTTTGCAAAACGGTGTGGATGCCATAACCGGCCGTGAGATGACCGACAGCAAGTACAAGGACAATAAGGAAGGCACGATCACCATAAGCCTTGAAGAGGGCAAAAGCATTGTGTTCACGGACAATGGCGTCGGCCTTACCGAGAGTGAGATCCACCGCTTTCTTTCGATTATCGGTGAGAGCTCGAAAAGAGATATTGAGACCGGCAGGATCCTAAATGAATACATCGGACGCTTCGGCATCGGTCTTCTGTCCTGCTTCATGGTCACGGACAGCATCACCGTAAAGACAAGATCTTCAGCGGACGGGTCGAAGCATATCTGGGTAGGAAATCCTGACGGAACTTATACGATAAATGAACTTGAAGAGGATATTCCCGTCGGAACACAGATGCACCTCAAGTGCAAGGAAGGCTTAGAACAGTATTATTCCGCAGATAAGATCAGAAAACTCGTTAATTACTACGGCCTTATCCTGCCTT
This sequence comes from Clostridiales bacterium, assembly GCA_017428155.1. Classification (GTDB taxonomy): domain Bacteria; phylum Bacillota; class Clostridia; order Saccharofermentanales; family Saccharofermentanaceae; genus Saccharofermentans. The sequence continues at coordinate 5,715 of JAFRRJ010000043.1, read as the reverse complement.
ATCCCGTCATCCTCATCTGTGGCGGTGAGACAGAACGCCTTAATCCGGAAGTCCTGCCATGGGAAAAGCCGGTCACCAATTTTGCCGAGATCCTTCAGTTCGGCCGCGAATTATTCGGTACGGAATTCCTTGATTTTGTGCTTATACATTCTGAGGCCGGAAGCATAAGCGGCGTTGCATATATCCTTCCTTATCCTGTCTCTGCAACTACAAAGCAGAAGCACAGGATATATCTCAAGAACATGCTTCTTACAGAGGAACCGGGTGAGCTTATCCCGGATTGGGCCGTATTTACAAAATGCATCATAAATGCGCGTGACCTTCGTCCGACTGCCTCAAGAGAAAGCCTTTACGAAGATGACAACCTTAAGGAGGCAAGGGAGAACATATCCAAATGCCTGATCGAATATGTAAAGGCTCTTTCCAAAACAGACAACCCCACGTTCAAGACTTTTATGTATCTTCATCAGTTGGCGGTAAAAGCCATTGCATGCGAAGATGATGACCTTTACAAGGATTTTATAGATTACTTTACATTCCACACGACGGCAGGCGAGATCACCGGAAAGATGATCAAAGACGAGGGCCAGGTGCTCTACTGTTCTCACGAGAAGTACATGCAGCTTGCCCAGATCTTTACTGCTCAGCAAAAGCTCCTTGCGGATGCAGGTTATATCTACGACTATACGCTGCTGATCTCGATGGCTGATTTCTTTGATGTTTCAGTCATGCCCGTGGTGGGAGATGAGATAGACGATATTCTCTGTGACATTACACCTAATGAGGATGAGCAGTGCCGGGCTTTGATCAAAGCTGCAAAAGACACGCTCGCGGATTATGAGTGCAGAGTAAGTGTTAAGCGTTTTGAGCCGGCAGAGGTTCCCTGCTTTTATTCTCTGAATGAAGCAAAGCAGATACTAAACCAGATCATCGATCTGGAAAATGACGAGGGCGTAGCGCTTTTCGATGATATGCTGAGCGAATTTCACGAAGAGTTCGAGGAAGAGGCTGCCTCAACACTTTATCTTAACTATGACAACCCCGTGATCAGACGATTGATCAGGCTGATGAACGGGTCTCCGTCACCTGAAGAGGTCAAAAGAGCGCGCCGGATAATCTGTGTGCTTTATGTCCAGACACTTCTTATCGGCAACTTCCCGCTGCGCAACAATGAACTTGCTTTGCTTAATGAGAATCTTCTCGGATTGGCAGGTGATATCTTATGATGAGTCCCGAACTGAAAGCTGTCAGCAGAGAATTCGATCTCGCTCCGAATGGTCCTGTGAAGAGCGCACTTGCCAAAAAGGCCTATATGATTGCTGACAAGGAACATAATCTTGGAAAATCGGTGTGGTTCCGTTACAAATATATCGAACAGGAGGATTTCTACGGCGATCCGCTTCAGCTCGTTCTTGTTTATCCGGAACTTCTAAAGCTCCACGATGAATATGTAAAGACCGTCTCTGATTCGTATACATTTTATGTCTACTGGAGTTACAAATGGCTTCTTCAAAATGCCAAGGGATTCTATCAGATCTCTCAAAAGCAGTTCGATGCTTTTGCAGAAGACTATAAGAGAAGGCTTACTGAATCAGGATATTCATTACGGACCCTTTACCTTATCTCGGCGGGATTTTATTCTTATATCGATCAGGAAAGAGCTGAGACGTACTATAAGAATTTCCTTCGCTGCGGGAGAGACAGACTGAGTGACTGCGCTGCCTGCGAAAGAAGTAATGAAATGAACTATCTCATAATGACAGGACGTTTTGATGAGGCAGTAAGACTTGGTCAGGAGATCTTTGATAACAAACTGACATGCGTAGAACAGCCCTATGAGGCATCCGGAGTACTCCTCGATGCATACGTGAACATGATGCTTTCGGGTGATGACTCGGTTATGGAGAAATGCGCCTGGCATATCGATAATATTGCCAAGGGCTTGAAGAAGGGAGTCGTGTTATCCAGAGTCTCTCACATAATTCTGTATTACGCCTTAACCGGCGAGACCACCAAAGCATTGTCATACTTTAAGAAATACAGCCTGGCAGTTCACAAACAGCATAGCCCCGGCGTGCAATTCGAGCTGGATATTGCCTGTGCTAAACTGTTTAAGACCATCAACAAGAAGTCTTACAGATTCAAACTGACACCGGAGCATCCCGTGTACAAGGAATCCGGAGTTTATAACTGTGAGGAATTGAGCAGCTTCTATTTAAACGACGCCATGTTCATTGCCGGCAAATATGATGCAAGGAACGGCACGGACATCCACATGAAGCGCATTTCGCTTGTCATGGAAGGGTGACGCAAGGCTTCAGGGAGCTGCAGTTTTTTATAGTGCCTGACAGTTATTTTTCGAGAGCTCGAAAAAAATCATTGAGGGGAGATACAAAAAGCATGGGAAAGAAAAGGAACAAGAAAGCGCTAATCATCACCGCTATTGTGATGTTTTTAGGAATCCTGCTTATACTGACGGGATTATTCGGAGGGCGTATTGCAGGGCTGTTCACCAAAGGATTTGATTACAAAAGTATAGACCCTGAGAATCCTGACATGAACATCAATACGAATGTCCGTGTCTATTACTACAATATCGACCTGCCGGATAAGACTCTGCAGTTCCTGGGTGACCTGGACGGCGAAGGAGCGATGATAATCCTTGATCTTTCCGCTTTAAGCGACGTCGACAGGCAATATTATTTCTCATGTGCCGGTCAGAGCATCACCCTTCAGGGCAGATTGAGAGCCGCGGACGATGAAGAATTTAATGAGGTCGCAGAGAGCCTGTTCAGATTTTACGATCCCTTTTACTACGAGCGGGGCCAGCAGGAATATACTCTTGAAGAATACCATCAGATGGTGCTCGAACCTGTAATTCCTTACTGCATCGATGTCAGTTCGATCGGCGTGTTTAACTGGGGTGCGTTCATACCTGTTGGCGCCGTCATATTCCTGGTATCGCTGATAGTTGAGATCTGCTTTATCTTCAAGCTCAAAAAGAAGATCGTGCTGCCTGTCGCATTTGTCATTATGATCCTTATTCCTGCGGTCATGTTTTTCGGGCACATAAGAACAATGCTGTCGGTGAAGAAGGTAACGGACGGATTGTACACGATGAAGAATTACGAGTGTACCGATACAGACGGCATGCTCGGTGCGGATGCAACAAGCGTCAGCGGGTTCCTGCAATGGGTCTTCGACAGGCATTTTTACGGTGCTTCTGCCAGATTCGATGAGAGCAATTTCGGATTCGGGTGCTCGGCTTTTGCAGCCGTTACTCCTGAAGGCGGACATCTGTTCGGAAGAAACTTCGATTATCTTGAGACAGATACGCTCCTGATCTATTCACACCCTGAAGGTGCCTATGAATCGATCGGCGTCACCGATCTCGGTGTTCTCGGCGTCGGTCAGACTTACCCGATAAGTCCTGATTCTCCGACGGGAAGGCTTTACATGACGATCACGCCTTATCTCGTCTATGACGGCATGAACGAGAAAGGTGTAGCAGCAGGAATCTTAGAGATCGATATCGGCGAGACGCACCAGGATAACGGCAAGCCCGATCTTCCTGTCTACTGCGCAATAAGAGGCATCCTCGACAAATGCGCTTCTGTCGATGAGGCGCTGGATCTTCTTGCTTCTTACGACATACATTCCGATATTGGATCATCCTGCCATCTGTTTATCACGGACAGATCCGGACGATATGTTGTAGTCGAGTGGCTTGGCGGCGAGATGGTCACAACAGAGTATCCTTACTGCACCAACAGCGTTATCGCTCCCGGCGGGTACTACGATATGGGCGAACCTGATGGCAGGCTCGGCACCATGGAGAAATGCCTGGGTTCTGACCGTGTTGTTTCCGGTCAGGAAGCGATGGCAGTGCTTGATGAAGTATCGGTTCAAATCACTGAATGGTCCTGCGTCTATAATCTTGAAGACTTTACCGTGGACATTGTCATCGACGGCGAGTACGGAAATGTCTACACCTTCGGCGCTGAGGACATGAGGTGAGATCTTAATCACGCGCACGCAAAAAGCGTGATCTTTTAAGCCTGATCTTATATAGGGGCCTATTGGGGCCGATCTCTTAAGCACGCATTCATAAAAGGGGTATAATACCTTTCTATGAAATACGCATCACAATATGACATGATGACTCAGAAGCCTGTGCCGTGGCTTATAGTTAAGCTCGGCATACCGACCATGATCAGCATGTTCGTTACAACCATATACAACATGGCCGACTCCTATTTTGTAGGGCAGATCAGCACATCGGCAAGCGGAGCCACGAGCGTGGTTCTGGGTCTTATGGCGATCCTTCAGGCGATCGGATTCATGTTCGGCCACGGCAGCGGAAGCATAATCAGCCGCAAACTGGGTCAGAAGGATATTGAAAGTGCGCGTAAATATTCAGCGACCGGCTTTTGCTCGGCACTGTTTCTCGGATTCGTTATACTGATCCTGGGCTCAATACTGCTCACGCCATTGATGAAGCTTCTCGGAAGCACCCCCACGATCCTTCCGTACGCGAAAACCTATGCGATATGCATCCTCTGTGCGGCTCCTGCACTTGTCTCAAGCTGTGTAATGAACAATATCCTGAGATATGAAGGCCGGGCGTTCTTTGCGATGATCGGACTCACTTCCGGCGGAATCCTGAACATCTTTCTTGATGCCCTGTTCATGATGAAGCTGGATATGGGCATCCTGGGCGCTGGTCTCGCAACCGCAATATCCCAGTATGTTTCCTGGTTTATTCTCCTAACGATGTTCCTTCGCAAAAAGACACAGACCTCGCTCTCGGTCAAATACGCGAAGTTCGATGTGGCTACTTTAGGAGATATCATAACATCAGGCCTTCCTAGCCTTGCAAGACAGGGCCTCGCGAGCATATCGACGATGGTTCTCAACAATGCGGCGGGCGTCTACGGTGACGCCGCAATCGCAGCTATGGGTATTGCAGGCAGAGTCAGTATGTTCATCTTCAGCGCTGTCCTTGGCATCGGCCAGGGCTTTCAGCCGGTCGCAGGATTCAATTACGGTGCCGGCAAATTCAAGCGTGTCAGAACGGGCTTCTTCTTCACGTTTATCTTCGGTTCGATCCTTCTCGGCATAGCCGCACTTGCCGCCTTCTTTAATGCGGGTGAGTGCATAAGGGTATTCAGAGATGATCCCGAGGTTATAACGATAGGTATCCCGGCACTTCGCGCGCAGTGCATAGGCCTGTTCTTCGTGCCTTTCCAGGTCTGCAACAACATGATGTTCCAGAGCATCGGCTACAAATTCAACGCGACTTTCCTGTCCTCATTGCGGAACGGCCTGTTCTTTATCCCGGTCCTGATCATCGCAAGTGTGGTATTCGGGCTCAAGGGAATTCAGGTCTCCCAGGCCGTGGCAGATGTTCTTACGTGCCTTACATGCATACCGTTTACTGTTTCCTTTTTCTCGAAAATATCCCGCGGGGAATGACGGGTTTAGGGGGATGAGCCGGTACGTCGAGATCGGTGTCTTTCTGTCATCATCCCGGACTAAGCCGATTTGGGACCCGGGTCTCGGGATTTGGCAGTTTTTTCGCGCGCTCGAAAATGGGATGGGCGGGAATGAGGCCGGATTTGAGGAATACATCCCAAATCAAGAAAAACAGACCTTTTGGGATACATTTGCCTCCTCAAAAACACCCCAAATCTTTGAAATAACAACTTTGGGATA
>JAFRRJ010000042.1 GCA_017428155.1 Clostridiales bacterium | reverse complement strand
TGGCACTTTTTGAAATTTTGCTGTTTTTGGATACGTTTTGTAATACTAACGTATCCGTTTATAGAACCGGTGAATTCGGTTTGTCTGCCTGGACATTATCTTTGCTTTCATACCTCGAAAAAAGTATATATCAAAATTCGAGGGTTAAAACTCGAGCATTGAGTCGAGCATCGGAAAACAGACTTTATTCTCAATATTTCGGACGGAAAAGTTAAGCATTGAGTTGAATGTAAAATAAATAAAGAACGCCAACGGGATCAGGCCGGAGTGAAGACGGTCTAGTCCTGATTCCGGGGATTCATGTATATAGAATTGGAAATAATTATTCTTATGTGATAATTTTATCTAACTATGGCAATAGATAAGAGCAAGACAGATCTCATAAAGGCGAAGTATGAAGAGCTTACCGGCACATTAAGTGACCCGGCAGTTGCTTCATGCCCGGAGGAATATACAAAATACTCCAAGGAACTGGCCGCGCTTAATCCCCAGGTCGATGCGATCAGGAGTTATGAGGTCTGCGAGAAGGAGATAGAAGGGATAATCAGTCTTCTTGAGAGCGGTGACCTCGGCGGCGACGATGAGATGAGAAGTCTTGCAAATGCCGAACTTGCTGATGCCAAAGAAAGGCTTGCCGGCCTTGAGAAGGAACTCATGATATATCTGACTCCGGGAGATCCCAGAGATTCCAGATCAGTAATCCTTGAGATAAGAGCAGGTGCAGGCGGTGAGGAATCAGCGCTTTTCGCCGGTGACCTCATGAAGATGTACAAAGGCTATGCCGCACTTAAAGGCTTTGACGTGGATATAGTTGATGCAAGCCCGACGGGACTTGGCGGATACAAGGAGATCGTTGCCGAGATAGACGGTCCGAGAGTGTACTCCAGAATGAAGTTCGAGAGCGGTGTTCACAGAGTGCAGAGAGTTCCTGTGACAGAATCAGGCGGACGTGTTCACACATCCACGGCAACAGTTGCGGTGCTTCCGAAGGCGGAGCCTACAGATGTTGAGATAAATCCAAACGATCTTAAGATCGACAGGTTCAGGGCTTCGGGCGCAGGCGGACAGCACATCAATAAGACGTCTTCCGCGATAAGGATCACGCATCTTCCTACCGGCATGGTCGTAACCTGCCAGGATGAGAGATCCCAGATCCAGAACAAGGAGAAGGCGATGGAGGTTCTGCAGTCCAGGCTCTGGGCGATCGCGCATCAGGCTGATGTGGACAGGAACAACGATGAGAGAAAGTCCCAGGTCGGAACAGGCGACAGATCCGAGAGGATCCGCACATATAATTACCACCAGGGAAGAGTTACCGATCACAGGATAGGTCTGACACTATATAAGCTGGACAGCATCCTTGCCGGAGATCTGGATGAGATAGTCGATGCACTGACTCTCGCACAGGCGGCGGATAATGCGGGTAACAATGTACAATAATCGGATAAGCAATAATCGGATAAGGTGTATTTATGGAACGCGAAAAGAAATATAAGAAGACGATCCTGATCGACTCATGTGATGACAAGGCCTTGATTGATGCGGCAGAGCACTTAAGGAACGGCGAGGTTATCGGGTTTCCTACGGAGACTGTATACGGACTGGGCTGTGATGCAAGAGACGGTGAAGCCGTAAGAAGAGTTTTCGCTGCCAAGGGAAGACCTGCAGATAACCCGTTGATCTGTCATATCGGAGACAAGGAACAGATAAAGGACATAGTCTCAGAGATCACGCCACTTGCTCAGAAACTGATCGACGGCTTTATGCCGGGCCCTATTACGGTCGTAATGAAGAAGTCTGATTCAATTGCTGACGAGACAACTGCAGGACTTGATACTGTCGGAGTAAGAATGCCTTCTCATCCTGTCGCAAATAGGTTCCTTAAGTACTGCGGTGTTCCTGTAGCGGCGCCTTCGGCAAATCTTTCCGGAAGACCTTCTCCGACCGGCGCAAGATCCGTGCTTGAAGATATGGACGGATATATCTATGCGGTAATAGACGGCGGCGATTCCGAATTCGGCCTCGAATCAACGGTTGTAGACTGCACGGGAGAGACCCCGGTCATCTTAAGACCCGGCGCAATAACCAAGGCTGATATTGATAAGGTGATACAAGGCGGCGGTACTCTGATAGCCGGACAGTTAACAGGTGACAAGGCTCCGAGATCTCCGGGAATGAAATACCGTCACTATGCACCTTTTGCCAATGTCGAGATCATGAAGATGCCGGAAGGAACAAAGATCACCGGTGACGATGCATCAGGTTCAGACGGCAAGATCGCGAAGATCGAATTTACTCTTGATGATCTTAAAAAGCTTTCCGACGATGAGGCAAAAGAACTGGTAAATATTGCTTCTCCGTTTATTCTGAGATCCCGGGAGATATTGGCTGCCAATCCTTTTGCAAGGATCGGCCTATACTGCGGCGCGGAGATCAGGACTGTCTATGACAAGTTAAATGACAAGATCCTGTCTGCTCATACTGAGTTCTGTGTATACGGAAAGACTACTGATGTATCAATGGCTTCACATGGCCTTTTCGAAGGTTTGCGTTTCCTGGACGTTCAGGAAGTTGACGTTATACTTGCCCAGGGATTCGACGGTGAGGGTCTGTCAGTTGCTTACATGAACAGGCTGTCCAAAGCGTCCGGCAAGAAGGAGGAGCTTGTTCCCGGAATGCCGGCTCCCGCAAGGCCGTTAAGACTTCCTCTGCCCATTGATGCATTCAAGGATACTTATACTGCATCGGTTCTTTTTATCGACGATAACAATACATCACTGTCTCCATGCTGCGAACTGCTGATGAGACACCTTATAGAGAAGAATGAGCCTTATATCTCAAGCAGATCGTCCGATACCGGCTTTGAGATATACTGTGAATCTGCAGGACTTACGGCTATGTCCGGGCTTGAACCCGACACCCGGATGGATAAGGCTGTAAGAGAGCTTACCGGCTTTGGCCTCGGGTCGATCGAATCAAGAAGGGCTGATCCCGCGATCTACGATGACAACGATCTTATCCTTACTGTAAGAGACGAACAGGCTTACAGTATCACAAAGGCATTTCCCGAGATAAAAGACAAGGTTTTCTCCTTTTCAACTTTTGCAGCAAATAACGGTCTTGTAATGAAAGATTCTAAGGGAAAAGTGATGTCGATCTCGATTCCCGATCCATCCGGAGAGAACTACGAGACTTACCTTCACACCGCAAAAGCCCTTGGCGCTTGGCTCGAGCTGCTTTTCCCGTACATCTTGAAAGATCTCGGCGCATCAAGAATTTAAGATTTTTTCGCTGTTTTCGAAAATTGAGACCAGTCTCAAAAAGTCCGAAAAGTCTCAATCTGCTTCAAGAGGGTAGAATTTTGATTTTGGGGTTGTTAGAATTTCCAGTAGTAAGAATTTTGGAAGCGCAAAGCCTTTGACGGACGCGCGACGCTTGAAGGTCAAGTGCTTCTTAAGGCAGGACATGAACAACGGGGAAAGTCCTAAGAATGCAGTAAATGCTTGACTTTGGTTCTGTGGCTGTGTTATTCTTCTCGGTGCCGCTTATATATGGGCGGTATCCTTGCCCGGAGAAAGACCGGGCCGTAAAGTCCAGAAGGAGGTGAATGACATGGCAAACCAATATCGTTTGATCGTTATCCTCAGCACCGCTGCAGGTGAAGAGGGAATTGCTTCTCTTACTGACACAATTAAGGCTAAGATCGAATCAGGTGCTACGATTGATGCATTCGACACAATCGGAACACGTGAATTGGCTTACGAGATTGAAGGTCAGAAGAACGGCTACTATGTTCAGACTGTATTTACTGCCGAGAGCGAATTCCCCAGGGAACTTGAGCGTGTTCTCAAGATCACTGATGGCGTAATCCGTTATCTCATTGTTCGTGTCGGTGAGTAATCACTTAAGACAGGAAGGTAAGTAAATGAACAAAGTAGAATTAGTCGGAAGACTTACAAAGGACCCGGAAGTTAAGGTTACTTCCAACCAGACCCAGTTCTGCAACTTCACAATAGCAGTCGACAGACGCTTTAAGGATCAGAACGGCCAGAGACAGGCTGATTTCATCAACTGTGTTGCATGGCGTCAGACAGCAGTCTTTATCCAGAAATATTTCCGTAAAGGCAACCGCATCGGTTTGGTAGGAAGCATTCAGACCCGTACATACGACGACCAGCAGAGCGGTCAGAAGAGGTATATTACCGAAGTCGTTATTGACGAGGCTGAGTTCGTGGAATCATCTGGTTCTGCATCCGGTGACGTATACCGTCAGGAACCTGCTGCGCCTACGCAGTCTTTCAATCCGCCCCCGGCAAACACTGTTGCCGCCAGTGCGCCCACTGCTCCCAATATGCAGATCGAAGCGCCTATGGGTGGTTTTGATGAAGGTCAGTCCGGTGAGCTTCCCTTTGAGATTTAATTTGTGAAGGAGAATACTCAAAATGGCAGAGAATAGAGCACCCAGAGCCGGTGGTAGAGAGTTTGCCGGCGGTATGAGGCAGAGAAGAACACGCAGGAAGGTTTGCAATTTCTGTGCTAATAAGGTCGAGACAATCGACTTTATGGACGATGTCACACTCAAGAAGTACATTTCCGAGAACGGAAAGATCCTTCCCAAGAGAATGACAGGCACATGCGCTATCCATCAGCGTGAGCTCACAACAGCTATTAAGCGTGCACGTCAGGTTGCACTCTTGCCCTACACGGTTCAGTAATCCGTTTTTGGGACAAAAGTAGCCGTGATCAACAAAAATCATGTTTGCTACGATATAATTTAAAAAATTTATAACAATCGGGCACCTCCAGGGCATATAATATGTTTTTAGGAGATAGCCCGATTGTTTTACTAAAAAACAATATGGGTACCAGCGGAGGTTGATATATGAAGGTAATACTTCTTTCTGATGTCAAGAATGTCGGCAAGACTAATGAAGTTGTTAATGTAAGTGACGGTTATGCGAGGAATTTCCTCTTTAAGAAGGGTCTTGCTAAAGAAGTAACATCCGCCAATCTTAATGAAGTTAAGCTTCAGACAGGCGCGAAGGCTGAGCACGAGAGAAGAGCTCTTATAGCTGCCCAGGATGCCAAGAAGATCCTTGACGGCAAGGTCTTCAGGGTCGTTGCAAGGGGCGGTGCTGACGGAAGGCTCTACGGAGCCGTTACGGCACAGGATATTTCCGACAGCCTCAAGAAGGAAGGGTTTGATATCGACAAGAAGAAGGTCGTTATTGCAAATCCCATCAAGAACACGGGTATGTTTAAGACAAGAGTAAAGCTTCACCCTCAGGTGTCTGCTGATATCAATGTTGAAGTGGTAACTACTGCCTGAAGGTCTTAATCTATGGCTGACGATCAGGAATATCTGAACAATCTTATAGATCAGGGAGCAGGTCCCGCAAATGGCGAAGTGGATGCCGAGATGGCACTGCTTGCGCTTTGCATGCGTAAGAATACTGCTGTTCTGGAGACGGTCGAGAATAAGATCGCTGAAGAGGATTTCACTGATGCGCGCAACCGCACGATCTACAGTGTCATTATCGACATGTTTCTTGATAATGCCCAGATAGACCGTATCACAGTTTTCTCCGAGCTTGAGCGGAGGGGTCTCGCCGATAAGGCCGGCGGACAAAGATATGTTTACCGTGTAGGCGATAAGACCGCTGTCCAGTCCGCTCTGTTAAGCTATATTGCCGCTGTCAGGGAAAGAAGTGACAGGACCAAGCTCCTTAAGGCAGTGGATAAGATCAGGACAAAGGCTACGGACGGCAAGATGAAGGCGTCCGAGGCTGTTGATTATGCGATCAATGAGATCGCGCATTTGAAGACCACGGGCGAATCCAAGGGATTCGAGATACTCTCGACCATTCTTAAGTCCACGATGAGTGAGATCACCGCGGAATTAAGAGACGAGAACGCAGGCGGAAAGGTCAAGGTAGGCTTCCCGAAGCTTGATGCCATGTTAGGAGGCTTAAGACCCGGTTCGCTTAATATCCTTGCCGCAAGACCCAGTATGGGTAAATCGGCACTGGCTATCAATATGGCTGCCAATGTCGCAGCATACCAGAATCCTGTTGCAATTTTCTCTCTGGAAATGAGCAAGCAGGAGATCGCTTCAAGACTTATGTCCTCTACGATGAACAAGTCAGTAAGCGATATTATCTATTCACGCAAGATGAAGGACAGCGACAAGCAGCAGCTCGACAGAGCGCTTGTTAAGCTGTCTGAATACCCGATCTATATTGACGATAACTCGGATACAAACCCCGTTACCATGAAGTCCAAGCTTCAGCAGCTTTTCTCGGATCCCGATCCCAACAAGAGGCCGAAGCTGGTAGTTATCGATTATCTCCAGCTCATGACGATGCCTTCTGCAGGCGGCAGGTCACGTAACGAGGAAGTTACCGCAATATCCAGATCACTGAAGCTCCTTGCCAAGGAATTTAATATTCCTTTTATTGCACTCTCACAGCTCTCAAGAGGTGCTGCTCAAAGAGATGACCATACACCCCAGCTTTCAGACTTGAGAGACTCAGGTGCTATCGAGCAGGATGCCGATACCGTTATGTTTATCGACAGACCTGACTATTACAAGAAGAAGGATGAGGTTGGGCCTGATGCCGGCGAGGACGGCCGTCCGAATGATGCTAATGACAACAAAGAATATCTGACAGCATATATCTATCTGTCCAAGAACCGTCACGGAAAGACGGGAAGGGATACAGTGTGCTGGATCCCTAAGAAGACCATGTTCATCGAATGGGAGAAGGACGATCCCAAAGACGAAGGCGGAAGTCCTTATACAAGGACAGTGGACGGTGATTCTGCCGCTCAGAATTATAATTTTGATAATGTGACTTCAGACGAGGCGCCGATCCCGGAACCTCCGATGCCTGATAATGACGATATTCCGCCTGTCAGCAACGACGATTTCTTTGCCCAGGCTAATGACGATTTCCCGAGCGGGTTCTGAGTATTGAAGAAGGAAGAGACAGCTAAGATCTTAGATAGGGTCCTTGAATTCTCAAAAAACAAAGGGCTGTTTGACTGTGGCATTATCGTGGTTGGTCTTTCAGGAGGCCCGGATTCCGTAGCCTTGCTCCACATTCTTAAAGGATTAAGCGACAGGGGTGATATCAACTGCGGTATCCGCGCTTTTCACTGCAATCACCATTTAAGACCGGATGTCTGTGACAAAGAAGCTGACATGGTCCGTGATCTTTGCCAAAAACTCGGTATTGAGCTCAAAGTCCTTGATTTTGACTGTAAAGGCTTTGCCGAACAGAACCGCATCTCCGAAGAGACAGCCGGAAGGGTATTAAGATATGAGGCTTTTGAACAATATGCCCTCGCGCTCGAAAACTCTTACGGCAAGGAAGTAAGGATCGCAATCGCCCATCACAGGGATGACATCGCCGAGACCATGATGATGAACCTCTTCAGAGGCGCGGGCCTTGAAGGACTTGTAAACCCCAAGCCTCAGGCGGGAAGGATAATAAGGCCTCTTTTATGCGTCAACAAGAAGGAACTCGTTGATTATCTTGAATGTCTCGGTGCGGATTATGCAGTCGATCAGACCAACCTTACGACTGAAGGCACCCGCAATACCTGGAGAAATGATCTTCTCCCGAAGATCGGCGGATACTATAAAGAGGATCCTTCGGTCCCGCTTACAAGGACATATAAGCTTTTAAGTGATGATCTGGATCTTATTGATCAGCTCGTTAAAGATGCATATTCATTGAACAGAAGGGAACTGGCGGGTTACCCCGTGCTTTCTGTATCAGGAGTAGAAAAGCTTCACCCGGCAGTCCGGTCACGAGTGATAAGACGCCTGTGGCTAGAGACTTTCGGTAACCTTACGGATTTTGAGGAGACACACTTAAGCGGTGCAGCAACGCTTCTTGAACGTGACTGTGAAGGTGAGCTTACCCTCGACATGTCCTTTGCAAGGAAAGCATACCGCCATGGTGATATTTTCGCGTTTACAGAAGGTGATAAAACGGCTGATCTGGCCGGAAGGATTGCAGAAGACATGGGGTTTATCGTATCGCAAGATCCGGTCAATATCGGGATCGATCTGAGAGATATAACAAAAAACAGTGAAATATGCACCAAAATCCCTAATTCTGCCATAAATCTCAAGGCACGAATAATTGAGAATAAAGGGGATTTAGAGTATAATAATCTCTTGTGGTTTTGCCCTTTTGATGTGCTTCAGGATGGCAGGATCACATTGAGCAACCGCAACGGAATAAGATCTGATCTGAGGATGAGAAAGGCCGGAGCTAACGGAAGCAAAGACCTTAACCGCCTGATGACCGATCTTAAGATCCCGGAATCTTCCAGAGGACAGATCCTCTTCATTGAAGATCAGGGGAACGTGTTGTGGCTGCCGGGCTTCGGACATGCTGCGGGATTTACGAACGCAGTAAGCCGCGAAAGATACATCGCAAGCTGTAATGGAGAGGGCAGCGTGCCTGATACCATGATCATGTTTTCGATAGAAAGGCAGTAAAGGACTATGGCTATCAATACTGATCAGGTTTTGATCACTCATGACGAGATCGAGCAGATGTTAGACAGGATAAGTGCCGAGATCAACCGTGATTACAATGGCACCCCCCTTGTTGTCGTAGGTATCCTTACGGGAGCTTTTATCTTTACTGCTGATCTTATCAAGCGCCTCAACATGCCCGTTATCGTTGATTTCATGCAGGTCTCTTCGTATGTCGGAGAGTTCTCGACAGGCAACCTTAAGATCAAGAAGGATCTGTCATATGACATCAAGGATAAGAATGTCCTCATTGTCGAAGACATCATAGACACGGGAAGGACTCTGGCGCTCTTAAAGGAGCAGCTTTGGTCAAGGGGACCGAAGTCCCTCAAGATTTGTACGGCTTTTGACAAGCCAAGCAGAAGAGTTAATGATCTGGTACCGGATTACAACGGAATCACGATACCGGACGAATTTATAGTCGGATATGGTCTTGACCTTGACGGCGAATATAGAAATTTTGACGACGTGAGAATCGTAAGAAAGGAATAAGGAAAGTGCCAGATAAGAACGAGAAAAACTTAAAGCCGATAGGCGGAGGATTATTCTTCTATGTCCTCATGATAGTTGTGCTGATCGCATTCTCAACTATCGTATTCGGCGGAAATTACGGACAGAAGGAGAGATCCACGCTGTCTGATGTTATGTCGATTATAGACGATGAGTCCAACGAAGTAACTCTTGTCGAGATCAAGGGTACTGTTGTAAGCGTAACCTACAAGAATTCCGAAGGACTCAATGAGGAAGTAACACAGGACGTTCCGTATGAGTTCGTTGACGATCTCATCTTAAAGCTCGATAAGGCAAAGTCAGCAGGAAAGATCAAGGGTTATAACTATTCAGAGCCATTTGACTGGTCATTGATAGTTAATGTTGTAATGTTTGCCGTATCGCTGATCATTGTCATTGTTCTCTTCCTCAGCATTACGAGACAGAGCAGGGACGGCAACAGCGTATTCAGCTTCGGTAACAACCGTGCAAGACTTTCTGATCCGAATAAGGACAAAGTAAGGTTTTCTGATGTTGCTGGTTCTGTTGAGGAGAAGG
Organism: Clostridiales bacterium; assembly: GCA_017428155.1. Lineage (GTDB taxonomy): Bacteria > Bacillota > Clostridia > Saccharofermentanales > Saccharofermentanaceae > Saccharofermentans. Next base: position 28,041 of record JAFRRJ010000042.1, on the reverse strand, counting down.
AAGAACTTCAGGAGATCGTAGATTTCCTTAAGAATCCAAAGAAATATCAGCAGCTCGGTGCAAAGATCCCTAAGGGTGTTCTTCTTTACGGTGCGCCCGGTACAGGTAAGACATTGCTTGCAAGAGCTGTAGCAGGTGAAGCAGGCGTTAAGTTCTTCTATATCTCAGGTTCTGACTTCGTCGAGATGCTCGTCGGTGTCGGTGCTTCACGTGTTAGATCACTTTTCTCTGACGCAAAGAAGGAAGCTCCTTCAGTCGTATTCATCGATGAGATCGATGCAGTAGGACGTAAGAGAGGTGCCGGCCTTGGCGGCGGACAGGATGAGCGTGAGCAGACCTTGAACCAGATCCTCGTTGAGATGGACGGCTTCGATGTAAATGCTAACGTTATCGTTATGGCTGCTACGAACAGAGTCGACGTTCTTGACCCCGCATTGCTCCGTCCGAGACGTTTTGACAGACGTATCATGGTCAACATGCCTGACGCTGATGAACGTGAAGCTATCCTTAAGATCCATGCGCGCAAGAAGCCTCTTGCAAAGGATGTCAATCTCCACGAGGTTGCTCTTTCAACAGTAGGTTTCACTGGTGCCGACCTTGAGAACCTTCTTAACGAAGCAGCTCTCATGACCGCCCGTCACAACAAGAAAGAGATCACGATGCAGGAGATCACAGATGCTACTTTCAGAGTTCAGATGGGTCCACAGAAGAATTCAAAGAAGTTAAGCGACAAGGTAAAGCGTCTTACTTCATATCACGAAGCAGGACATGCTGTTGTTCTCCGCGCCACATCTGAATTTGAGAAGGTCGACCGTGTAACGATCGTTCCTGCCGGAAGCGCAGGCGGCTATACAGCATATAAGCCTATCGAAGATACTGATTTCTATACTGAGAAGATGCTCCTTGATACCATCAAGATGACTCTTGGCGGACGTGCTGCTGAGGAAGTATTCCTCGGTGAGGTATCAACAGGCGCAGCTGCTGATCTTCAGCAGTGCAATAACATCGCCAAGAATATGATCAAGCGTTATGGTCTTTCCAAGAAGTTCCGCAACATGGTATTCGGCGATGAGAATGAGGAAGTATTCCTTGGTTACTCAATGGGTCAGGTTCAAAGTTATTCTGATCAGACTGCGGCAGCAATCGACGAAGAGATCAAGTCCATCATCGACAGCTGCTATGAGGAGACCAAGAGGATCCTCATCGAGAAGAAGAATGTCATCGAAGGTCTTGCAAAGAGACTTACTGAAAAGCTCACTGTTGACGGTCCTGACTTCGAGAAGATCTACCTGGCTGACGGTGACTTAAGTGTAGTATATCCTGCTGAGTATTCAGGCATTGATACTTCAGCTGCTGTTTCTGTAAGCGAGGCACCGGCAACGGCTGCTCCTGCGCCGGCTCCCGCACCTGCACCTGCTCCGGGTCCCGAATCCGCAGCACCTGCAGCAGCTTCAGCAGATCCTGATGATTCTAACGATCCCGGTCCGTCAGACTGATTTATTGATAAATGAATTATTGAGGGCTGTCTCACTTGAGGCAGCTCTTTTAGTTATGTGCAGTATAGGAAAATGTGAGTGTGATAATTGTCATAAGAAATGCTTATACATAAGTGTAAATTGGTGATTTATTTATTTATTAGCAATAGCTAATTGCGAATTTGAATAACTAATTTGTCTTGAGGATTGATTTGCTTCTATAATTGTTTACACTATAAAAACATATATGTAATGAATGTTTGATATTATGATTTTACAAGGGTGAGCTATAGATGAATTCTAATTGTTCTATTTGAAGGTAAAATAGAATTCTTAGAAGTTTATTCCCGCCCTAATGGTTTTAGTTTTTCATTCTTTCTTGTTTGGAGGATGATATGGGCTTACTAACTAAGGTGTTAATAGCTTCCGCTATAAAGGGTGCTGTAGCTATCTCGGAAAATGTTGCTGAGGTTGCTATAGCTAAGAGTAATGAACGGGCTGCAGAAGCTAATGCGAGAGCATCCTATAATACAATGCCTTCAGCTTATGAAGTAACCCAAACTGTCAATAAAAACGTTTCTCAAAGCAGAGTTAGTCCGTATGATATAGATCTGTTTTATGCTAAAGTCGCAATGATCTCCTACATAGCTAAAGCGGATAATAAAATCAGTAGGGCTGAAGAAAAAGAAATTGATCAATTAGTGTCAGTTGCTTCGAATATGTTTGGTGATGAAATTGCTGAAAGAGCAATGAGCATATTAGAGGATGAAGGCGGAAGTTTTATAGCTCTGGAACCTTATCTTCGAAAGATTCAAGAAAGGGACTTAGATTCTTTTTTGTTCTATGCTGACGAGTTTGCAAAAACAGATAACATGTATACAGTTGAGGAAGAAGCTGCAATAAAAAAGCTTCATTCCTATATTGAATCAAGGAAAGGCAAGAAAGAGTATCACGATTTAGTTTGTTCAAGTTGTGGAGGTCATATGCGCTCTGACCAATATGGTTATAAAGCAGTTTGTGAGTGTTGTGGCCTTGAAACTATAATGAATGTAGATAATTCACCTTTAAAAGCAGTTGTTCCTTCGACATGTGGTAGTTGTGGAAGATCTTTGACACGGTTTGAAAACTCCAAAGTGTTTAAATTTTGTCCGTATTGCGGAGGAGATGTATACGCATCTGGGTCAAGTAATAGTGTTTCTAGGAGTGTCCCATTATATTCTCAAATGAATACGAGAGGAAAGAATAGTCAGAAGAGCAACGAACCCAATTTGTATATTTCTTACAACACAATTAATCCTTCAGTTGGAATGGTAACAAGAATTGTGTCTACAGGAGTGAAGAATTCATATGTGAACGGTCAGACATTGTCCTTTCATTTACCTCAGGGAGCGCAGGCGATCATTCTGAAAATCGGAATGAAGAATTACAGGCGCGATGTTGTTATTCCACCGAGTAATGCTCCTGTCAGGATATATGCATCTTTTAATGGAAGAGCACAGATATCAGTCGACCAGCCACCATGCTGATTATTTGAAGGAGGTTTGATCATGATAATTGATACAATATGTCCTCATTGTGGAGCTGTGATGCCATTTGACGATTCGCAGAAATCAATGTTTTGTCCTTTTTGTGGAAGCGAAGTATTCAATGAATTTTCCGGCATTGATAAGACCTCAGTATATTCTGATGAACCCAATTTGTATATTTCCTTCAATACTACTGATCCCTCGGTTGGAATGGTAACTAGGATAGTATCTACTGGTGTAAAAAATACATATATTAATGGTCAAACTCTTTCTTTCCATTTAGCTCAAGGCAGTCAAACTATTGTTTTGAAGATCGGAAGCAGGAACTATAACCGAAATATCGTTATTCCACCGGATCATTCACCAGTCAGAATTTACGCCTCTTACAATGGAAGAGCGCATATTACTATTGACCAGCCCCCCTTGTTGGAAAATGCTTCAGGGTCTGTTCTAAACAATCAAGTTCAAACAACCTCACAGGGGAATAGTAACAACAATTTTGGAACTCCCGCTTCTTCAAATACTGTGAATTCATCTGCTGCGCAAGGTAATCCTTCAAAGAAAGGGACTATAGGCGGTATAATTGCTCTTGTTATTCTTGCTGCGATGATGAAAAGTTGTATTTGTAACGGCTGCTCGAGTTCTTCTAATTATGAAACATATCAACGAGAAACTGCTGTCACAACAGAAGAAACAGAAGATGATGTTCAAACTCGGAATGGATTTGATAGCAATACAAACATCATAATGAGTCTAGCTGATTATAGCTTTGAAGTTCCATCATATTGGGAAGAAGATCAGTCACAAAGAGAAGAAAATGATACTGCTCATAAATATGTATTTAAAACTGAGACAGATGAGAGTTTTGTCAGAATGCTTTGTGCATCTATAGATGATCCTGATAATGAGATGTATAAATGGATTTTTGATAATAAAGAAACCTTTGTTAAAACTGCTGCTGAAGCTGCGGGGGCCCAAGAAATAACGATTGATTATCTAGAAGCAGTTTCCTTAGGAGATACAACTGGGATTTTGGCGATGGCTGATTTAACCATGGAAAAAAACGACAAGTTTTTTGATGCGCGATACTATATGTATATTTTTGCATCAGTAGATGAACGAAAGTATATTGTGTTTACACATACTGTATCGGATAATGCGCAATATGATTATCTTGATGATTTTGCAAACACGTTAAGGTCACTAACAAAGATAAATAATCCATCAGATATTGAAACCACAGAAGCGACAGAACCCACAACAACTACCACTACAACTACCACTACAACTACCACCACCGCCACAACAACTTCAGAGACTGTCGAAACAAGTAAATACGAGACACCGACACCAATTCCAACAGAAAAACCAAAGAATGAGCGTTATGCGTATTGTTCCGAGGGAATGAGTTATACGATATATCATTTGATAGATCTAGATGAGAAAAAGGTATATTACATGACTTCTATGGACTCAATACCTATGGTAGGTGTAATTACGAGCGGCTCTCTCGAAACTGGGATGACGGTTGAGTGGGATGACGGTGGTGGAGAAACATGGGAAGAAACCTATTCATTCTATAATGGTAATCCTAATAAATTAGTTGTTCGAGATTATTTTGGTGACGATTACTATTTTATTAGTTGCAGTTTGTCTACTGTAGAAAAGCGAATGAAACTAGATTGATAAAACCGGTGATCCAAGCGCGGGAGCAATCCCGCGCTTTTCTGTAGTTCAAAAGCATCGTTAGCAGTTGTGTAGTTATTTTGTTACTTGTTTATTTGTTTTCTCCATATGGTTTTAAATGTCTTCTTGATACAAAAACGTATGACTATTATAAGATTTTGTTATTATTCAATGCCTGTGTGTTTTCCTTAGGTCAAACAAAATGCTCCGGGTCCCGAATCCGCAGCACCTGCAGCAGCTTCAGCAGATCCTGATGATTCTAACGATCCCGGTCCGTCAGACTGATAAGATCAACTAACTGATAATATAGGGTATCTCAGGATTATCTGGGATACCTTTTTTATTTCTGATATTATTGAATAAGGACGGATAATGGGGAGTACAAAGAATGAGAGATCTGTTTGTTGAATTGCTGGATGCAAGAAACCTCAAGATTTATAAAGAGAACGAGTTCGAGGAATTATTGCAGACACTCGAGAATTCAAATGAGGACAACACAATTGATTGGGACCTTGGAGCCGGTGAAGAATGGGCATTTGTGAACAATGATGCTTATTCCGTAATGCTTAACCGCAGAATAGGAATCTGTTTTGTGCGCGGTGTATTAGATGAAGCCACTGATTTATGTTTAAGTCAATGCAGATGTGTTTCTGTAGACGGCTTTGACATAAAAGAGTGGCACATTGATCTTGCTGATCTACGAAAAAGCATTCCTGAGATTAAATGGTCTGCCTCAGAAGCTGCAGTCGATCCCAATTGTTTTTCGCTGAATGATTTCTTTGTTGCTACTGTGTAATGTTTGTAATTTTGTAAAAAGAGGTTTCACAAAATGATTGATTTCAATAATGCAGAAAATATTGATCGTGCAGCAAAGGAATTTGTTTCTTCTCATGACCTTTTAACACTGGATTTCAGCGGATACAAAAAATGTCAGATCGGTGATGAGGATGATATTGCGAAGTATCCTGCCATAAAAGAATTAATCAACAAAGATAAGCATGGTGAGTATCTGGGAAGTTTTTATAATCAACTCAAGAACGAGAAATCTCTTGACAAGGAAAACTCTGTTTATGTTTATTTTGATGATGATTTCAGGGTGATGGCCGTTGCGAGACGTTCTTCATCTAAAAGCTATGTAGCTGAGTTTTTCGAGTATTTCGAAAACTATTATGTAGGATTAATGTTCGTAGCGCTTGCCTGGGGATTACTTGGCTGTCCAAGTGATAAACCGGATTTTCTGATCGTGAGAGTCACATTTTATGTTTATGATGAAGGCAAAGTTACGAGGATGATCACAGCCTTTGACGTCAGTTCGCTTAAGAAATCCAGGATAGACACTGCGGAGTTGACTTATAAGGATGGAGAAGCTGTTATCATTAGCAGCACTGCCAGGATTTATAAAATGCTCAAGAGCGGTTTTGTATTAGATAAAGAACGGGACAAACTCAATCCTCCTGCTAATTCTTCCTCCGGTTCGAAAAGAAGGACTGATAACCAGAAGAAGCTTTGTAAGAAACTTGAGAAAAAGATCGAACAGAATATGTCACTCGATGAGGCGATACAGGCATTTTTCGATGTTGTTGCTGAAGCCAAACCTAACGACGAGGAAATGCTGCTTTTTGAAGTCGGATGCTTTTCGTTTGGTGAGGATTCAGAGAACTGTTATTTCAGTCTTGTACGTCAAACACCGTCGCCGGATGATGAGTTCTATCAGCTGCATCTTGATATTCAATATGATATCTGTGATGAGGTACGTTCATTAAGCGAATGTGAGTGGTACGAGAAGGGCGACGATGACCTGCAGGAACATGTGAAGAATTCCGAAGCATATAATGTGCTTAAGGATAAGACGATAAAGGAAATACGTGTTTGGGTTGATGAGACCTGAGAAAAGATGTGTAAAGATAACATCAAATTTTGATCCCAAGGGTTGCATAAGCAGCATACTGATAGTATATCGATAAGATGTTTGATAACTAATATTTTGTTGGAGCAGGAAAAAAGAACAGTAAGATAATGAATATAGACAATTGGGAAAAACTTCATATACCACAGGATTTTGATGATAACAGAATTGCGGAACAACTGAAGAATGCGTATGCAACGCTTTCATCTGAGGAAGCAGATAATGTGCTTGTGGAATCTTATAAAGAGATAATCAATGGAATACAATCAATAGCTGCCTTCCCGGATAAAAACACTTATATCTGGCTTGATAACATGCTACTTGATTATATAGCACCATATGTAAATGCCAAGAATCTTATAAAGCTATATAACACTAATAAAGGTTATATACACAGAGTTTGTTGCTGCCTGGATAAAGAGATTGTCTTGCAAGTATGCAGAGAATACTTTTCGGATGAACGGAGCAAGAAGGATTTTCTTAAGAACTGCAGTGTTTCAGATGGTGAATTAGTATCCGATTGTGATATCGGAAAACACGATTTTGAATTTGTAAGATATGAATATGATGATTATAAATGGAGAGATGATACGCTGGACTTTCCGATAAAATTCAAGCTATATCGTTGTAAAGTGTGTGGCTGTTTTCAAAGAGAACGGGAAAACTAAATGTATTTGTGAGAATAACAAATAGAAATATAATTGAATATTGGAAGTATAAATGCGTAACGAAGAAATAATTGAAACAAATAAGAAGTATTGGAATGAGCACGCGGATCTCTGGTATGGAGCGACTGCACTTCCCAAGTATGGCGTGCGTTTTCCTACAGAAGACGACCTGCATCTTTTCGGTGATGTGAACGGCGCAAAAATGCTGGAGATATGCTGCGGGAGCGGTCATTCTCTTCTATACAATGCAGCAAGAGGTGCCGGTGAATTGTGGGGAATCGATCTGTCTCAAAGCCAGTTGGACAATGCTTCAAAACTGCTCGGTGATAATGGATACAGCGCAAAACTGATATGTGCAAAAATGGAAGAAGATATAGATATTCCGAAGCAGTATTTTGATTATGTATATTCTATTTATGGAATAGGGTGGACTACTGACCTTCAGGGAACATTCGATAGGATTGCGTCATATCTGAAGAAGAATGGAATATTTATCTTCAGCTGGCATCATACGATGTATTACTGCATTGCATGGTCCTGTGATGAGAGGCTGGATGTTATTGAAGATGATAAGTTTGTAATGACAAAAAGCTATTTTGATGAATCGTATTTCAAAATGCCGGTTCATGGAAGTGAGATCGTATTATGCAACCGGAAAATATCCACATATATAAATGCATTGGCTAAAGCCGGATTTGTTATAGAACAGTTTATCGAAGACAGCGATACTGATTCTGAGGAAGCAGCAGATAAGAGTGATCTCAAGACCCGGAAAGCAGAAATGCTGCCGATTTCTTTCTGTATAAAAGCCAGAAAACTATAATGCAGTTGAACAAAACCTATAAAACCATTGCAAAAATATATTAACTGGAAATTTTATTTCTTAAATGGGATTTTTGGAGTGAATTTTCCGTCTAATGTAATGTAGAGCAAAAGCAGAGGACGCTCTGACCGATACTTTACAACAATGTGCGCACGGGAGTCGAAGTTTAATGAGTAATACAGAAAACTTCATGTTGATACAAAGGGCAAAAAGGCGGGATCCTGAAGCCTTTACTGAACTAATGAACCTTTATATGAAGGATATGTACCGAACAGCGGTCGCAATACTGATGAATGATGCGGATGCTGCAGATGCGATACAGGAAACTATCCTTACATGTTGGGAGCGGCTGAGTTCCCTTCGGGATAACAAGCTTTTTAAGACATGGATGACAAGGATCCTGATCAACAAGTGCCACGATATCCGAAATCAGAGAATAGAAACTGTAGATATCAGTGAGCATGAAGAACTTGCCTTTCATGAGGATGAAAGCAATTTGGAAATAAAGGAAGCCATAGAGCAACTGGATGAAAAATACAGGGTGCCGATCATGATGTTTTATGGTGACGGGTATAGCACGAAGGAAATTGCAGCTGTTCTTAATGTGCCGGTAAGCACCATACAAACGAGGCTTTCAAGAGGCAGGGAGAAGTTAGGCAGATATTTTGACAATGGTATGGAGTAATCATATGAAGGGTTTTAGTCGTGCGGTTAAAGAAATGAACGTACCTGATATAGTTCAGGAAAAGGCTCAGAACGCTTTTGCCCAAATTCAGGAGGAAAGCAGAATGAGCAAAAACAATAATGTTCGAAGAAGATTTTTCAAGAGCCCGGCAGTAGCGGCAGCGGCTATAGTCGCAGTTGTACTTATAGGTGGCGGTGTAGTATGGGCAGCGAGCGGCGGACTCGCAGGATTTCTATCCGGGTTTATGCCTGAGGAAGAAGTAACCGGGAGATTGGATATCCCCTCGGAGAATGAGATAACAATCAGTCAAGTTGAGGGTGAAGACTACGGCCCTCTTTGGACAATTGACGAATACTGGTATGATGGAGCAACTTTATACTTTACGGCAACTGCTCCACAGAAGGTAATCGATGCCGGTAACCTGTTGGTCGTAAGTAGTGACCACGCTGATGTGAACGGTACGGATTGCCATTTGTATGAAGATGGATGCTGGGAAAAAAACACCGGGAAGTATACCGGACAATACATCTGCTGTGTTGATCTCTCAAATGCGGATACCAGTTCAGGGAAAGTAACGGTTGTAATCCGTCTGAAACTGGAGCGACACAAAGTAATGCCTGTAAATTATGTTGTTCCGTATGACTATGAGGTTGAGACGATAGCTGAGCAGAAGTTGAGTTTTGAATTTGAAAAACCAAGTGATATGCGTCAGCTGCGAGAGGATAATTATCCTGTTGAAGGTGGAGTTGCAGATATAAGCGTAACTGTCGCACCATCGACGTTCGACATAAATATCGTCTATCGATTGAATGATTCTTCGAACTATATTGGCGATATCGTAAGATACCGTATTACCGATAGCAGTGGAAACAGTGCAAATGTTTGGGTTTCCGGTAATCACATGAACGATAATGGTGAAGAGTGTATGTGGATTTCAATGGATTTGGATGGCCTTGACCCGTATTCCAAGAGCTATACATTTGAACCGTTAGGTTTTCACATCGATTCTGCAGGAGAAATGGACCATGAGTCTTTTGATCCTCTTGAATGGGGCGGTTTTAAGATTGAGTTTAAATAAGTGCGATTTACGAGAGACTTCCTGATGCAGAATCTTACACAGGCTGCAGTATGGGGATAAAAGATTATGAGTTTCCGCGTTTTCTCGATGAGATATGACGGCAAATGATATTCCCCCTTTGATATGCTTGCTCCCGCATGGTAGTATTGGCATATCAATGGGGGATAATAATATGAAAAGATTAATTGCAGTTCTTTTATCCATAACACTAATTCTTTCAGCCACGGCCTGCGGCAAAAAGTCAGATCCTGAGATATCCGGAGATCCGGAAACTTCATCGTCTTCTGATATAACTGCAGCAAGCGGGACGATGACGGATAACACAACAGCTTCTCCTGACGGAATTTACATCGGACCTACGAGAGAAACTGAAGCGCCTGATTATGGTGACGGAACGGTTGCCGATCTTTGCGAACTGATGCATAGCATAACGGGCAAGAGGGTCTACCAGGCTGTTGCTTTAGTTGAGGATTTTTTCAAGGCAGGATTTGAGACTTCGTACATGGGGTATAGCGTCTCTTATGAGGAAGATCCTAGTGGTGAGGAGTGCTTTACGTACTATTACTACATGAAGATCTCCACGGATGAATTAGCGTTCAACAGATTCATCTTTACAGCAAACGAGGAATACGGGATCGTTCACACTGTGGAGTTTTTGAACAGCAATTCCACACATGACAATTCATTGAATCCGTCTGAGTATACGCAGGATGATATGCGCGAATATTTTTCGAGGCTCGAAAAAGATCTCACCAAGTGTCTCGGAAATCCTGACAGTTCACAAAAGCTTGACGACAGCAATCTTTTCGCGCCGGCATATTCGGAATATAAGAAAGGTGAATGCACATTCAGACTGGAATACCATTCTTCGACTGAGGATGAAGTAAGGATCAAATGTGCCAACGGTGTCGAGAGAAAGCATCTTATAAAGGACACAGATCTGGAACCTTCCGCCACTGATGATGACGGCTGGGCTGACTTGGGCGATATGTATTACAAAGATTCGACCGGAGATGATATCGTAACTGATGAAAATACCGGCATTCAGTATGTGAAGAATCAGCTTCTCGTAAGTATTAAGATCGGAACTCCTGATGCGAAGAATAAGATGGAGGAGATCTGTAAGGAAATAGATGCCGATATCGTAGGATGTATTGAGATCACAAACGACTACCAGATTGAATTCAAACGCGACATGACATATGACGAACTCATGCAGATCAGCACGGAACTCGAAGAGGATTATTATTTCATAGAAAGTGTCACGCTCAATTATGCAACGAGTGTCGGATACGACTAAAAGAGCCGGCTGATCAGATTTATTTTCTTCAAGATCTTAATATATTTACGTTGGGAAGCACTGGACAATGTGACATATAATCTGATCGATCGATAATTGGTATAAAACATGGGTTCAATCATTTATTACTGATGCAAATGTATACACTTAAGCAGTTATGAAAGAAAACATATTACGGATTTTACTTTCTTTATTTATTGTCTTCACTTTTTTTGAAGTTTTCAGGAATAGTTCAAGTGACTATTTCGTTAAGATAGCTGACGGGCTAAGTCAATTCTCTTTGAAAAGTGATCTGCCTGCGGATGAGGTTTCAAGACTGGTTATGTCTGAAGCTGACTCTGCCGGTTTTGACATACTCATTGAAGACTATGAGATGATTAATGGCGAAGGTTATACAGTGTTTTATAAGACGAATAACACAGATGATCTCATCTCGATTGAAACCTCTAAGGGAAGCATTAGATTGGATCAGGATGAAAGCTTCTCGAACTGTATATATGGCAATAGTGATAAACAATACCGGTTGTTTACTACATCAGATTTCAAGATTATATTTCTCCCTTTTGAAGAATTCTGCAAAAGAGAAAAAAATGTTTATGACTTTATCTTGTGTTGTAAGAATTCAGATAAGGACATTATATTTGCATCATTCAAACAGCTTGGTTTTGAGGTAACCGGGTATGCTGATATAACTGCAGGTGCGGGCATGAACAGTCTGATCCAGATAGTTTCCGGACTGGTATATTTGCTGGCTGTTCTTCTTTGTACTTCGCTTAATGCAAAAAAGAGCACATTGATGAGAATGGACGGTTTCTCAATAGTAAATATATCCGCAAGAGAGATTGCCGGACTGTTACCCTGTGGAGTTATTGTTTTTCTGATCAGCTTCATGTTTTCAGCTTTGTATGTGGGTCTTATAGTCAAGATATCAGTGGTCAAATATTTCATAAGCGGACTCGGGCTATTTAAGTTTGCGTTATATGTATTTATATTGGCGAGTATTATAAGGATTGTATTCAATTTCTTTTTCTGCAAAGAGAAATATATAAAGGGTGCTTTGCCGGGTAATATTTTGTTTTTCCTGATATCGATTATCAAAACGGGTTCTGTTATTTTGTTGATAACGTCTATAACATCTTTTGTCTCAGGTGTTCTTCTTCCAAATATAGAATCATACCTGTCGTTAAAAAAGTATTCGAACAAAATTGAAGGACTTGTATATTTCACTCAGAATAAAGGCGATATTGAACAATGTGATCTGAGCGAGGCAAGGTTTGCACCCAAACTTATGGATTTCTATCATGATGCTGTCATTAACTATGATGCAATTGTATGCAATACATATGATTATTGGCTTGATGATAATGGAATGCCCCTTTATATAGGTAATGCTAAAGCCGGGTTAGGACCATCGATTGAAGTGAATAACAATTATCTGAAAGAGAACGAAGTTTACGATCTAGAAGGGAATAGAATCTATGAAGAGTCTCTTGAACCTGATTGTCTGACGATTCTGATCCCTGATGATTATCAGTGGGATGAACAGTTGTTTGTCAGGTATGACGATATAGAATACCATCCTGATCTGAAAGTGGTTTTTAAAGAGTATGATTCACAGCGGTCTCAATTGTATGTCTATCTGCCAGGAGGAACCGGAAATAATCAGGGAATTCTATCACCTGCTCCTGCAATATACGTTGTTAATGATTATTCGCTGGAAAATGATTGGCATTTTAAATATAATTTGCTTCTGAACATTTTATTTGGAAGAACCATGTTCAGAACCCATACTGATAATCCATCAGCAGAGCTTGCTCCTTTATTTGAAAAATATGATTGCCGGGACATCATAGATGGCATAATTCCTCTTAAATCAGAACTCAACGAAAGAATCGCTACAGGGTGGAAAAGCGCATTGGCTTCACGCCGGATCCTTTCAGCTTTAATAATTTTTACAGTTGTTACATCTGTTTTGACTTCAGACTTTTATTGCCGGAACCGAAGATATCTGATAGCTGCCAGGGCATTAAGCGGTTATTCATTTATCAGAACGTTCAGAGCCCATGTTCTCGTGTTGTGTTTGGAATATATAGCTGCATTTATTGCAGCTGCTATAATGGCATTTAATACCAGTAAGGCGTGGGTGCCATTAACAATCACTCTGATCATTGTTGTGTCAGATCTTATAACTAACATTTTGAGATGCCGGCAGCAGCTTAAGAAAAATGTTTATCAGATATCCAAAGGAGAAATGTGATATGCCAATAGTGTCACTAAAGAATATCAGTAAGAGTTTTAAGGATAAAGTGATATTTAAGGATTTCTCGCTTGATGTGGAAGAAGGCGAGTTTCTGTCGATTTCAGGTGCGAGCGGGAAGGGCAAGACGACATTGCTAAATATTATCGGTCTTCTTGAGAAGCCTGATTCAGGTGATGTGTTTTTGTTTGACACCAGAAACGAAAGCTTTGGAAGCAAAAAAGCAAGAGACATAAGAAGGCACCGGTTGTCATACCTGTTTCAGAACTACGGGCTTGTAGATAACGAGACGTGTAAGTTTAATCTTAATCTTGCACTGGAGTTCTCGGATTTAGACCGGGAGCAGAAGAAAAAAGCAATCTCAGATGCTCTTACAAGTGTTGGTTTGGAAGGGTTTGATAACAGAAAAGTATTCTCCCTGTCAGGAGGAGAGCAACAAAGAGTCGCACTTGCAAAAATAATACTTAAATCCCCTGATCTGATTCTGGCTGATGAACCGACAGGCAGTCTTGATGCAGATAACAGGGATTATGTATTGTCGATCCTTAAAAAACTTAATGATGAGGGAAAGACTATAATAATGGTGACACATGATGTAAAGGTGGATTCATGTGCAAAGAGACATATTTGTTTATAGGTATTATAGTTTTTGCATTTATAGCTTCGCTAGGATTGTTTTAAACTACAAAACCATAATTGTCAGTGGAGAATCTATGAGACCAAAGTATAGTGATGGTCAGATTGTATTTCTCGTTGTAATCAATCGCCCGGTCGACTGCCCATTCGGACTCGAAAAGCACTACCGGGCTTGATTATGTTCTTGCCGGTGAGAGTATGCCTTATGTTTGATATAAATATGCAATCATGATAAAGTTATTTACAGGGTCGCTAATCAAATTCAAGGTTATATCAGAAGAATATCTTTTCAAAGCAGGTGGGGGTGCATATCTGTATGAATGTTGTATCTTTTACTCGTATCGCAACTATTATTAAAGCATCGAAAACCAAGATTGCAGCGGCGTTGTTTCTTATTGTGTTGGGTATTGTTTTATTCCCGGGGAAGAAGTTGAACGCTGCCGAGGAGCAATCAGGAAATTGCGGTGACAATGTAACATGGACATTAGATGCTGAGGGAACGCTGATTATTTCCGGCTCAGGAGCGACGAAAGATTACAACAAAGGGTCTGATAGTTCGCCATTTAACAGTAAAACCGAAATCAAGAAAGTGGTGATAGAAAGTGGTGTTACCAGTATTGGTTCCGCTCTCTTTTATAATTGTTCCAAACTTACCGAAGTATCAATATCAGATGGTGTAACCTCTATTGGTAATAATGCTTTTGAACAATGTACAAAGATTATAAACATAACACTACCTGATAGCGTGACCTCTGTTAATGATAGTGCTTTTGCCAATTGTACAGAACTTAGAAACCTAACACTATCTAATAGCTTAACCTCTATTGGTCAAAGTGCTTTTTACGGGTGTAATAATATTTTTAGAATAACACTGCCTAATAGTGTGACCTCTATTGGTCAAAGTGCATTTAGAGGTTGTAGTAGTCTTTCCGGCATAATATTTCCCAATAGTGTGACTTCTATTGGTATTAATGCTTTTGTCGATTGCAATAAGCTTGGAAGCATAACGATCAGGAAAAGTCTTTATGATCAATGCCTGGATGCATTCACTGGCATTTCTTCTGATAAATTCCATTTCTATGATCTGTCAGGTAGCTGCGGTGCCGATGGTGACAATGTAACGTGGACATTAGATGATGAAGGGATGCTGACTATTTTCGGTACAGGAGCGACGACAGATAAATCGCCATTTTATAATCACCCCTATATTAAGAAAGTGGTTATAGAAAGTGGAGTTACCAGTATTGGTTCATCTCTCTTTTCAGACTGTTCTAACATTACCGAAGTATCAATGGCTGATAGCGTGACTTCTATTGGTAATTCTGCTTTTCAAGATTGTTTATGCCTTTCCAGCATAACACTATCAAATAACTTAACCTCTATTGGAAATAAAGCATTTTACATGTGTCGTTTAAACCTAACAAGCATAACAATACCAAACAGCGTGACTTCAATAGGAGAAGAAGCTTTTGATGCTTGTGTAAGTCTTAAAAGCGTAAAACTACCTGATAGCTTGACTTCTATTAGTAATTATACTTTTGAAAATTGTACAAACCTTGAAAACATAACAATACCTAATAACGTGACCTCTATTGGTAAATCAGCTTTTTGTGGATGTAAAGGTCTTACAAGCATAACAATACCTAATAGCGTGACCTCTATTGGTAATTTTGCTTTTGATCGTTGTGAAAACGTTACAAACATAACAATACCTAATAGCGTGACCTCCATTGGTCGTTACGCTTTTGAATTTTGTACAAGCCTTACAAACATAACAATACCTAATAGCGTGACTTCAATAGGAACAGATGTTTTTTACCAATGTACAAGCCTTACAAGCATAACGATCAAAAATAGTCTCTATGAGCAAAGTAACGATGCGTTCCTCGGTATTTCTTCTGATAAATTCCATTTCTATTATGATCTTAAATACACCACTGACGGGAACGGAAGTGTCACGGGACCGTCGGAAACATTTGACTCAAGTGCTGAAACATTAACAATGAGTCCTGGTACAGATTATGCAACCGATAAAGTGACATGGTCTGATGGCAGCGGTGAACCGGTCGAATTAAAAGCAGTAAACGGCAAGTATACGATGCCTAAGCCAAGCGATAGTTTCGATTACGAATCGGGTACCGTCACAGTCAGCGTAACATTTAGGAATGTTAATCATGAGATTACCTTCAAAAATTACGATGGTACTGTGCTCGAGAAGAAGAAAGTACCGGAGGGAGAAACTCCCGAATATACAGGTACTATCTTTCCTTCAAAGCCATCAGCCGGCGGATATTCATATGAATTTGAAGGCTGGGATACTGCACCGGTAGCAGTAACAGGCCCTGCAACATATACCGCTACTTATACCAGGAAGGAAATTGAGTATAAAGTAACGTTCGTCGACGATGACGGAGTCGAGATCTGTTCAGATACAGTGAAGTATCATGAAGTTCCTGTCTTTAATGGAAATACAACACCTGTCAGGAAAGAAACAGATACTCATAAATTTACTTTTACCGGCTGGACTGACGGAAAAACAACATACAGTTTAGATCAGGGACTTCCTCAAATAGAAAGCGATACGACATTTTCACCTGTCTTTGATCCGGTGGTTAAACCTGTTTATACTGTCGGCGAAGTAAAAGGAGACGGCATAAATTCCGATATCGTAATAGATGTTCACAGAAACGTAGACGATGAGAACTGCTTAACATATTTTCTTGGCGCAACTATCGATGGTACTGAGATGAAGGCCAATGACCAGTACACTGCAACAAAGGGCAGTACGATAATCACGATCAAGAAAGACTTCTTAAGCACATTATCTGCAGGCGAACATGAGGTCACTGTTAACTTCAACGACGGTTCGATTTCCACGAAGGTAACGATCGCGGCTAAGGCTAACACCAATACATCTGTACCTTCGACAGGAGAAGTCACAGGACCTGCAGCATATATCGGTTTAGCTTTTGTAGCAGATGCATGTGCATGCGGCGCAGGAATCGTACTTCTTAAGAAACGCAAAGAAGCTTAAAGAAGAATAAAGAAACGCAATCAAAAATCCTGATTTAACGAAGATGTTGAATCAGGATTTTTTCTTGTTGTTATATTTGGATTTGATTTCGCCCGGGTGTGCAAGAATTACTTGGAATTGATATTCTCGAACGACAGCTTGAACTTCTCGTTATGGTCGATTGCCCGGTCGACTGCCCATTCGGACTCGAAAAGCACTGCCGGGCTTGATTATGTTCTTGCCGGTGAGAGTATGCCTTATGTTTGATATAAATATGCAATCATGATAAAGTTATTTTCAGGGTCACTAATCAAATTCAAGGTTATATCAGAAGAATATCTTTTCAAAGCAGGAGGGAGTATAAATCAGTATGGATGCTGTATCTTTTACTCGTATCGGAACTTTTATGAAGGCATCGAAAACAAAGATTGCAGCGGCGTTGTTCCTTATTGTGTTGGGTGTTGTTTTATTCCCGGGGAAGAAGTTGAACGCTGCTGAGGAGAAATCAGGAAGTTGCGGTGACAATGTAACATGGACATTAGATGCTGAAGGAACACTGACTATTTCCGGCACAGGAGCGACGAATAATTACAGCATAGTTGGTTCGCCATTTAACGGAAAAACCGAAATTAAGAAAGTGGTGATAAATAGTGGTGTTACCAGTATTGGTTCCGCTCTCTTTTTCGATTGTTCCAACCTTACAAACATAACAATACCTAACAGCGTGACCTCTATTGGTGAATCAGCTTTTTGGGGATGTACAAGCCTTATAAAAATAACAATACCTAATAGCGTAACCTCTATTGGTAGTTATGCTTTTTACGAATGTACAAGCCTTACAAAAATAACAATACCTAATAGCGTAACTTTTATTGGTCAAGATGCTTTTTGCGCTTGTACAAGCCTTGCAAGCATAACAATACCTGATAGCGTGATTTCAATAGAATTTGGTACTTTTGATGGTTGTACAAGCCTTACAAACATAACAATACCTAATAGCGTAACCTCTATTGGTGATTTTACTTTTAATTATTGTACAAGCCTTACCAACATAACACTACCTGATAGCGTGACTTCAATAGGAAATAAAGCCTTTGTGGGTTGCAAAAAACTTTCAAGCATAACGATCAAAAAAAGTCTCTATGAGCAATGTAAGGATGCGTTCACTAATATTTCTTCTGATAGATTCCATTTCTATGACGGAACTTGCGGAGACAATGTATTCTGGACATTAGATGATGAGGGAACGCTGACTATTTTCGGTACAGGAGCGACGAAAGATTACAATGGGAATGATAGATCGCCATTTGACCATAAAACCGATATTAAGAAAGTGGTGATAAATAATGGTGTTACCAGTATTGGTTATTGTCTCTTTTTATATTGTTCCAACCTTACTGAAGTATCAATACCTAATAGCGTGACTTCAATAGGAGGTGGTGCTTTTTACCAATGTCCAAGCCTTAAAAACATAACACTGCCTAATAGCGTGACTTCAATAGGAACAGATGCTTTTGGCTATTGTACAAGCCTTACAAGCATAACAATACCTAATAACGTAACCTCTATTGGTAATTTTACTTTTGAATATTGTACAAACCTTACAAACATAACAATATCTAATAGCGTGACTTCAATAGGAACAGATGCTTTTGGCTATTGTACAAGCCTTACAAGCGTAACAATACCTGATAGCGTAACCTCTATTGGTGATTATGCTTTTGAATATTGTACAGACCTTACAAGCATAACAATTCCTAATAGCGTGACCTCTATTGGTATTGGTGTATTTTTGAAATGTTCAAGCCTTACAAGCATAACAATTCCTAAAAGCGTAACCTCTATTGGTCCTTCTGCATTTTCGAATTGTTCAAATCTTGCAAGCATAGCGATCAAAAAAAGTCTCTATGAGAAATGTAAGAATGCGTTCCTAAATATTTCTTCTGATAAAATCCATTTCTATTATAATCTTAAATACACCACTGACGGGAACGGAAGTGTCACGGGACCGTCGGATACATTTGATTCAAGTGCTGAAACATTAACAATGAGTCCTGGTACAGATTATGCGACCGATAAAGTGACATGGTCTGACGGCAGCAGTGAACCGGTAGAATTAAAAGCAGTAAACGGCAAGTATACGATGCCTAAGCCAAGCGATGGCTTCGATTACGACTCGGATACCGTCACAATCAGCGTAACATTTAGAAATGTTAATCATGAGATCACCTTCAAAAATTACGATGGTACTGTGCTCGAGAAGAAGAAAGTACCGGAGGGAGAAATTCCAGAATATACTGGCACTATCACGCCAGAAAAGCCATCAGCCGGCGGATATTCATATGAGTTTGCAGGTTGGGATACTGAACCGGTAGCAGTAACAGGCCCTGCAACATATACCGCTACTTATACCAGGAAGGAAATTGAATATAAAGTAACGTTCGTCGACGATGACGGAGTCGAGATCTGTTCAGATAAAGTGAAATATCATGAAGTTCCTGTCTTTAATGGAAACAATCCTGTCAGGAAGGAAACAGATACTCACAAATTTGTTTTCGTCGGCTGGTCTGACGGAAAAACAACATATAGTCTAGATCAGGGACTTCCTCAAATAGAAAGCGATACGACATTTTCACCTGTCTTTGATCCGGTGGTTAAACCTGTTTATACTGTCGGCGAAGTAAAAGGTGACGGCATAAATTCCGATATCGTAATCGATGTTCACAGAAACGTAGACGATGAGAACTGCTTAACATATTTCCTTGGCGCAACTATCGATGGTACTGAAATGAAGGCCGATGAGCAGTACACTGCAACAAAGGGCAGTACGATAATTACGATCAAAAAGGACTTCTTAAGCACATTATCTTCCGGCGAACATGAGGTCACTGTTAACTTCAACGACGGTTCGATTTCCACGAAGGTAACGATCGCGGCTAAGGCAAACACCAATACATCTGTACCTTCGACAGGAGAAGTTACGGGACCTGCAGCATATATCGGTTTAGCTTTTGTAGCAGCAGCATGTGCATGCGGCGCAGGAATCGTACTTCTTAAGAAACGCAAAGAAGCTTAAAGAAGTATAAAGACTCGCAATCAAAAATCCTGATTTAACGAAGATGTTGAATCAGGATTTTTTCTTGTTGTTTAATTTGGATTTGATTCCGCCAGAGTGTGCAAGAATTACTTGGAATTGATATTCTCGAACGACAACTTGAACTTCTCGTTATGGTCGATCGCCCAGTCGACTGCCCATTCGGACTCGAAAAGTACTACCGGAGCTTCGTCCCTGTCAAGAACGAGGAGCGAAGTTGACGTGAGTGTCATCTCCTTGGGGTCGAATCCGTCAGCATCCGATTTTGCCCAGCGTGCGAGGCGGTAGGGCAGAGGTGTTCTTACGATCTCAACGTTATATTCCGACTGGAGCCTGTATTCGAGTACGTCGAACTGGAGGATACCGACAACGCCCATAACATAAGTCTCAGTACCGATATTCGGCTGCTTGTAGAGCTGGACGGCACCTTCCTGTGAGAGCTGTTCGATGCCTTTTAGGAACTGCTTGCGCTTCATTGAATCCTTGGGTTCTACGCGTGCGAAGTTCTCCGGTGCGAATACCGGGATGGGGTCGAACTCAAACTTCCTGTTTGAAGAGATAATGGTGTCGCCGATCCTGAAGTTGCCTGGATCGAAGATACCGATAATATCGCCTGCATAAGCCTCTTCTGTGATGGCTCTGTCCTGGGCCATGAACTGCTGGGGTTGGGCGAGAGTGATCTTCTTGCCTGTGCGCATGAGATTTACGGTCATGTTCTTCTCATACTGGCCGGAGCAGATGCGGATGAATGCCATGCGGTCTCTGTGTGAAGGATCCATGTTAGCCTGGATCTTGAATACGAAGCCTGAGAACATTGAATCTTCGGGTTCGACAACACCTTCTGTGGTGTTGTGCGGAGCAGGTCCCGGGCTCATCTTGAGGAAGTGCTGCAGGAAGGGCTCTACACCGAAGTTAGTGATGGCGGAACCGAAGAATACGGGAGTGAGCTCGCCTTTGAGGACTTTTTCCATATCGAGTTCGTCGCCTGCCATGTCCAGAAGTTCGATGTCATTTCGAAGTGTCTCGAGGTGGCCGGTCATGAGCATCTCGTCGAGCTTGGGATCGTCGATTCCGGAGACGCTTTGAGTGACCATGGATGCGCCGTGGTCATTGTTTTCGCGATCGAAAAGAAGGACGTTGCGGGATGCTCTCTCGTAAACGCCTTCGAAGTCGCCGTCTGTGCCGATAGGCCAGTTGATCGGGACGGATCTGATGCCCAATACCTTCTCGAGCTCATCCATGAGATCGAAAGGATTCTTTGCGGCACGGTCCATCTTGTTTATGAATGTGAAGATCGGGATGCCTCTTCTGCGGCATACCTGGAAAAGCTTGATCGTCTGGGCCTCGACACCTTTCGCGCCGTCAAGGACCATTACCGCGGAGTCAGCTGCGCAGAGCGTTCTGTAGGTGTCCTCGGAGAAGTCCTGGTGACCGGGGGTATCGAGAATGTTGATATGGCAGCCGTCATATTCGAACTGCATAACGGATGAAGTGACGGAAATACCACGCTTTTTCTCTATTTCCATCCAGTCTGAAGTGGCGTGGCGTGCAGCCTTACGCGCTTTGACCGAACCGGCCTGATGTATGGCGCCTCCGTAAAGAAGGAGCTTCTCGGTAATTGTCGTCTTACCGGCGTCCGGGTGTGATATGATCGCGAATGTGCGGCGTCTTTTTATTTCTTCAACCGAATTCATTTTGCCCTCAAGAAATGTATAATATTTTTGTGCTCTCTTGTGAGAGCCTAGTAATTATATATAAGAAAAAGAGGAATTACAAATAATGAGACGTGGCGGAGGCGTTCTGATGCACATAAGCTCACTCCCGGGACCGTTTGGTACGGGTGTGATCGGACAGGAGGCAATAGATTTTGCGAAGCAACTGGCTTTGCAGGGCATGAAATACTGGCAGGTATTGCCGTTCTCCTATCCCGGTATGGGCAATTCGCCTTATCAGAGTTTCTCGGCTTTTGCCGGCAACTGGCTGTTTATCGATCCGAGAAGGCTTATGGACAGAGGGCTGCTTACTCCTTCAGAGGTTCAGCAGGCAGAGTATACCCAGAACAAATGGCGGATCGACTACGATTTCTTAAGGGACAGCAGGGACGAGCTGCTGAGGAAGGCTTTTGAGCGCGCTGATAAGGACCTGCTCTCAAAGGCTGACAAATTCCTTAAAGACAACAAGTGGGCACAGGATGTTGCAGCTTACCAGACAGTTAAGGATGCCGACTTCGGAAAGCCCTGGTGGGAGTGGTCTGACGCAAGACTCAGGAATTACGATAAAGCGGCTGTCGCTGAACTTAAGAATAATCCCAACTACAGATATCACGGTTTTGTTCAGTACCTGTTCTTCGATGAATGGACGCAGATAAAGAAGGAGATCAATGATCTCGGCATTTCCATAATCGGTGACATCCCGTTCTATGTATCGGGCGATTCTGCCGATGTATGGGCAGGCAGGGATCTTTTCAAGATGGCTTCGGCAGCCAAGGTAAACAAAGTCCTCAAGGATTATGAGAAGGCTTTGGATAAGTATAAAAAAGAGATGGAAAAAGGCGGGAAAGACAAGGACGGCGAACCGCTTAAAGAGCCCAGAAAGCCAAAGCCGGAAGCTCTTGTTTTCGAGAGCGTGGCAGGAGTACCGCCGGATTATTTCTGCGCTGACGGACAGCTCTGGGGCAACCCCATCTACGACTGGAAGAAGATGAAGGAAGACGGGTATTCCTGGTGGATGAGCAGGCTCGAGGACAACTTCAAGCTCTTCGATTACTTAAGGATCGACCACTTCCGCGCATTCTCGTCTTACTGCGAGATCGATGCGGATGCCGAGACTGCAAGAGACGGCAAGTGGATACCGGGTCCGGGCCTTGATTTCTTCGATGCATACGACAAAAAGTTCAAGGACAGATCGCGTCTCATCGCAGAGGATCTTGGCGAAGTCACACCTGATCTTGCTGAGTTCATGGGCAAGGTCGGGATCCCCGGAATGCGCGTCATGGAGTTCGCGTTCTATCCCGGCGATGACAGCTCGTTCCTGCCTCACAATTTCAATAAGAATTGCGTCGCATATACGGGCACGCACGATAACAACACTCTTCTCGGCTGGCTTTGGGACAGCAGGGAGGACGTAAGAAAGACATGCCTTGAATACTGCGGCTTTACAGGCGATAACTGGGGCGACGGCGGTTCGCACAGCGCTTCATGCAGAGCGATAATCAAGACACTCTGGATGAGCCATGCTGACGTTGCGATTATCCCCATTCAGGACATGCTCGGCTACGGCGGAGACACAAGAATGAATGTGCCGGGTACACCTACAGGCAACTGGGTAGTAAGATTTACAAAAGAAGACTTTGATTCAATAGATAACGATTGGTACAGGAACCTCAACAGGATCTATTTCAGATAAAGGGGGTAACAGTATGAAATACATTCTTTGCGTTGATCAGGGCACCACTTCCACAAAGGCTTTTCTCCTTGATGAGGAAGGCAATCTGTCACAGGGTGAACACGTACCCTTCGAACAGTACTATCCCCAGCCGGGCTGGGTAAGCCACGATGCCGAGGAGATCTATGTATCTGTCCTCATGGCATGCGCATTGGTGCTTAAAGAGCACCCTGAAGCAAAGGATAACATCGTTTGCATGGGCATCACGAACCAGCGTGAGACGACGGTCGCGTTTTCTGCTGCCGGCAAGCCCATCACCCAGGCTATCGTATGGCAGTGCAGAAGGACTTCCGACATCTGCAGACGTCCCGAGATAAGGGAACAGAGCAGAAGGATCACCGAGATCACGGGTCTTAAGATCGACCCGTATTTCTCAGCCACTAAGATGCTCTGGCTGCTCGAGAATGTAAGATCCTTAAGAGAGCGCTGCTCAACCGGTGAGGTCCATCTTTCAACGATCGACGGCTTTCTCGTATACAGGCTCACCAACGGAAGATCTTATGCTTCCGACTATTCGAACTGCTCGAGGACGATGCTTTTCGACATCGCGAAAAAGGAATATGACCAGGATTTCTTAGAACTCTTCGGAATTCCGCAAAAAGCTCTTGCTAAACCCATGGAATCCTGCGCTGATTACGGCGAGATCGAACTTAACGGCGAATACCTGCGAAATGCAGGTTTCCACGATTCGGAGATCGAACTTCTCCTGTCTCTTAACGGCGTTCACATCACAGGCGTCTTAGGCGACCAGCCCGCGGCTCTCCTTGGCCAGAACGCAATAAACAAAGGCGATTCCAAGACAACATACGGAACGGGAAGCTTTACTCTGATGAACCTCGGCACAGAGCCTGTATTCTCAAAGAACGGACTTCTCACTTCCTGCGCGTGGTCCATAAACGGCGTGACGAACTATGCTCTGGAAGGAAGCATCTTCCAGGCGGGATCCGTTATCAGCTGGCTTAAGGATGAACTCGGATTTATCAACGACCCTTCCGAGTGCGACGCATTCTGCAATTCCATCGAAGACTGCGGCGGCGTTTATCTTGTGCCTGCATTCACGGGCCTTGGCGCGCCCTACTGGAAACCTGAGGCAAGAGGAATCCTCACCGGACTTACCAGAGGTACCGGCAGATCCCAGATCATAAGGGCAGGTGTCGAATCGATCGCATATCAGGTAACCGAACTTGTAAATCTCATGACTGATGATACAGGCATAAAGGCAGGCCGTATGAAGGTCGACGGCGGTGTATGCGCAAGCAGCTTCCTCATGCAGCTTCAGTCTGATCTTCTGGGTGTCACGGTAACAAGAGCATTGAGCGATGAGATGACCGCGATGGGCGCAGGCCTTGCCGCCGGTATCCAGGCAGGAGTATTCGGTTCTATTGAGGAGACCGGCAAGTTCTACAAGGCCGGTGACTCATATGAACCGGGAATGTCTGCCTTTGAAGTCGCAGAGAAGATGGAGGGTTACCGTTCTGCCGTAAGAGCAACGATACTTTCCGGCAGCGACTGATCAGATGGTTCAGGTCTACATAGTATTTTTCAAGATATTCATATTTCTTGCCCTGGGTTTTGTGCTGAACAAGACCAAGGTCATTGACGGCCCGGCCGAGAAGGCCTTATCAAAGATCCTTCTTACTGCCGTTCTGCCGTTCATGATACTGAATTCCAGCCAGCACACGTTCTCTAACGAAGCTGTCAACGGCATGGTCACATGTGCCGCCGTTGCTGTATGCTACTATGCTTTGTCGCTGATCGTATTAAGGCTTTCGCTCAAGAAAGCGAAGATGCTTGAAGATGAACGTAGGATAATGGTCTGCTGCACGGTTTTCGCGAACACGGGATTCGTCGGATTCCCATTGATGGAAGCGCTGTTCGGCAATTACGGACTGCTTCTGGCGGCTGTATTTAATCTCTGCTATAACATTTTCTTCTATACTTACGCTGTCTATCTGTTCTCCAGAAAGCCAAAGTTCAGGCTTTTGGAGATATTCAAGAACCCTGTGTCGGTTGCATCCATCCTTGCTATCGTGCTGTTCGTGATCCCGTGGAGAATGCTTTCGTTCCTGAGTGAGACATTCAAGCTCATCGGCGACATGACGGTTCCCATGTCCATGATGGTAATGGGTTCGATGCTCGCAGGCGTAAAGATCAGAAAACTCGTAAGCGACAAGAAAGCCTATGTGGTATCGGCGTTAAGGCTCATCATCCTGCCTGCGGTCATGATGGCGGCGGTCTGGGGTCTTTCTATATTTTTACCCGTGTCCGCCGAGACAAAGAGCGTTCTCGTTCTGATGTGTGCTTTGCCCTGCGGCTCAATGAATGTAATATATTCCGAGAATCACGATGTGGCACCGCATTTCTGTGCGCGCACTGTGTCACTGTCGATGATATTTATGCTTGTGACCCTCATGTTCTGGACATGGGCGGTTAAAGCGGTATTTTAACTTAAGAGGTCAAGGATAATGAGTGAAGGTTCTGAAAAGATCGAGAGAATCGTAAATGAGAAGCTCATAGAGCTAATGGGAAAGATCCGTGTGGACAGTTCAGAGGACAACATGATCGCGGTCCTTAAAGAGGCTGCCGTATCGAAGTTCATCGTCCCGGTCGACGGTGGCGAAGGCGACTACAGGTTCCATGCGGTAAGTGACTCCAAGGGTCTCAAATACATGGTCGTATATGCCGATTCAGACAGCTTCGAAGTCGCGTTCGAGAACAAGAAGGACAAGCAGAATGGCGTTCTTGCAGGTTTTGCTGACCTTATTGATGTTGTTATGGCGCCCAAAATGGGACTGTCGGGTTTTGTTATCAACCCCGGTTCCGAGGAAGTTCTGTTCGGCAAGGACATGCTCAAGATGATCGCTGCCCAGATGGGAATCGGCGGCGACGGCACCGCCAAGGTCGGTGAGCCTGACCGCTATCCGCCCGAACTCAAAAAAGCCCTCGAAGGTTATCTTCTCATAGAGCCCACTGTATCCGATATCTGGGTAAGGCTCATGCGCGAGAACGGCACCGACCGCCTGATCTGGCTCATCGTCGCAAATGCCGAAGGCGAGGGCGAACCTCTCAAGTACACTCTCGAAAACCTGCGCAAATACTGCCTCCCGTATCTCGACAACATGGATGCCATGGCAGTATCTTGCACCGAGGAATTCGCATCTGCGGTTATTAAAGGTGTAAAGCCTTTTGTCTCAAGGAATAACGGCTGATAATGAGCAAAGGAAAGACAGGTCTTATTGTTGTTGTTTTTCTCGCGGCAATGTTCTTTGTCTTCATTGCCGTGCTTTTCGGTTCGAGCACAAAAAGACAGGGCGCGATCGATAAGAAAGAAGAACTCGAATCCAAGTTCGATACGATCCTTGAGAACGATATCACGGTCTACTGGATAGGCAGTGTTCCCTCCGATTTTGAGTATATGTCTTCCGTAATTAAAGAGATCCCGCCTGAGAGCGTCTCCGCATCCAACCTTCCTGTAAAAGGCCCGTCTTTTCACGTCACGGAATACAATTCTGACGGGCTTATTGTCAATGAACAGGTTCCCAAAGAATATTCAAGATACATGCTCATTGTAATAAGCGGAAATCCCGCTCTTTCCGATAGCGGCAAGGCCGCACTGTCCGATGCCGTTGCCCAAAACGGAGTTCCCGTCCTTTCCGTCGGAGATGAAGCTTCCGATCTTTTATGTGAGATCCTGTCTTACCACAGATATAAAACGGGCCCCGGCAGCTCGCTTTACTATTGTCTTGACGCCGGTTATAAGCAAAATCCTCTCCCCGAAGATGCCGTCAAAGACGGCGGCTCCGACCTTGCATCAGCTGTCGCTGACTTTGTCCCCGTTGCCATGAGTGATTACACGCCGAGAAGCTGATTCTCCTGTGATTTAGGTGTTCACCGGGTGTGAAGTTGCATTTCTCTTTGGGAAATATTCTGAAAGTCTTAAATTTGCTGATTTAGCATATGTTTGCCGGATTTTCTTTTCGAGCGCTCGAAAATGGACCGGGCGGGAATGAGGCCTGATTTGAGGGGTATCACAATTCCTGAAAAATCGGACTTTTATGACACGAACGGGGTTCTAAAATATCGCGAATGCCTCGAATATTCGCGTTTTATGATACGAACGCGGGAAAAAATATCATAAATGCCTTGATTTCCCGCATTTTATGATACAGGAAGGTCTTAAAAATATCATAAATCATGTAGTTTTTGCGATTTTGTGATACCAAGAGTATTGAATATCACAAAACCCCAAAAACAGGCCTGTTTGAGATACGGAAAGAGGGTATGAATATCTCAAATGCCTATGAAAATGGCAGTTTGAAATACGGAGGCGGTGAAAAATATCTCTAATCTCAAAAATACGCCCCAAATCTTCAAAAAAGCACTTTTGGGATGCAATCTGAAGCAAAAATGCACCCCAAATCAAGAATACGAGCCATTTGGGATACATTTG
>JAFRRJ010000005.1 GCA_017428155.1 Clostridiales bacterium | reverse complement strand
TTCTTTTGCTCTGTAAATAACGTTTGGCTAACAAAGAATGTTCCCGTGCAGTATATGGAGAAGCTTAAGTTATAGGCATATAAACAGTTTTGGAATTAACATGGGGATAAATAAAACAGTTAACTTTAAAGGTGTTGAATAGCTTGGAAGAAGGTCAATAATATCTTCATTTGCTTGGTTTGATGGTTTTCGAATGATATGGAATACACATATAAAGACATAAAAGGACTAATTGAAAGTTTTTGTTTATCACATAAGTCAAAGTGTTTTCTCTTTGAGAGTGATGATTTGTGTGGTCAAGCAATTTTCGAGTTTGATCATTGTATTATGGGCATCTCTTTTGGCGAGATCGACTGGGGTCCGTATTATATGACATCCATTGAAATAAGGGCATATAATGAAAATGTTCCGGCCACTCATAAATCAGAAGATTTGGTTTTCTTTTTTTCTGATTCACGCGAAAACACTCTCGGAGATATAGAAAGCGCTTTGAATGAAGCGTATCAATATGGAATTGCTTATAACGATTCAATGTTGAATCTAAGGATAAACGTGAAATGCAAATTGAAAGAGAATTGGAAATCAGGTCAGCATCCTGATGATGGAATCTATTCCGGCAGAACCGGCGTCGAAGTGTACACGTGTGTCGGGACCTTTGCACAGTATTATATTTTGTCTGATGGATTAACAGAATTCAGGATGCATGATAAATATATTGAGTGGATTGTAAATGGATAACATTGATGAAACTAGAAGATTAATTGAAAACATCAACGAGCATTTGGGATATAACAATACCGGGTTGAGGAATTATAACCTGATATTGAATCCGTGTGTAACCGATTCATATTTATCGGGGCTTGAGCTTGAATATGAAGTAAAGTTGCCCAAAGAATATCGCGAATTTCTGAAAAATATAGGCAATGGAAGTAATCAGCCTGGCGTTGGAATGTTAACGGTAGAGCAGTCTCTTTCAATATTGTTCGGCCGGGAGTGTGATAACAGCAAAATCGATTATATAGATCTTACAAAGAATTATTTTGCCGTTAATCTGATGGGTTATGATAATTTGCTTGATTCTTATTACGGAACCTTTGGGCAGGATTTAGGAAAGAAATCTATCAAGCCCGAAGATAATCCGACTACATTAGAAGACTATTTTTCGGAAGATGGAATATTCAAGTGCCAACACTTATCATCTGAGAAAGAAACTGCTTTCGTTGAACAAGAATCTTCAATTAAATCTCACATGTTAGTTTTCAGTTTTGAAGATTTAACTAGAACTCAATTTGCTATTGCATTGGATGGTAATCACAAAGATCAAGTTGTTTATTACTCATATGAACCTAGTGCAATAATCATGGCCGATAAGAATATAGTATTTACCGGAATGTCATTTTTGGAATGGATGCGGCATTTATATGAATGTTACTGCGATCCCAATAGGATCAAAATATGACGAGTGTGAAATTTGTAATCAATTTCAGCCGCAATCAAGTTAAATCAGACCAAATTAAAAGACCGCGAACCTGAGTCCGCGGTCTTTTGATGTATTTAAGCCTGAAGTTACTTCTTCTTTTTCTTCTCACTCTCAACAGGTTCGGACTGGATGATGCCTTCCTTTGAGTGAGCGGCTTCCTGGTTGTCCTCGAAGACGTAGTCCTTTCCGGGGAGTGCCGCGTTAAGGATGATACCTACGAGGGAACCGACTGCAAGACCTGAAAGTGAGATGACGACTACAGGATTCTCAACAGTGGTTGTCTCCTGCTGTGCTTCGCCGGCCTTGGCAAGCTTATCTGCAGGAAGACTTACGTTGCCGTCAGCATCAAGATAGTACTTCTGTCCGTCAGCTTCAACGTATGAGACTGTTGCTGTCTCAACCTTCTTGCCGACAGGGATCTTGATGGCGCCGGATGCGCTGTACTGGATACCGATAGCAAGGACGAGGATGATGGCAGCAATGATGACATTACGAGCCTTGCCGAAGTCAACCTTGTTCTCAACAACGTTTCTTACACCGACAGCGGAGATCATGCCGTAGAGGACAAGTGAGATACCGCCAACAACAGGTGTAGGGATAGCGGAGATGCATGCAGCGAGCTTAGGTGAGATGGAGAAGAAGATTGCAAACAGTGCTGCAAGTCTTACTACCATAGGATCGAATACTCTGGAAAGAGTAAGAACGCCTGTGTTCTCGCCGTATGTTGTATTCGCAGGAGCACCGAAGAGGGAAGCGAGAGTTGTTGCAAGACCGTCGCCCATGAGTGTTCTGTGAAGTCCGAGATCCTGGATGAAGTTGTCGCCGACTGTCGAAGAGATAGCGGAGATGTCACCGATGTGCTCAACGATAGTAGCAAGAGAGATAGGAACGATAGTGATGATAGCCGTGATGAGAAGGCTTGTATCGAGGTTGCCGCTTGTGAAGATATTGAATACGGTATCCTGATACTGGAAAGGCAAGCCGATCCATGCTGCGTTCTTGATATTTTCGATGCTTGCAACAGAGAAAAGCTGGAAGTTAGCGTTGCCGCCAATCGTGTAATAACCGTCAATGGCCTGTCCTGCAGCAAGTGTAAGGATGATGCAGAGGATGCATGCTCCGACAACACCGAGGAGGATAGGGATGATCTTGATCATGCCCTTGCCCCAGATGTTGCAGATAACGATGATGAGGATTGCAACTACGGCAACGAGCCAGTTCGTAGAGCAGCTGTTGATAGCTGTTGCTGAAAGACACAGACCGATTGCAATGATGATAGGACCTGTTACGATAGGCGGGAAGAACTTCATTACGCGGTTAACGCCGAATGCCTTGATGAGAGCTGCAAGGACAAGGTAAACAAGACCTGCCAGTGCTACACCGAAGCATGCGTAAGGAAGGAGTTCACGCTCACCGTGAGGTGCGATCGCAAAATAACCTGCGAGGAATGCGAAGGATGAACCTAGGAATGCAGGTACCTTTCTCTTGGAAAGAAAATGGAAAAGAAGTGTTCCCAGACCGGCGAAAAGAAGTGTGGCAGAAACCGACAGACCGGTGAGGATAGGGACGAGGACGGTTGATCCGAACATGGCGAACATGTGTTGGAAACCAAGCACGATAACACGGCCGGCACCCAGAGATTTCGCGTCGTAGACCGCTCCATCCTGAAGACTGGATTTACTCATAACAAGCCCTCCGTTGTATTGGAATTTAATTTATAATAGCACTCTTGTGTAAAAAACAAGCAACCATTTTGACATTTATTTGTAATATTGTGCGAAGTGACGATTTGTGTTTATTGACTTAAAAAATCATTAATCTAAAATAGTTCAAGGGGTTGTTTGCACCTTAAGTTTTCGTTGTAAAAAAGGAGACGAATATGCAGTACAAGGATTTTAAGAACGTTCAGGTCATGGAGCATCCGCTCATTAAGCACAAGATCTCACTCCTGCGCAAGATCGAGACAGGTACATATGAATTCAGGCATCTTGTTGAAGAGATCGCTACTCTTGAGGGCTATGAGGCATTAAGAGATCTTCCTCTGAAGGATGTTGAAGTTGAGACACCTCTTGAGAAGACCATGACTCCCATGATCGACGGTAAGAAGCTCGCCATCGTTCCCATCCTCCGTGCAGGTCTCGGAATGGTTCCCGGCGTTCAGGCTCTTACTCCTCTTGCAAAGGTCGGCCATATCGGTCTATACAGAGACCCCGTAACACATGAGCCCCACGATTATTACTGCAAGCTGCCTGATCCCATCGATCAGCGCCTTATCGTTGTAGTTGACCCTATGCTCGCTACCGGCGGTTCAGCTGTTGACGCCATCAATTCCATTAAGGCTCACGGCGGCAAACATATCAAGTTCATGTGCATCATTGCGGCTCCCGTAGGAATCGAGAGACTTGCAAAGGCTCATCCCGACATCGAGATCTATGTAGGCAACGTAGACAGAGAGCTTAATGAGAATGCTTATATCCTTCCCGGTTTGGGTGATGCCGGTGACAGGATCTTCGGCACAAAATAAGTCATAAACCAGTAATTTGGAGGTAAGTTTATTATGGTTATGAAGAAGATCGCAGCTTCAGTTATGGCTGTTGCTGCATTGTCGCTTGCAATTGCAGGCTGCGGTAAGAAGGACGACAAGAAGTTTGTCGTAGGCTTTGACCAGGAATTCCCGCCCATGGGATTCGTCGCTGATGACGGTTCTTATGTCGGATTCGACCTGGATCTTGCCAAGGAAGCTGCTAAGCGTATGGGACGTGAGTTCGTAGCTCAACCTATCGCATGGGATTCAAAGGACCAGGAGCTTAAGTCCGGCAACATTGACTGCATCTGGAACGGCTTTACGATGACTGATGCCAGACTTGATCAGTACACATGGACTGTTCCTTATCTTGAGAATGACCAGGTTGTTGTTGTTAAGAGTGATTCAGGCATTACTTCACTTGCAGATCTTGCAGGTAAGAATGTCGCAGTTCAGAAGGATTCTTCAGGTCTTGCCGCTCTTGAGGATAATACGGCGCTCACGGATACATTCGGTTCACTTGTTGAGATGGATTCTTATCTCAACGCCATGATGGAGCTCGAGATGGGCAGTGTTGATGCCATCGTTATGGACGAGATCGTTGCCCGTTATGAGATCCAGACTTCCGGCAAGCCTTTCAGCATTCTTGATGAGGCAGTTGCTGCCGAAGAGTACGGCGTAGGCTTCCTTAAGGGAAATGAATCTCTCCGTGACGAAGTTCAGAAGGCAATGGATGATATGGCTGCTGACGGCACGATGGCTCAGATCTCCGAGAAGTGGTTCGGTTCTGACGTTACCATTGTCGGCAAATAATCCGCTAAGTATATTTGAAGCTAAAGGCTGTCACGCATCAATGTGGCAGTCTTTATTTTTGCCATCTCGAAAAACCATTCTGTCAGGGCCGCTTTATGCTAAAATAATGTTTATGTTTAAGAAGATCTTTACGAACATTCTGCTCATCTGTCTGTCGCTCACTCTGCTTTGCGGCTGTTCTTCATCTGAAAAGAATAAGGAATTTGATGCCGAAGATTTTGTCGAAGATTGCAGGGTGCTGATGCCTGCAGGTCTTTATAAGAACAGCACTGTAAAAGAATATACGATGTCTTTTACTGATACTGTTTTCGAGCAGTTCGGAAAGAGCGATTACTACAAGAACATGAGTGATTCCGAGCGTTTTCTGGCTCTCGACCAGCTATGCAATGTTCTTATAGGTTTCAAATACGGAGTTGTAGAGGATGGGTTCATTGAGGGCTATCTTATCGATATGAAGACGCATCAGGTAAGCTGGACTCTCAGGTGCAATCCTGAAGTTAAGATGATATGGGAAATGCCGGGGTATTGATATGGAAAATATCGTTTCGACATTGATTCAGCTTGGGCAAGGCTTTAAGTTCACATTCGGGATTTTCGGATTTACTCTGATCTTCT
This sequence comes from Clostridiales bacterium, assembly GCA_017428155.1. Taxonomy (GTDB): domain Bacteria; phylum Bacillota; class Clostridia; order Saccharofermentanales; family Saccharofermentanaceae; genus Saccharofermentans. Next base: position 5,473 of record JAFRRJ010000005.1, on the reverse strand, counting down.
CGATTCCGCTGGGACTTCTTGTTTCAAAGGGAAGAATGTCCAAGATATTTGTCGTATCTTTATTCTTCAGAGTCTATATATCTATCTTAAGAGGAACACCTCTCATGCTCCAGCTCCTCCTGGTCTACTTCGGACCTTACTATCTCTTCGGAGTTAATCTCGGAAGCATTCAGGTGGGACCTTTTAACTACAGATTTTTGGCAACGATAATTGCGTTTTCGTTGAATTATGCGGCTTACTTTGCCGAGATCTTCAGAGGCGGCATCCAGTCCATGCCAAAGGGGCAGTATGAAGCAGCGACAGTTCTCGGCTTCTCAAAGATGCAGACATACTTCAAGATCATTATGCCCCAGGTCGTAAAAAGGGTTCTGCCGTCTGTATCCAACGAGATAATCACGCTTGTAAAGGATACCTCACTTGCGCAGGTCCTCTCAGTCGCCGAAATGTTTACCGCAGCGTCTGCAGCGGCTTCCAGGCAGGTATCTGTCGTGCCATTCATAGTCGCAGGTGCATTCTATTACGGAATGAACCTCATCATTGAAGCGCTTCTTAACGGCGTGGAGAAATCCATGTCCTACTATTCTTAAAGGGGGTGCCGCGTGTGTCAGAGATAAACAACGACATCGTTCTTGAGATAAAAGACGTATATAAATCATTCGATCATCTTGATGTTCTTCAGGGAATATCCCTTAACGTAAACCGCGGTGAGGTCGTTGCCGTCATCGGTCCTTCAGGCGGCGGCAAGTCAACACTGCTTCGCTGCGCAACTACTCTTGAGAGAGTTGACAGCGGCCGAATTATGATCGGCGGCGATGTTCTTTGCGAGGATAAAGACGGCCGCGCTGTATATTGCGATAAAAAGCGCGAAAAGGAGATCCGCTCAAAGTTTGGTCTCGTCTTCCAGAACTTCAATCTCTTCCCGCATTTCTCCGTAAGAAGAAATATCACTGAAGCCCTTATCCATGTTCACAACAAGAGCAGGGCAGAGGCAGAGACGATTTGCCTCGAACTCCTTGATAAAATGGATCTCAGAGAAAAAGCAGACTCTTATCCCTGCAATCTTTCAGGCGGCCAGCAGCAGAGAGTATCGATCGCAAGAGCGCTTGCGACCAATCCGGAGATAATATTCTTTGATGAGCCTACATCGGCATTGGATCCTGAACTTACCAAAGGCGTTCTGACCGTAATCAAGGAACTTGCACTTGAGAAGATGACAATGGTAATCGTTACCCATGAGATGAGCTTCGCGCGCGATGTGGCTGACCGTATCGTCTTTATGGACGGCGGAGTCATCGTGGAAGAGGGTCCTGCGTACGATCTCATCACGAATCCTAAGCAGGAGAGAACGAAAGCATTCCTAGCTGGATACTAATAAACTACTCCCGTACTTCGGACAGTATTTGCTGCGCAAATAACTCGTGCGGGAGTAGTTTATTAGTATCAAGAGATAGTGTTATTTTGGGGGAGACGTAATGAATAATTTTGATGAGATAGTTGATAGAAATACGCCGGAAGATCTTAAGCATGCGAGGATAGACGGTATCGATGACCTTATTCCGATGTGGGTCGCTGATATGGATTTCAGAACCCCTGACGAAGTCGTTGATGCTCTTGTAGAGCAGGCAAAACGAGGCGTGTACGGATATTCTGAAGCTGATGAATCCTATGACCGCGCTCTTGTTAGCTGGTATAAGAGAAGATACGGCTGGGATGTAGATACCAAAACTGTAATAAAGATGCCCGGTGTTGTGCTCAGTATCTCAGATTCGATAAATGCGCTTACCAAAGTGAATGACAGCATTCTCATCTTTGAGCCGCTTTACGGTCCTATCGGCAGAGCAGTAAAGGTCAGCGGCAGAAACCTTGTCATATCTGATCTTGTCATGAAGGGTTCGCGTTATGAGATCGACTTTGATGACTTCGAGAAGAAGGTCCGTGAGAATGACGTTAAGATGCTGATCTTCTGCAATCCTCATAATCCGGCCGGACGCGTATGGACAAGGGAAGAACTCTTAAAAGTAGGCGATATCTGCCTTAAGAATCACATGGTGATCGTCTGCGATGAGATCCATGCAGACTTTATTTACAGCGGACATAAGCATATCCCGATTGCTTCTTTGTCCGATGAATTGAAGAAAATCACGGTTACATGCACGTCAGCGACGAAGTCATTTAACATTGCAGGGATTCAGGCTGCAAATATCGTTATTGCGGACGACTCGATGCGAAGGGCTGTAGACAAGTATGCTTTTTCGACCGGTGCGTTCGGATTAAACATCATGGGGCTTGTTGCGACCAGAGCTGCTTATACTTATGGTGATAAGTGGATGGACGAGCTTATCTCTTATCTTGAGGGCAACGTCGGATTGGTTAAGCGCCGTCTTGAAGGCACAAAACTCAAGGTAACCGATATCGAGGGCACATACCTGATGTGGATAGATGCATCTGCTATGGGTCTGGACGATCCTTCAAAGTTTTTCCTTGATAAGGCGCACATCAGATTTTCTGAGGGAACATTCTTCTCGAAGAAGACCGGACAGTTCATCAGAATGAACATCGCATGCCCGAGAAGCGTTGTAAATGAAGCATTGGACAGGATGCTTAAGCTTCCGGAAATCCAATAATTTATCTCTTTTTGTCCCAGATGTAAGTGTTATTCTTGACATAAAATCGAACTGATAGTACGATAATTGTACTATCAGTATGATTTAGGAAGCTAAGGATACTGTATTTCTAAGAGGAAGCTATTTTGCAGTTCGAGAATAGGGATTGAAGATAGAAGGTCTAAAGGGAGGAAACCATGCGTAAAGAAAGATTAGTGCAGATACATACAGCTTCAATATTGATGGCGGCCGAGAGGCTTTTCGAGGAAAGAGGATATGAAGCGACATCGATCGACGATATCGCTTTTTACACCGGAATCAGCAAATCCACGCTTTATGTCTATTTCAAAAGCAAGCAGATCATCTGGGATTCAATTGTCTGCAAGTATATGGAGCAGCTTTTGGAGGATGCAAAGAAGGCTTCTGACGGAGAGGGCAGTTTTGTGGACAGGTATTACAAACTCTGCTTTGATATCGCTGATAAGTTCGAGAAGCATCCGCTGTTCTGCAAAGGCACTTTGGGCACGATCTCTGTCGATATGGACCAGGAACTTTATAAGAAGATCTATGATATCGGCGAACAGACAAATGAAGAGATCGCAAGATTCATCAGAAGCGGCATGGAAGAGGGTGCTGTAAGGAAAGATATCGACATTTATCCGGCAGTCATAATGATGTGGTCGTCTATATCAGGGATTATCTCGATGGCAAACGATAAGGAAGAATACCTTAAACTCAGATTCAATATGACCAAGGAAGAGTATCTGAAGAATGCGTTTAAGATGCTTTTGGAGGGTGCTTTATGAATGCGGTCTATTTAAGCGGTTCAGGCAATACAAAGCATATAGTAACGTTGCTTTTAAATGAACTTGGTACAAACGGGATCAGCGTGCCTGTTGAATCAGAGGATGTGAAGAAAGCTTTGGAAGGCGATGAGATAATCCTTGCTTATCCGACGATGTTCTCGAATATTCCTTATCTTGTAAGAGACTTCATAATAAGTCATGAGTCAGTCTGGAAGGGCAAGAAGATTTTCCTGATTACTACAATGGGTTTGTTTGCAGGTGACGGTACAGGATGTGCGGCAAGGCTTCTCAAAAAGTACGGTGCGGAGATCACGGGCGGACTTCAGATAGTGATGCCTGACTCTATTGGAGACAGCAAGGCACTTAAGAAGTCCAAAGAACATAATAAGGCGGTAATAGAGAAAGCCGACCAAAGAGTTTTCGAGGCCGCGAAAAAGATAAGGGAAGGCATCTATCCGCAAGAAGGGCTGTCTTTTGCAGCGCATCTTGCCGGATTATTCGGTCAGAGACTCTGGTTCTACAATAAAACGACAGGCTATACCAATAAGGTTAAGATCGATCCGGCCAAGTGTATCGGATGCGGTATCTGCGCGAAGGATTGTCCGACACAGAATATCAAGATCGAGAACGGCAAGGCGGTCGCTTCCGCAAAATGCACAATGTGTTACAGGTGCATAAACCATTGCCCAAAGCAGGCGATGACGCTTCTGGGAAAAAAATTGTACGAACAGCCCACTTACGAGAAAAATTCCCTCGCGTAAGGTATTGCTTGCTGCGCAGCGCAATTTCATGATGACGCCGGCCGGGGCTTAGTTTTGCATGGATTATTTAATGCTAATGATAGGGGAGTGAATAGAATGAAAAATAAGACAGGTAAGAGAAAGATAGGTAAGATAATCAAATACATCGTGTTGGGTTGCATCGGGGTACTGGTAGTATCAACGCTATTATGTGCTTTGCTGCATGCCACATATTTCAAAAAGAGATATGAACAGATTCAGCCATATGGGGAACTGGTGGATGTGTTTGACGGGAAAATGCATATAACAAAAGCCGGTGAAGGAGAGAATACGATCGTATTGCTGCCGGGCTTAGGTGATGGCTTGCCGAGTGCTGATTTTGCTCCGCTTATCAGAGAATTGAGCAAAGATAACCAAGTGGTCTGTGTGGACTATTTCGGAGTCGGGTTCAGCAGTGAGACAAACAGGGATAGGACTTGCAGAAATTATGTTGATGAGATACGTGAGGTCTTAAAGAACGCAGAAATAGAAGGACCTTATGTATTAATGCCTCACTCGATATCGTCTTTATACTGTGAATGCTATGCGTCGTTATATCCTGATGAAGTAAAAGCTATTATTTCACTGGACGGGAGTTCATCTGCATATGCAGGAGATGTACCGGATATTATGAAAAAGGTTATTCCGGTTCTTTATAGAATTAAAGGTTTCTGCGGAGTTGAAATAGATACAATGCTGACGACAAATAAAAAACAATTGATAGAAGAATATGGTTACACACAAAAAGAGGTGGACGATTATATTATCTATCAAGGCTTTGCAGTAAACAGTAATCTTATAGATACTTCCATTAATATGGGAGTCTATATAAACGATGTAATGGCACTGGAATACCCTTCTGAAGTTCCTTTCTACAAGATCATATCCGGATATACCTATACGCATAAAGCGGGCAATTTATCCGGTGAACAATACCATATGGATCATCTTAAGCGGGTCGGTGCGACGGATTCCTATTCAATCCTGGACGGAACACATATCATTTATAGAAATAACGCAAAGGAAATCGCCGCAATCACCAAAGACTTCCTCAGCTCAATATAAGCATAATAATACCCCGCACGAGTTATTTGTGCTCACGCAAATACTGTTCGAAGTGCGGGGTGTTATATGCTTATTCCGGGGATACGCACTTAACGACATAAGCGGACTTGAGACGAACCTCGTTGCCGGGGAAGAGTCTGAAGTACTTGGGCGCGGGAACTTCCATGAAATCTTCGGATTCGATCCAGAGTTCTCTGGAGAAGGAGACCTTACGTGTGCC
>JAFRRJ010000041.1 GCA_017428155.1 Clostridiales bacterium | reverse complement strand
ACCCTGAAGGCTCTGCATGCCGGAAAGAAGATTATAAGCTGCGATAAAGAAAGGGATCTGCAAAAGAAGGGAAGCCGTGCTCTTAAGAGCATAAACGGGCTTATAGTGATTGATCTTATAGTATTCCTGGAGTATCATGAAGCGCTCATCGCCCTTAAAAGTGGACTTGATGTGCTTGATCATGGGAGCCATCCTGACCTGGATATCACGCTCTTCGGCCTGAAGCTCGTCAGCGCGCTTATAGAGAGGGAGGACCAGGAAGTTAACTGCAAGGCTCAAAAAGATTATGGATAAGCCTGCGTTGCCTATAATCCTGTTGGCAACAGTAAAGACAACTTCGAACAGAAGCTCAAGAGGTGAGATTATCAATGTGTATAAAGCTGCAAGCAAAGTCATATTCAGGCACTCTTCCCGCGTTTTCTTTCAATTACCGCCACAAAGGCAAGAATTGCTGCTCCCGCAAGCGATAATATAATACCTGAAGTCATGCCGGGCAAGTGATAGCTGAGTTCGATCTCATTGGCACCCTGTTCGAGAGGCACGGACATCATGCTTCCGGCAAACAGATCCATGGAAACCTTTTTGCCGTTCACTTTGCAGGTCCAGCCATCGCTTCTGATCACGGGAAGGAATAAATGATCTTCACCGGTCTTTGCGTCAATACTGCATTTTATACGTCCGTTCGAGAATTCCCGGATGACGCAGCTTCTATCAGCTAATTCCGTGCATATATCAAGGAGTCCGGATTCGCTGAAGGCATAGAACTGTTCATCCGAGATCTTTGAGACATCAGAACAGGTATAATCCAGCAAGGCATTTCCTCCGTCTGAAGGGATGTCAAATAATGCCGGTGCACCCCAGCCGGAGTACAAAGTCTTATACTGACCGTTAACATCGACCGTGCCGTCAAGACGCGCGCCGGAATAGATATTTCCGTACAGGTGATCGGTTCCCTGAGGCAGGGTGATGTTATATCTTCTGGTATTGCCGGAATCTTCGGATACATATTCGGCCTTAACGAACACTTCCGCATCACGCCCCAGGAGCTCGGAATAAAGGCTGTTTATATACTCGAAGGAGTTGGAGCATTTAGAAGGCTCCTTTACTGAGTAAGCAATACCCATGGGGATGCAGTAAGGATTTAAGTAGACATTCCTTCCAAAAGAACTGTTCTCTCCGACAAGTTTATACCCCGAGATCTCTCTTGGGGATATCACGTACTTTACATCGAGAAGTGCGTCAGAAGGAGCAACGGAGGTGTTAACTATTGTGATGCAGTCCTCTTCGCTCTTATAGCCCAGCCTGTTGATGAGCATTATGTAGGATTTCTCCGGATAAGATGTATAAGAAGCAATGCCTGAATAGTTATGTGCCATTCCGTCATTATATGTGAACTGCAAGGACTGTCCGGGATCGTAATCCCTTCCCGCGACAGCGCTGATCCTGTAGATGCCGCTGTCACTGTCTTTGATCCCTGATATGGTCTTTTCCTCTTCCAGCGTATAGTCCCGGAACTGAGACCCGCTGTCTGTCGAATATGTTCCGATGAGAAGCGAAGCGTTATAACCCAGCTCGAGAGCTGTTAAGACCGCAAGCAATAAGCTTGCCGCCTGCCTGATTTTCGCGCCTGATACGGAAGATAAGAGGAGCAATACGGCAGCGCATAAAGATGATATTATGCTCAATATCACGAGCCCGGTGTTTTCCTTTTGGAATGTCTGAGGCCAGAATAAAGATGCCGAGCAGACAGCCCATACGGCAAGCACGGAAATAATGCGTTTCTTTTTGCTGTCATGAGAGGCTGAAAGATTCAGTACGGCAATAAATTCCAGATAAAAGACTGCCATGTAGGAATATCTGCACCAGTAACTGTTGGTCTGCTTGAAAAGTGAGAAGCATGCAACCAGAGGCTGCCAGCAGTACATGAGCATGACAAGGATCCCGAAGAAAGCCACATAAAGCCTTCTTTTCTTCTCTTTGCCGTTGAAGAAATACGAGACAGCGCAGATCAGGAGGAACGAGCCGCTGAATATGGCCATATCCGTGGTCAGATCATTCCTGCCGCCGAGCATATATTTTGAGAAAAGGGTGACCGGGTTTCCTGTTATGTCGAACTCGAACAGCCACTTATCTACGGATTCACCTCTTCCGTTTTTCAGAAGAAGGTAATTGGGGATCATCGAAAATGCACTGATCATGACTCCGGAAGCCATTGCAAGCGCGTATCTTCCGATGCTTCCGAGATTTTTCTTAAGCCCTTTGGACTCGTCACAGTTATAGAGCGCAAGCTCGAAAAGGAACCAGAAGACCGTGAAAATACAGTTCATTCCGGCTGAATACCATGAGAAGAGAATGGACAGCGCAGTTGAGACTATAAGAAGTATGGTCTTATTCTTACTGATGAGCTCATATATTCCCAGAAGCATCAAAGGCAGCATGTAAACACCGTCAAGCCACATGATGTTGCTTGCCTGTGAGATGTTATACTGCATCATCGCATAACAGATACTGAGCACGGTGCAAAAGATGTTATTTACCTTGCCTTCGGATCTTCTTATGAGATAAAGGCTCATGGTAAAAGCGCAGAGCGAGAGCTTGAGAAGTATCAGAAGGTCAAAGAACGACTTGATCTGATCTTTTCTGAAGAAGAACACCATAAGATTCAAAGGCGATGCCAGATAATAGGTGAACAGCCCCCATCCTGACTGCCCCATGCCTATCGTAAAGCTGTAAGTCAGATCATTTTTGCCGTGCAGGATATCATGAAGATACGAGAAAAAATCCAGATACTGGATCTCGCCGTCGCCGTAAGTCAGGGAAGTTGTCCCGAAAGGTGCACATTTGTTGATCAGGAGAACAACAGCCATAGCAAGAAAAACTATCAGTGCACTTAATATGCAGCAATAGTATTTTCTAAACAGACCGGTTAAAGATGCCCTTATTCTGATCATTTATTCCGTTAAATGCGCAATATAAAAAGAGATTGTCAGATCCTAAAGATTATAGCACAACCTTGAAGCATGGCTTTAGAGGATCACCGGATCCCGAGAAACTTCCAGTTCCCGGACTTGTGAGGGTCGCCGGATACGGTATACCAGGAGTCTTCGAGGTATGTGGTGCCGTTATTCTCTGTTGTCTTGAACTTGTCTGACAGGAATACTGTCTGAGGCTCTGACTTGTAATCCTGAATTATCGGAATGTCTGTAAAAGGATTTACGGGATCATCTATAAGACCTTCCGTTGCAAGAGCGGGAGTATCGGCATTTGTCATGAAGTCTTCTGATACCGTATATCCGGTGGCGTTAAAGTCTTTTACCATCAGCAGAGGAAGAAAGCACGTCATGTCCTTGTTATTGCATGTGAGCTTATAGTAGTCGAGCGCATAAGCGTGGTCAGCCACGAGAATGATTCTTGTGTTGTCGTAGACACCCTGCTCACGCAGATAATCAAACCATTTACCAAGCTGAAGGAATGCAGCCATGTTGATCTGGTAATGCGTGACCTGGGTCGATGAATTCATCGTAAGCGTCCTGCCGTTTATATCATAGCGGGACTTCAGATCGGTATCGTATTCCGTATTGTCGACACTGTATGCCGGGACGTAATCAGGCTCCTGCAGAAGACTGGGTGAATGAGTGGTCTTATTGGCCATCATAAGGAAATTGTTCTGTGTACCGTCATCAATCTCGGTTATATCGGAAAGTGCACTTAAGGCTGCATAAGCCTCAAGGAAATTGATGTCGTAGCCGATGCTTTTTGAGATGCCGCTTATATGCTGAACAAGGGCATCTGTCTCATAGGCTTCTCCTGCCTTAACACCGGTTGAACGTGATGTGTTGTAGATCCCGCCGTCATATACCGTCTCCTGAAGGATCACGGGTGAGATCTTCATGAGCGAATAGAGGAAGAAGTTCCTGTTGCGTATCTCATGGACGTATCCGGATGCTTCGTCAGAAAGAATGCTGCTGTCTCCGAAGAAATTGCGCTGATTGACAGTCAGATAGCATTTGAAATCAGGATAGCTGTCGTAGATCGACAGATCGGGGATCCAGTTATATCCCGCGTAAGGGGGATCTATTACCGTTACTTCATACCCGTTCCCGCCGAATATTGCCGGCATTACCTTCAAAGCCTCATTGTGCTTGTCTTCAAGGAGCTCATCATCCCTCTCGTTCATTCTTTCCGGAGTATATTCATAACCGCCGAAAAGTGCAGGCGAACCTGTATTGGTGTGAGCTCCGAAGGATATGGTATTGGGATAATAGGTAAATCCGTCAAACTGCGCCTTCAGTTCAGGCTTTTCCTCAAGGATATAAGGCACAAGGTCTCCGACGGAGCGGTCGAGCATCAGTACCACGACGTTCGTTCCGTTCCTGCTTAAAGGAATGACCGGTGATTCGGCGGTCTGTGCCCTGCTCTGATAATCTCTGAATGAAGTGTTGATCTTTCCTGTGTTATAGATACCTAGTCCGGTGACGGTAAGAATGCCTGCGATAAGTACCGGGCGGATAAGCTTGGGCCACTTTGAGAATATGAAGCCGAGAATGACTGAGGCTGCCGCAACGGCGAGCGCATTTATGAGGTAATCGGTGAGTTTATAAGAAGGAAGACTGTCATACTGGAGTGTAGACGAGAGCGTGCCGAGTTTTGTGCCGAACAGCATATAGTCCAAGACAGAGACCCCGCAAATGATCCATATGGCTTTGCCAAGGATATTCTTCATCTTGCTGCTCATAAAGAAGCAGAATATATTTCCCCATAAGACCCAGCTGCCAAACGCCAGAAGCAGGGAGCTTACGATATACCAGACGGGGCTCTTGCTGCTAAGCACATCTATGAATTCTTCAGAAGAAGCACTGATAACGGATGAAGGGATCAGAAGTCCTGTGATAAGCGCCATTAAGACAGTGCCTGCAAAAAAGGTCTTATTGCTCTTAACAGCAGGCTCTGCTTCCGGCTTCTTCTTTATAAAGCCCGATATGAGAGGCAGTGTAAGGAGGATTGCTCCCGTGCCTAAAAGAATCTTCTGTCTTAAGTCTGATCCCTGCTTAAGTATAACTGCAATAAGGAGTACTATCCCCGCGGCAGCAGACAGGATATTCAGGACTTTCTTCGGGTTCTTCAATTTGTAGAATATGTTCTTTACAAGTGAGAATACATTATTTAAGAGCCAGTAGAAAACGAGTCCTGAAGGAGAGTGATAGAGCAGGATGAGGAAGACGGCAGCAAGGCCGTAGACCTGTATCTTGGACTTCAGAGGCTGGCCTTTGGTGTAGATAATGCCCGATATGATATTTATCAGTGTCATGAGTACAGGAAGCACATTTACGGGAAAGCTTCCTATCATGAACATTGCATCCTCACTCCCGAGATCTGTTATGGGACCGAACTTAATTCCCTGAAGGCACTGCATTCTCGACAGAAGTCTGTAAGCTGCAATAAAGAAAGGAATCTGAAGCATCAGTGATACTGAGCTCTTCAGGGCATATACCGGTTTGTAGTTCATTATGCGGTAGTATTCCTGAAGCATCATGAATCGCTCATCGCCCTTGAAAGCCTTTTTTATCCGGCCTATACGGTATGCCATCTTTGATTGCATATCACGCTCTTCCTTCTGGAGTTCATCCGCGCGTTTATAAAGCGGGAGAACCAGGAAGTTGAAAGCAAGGCTTAAGAATATGATCGACAAACCCGGGTTGCCTATGATCCGGTTTGCAATAGTGAACACGACTTCGAAAAGAAGTTCCAAAGGATAGATTATCAATGTATAAAGTGCGGACAGGAAAGACATCTGTTAAGTCACCTCCACACTTTGTTTCTTTTTGTTGAACCGCTTTGAGGCACTGACGGAAGGCGTGCCCAAAGATGCCTTATCTTCAGTTACTTCCTTATATTTTCTGATGATGAAATCCGCTGATCTCTCAGCGCTCTCTCCTATATTTACCCAGATGTCAGAGCGGGCCTTCCCGCGTCCTTCGGTAAATGAAGGGTCTTCAATGCATCTGTCGATAAGTTCTTTTATACCGTCTGCATTATCTTCGTTAAGTTCAAGTCCCAGGGAAGGGAGGATGCTGAAAGTCCACGGCGTCTCATCTATCCAGTCCGCGTCATAGTGGATGGGATCGAACTTTGTATCCGTATAGATGATGGGCTTATCGAATACCATTGCAAATTCGAACATGACTCCCGAGAAGTCGGATATCAGAATATCCGATGTTCTTAAGACCTCGAAGTTATCAATATCCCTGTTCCACTGAACCTTGGAAGTATCGTTGTATTTGGCCATGAGTCTCTCGAGCATCTTCGTCTCTACATCGAACGACTGGGGATGAGGTCTTACGATAAGCTTGTAGCCTGTTGAGATAAGAGCATCGATCAGCTTATCGCCGAATTTGGAGAGTATGCCGTTCTCACCCCATGAAGGCGCGAGAAGAACAGTTCTCTCGTGGGTCGGCACTTCACCTGCCGATTCAAGGCGCTTCTTCATTTCATCAAGATAAGGAACGCCGCAAAGAGCATAATCACGCTCCGGAAGTCCCCTTAACTCTTCAAGCTGCCTTATCTGTTTTATCTGGTATTCCCCTGAAAGGATGAATGCATCATAATGGTCGGTTCCGAACATGCGGTAGAGAGTGATGTCCTTGGCTGCATGCATGATGTGGATGTAGCAGTCGACGTTTTTCGAGCGCTTCCACTGGAAGACATCAAGGCTCGGCGTTGTCGAGAAGACTACCGAGGCATTAAGAAGATTAAGTCTTGAGAATGCCTTGCTGCCCTCTCCTATGTACTGGCCAGTTATGTATTTATAGTCTTTGCCGAATATGGGGTCGTCCTTGGAACAGGTAAGATAGACCGTCTCCTGGTGCTTTTTCTCGAGTTCTTCGAGGATCGGCTCAAAGATACTCCAGTATCTTTTGGTCTCGGCAAATATGGCAAGAGGGATCTTGCGGCTGTTTACTTTGGCATTCTTATCCCTGCTTACGGCATACTTGAGCTTCACCATCAGTGCGCGCAGCGAGAAAACAACGACGCCGATGATGCCGAACAAAACGGTAAAAAGCATTCCTCCCGTACCGGGATCGATGTATAGAAGCTTTATAAGATCCATCTGCCTTAAGCTATTCCTTGAGTTATATTTCCGGCTTCCCGATATACAGCACCATATATTAGTACAATCTATCAGGGGCTTCAACTTATGGCAGGTTATATGGTTTATAATCCATGTATTAATGAATATACGGCAAAAGGGGATCTTCAGATGAGTTATATATCTGACTTAAGGGAACTTATAGGGCACAGGCCCATTATGGCCGCTGCGGCAGTATGCATCCTCTACGATAAGGACAAGGGGTTGTTGTTCGAGAAAAGAACTGATACCGGAGAATGGTGTGTACCGGGCGGTGCTCTGGAACTTGGTGAAGAACCTGAGGAAGGTTTGTTAAGAGAAGTAAAAGAAGAGACGAATCTTGATATTACAGAGTATGAGTTCTTTAAAGTCAAAGCAAACGTGCATCTTGTATATCCGAATACGGACGAAGTGTATTATACGGATTTTGTATATATAGCGACCGGATACAGCGGAGAGCTCCGTCACGACGGGGAAAGTGTGGATCTTAAGTGGTTTGGCATAGATTCCCTTCCGGACAACATTATGCCGACACAGACAGAGTACATTGAGGAATTTATAAAGATCATCAGGGCAGGAGAAGCATATGAATAACATCCAAGCTGCAAAAGAGGCTGTTGAAATAACAGAAAAAGGTGAATACATTGTCTCCGGCAAAAAAGTCGGGTTCAACCCTGAAGAGCACACCGGAGTTATCTTATATTCCCCTGAGGACGGAGAAAGACTTCTTAAGAAATATCAGTCCGTTCCGCAGAACGGAAAGTTCTGCAGTATCAAAGTCATTAACTCTGATTCATTTGAAGCTGCACGTGATATGGATAAGCCCTATGTCATGAATTTTGCCAATGCGCATAATCCCGGCGGCGGGTTCATGCTCGGTGCCAATGCGCAGGAGGAAGCGCTCTGCAGATGCAGCACGCTCTATGGCTCCATCTCATCTTCCGAAGCTTCAGAGATGTACCGCTATAACAATACTCACATAAGCAAAGTTGAATCTGATTATATGATTCTGTCGGAGAATGTGCTTGTGTTCAGGAATTCACGGCTTGAACTCCTCGAGGAACCTTTCACGGCAGGTGTTATCACGGTTCCTGCGCCAAACAGGAGGGGAGCGGCGATGTTTGCTTCCAGGGAGCTTATCTCAGAGACCATGACAAGAAGGATAAGGATCCTTCTTCTTATCGCCTTCGAAAAGGGGTACAGGAATCTTGTGCTTGGTGCCTGGGGATGCGGTGCTTTCGGGAACAAGCCTCAGGATGTTGCAGGATACTTCAGGCAGGTTCTGACAGATGAAGGCTGCGGCTATCTCTTTGACGAAGTCAGATTTGCCATATACGGCCCTGAGAACGGAAGCAACATTACGGAATTCCGCAAAGCATTTGACGCATTGTAAAGTGCGCCCTTAAAAGCATTTCAGTTTAACGGATCTTCGTGGTTAATTCTGTTGGAACTTCTTTGCCTGTTCCATCCAGTAAGCTCGGATCTTCTCCACCATTGCGATGCAGTCGCCTTGTGCCGTTGCAGCATCGTATTTCTGCATCTCGCTGAATGTATGGCCGCAAGGCTCGAGACCATCATCTTCAAAGCCGCCGCTTACGCCGACAAGCCATGAGCCGAGGAGACCGGTCTTGTACTTAAATATGTAATAGTGCATGTCATGAAGATCAAACTCTCCGGCACACTCGATCTTGCTGGGCTTTTTCCCTAATTCATGCGGGTCTGCCAGCCATTCGACCATATTCTCCTGTGCTGCAAAAAGCTGTCTTGAATTCATGCTGCTTCTCCTCCTTATATGTCTGTTTTCCCAACTGCGATGAATTCATTATATTTCATGGAGACCATAACTGCTACGTTTTCCGGAAATATAACTGCCGCATTTCCGGGGGAAACGGGGTGTGAGAGGGGGATATATGAAAAAATCTGTTTATTGATCCTTCGGAATGGAACCCGGGGCAGCCCCTGTCATTTTTTCACCCGATATCTCAAATTGAAGATTTTTAAGGATTTTGTGACATTTTCGAGCCCTCAAATATCACAAATGAACCGTGTTTTGAGGTTTTGTGATATTTTTCGCTGCCATCGTATCATAAATTGCGAAGAAATGAAGGGTTAGCGATATTTTCGAGCCCCTCCCGTATCATAAACGGGCTTCTTTTTTGAATTTTATGATATCGGCTGCTTCAAGGACAACCGGTTTGGGCTGTGAGATATCGACTGATTCAGGTTTCGGACACAAACTCATTTTCGAAGCTTCAGTAAAATTAAAACTTATGGAAGGATCAGTAGTCTCCCAAATATGTCCAGTTGTCCATATCGCAGGGATCAGTACCATTAAACTCAAACCATGAGCCGGGAAGGAATGTATTTCCGTTGTTGCTTGCCGGGTTCCAGAAATAAGTATAGAAGATCTTTTGCGGACCTTCTTTTCCGCTGTAATCCAGAGGATGGCCTGTAAACGGATTCTTAGGATCATCGATCAGGCCCGATGTTGCAATCGCAGGGGTATCGCCGTTTGTCATAAACGATTCATCGATATTAAAGCCCTTGGCATCGAAATCCTTTACTAACAATATAGGCATATAGTCCTGCATATCAAAGCCGCTGCAGTAATAATCTCCCTGATCGAGTCCTCTGCCGTGGTCTGACACGATAATGATCCTGGTGTTGTCGTAGACACCCATCTCTTTCAGATAATCGAACCATTCGCCGAGCTTAAGATAGGAAGCCATATTAATATGATAGTGTGCCACCTGCATGTCAGTTGTCATAGGCATGGTAACACCGTTCAGCGTATATCGGGATTCCATATCCACATCATATGCAGTGTTGTCGACGTGAAGAGCGGGAACATAATCAGGTTCCTGCAAAATGCACGGGTTGTGAGGTGTGCCGTTAGACATAATGAAGAAATTGTTCTCATTACTGTCGTCAATTGTAGTCATATCCGAAAGGTTCTTAAGAACAATATAGGAATTCAGGAATGACAGATCGTATCCGGAGCATTCTTTAAGATTCGGCTCAACGCGCTGGGAGATTACGGATACGTTGGTTGCTTCGTTATACATACCGTTGTCGTAGATCGTCTCCTGCAGGATAACAGGTGCAACCTTCATGAGTCCGAAGCAGAAGAAATCGCGGTTGCGGATCTCCTCCTCGCGTGAGGTTATATAACCCCAGTCCTTGCCGATATCATCGTCCTCATAGTAATTGAATGAACCTATGGAGGTGAAGCAATGGAATTCCGGATGATCGTCATAAATGGAAAGATCTGAAGTCCACTTGTAATTTGCATATGGCGGATCGAAAACCGTTACGTTATATCCGTTTTCGCCGAAAAGAACGGGCATTACCCTCAAAGCCTCATTGTGTTTGTCGACAAGGGGAATACCGGGTTTTGAATTCATATTCTCGGGCGTGTATTCATAACCGCCGTATATTGCAGGCACACCGATATTTGTGCAGGGTCCGTACGATATCGTATTGGGGTAATAGGTAAAGCCGTCGAACTGTTCCTTTAATTCAGGTCTTTCATCAAAGATGTAGGGCAAAAGATTTCCGACAGCACGGTCCATCATGAGCACGACAACGTTCTGTCCGTTCTTGCTCAAAGGAATGGACATCGGTTCGGATTCGGCAGTTAACGAATAGCTTGAGTTGTTCTCAAAAGCTTCTTTATATATTCTGGTGATATTGGCAACATATCTTATGCCGACTGCGGCGATAGCTACCGCGCCTGCCAGAAGGATCATCTTCGCGAACTTCTGGAATTTCTTGTAAATGAAGTAAAGGGCAGCGCCGACCACGAGAACGATAAGCGCGTTTATGAAGTAATCTCTGACTCTGAAGGCAGGGAAAGTCTCGTATTGCAGGTAGGAGGTAAGCATACCGAGGCCTCTTGCAAAGCCCAGGTAATTGAGTACGGAAACGCCGCAGATGACCCAGATACCGTGACTGAATAAGGACTTCATCTTCTCACTCATGAAGAAATAGAAGACACCGCCCCAAAGAACAAAGCTGCCGAATGCCAGGAGCATTGAGGTGATGAGATACTTCGAAGGATTGGCAGGATCTAAAGCGTTGACAAACTCCTCAGGTGAGGAATTGATGACGGATCCTGGGATCATGAAGCCTGTGATCAGTGTCATCAGCAAAGCACCTGCAAAGAAAACACCGGCATCCTTTTTGGCGGGAGCAAAGAATCTGTCGAGTTTGAGCCGGCGGTTAATAACAGGAAGAATAAGGGGAAGAATGAGCAGGAAGCTTAAGCATGCCAGAAGCAGCTTCTGCCTGAGAAGGAGTACAGTGGAAGGTGTACGTGCCGTAAGAACGAGAACAACGACACCTGCCAGAGCAGAAACAACGCTTAAGACTTTCTTAGGATTCTTGAGCTTATAGAAGATGTTCTTTACAAGAGAGAACACATTATTAAGAAGCCAGTAGAAAACAAGTCCGGAAGGAGAGTTGTAGAGCAGGACAAGGAATACGGCAGCAAGACCGTAGACCTGTATCTTCTCTTTTACCGGATGTCCCTTGGTATAGATGATGCCGGATACGATATTTATGACTGTCATGAGGATCGGGAGAACGTTTATGGGGAAGCTTCCGATCGTAAAGAGGGCATCCTGCTGTCCCAGGTCGGATATAAATCCGAACTTCATTCCCTGAAGGCTCTGCATGCCTGACAAAAGGTTATATGCAGCTACAAAGAACGGAACCTGCAAAAGAAGGGATACTGAACTCTTCAGAGCATATACAGGCTTATAGTGGTTGAGGTAATAGTACTCCTGAAGCATAAAGAAACGCTCATCACCTTTGAACATCTTCTTTATATGCTTGATGTGAGGAGCCATTTTGACCTGGATCTCACGTTCTTCGGCCTGGAGCTCATCTGCTCTCTTATAGAGGGGAAGGACCAGGAAGTTGATGGCAAGGCTTAAGAAGATGATCGATAAGCCCGCATTGCCGATCAGTCTGTTTGCGATGGTGAAGACCACTTCGAACAGGAGTTCGAGCGGTGAGAATATTAATGTGTAAAGACCGGATAAAAATGACATATCTACTTATTTTCTCTTCTTGGCTGATTTGGTTTTCTTGTTGCTGACAGCAGAGACATTCTGCTTTGCCTCATTGTTTTTCGCAACAGTTTCTTTGTATTTTCTCATTACGAAATCAACGGATTTAACGGCGCCCTGACCTATACAGCCCCAGGCCTCGTCGCGTGCCTTGTTCCTGCCTTCTTCGAAGGACGGGTCTTCCAGACACTTGTCGATGACTTCTTTGATATTGCCGATGTTGTCATCGTTAAGCTCGATTCCGAGATCGGAGAGGATCCTGAATGTCCAGGGAGTCTCATCCAGCCAGTAAGCATCAAAGACGCCTGTATCGATCGATGACGTATCGGTGTATATGACGGGTTTATTAAACACTAATGAGAAATCGAAGATGACACCGGAGAAATCCGAGATCAGGATATCCGACATCCTTAAGACCTCAAAGTTGTCACGGTCCCTGTTCCACTCAACCTTTGAAGGGTCGTCGTACTTGGACATGAGTCTGTCCATGATGTCTTTCTCGGCAACAAATGACTGGGGATGTGGTCTTACTATGATCTTATATCCCGTTGAGAGCAGGGCATCAATAAGTTTTTCCCCGTACTTGGAAAGAATGCCGTTCTCGCCCCATGTTGGAGCAAGGAGCACAGTCGTCTCATGCGGGGGAACTTCGCCTGCTGAATCGAGCCTCTTCTTCATGACATCCATGTAAGGGATACCGCAAAGCTCCAGATCCCTCGGCTTGATCCCGTGGATCTCTTCCAGTTGTCTTAAGGGCTTTTCCTGATAATTGCCGGGCAGCATGATCGCGTCGAACCTGTCGACACTGAACATACGGTAAAGGATGATATCACTTGCCATATGGGGGATATGAATGTAACAGTCCACGTTTTTGGACCTCTTCCACTGGAAGACCCCGAGGCTCGGTGTTGAAGATAATACAACGGAAGCATTTAAGAGATTGAGTCTTGAGTAGGCCTTGTTGCCTTCTCCGATAAATTCCCCGGTGATGTATTTATAGTCTTTATCGAAAACCGGATCGTCCTTGGAGCATGTCATGTAGACGACCTTCTGCTTTCTCTTCTCGAATTCGTCCAGGACCGTCTCAAAAGTATTCCAGTATCTCTTGTCCTCGGCAAAGATGACTATCGGGATCTTTGTCTGGTTCAATTTGGAATCTTTATTGCCGGTGGCTGAATATTTGATCTTGATTATGAGCGCACGGACAGAGAATATCGCTACACCGAATATGCCGAACAAAACGGTGAACAACATTCCTCCCGTACCGGGATCGATATATAATAATTTGGCGAGCCCCATAAACTGTTCCTGAAGTTCTTTTCTTATATTGAAGATGATATGATCACCCACGGCATATAATTCTAATATTCAGGTTAATATAGTTCAATATCTTTAAAGCTTTCAAATAAGGCAAAAATAATGTAAATTGTTAGGTATTGTGACTGTTTTATAAGAATTATCGAAAGAAGGCTTGATGTGGCGGTTCTGTGCTCCAATTGCTCAGGAAGGCTTATATTTAATCCGGCGTCGCAGAAACTTGAGTGTGCTGCATGCGGAAGCATGTTCAGCCCTGAAGATGTCAGCGACAGCATGGCGGATGTTCATTCCAAGTATTATGACACCAGAGTCTATACCTGTGCCCACTGCGGAGCCGAGGTCGTGACCAGTGATACGGAGGTCTCGACATTCTGTGTCTATTGCGGCAACCCTGCGATCAACTTTTCGAGGATTGCAAAAGAATACAGACCGGACGGCCTGATCCCGTTCAAGATAACAAAAGAGGAGGCTTTAAGCCGCGTAAAGAGCAAGTTCCTCAAAAATCCGATCATCCCGAAGGAAGTTAAGCGCAAGGCTGTTCCGGAGAATATAAGAGGAATCTACGTTCCTTACTGGATCATCAATGCCCGTTTTACGGAAGCTTCATATATAAGCGGAGATGTCGAATACGACGAGTGCAAGGAGAAATGGTTTTTCCAGAGAGCCGGAAACTGCAATTTCAAGAATATGCCGATCGACGGTTCGAACATCTTAAATGACAGTGTCAGCATGAAGCTTGAGCCGTACTACTTCGACGCTGCCGTGGACTTCGACGAGGATTACCTCAACGGTTTTTATTCGAACATCTCAGATATGTCATATAGTGATCTCAGAAGTTCCGCTGCATTCAGATGCCATGATTTTTTCTCTAAGGAATCGTTAAAGACTGTAATTGCCGATAACAGGATGGTCGAGGACACTGTATACTGGATCGACATACAGGATGATCCGCTATATCTGATGCTGCCTGTGTGGTTTTTCACCTTTATATATAAGGGGGAGCCGCACACTATCCTCATTAACGGTCAGACCGGCAAGGTCGTTGGAACGATGCCATGGGAGAAGAAAAGGATAATGTCGGTCTTCTGGAGTACTTTCTTCCTTGTACTTGCCGTTATGACCGCACTGTTCTTCGGCATAGTATTCAATCTCGGAGGTCTGGAGAACTTATATAATCTCCTGATCGTGATCATCTTAATAGTTGCTTCGGGAGTCTTTACTTCGGGAATAGTGGGACTTAATAAGATAATGAAGAATATAAAACTTACAAAGGAAGAGGATATCTTCAGATTTGTAAAGAAGAGGCAGGCATGACGGATATGACGATAACAGGTGCAGCTTCTTTTAATGAATATTTCGTAATAATCATTGCCACGGCAGTATTATTCCTGTTCGCATGCGTGGGAATATCACTCTACATCACATCCAGAATATTGAAAAAATACACTGACTTCGGAGAGACCGAATGCAGCATTCACCAGTATTCGGCAGACGGCGTAAGATTTAAGGTCAACAAAGACAATGTACTGCCGGTCGAGAAGGAGGATTTTTTCCTTATATACGGGGAGAATCCGTATGAGAAAATTGAACGCTCGATCCCCGAACAGCTTATCAGGAACAGCGGAAAGAAGGATGAGCATAAATGAGTAAATCCGCTCTGTTGCCCGATTATAAGAATTGCATCGCAAATCTTCCGAATTCCATATTGAAATATTTCGGCTGCGGTACAGCCGGAGACACATTGCCTGCACTCGACAAGTATCTTGATGAGAAATATAAAAACGTAATTGTTCTTGTGCTGGACGGGATGGGAAGTTCGGTATTGTGCCGGAGTCTGGATAACAGCCATCTGTTAAGGCGGCATTACAAAGAAAGCATCACATCTGTTCTTCCTTCGGCTACTGTCGCAGCGACCACATCTCTGATGACCGGTCTTCAGCCCTGTGAACATGCATGGCTCGGCTGGAATAATTACTATAAGGACATTGACAAGAATGTCACTGTCTTCCGTAACAGGATTAAGGACACCGGAAAGAAGGCGGCACCATACAATGTTGCGTTTACACTGACTCCATATAAAAGTGTCGTTGAAAGACTTAACGAAGCGGGGATAAAGGCCTATACTGTATCGCCTTTTGTTCAGAAGGAACTTAAGTCGCTGCAGGATGTCCTTGATAAGACAAAGGAGCTTTGCGCAGAATCCGGAAGAAAATATATCTATGCATACTGGCCGTCCCCTGATGATCTTCTCCACAAGCACGGCGGCGGTTCCTCAGAATCTGAAAAGGTAAAGGAATTCCTTGAAGATGCGGAAAGAAGGATCCTGAATTTTACTTATGATATGAAAAACAGTCTCCTTGTGGTCACTGCCGACCACGGCCATACCGATGTGAAACTGACATATCTGAGCGATCACCCGGAACTCTTAGATTGCCTTGAAAGGCTTCCTTCGCTGGAGGCCAGAACGATGACTTTCTTTGTGAAAAAGGGAAGAAAGAGGGAATTCAAGAAGCTCTTCAAAGAGATCTACGGTGATGATTTTATGCTCCTTTCAAAAAAGGAAATACTGGAAAAACAGTTATTCGGAACCGGCGCTTATCATCCGAAATTCATGAGCATGCTTGGCGACTATTTTGTCGTAGCTACAGGTGATATCTCGATAATGACCGGTGGAATAAGGAACTGGCTGTCGGATCACGGCGGCGCCACGGAAGAAGAAATGCGTGTTCCGCTTATCGTGCTTAACGATTTTTTCCCTTTGGGGACTGACGTAAATGCATATGTGAAAGAGGCTTTAAGGAGACTTAAGAAGAAGTATCCGTGGGCTAAGAGATCAATGTTCAATAAGCACGAGAGCTATGCGATAGAAGAGGTCTCAGGAAAGAAGGAATTCGTCAATTACTATACCTGGGACGATAACACCAGAAAAAGATATGCCGAAGGCTGGGACGGCGAGCTCTTTATCCGGCGGATTATAAGTGAACAGGAGAGCCGTATCACCGGTGCCAATAAGGTGAAAGAGGTTTTAGATGTCATGCCTGATTACGGTGTTGACTGCCACGGCTGGTGTCTTGAGAGGTTTGAGTTCAGATCCCATGTTCTGGGCGGTTATTCGGCCTTTGTTCAGGCAGGTGACCGTGTTGCCGGCGGATCAAGAGAATTCTTTTTCGCGCCGGAGCAGATGAACGGAACATTCGAAGAGTTCCTTGACGCGAACAGGGAACTCCTTTCAGGTGCATTCGGACTTAACAAAGAATATATGGAAAAGTTCAAGGGGTTAAGGGAATTTCTGGGCTTTAAGGAATAATACAGGGAACCGCTTCTCTCGCGAAAATGTTGTAATCAGACGTATTCCGACTTTTCTTCCAACTTTTTATGCAAAAAAGTTGGAAGAAAAATAGCATTTAATGTGACACGAGTCAAAATCACGAGTCGCCGACCGACTTTTCGAGGTGAAAAAATCGAGCATTGAGTCGAGCATCGAAAACAGACTTCGTGTCTAACATTTCCGGGAAGAAGGTTGAACATTGTGAATATTTCATCAAATGCAAGCCGGCAGTTTAGTTAACTGCGCAATTAGCAGGGCGAGGACATTTTTTGTCCCCGCCCTATTTAATCAAATCTTAAGAAGATAACTTCTAAATTCTTAATGCAGGGATAAATAGAATAAAACCAGGTATTAACGGCTAATTTGCTTCCGTTAGAAAAAGGAGGATAGGAATGAATAAATGTATTCAGAGAGTTATCTGCACTGCACTGGTTTTTGCTTCGGTACTGCCTGCCGCATCATGCAGCAGAAATGAAGTTGATGTGACGGCTTCAGGTACTGACAGGACAGAACAGACAGATCAGACTGTTCCAAAAACCGATGTCACGACAATTACTTTTGCCGTTCCGCAATTCTGCCATGTGAACGATGATAATCTGAAGCTCTTAAACGAAGAACTTCTGAAAGACGGCCACGCATATCAGCTCGTGGTAGAAGAATTCGAATATGATTTTGAAGAAGATCAGTATTTCAGGGATATTGAGAATGAACTGAACAGCGGTCACGCCGATGTGGCTTTTTTGGGTTTTGGAGATCAGGATAACAACATATTCGGTCTTATCAATTCAGGCGCTGTAATGTGTCTCGATGAACTGCTTTCGTCAGATAAGGGGAAAGCAATCTATGAAGCGTTCCCTAAGGCTTTATGGGAAGCTGTCAGATGCAACGGACACATCTATTCAATACCGCAGTCAAATTACGGCTGCATGAGCTTATATGCCGCATTTAACATGGATTATCTAGGAAAAGAAGCTGTCGAGAGCTGGGACGGAAGCATTGAAGGCATTTACAATATTATCAAAGATGTCGAGTGGAATGATGAAGAGTCGGGACGATTTAAATATCACGTGCCTGACTACGAGTTTGAGGATATGATCGGATGTGAGATCAGAGACGGTCTGCTTTATGATTTTGACACCATGAAGATAGAAAACCCGCTGGAGTCAGATAAACTTATCGGATATCTTAAGGTGCTCGAGCAAATGAAGAGTGACGGATATTTGGATAAAAGCGTGTCTTATTACCAGAACGCTTCATACGCTGACGATGATGCGGATTTGGAATCAGGCAGATTTCTGGCTGTACTGTCAGTTGGTGAACCGGATGAAAATCTTTTAAAAGATAATATCCGTATAAGGAGCTTATCACCTTGCCTTTCATCCTTGATCAACGGTTCAATAGGTATCTCAAAGAACACCGAAAATCTTGACGCTGTTGCGGATCTCCTCGGGCTTTTATACAACGGGGAAAAATACGGAAACCTCCTTATGTACGGCATCCAGAATGTGGATTATAAACTCTCGGACGGCTATGTGGTAAATATGGATGGAACTGATGCCTATGAGAATTACCTGACTAAAATGTGTCTGAACCTGTTTATAAATCTTTATCCCGTCAGAGACGAATTATTTACAGATAACCGCAAGGAAACATATTTCGCGTTTTATGACAATGTAAAAGTATCGCCGTTTATAGGGTTTGAAGCGGATAATGCCGGCGACGGAACCTTCTCAGGCAATGCCGATAAATTTCTGGAAAGTCTTCAGAATAAATCTCTGGATGATGCTGTAAGTGAATATTCCCGGAAAAACAAATCGGATGGTATTGACGATTACTTAAGTTCAATCAGAGGGCAGTGGGAGGCATATAATCAGTGAAACGTTCAGTGATAAACAGGACAATGTCTCTGGCTTTGATACTTGTCATGCTGTTCTCGATTGCTTCGTGCGGTAAGAAGAACTCAGGCAAGAAGGACAGAACGATCTCTTCCGACGATCCGTGGTTTGATGCCAGGATATACAGCATGAAGCTTGGGCTTAATACAGGCGGAAAAGAGATCAGCTTCAGGACGCAGGAGCTGGCAGGTGCAGACGATGACTATATCGTGGTTTTCACCAAAGGCTACTATGTAACTCCGGGTGGGGATTATTACATAAGTGACTATACATTTCATCTTGTCACAGTGGTTGACCGGAATACGGGTTCCAGGATAAACACAATAGATCTGAATCAATATATCTCAGGCAACGGTTTTATTCAGGACGTCGATTATTATGGCGGAAAGATCACTTCGGTTGTTTATAAGGAAGAGGACGAGAAAGGCGGATACAATGTCGAGATAGATACCGATATACAGACCGGCGAGAAATTAGACGAGCGCGCTCTTTCCGGTTCGGATCAGGATTATATGGACATCGGAAAATTCCGGGTCGGCAAGTATAATATCCGGACACATTTTATATACGGCGACTTTAAAACTCCTGATCCACATGTTCAGCTTAAGATATTTTCTTCTGAAGGAGAAGAATACTGTGTCGAATTAATGAAAGAGCGGACGGATTTATGGTATGTCCCGGTTATCCTTCCTTTAGATGAGGATAAGATCCTGGTACCGTTTACTCAGACCTCGACAAATATTCCGGTCTTTTTTGAGGTCGATATAAAGAATGAAAAGGCTGTTGAAGTGGACAGCAAGGATTACGACTGGATAGATTTCAGCAAGATCAGAAAAGGGTTCGGAAGCAATGACGGCCGGGCATATTTCTCCACCACTGCAGGCATCTCGAGGATCGACATGCAAAATAAGAAGATCGAAGAGGTTTTCAGTTACAATTCATGTCCGATAAGCAATGCAGTTCTGAGTGAGACACAAATAGTAGATTGTTATGACGGCAGTATTGTTCTTCTCGGAGACAGTGACATCTTCAATTCATATTCTCTTGAAGGGTCTTCAAATGCAGGAATAGATATTTTCATAATCAATAAGGCTGCTCAGAACCCTAATGCGGGAAAGACTGTCCTTGAGCTCTATGCTGCAAACGGATATATAGATCCTACGGTCTCTGAAGCAATGGTGAGATTCAATGAGACAAATGAAGAGTATTTCGTCGAATACACTAACCGTTACAAAGACTCGGGTGTTCATAATTTCCTCCAGACGGACACTCTGGATGATGTGGCTAACTGGAATCTTCAGAACAATCTCCTGATAAATGACCAGCTTGCCATGGATATCATGAACGGTGAGGGCCCGGACATTCTGCTGCTCCGTGATGATATGGGCAGGCTCTGCTATCCCAATTGTCTGACCGACATGAGCAGTTATTTCGATGATCTTGATCCGGAGAAATACTATGTGAATGTTGTTGATGCGGCAAAGACGGATGGCAGGCTTTATCAGCTGCCCCTGACATTCAGCATCAAAGGTATCCATACAGATTCCGAGTATGCAGGCGCATCAGGCATTGGTTTTACGACAAAAGAATATGAGGATTTCCTCTATGGTCCGTTGAACGGCTGTGATCTGAACCCGAACGGACAGACAGTATATTTTACGGATCTTTTTAATGCGATGCGCGAAAAATTCCTGAGTAACGGCAAGGCGGATTTCTCAGGTCCGGAGTTTTCCGAACTGGCAGAATTTGTTAAGAATAACGTCAGGGAAAAAGCGCCTCTGGTCAATGAATCCGATGATTTCATGTATGAAGGTTCCGACATGAATGACAGGGTAGCCAGGCTTGAGACATATACATGTCCCATAAGTTATCTGGCCGGAGTCAATCAGCTTCATGGCGCTGATGCGATGCTGGGCATTCCTTCTGCTGACGGACGGGGTCCTGCTATCTGTTCAACCCTTTCTGTGGCAGTTTCTTCCCAGGCGGTGAATACGGATGCATGCGTGGATTTTGCCAAGACGCTTCTTGCGGAAGAAGTACAGTATAAGATGGCTATTTCCTGGAATTTTACTCTAAGCCGTGACGCCTATAAAAAGTCTGAAGGCGTGATCCTTGATTTCTGCAACGGACCACGTGGAAAAGATGTATTAACGGCGGAATCATACGGCGCCCCGGATGGAGCTGACAGGAACAGAATCACATTCACGGAAGAAGATTTGTCAGATCTTGAGAAGATAATCTTAAGCTGCTCGCATTTTGATTCGGCAGATGCAGCCATCAATATTATCCTGACAGAAGAGATGCCGCCGTATTTCCTGGGACAGAAGGACCTGGACGAGGTCATTAAGATCGCACAGGACAGAGTCCAGAAAGTCCTGGATGAGCGGTGATACAAGCTTCTTTTTATATATCGAGAAGACGTTGTCTCTAAGAGGCAACGTTTTTTCTTACTCCCAGATCAGCTGATAATTACTGTACTCGATCTCTGACCAGGAATCCGTCTTCTTATCGTAGTATTGGATAAAAACATCCATATCATACCCGCCGTTTACTTCTTCTTCCTTGCAAATAGAATCTTCAGTCAGATCAATATCATAAAGACCATAACTGATCCTGGTCATATCTTTGGCATCAAACCTTTTATAATCACAGATTACCTTTATGATATCTTTGGCTTCCTCGGTGCGTGATCTTTTGACAGCAAACACATCGCTGTCGCTTTCCCCGTAGAACGTGATATCTTCTTTGAATGATATATCATTTTCTTCCGCCTGATCCTTATCGAAAACAAGAGTGATATGGTCATCTGAGTAATAAATACCTTTGATGCCGATCATATTGTCAGAACTGCAGACATATAATTTCCTGCCATATCCTGAAGTACATCCGCACAGCAAAACAACTGCTGATAAAATGGCAAAAGCGATTCTCTTTTTCATAATCGCAATACCCCCCCTCGATCGTGATTAACTACTCTTATTACAGATAAGCCCGTTAAACTGTTGCAATTCCGGACTCCTATATTTGTTCTCTTTTGTCAAGGATCTTATGGATTTCCTTACCCTGTTCCGGTTTCTTATTAGATTTTTCCTGAACAATAAGCAAATCAAAACTCATAACGGTCTGGTTTCCGGCCGGTTTATTTGTACTGAGGCATTACTTCCTCAGACAAGAAAAATATACCACCAGAGCAAAGAACTCCTGATAGCTTCGAAGCTATGGCCTTTACCTTATTCTCGTTCGTCCAGCACCTTCTGAATTCTGTCCTGCATTATCGGAATAACCTGTTCCAGCTTTTTCTGACCTGCGAAATATGCAGGCATCTCTTCTATAAGGATCATGTTAATGGCGGCATCGACCGAATCGGCCTTCGAACAGCTAAGGATTATGTTCTCCATGTTGGCGATATCTTCATCAGTGAACTTTGTGCTGATGCTGACATATGTTCCAAGCGAATATTCGTAGATGTCGTCCTGACCTTCCTCTGAGTTGTAATACTTTATTGCTTCGTTTAAGCCTTGTCTGAGAGCCGATCTGTT
>JAFRRJ010000004.1 GCA_017428155.1 Clostridiales bacterium | reverse complement strand
ATACTTTGCCGATATAAGAACTTACACAGAGACTTGTTCCCGCAACGGCATAAGCCCTTTTGACGCGCTCTCAAGACTTATGGCTGGAAATCCTTATTCACTTGATGAGGTCCTGAGTTCTGGGGACTGTGAATAGTAACCAAAAACGAACAAAATTTTTGCTTGGCTTCAGCTGCCGAGTCTGGATGCTCCGATCCTTATGGCACCTGCATCGAGCATTTCTTTGGCGCTTTCCACGGTTCTTATCCCGCCGGCTGCCTTGATCCTGACATCCTGGCTTATGTTGTTCTTCATAAGAACGATATCTTCGACTTTTGCTCCTGCGCTTCCGAATCCGGTTGAGGTCTTGATGAAGTCTGCTTTTGCGTCACTTACGATTCTGCACAGCCTGATCTTTTCATTTTCGGTCAGATCGCATGTCTCGATTATGACCTTAAGGAGTGCACCCTTTGAATGGACAGTTTCAGCGATCAGACGGATCTCGTCTTCGACCTCACTAAACCTTCCGGACTTAACAAAGCAGATATTAATGACCATATCTATCTCGGAAGCACCGTTATCGCACGCTTCTTTTGCTTCGTATACTTTGGTGCCTGTTGTCTGGTATCCGTTAGGAAAGCCTATTACCGTACAGACTGCGACACGTCCTCTTGAATAGCGGACTGCGTCTCTGACAAAACAGGGCTGAACACAGACAGATGCCGTCTTAAGTTCGGCGGCTCTCTCGATAAGATCCTTAATATCATCTTCTGTTGCTGTTGTCTTAAGGTTCGTAAGATCAACATAACTCATTATGTTGTCCGGATCAGGTTTATTTCTGTCCGTGGCAGGGCAGAAGTCTATCTTGTGGCTTTCAGCCATAAGTGCCGTTAAAACTATAGATGCAATATTGGTAAATCCGGTCAGTTCACCCATATTGAACGGTGTCCTGTAACCGTCTCCGTATATAAGGAGAGGAATGCATTCTCTTGAATGATCTGTCGACGGGGTCGACGGATCACATCCGTGATCTGCCGTAATTATGAGGAGATCGTCATCTCTCAGCTTGTTAAGGATAGTGCCGAGGGCATCGTCAAATTCATGCATCGCTGTGGCATAGCCCTCAATATCGTTGCGGTGACCGTACTTCATATCGAAGTCGACCAGATTTGTAAAGCAAAGACCGTTGAAATCGCGGTCCATCATGGCAATCGTCTTGTTGATGCCGTCCGTGTTGCTCTTTGTCGGATTAGATTCCGTTAAGCCCCTTCCTGCGAACAGGTCGTAGATCTTTCCTATGGAAATGACATCAAATCCTTCTCTTTTAAGCAGGTCGAGCATTGTGGATGACGGTGCTGCAAGTGAGAAGTCATGACGGTTGGCTGTCCGGGTGAAATTTCCGGGTTCGCCAACGAACGGTCTGGCGATCACTCTGCCTACGGCATGTTCTCCGGTCATAACTTCTCTGGCTTTTTTGCATATACTGTAAAGATCATCGAGCGGGATTATTTCCTCGTGTGCAGCTATCTGAAGAACACTGTCAGCAGATGTATAGAGGATCGGTTTGCCGGTCTTCATATGCTCTTCGCCGTAATCACGTATAACATCAGTGCCGCTGTAAGGCTTGTTGCAAAGAAATTCCTTCCCGGTTGCCTGCTCAAGAGCCTTGATGACTTCTTCGGGGAAGCCGACAGGATATGTGGGCTGAGGTTTATCTGATATTATGCCGGCGAGCTCCCAGTGGCCGATCGTAGAATCCTTGCCGGCTGAGATCTCTCTGACCCTTGCATATGAACCGATAGGACAGGGAATGCTTTCCTGGGCCTTCTTATATGCGGTGATCCTCATATCATCTTCTCCGTCAATAGCCAGAAGTCCCATTCTCGAGAGGTTCGGATAAGGAGCGTCCGAAAATGAGAGGACCGCGGCAAGCGTATTGCTGCCGTCATCACCAAACTTTCCGGCATCAGGTGCACCGCCGATGCCGAAACTGTCTAAAACTATAAGAAAAACGCGTTTTGTCATCTTAAAACCTCATTGTTATGTGATCAGATTGAAATATGTATTTATTATAGTTCAATATTTAAAACTTTGATTATCGAACAAACGGCATACATTTTATTCATGTTCAAAGAATTTTAAACATAATATGTCCAAACTGTAGCATACATATAATTATTTTTTGTTTAGTCGTAAATTTATTTGATTTTTTATTCCATATTTTAAAATCATATTGTATTATCGCGGTATGACAGAACTTGTCAAAATTATGCAAAGAATATGAAGGAAGGTGGCATTTTATGAAAAAAACTATTAAGAAAATCGCTGCTCTGATCGTTTCATTAACAATGATCATGAGTATTGGAACCACGATCCTGGCAACAGACCTTGAAGACGGCGAGGTCGGAGGTTTTGCACCCAACAACCAGGACACACCTACCGTTTATTCAGATGAGAAAGTAACGATCCTTAAGGAGCTGAAAGCTTACAATAAGGATGAGGGAACGATCAATGCTCCCACGATCAGTTATACGTATACAGTTGGTGCTGGCGGCGTAAAAAGCATTACAGACCAGCCGGATGACCACGCTTCAGATGAAGCAGTACAGGTCAACACTAAAGCAGGCGTACTTACGGGCCTCAAGGTTAATAACACTACTGGTTCAACAGGTGTGATCGAATGGACCACAGACGACACATTGGATGCTGCTGAACATGGTGCTACTAATACCAAGCCTTTGACGATCGACTTCTCAGAAGTTGTTTTCGGAGAACCCGGCGTTTACCGTTATGTGATCTCTGAGGCACTCACAGATGCTCAGGATACATACGAAAAGGCAGGCGTGACAGAAACATCTGACGCAACCGGAGGACACACACGTTATCTCGACGTTTATGTCAAGGCTGCAGATACAGACTTTACAACAGGTAATACTGCTGATGAATGGGAGATCTACGGCTTCGTTTGTCTCTATGATAATGTAGATGTTACACCTGATACCGTTAAGATAAACGGTTTCGTTGAAGGTCAGAATACTGACGGCGACAATGTAACTGCAGACAGCTACTACACATATAACGTTACAGTCAGCAAGACATTGACAAACGACAACTACAACATGAATCACGAATTCCCTATGGAGATCGTTTTGACAAATGATAGCGTTACAAATGACATCCTGATTTCTGCTTCAGTAAGCGGCAATGCTACGGATTATGCACATGCTGCAGGTGCGGTAAGCTCACTCGGCGGAACAGCTAAGATCGCTTCCGGATCCTCCATCAAGTACATCGGAATCCCTTGCGGAACAACCTTTGAAGTAACAGAAGAAAATGATGTAATAGGTGTTACATATTTGACAACAGCTACATTAGATGAAGGTGAGTCAACAGAAGCAACATATACAAAGGTCGTTGCACCCGCTGATGTTTCCGATACAGTTTCGTTTGCACCTGAAAAAGATGAAGCAGATGAAATTGCACACACTGTTGAATTCGAGAACGTTCTGCAGATGATCTCACCTACCGGCGTTATCGTAAGAAGTGCACCTTATATCCTCCTGCTCGGTACAGGCGTAGCACTGTTTGTACTCAGCCGTTCTTTCAAGAAAAAAGAAGAAAAGGATATCTGATTAAGTCCTGCACTTAAATAAGTGATATTTCGCGTTGAGTTCTTGCATCGGGGATTTAGATGAGAAAGCATAGTTCGACACAGGCTTCTGAAGGTCTGTCTGATTCAAGGAAAGATATCAGACGGCTTATACGAACAGGCTTTTTCATAGTCGTGAGCTTATGGGTCATGTTCGCCCTGATCATCGGTGTCAAGACGACTCCGACACCCGATATGTCTCCGACATTAAAGCTCGGTGATAAGGTTATTTACTCACGTGTCGATAAGAAGCCCATCGCAAAAGATGTAATCGTTCTCAGGAAAGACGGGGACGAATTCATCTCTCGCGTTGTGGCGATTCCGGGTGACACTGTCGAGATTACCGAAGAGGGGAATCTCATAGTTAACGGAAATCTTATCGTGGATGAAAAGATCAGCACTCCTACTTATCCTGCTCTCGAAAAGCAAAGCTATCCTGTTACTCTCGGTACGAAAGAATATTTCGTACTGGGAGACAACAGATTAAACAGTGTGGACAGCCGCTACTTCGGCATTGTCAAAGCAAACGAGATCAAAGGAACGCTGATAATGGTTATTAGATTGTATAACTTCTAGGTAATACAGATGACTGCCAAGCGTGTTCTGAAAATTGCTAATGCTGTTTTCGCTGCGATTGCCACGATCATATCGTTATTGATCGTGACATATGCAGTCATCATGATCTATGAAAATACGAGGGTCCAGAACCAGGCTTTTGGTACTCAGACCATCCAATATAAACCTGAAGTTGTAGAGGATACGGTCTCAGTCGATGAGCTTTTGAAAAACATCTCCGATGCTGTCGGCTGGGTCACGATCGATGAAACACACATTGATTATCCGGTTGTTCAGGGTGAAGACGATCTGTACTACGCCATGCGTGACGTAAACAAGGAACCGTCACTGACAGGAGCAATATATCTTCAGTCTAAGAACAAGCCTGATTTCTCCGATTCATACAACCTTCTTTACGGACATCATATGGATAACGGTGCGATGTTCGGTGACCTTACCGAATATTTGGAAGCCGATTATTTCTTTAGCCACCTTAAAGGTACACTTATTACATTTGATAAGGTCTACGACATAGATGTTATCTCCGTGATTGAGACGGATGCGTATGAAAGAGCAGTTTACGAAATAACTTCTCTTGATTGGAACGGATACGAGCGAACGATATTAAACAACCGGAATATCAATGTTGTTAATACAAATCCCATCATAAAAGATGCGGATAAATTTCTGGTCCTTTCCACCTGTGCAGGTGCTACAACAGACGGCAGAGTCTTGCTTATATGCAAATTAACTGAGACGGATATGGAGGTTGAGCCGGTATCGACCCCCGCACCTACACAGATCGAGATCATTACAGGAAGAACCGGTGATAATGCCGGACACACCTGGGCATTACTGAATCTGTTGTGCGCTGCTTTTACGGTCCTGGTGCTTCTTCCTTATCTCTTAAGAGAAAAAGATAAGAAAGACAAGCAGAAGAATGAAGCCGCTCAGGCTCAGGACCAGCAGCAGAAGCAGCAGAAGAAAAAGAATAAGACTGTACGTAACGGAATCATTATCAATGTGATCCTTGCGGTAGTGAACATAGTCATATTCATTCTTTTCGAAGATATGAGCGGAACGATGGTCATCTATGACAATTACACTATCTGGATGATCATCGTACTCGGCTTAGCGGTACTGACAGAAGCTGTTGTTACGCACCGCGAAAACAAAAAGGATGAGGAAAAAGATAAGGGGAATACGAAGATACATGTCTGACAAGCAGATAAGAAAGATCACATACTCTTTTATCGCAACGGTACTTACCGTATCTATAGTGTTGACTTTTTATCCTGCCAATCTGATACGTGCCCCGTTTATTGATCTGGTCAATATAGTCCGCGCTGATGGAGGAGAGAGCGGTGAGGAAGATGTTGATCTTACAGAGATATCTGACACGGTTGACGAAGAAGATTCTGAAGACAACGATAGTATTACCGAATGTGAAGACGATCAGAATGCACCTGAGGAAGATGGTTCCGGAAGCGTCGAACTGGCAGATAAGATTTTCGAGAACGACGACATAATCGTGGAAGGCATGCTTCCCGTCGATGCCATCATCGAAGCTGAACGTGTTGAAGTAACGATCGGCGGCAAGGACGCGATCATTGCATACGATATAAACATATATGCCAATGCTGAGATGAAGGAACTCGGCATCAAGTGGCAGCCCGAAAATGATCCTTTGACAGTAACATTCAAGAGCAGGCTGATCACTGCTGACTCTGTAGATATCTACCACATGGAAGATGTGGCAGCTCCTGCAGATCTTGTTGAATCCAATGTCGCAACTGACGACAATCAGGTAGTCTTTGAAGCTGAATCATTCAGTATCTATGCAATCGTCGAACATGAGGGCGACGAAGAGATAGTTACACCGAGATTCACCATCCAGTTCCTGGCTCCGGTTACGGATATAGCTACGCAGGAAACTGAAGAAAACGGCAACTACTATTACACGGTAGCCCCTTATGAATTCCTTAATAAGGCCGGCACCACACAGAATACCCAGATAGTTCAAAACGGCGAATCCCTTGAGATGATCGCCAACCCGCCGAACCTTCCGGGCGAATACTTCTTCGGATGGTATGTGGTAAATCCGGCAACCAGAGAAGGCAGTGCTTTCAAGTTCAGCTGGCCTGAATCTCCGAAAAAGATTACATTTGAAACTCCAATTACCGTTACTGATAATCACGACGGTACGTTTACGATGTCGTGGACGATTGACGGCAGAACATATACTGAATCAGCAGCATATGATACCGAAGATTACAGTGCGCATATTTATGTTGCGCCCATCTACGAGGACTACTGCTTCGTTAACTTCCACGAGCTGGCTTACGCCGTAAGCAACACCAGCAACCTTCTTACCCGTAAGCTCGTTATCTTAGGTTCGGATGAGACCGAAAGAGTACTCATCAGTGACGTGTCAGCCCCTGCAACAGATACGATCCGCAAGATCTTCCGCGGCTGGCAGTACAGAACCAACAACACCTGGATCTCCGTCCAGACCATGGACAACAATGCAAATCCGATACCCAAATATATCGATGTGACAAACGATACGGATCTTTATCCTTATTTCCAGGAAGGACGCTGGCTTTACTTCAACGTAGGCGACAGCGGCAACGGCGCGACCTATGTTCCGGCACAGTTCACGCTTGCAGAGTTTAACTCTGAAGGCGGTGAAGCGAGTGTCGGCGGAGAAGTTACAAGTCTTCCTGTAACAAGCAGAGTCGGATATGATTTCGGCGGCTGGAGAGTCATCACCGGTTACACGAGCGATGACGAACCGATATATGAACTGGTTACGGATCCTGACGGCAACTTCCTCAGCTCTGTCAATCTTTCTTATGAAGAGGAATATGAGGATAACGACGGCAATACCCAGACCGGCGTTGCTTATACCATTCAAAGCGGCAAGCTTACCATCAAGTATCCTTTGAGCACTCTTACATTCTACGCACAGTGGAATGAGAAGGCTAATGCGAAGTATACGGTCATTGTGTGGAAACAAAAGGAAACTGATGAACCCAATGTTGCTAATGGTGCCAAACATTATGACTACTATATTCTGCCTGACAGCATTTCCCCTACGGTAAATTCTCCGTCAGGGCTCACATTGAATCAGCTGGATCTGAGCACATATAGAAATCTCACGACTAATAGTGCAACCAGAGCTGATTTCAAGGGCTTCCATTTGCGTACTACGGATCCCGCTGAAATGAGCACTGAATATGTCCGTGGTGACGGATCAACTGTAGTAAATGTTTATTACGACAGAAATGTTCACACATTAACGTTCCTTCCCACGAACGGAAACACAACGATCAGAACGATCACTGCTCTTTATGAGCATAGTATATCCTCGTTCTTCCCGATCGTCGGAACCAATGGAACTACCTACAATAACGGTGAACGATGGAATCCTCAAAACAGTTCGATCTATAACCAGGTTCTGGTCTACATAGACATCATGCCGGATGAGGATATAACGTTCAGATTAAGTGCCGGTACAGCTTCAAGCAAAAATATACATTACTATATCGAGCCATTGCCCGGTGAAGCGGTAACCGGGAATACCAGAACCTATAATGGTGTTGAATTCGTGGAGTATAAATCTATTTCGGCCAGATATACGTTCTTCACTGAAGCCGAGGATTATATCGAACTCAAAGGCTTTCACAAGAGCAATTCATTTACCCCTCAAGCTTACAATTCCGGCGGCGCTGCTCTGACTTCGGTATGGAACAACAATAATGCTGCAGATGTCTACTGTTATTACCTTCGTGATGCAAATACATTCAGCTTTAATTACAATTATCCGCTGGAATGTGACATGGTTCAAAAGACTGTCGATGTGGCTGATGTACCTTATGAAGCACCGTTAAGCACCTATTATTTTACTCCTCTCGATTCCGAGGCTCCGGCTCACTATATGTTTGTTGGCTGGTTCCAGGACCGTGAAGGAACAAAGGAGTTTGATTTCACGGAAACAATGCCTGCAGCTGATAAGATCGCTTATGGACATTGGGAACCGGTCTACTATAACGTCTTAATCGATCCTAACGGCGCGGTCATTGACCACATTAACTATACAGAACCTATTGATGGTCAATTCAGCACATTCTATCTCGAAGGTTTTACCGGCGCGAATTCAACTGATGAGAAGTGGATCGCAGCATGGAATGCGAACGGGGATACGATCGGCACGATGCCTTCGTGGGCAACTACTCTTTCTGCAGTAGGTTCCGGACATAATACCTCTCAGTCCACGTATTTCAGTGCATTGTACGGAAGGTCGATCGGTGAATACGAACTTGAAAGAACGTATGTGGAATATAACGGTACCGATGACGGAACCAAATACTATTATGTAAACATGCAGTTTAACAGCACCAGCGGTGAGTGGGGTGTTCATGCCGATATGCGTAACGCACTTTATCTTACCTCTGATCAGCTTGAAGCATATTATAAGTATTGCCGTGCGGCAGAGGCCTGGCATGAAGCCGCACGCCCCGGATACTACGACGGAACGATCCCCGCTACTTTCGAAGAGTTTAAGTCTCTTTATGTTAAGAAGAACGGTCAGGGCAACTATCAGCTTTATGAAGAAGTGCCAAGCGGTTCTTATGCTTTCGTCGGCTGGTACAGGGTAAATGATGACGGAACGCTTTCCGATTCACCATACAATTTCAATAATGTCATTGAAGAGGGAATCAAACTCCGTGCTGTCTGGAGAAGGGTAGGTTCTTATTATATCTCCTATGATCCTACTTATATCCTGACATTAGGCAACGGTTCCCACGTAGTGGTAAACGGCGAGATCGTTGCGTGGACTGACCCTGTTAACGGCGCAGCCGGTAAATACAATGACGGTGCCGTAACAACCACACTCCAGCAGCCTACGGGAATTACGGTTAACGGTATGCCTGCAGGTGACGACTATATCTTCCGCGGCTGGCAGGTTGTTGATTTCTTAGGCTACGATTCCAACGGACATGCGATCTACAGCCCGAAGCATGATGTTTACTATGCTGAGCCGACCATATTTATAATCGATTCGACAGATGCCGATCCGAACGGATGCATTCATATGCAGGCTGTCTATCAGGCTGTAAATGAGTCTGACCGCCGCCCTGAAGTTGCAAACCTGGTATTGAATGCAAATGACGGTTATCTGGTCGACGGTACCGGAAATGAGTTAACTTCGAATATAGATATTACTTCTGCTTCCGGATATACAGGCACCGGTGTTGTTGTCGAGGACGCGGGCGAAAATGAGATCGTCTTCGGCAATATGCAGTCCAACAATGCTGTGCATGTTTATAAGTATGCGGTTACACCCGGAACACTGGATTCACCTTACGACCAGAGCGGCAACTATTTCAAACATGAACTTGGATATTTCCTGTTAGGCTTCGATGAAGGATCAGACTATTCGCTCAGCATGACATCATCTTCGGACGATGACGTCAGGACAGGCGATCCGTTCGTGCCGACATATACTGCTGATTCCGTAATCTCCGTACAGAGAACAGACGATATAAAACTCTATGCCGTATGGGAGCCGATGGTATACGTTGACTTCACGAACAGGACTTCACAGCCGGTTACATTTGAGATTTCCGGCGAGGGAGATTCAATGAGCATCGTAAACGAGAGAACAGGTGTTTTCTCGCGCGAAAAGTTCACTGAAACAAGCGTGACCCTGCAGCCCGGCGAGACGATAAAATTCGTTGTACCGCTGGGTTCCGGCCATCATTTCACAGTCAGCGGAACAAATACCAACACAGCCCAGCTGCTCAATATATCGAGCTGGTTTGATGGTGCTGAAAGCGTCAATACAACAGCAGGCCGTTACAGATCTTCCGGTGCGGATTATACATTGACGGATGTCTTCCGCACGCATCCTGACGGAGTTCATGTTTACTTCGACGGTATAGATACGATCTTCTACGATGTAAACAACGGAACATGGACAGATACGGCAAGGACGGGCAGCAGTTATACTGCTGTGGCTGCTGATGATTCCCTCATCTATGTTGACGAAGACGGACTTCCTTATGAGCCGGCAGATCTTAATAACGGAAACACAGTAACGGCGACAAAGCCTACTGATCCTGTAAGAGACGGATATATATTTGTAGGCTGGACCGCTGATCCTGAAGCAGCTTCCTGTGATCCTGCGGATTATACTCTGCCCGGTACAGATTCAGGCAGCAACATCAATAACATGACGATCATAAAGCGTGATAAGCTTTGGGATTTCAGTACCGAGATCAGCGAAGGCATGACGCTCTATGCCGTATGGGGAGAACTCGTAACAGTCAGATTCCACCTCTATAACGGCAACCAGCACTGGAATGAAACAGATAATGAATACTTTGTTCCGGGAGCAAACTACACTTATACGGTTACTCTGGCAAAGGGCGATATCCTGCGTGCTCCTTCATCACCCACATGGAATACAACAAATCAGTTCTACCGCTGGGCAAACGTTAATTCGCACCAGAGCGCTGCCAAGACCATTGACCAGATTACGAATGTTTATGAATTCGGCACCCCGGTATTGAACAACCGCGATCTGTATACATCATGGATCAATGCAAATCATATTGATGTAACCGTCAGCAAAACTGTTACAAACAGTGACGGCTCTGCGTTGACAGCAAGCCAGACTAATAAGGAGTTTACATTTACTGCTGAATATACAACCGTTAGTTACACAGGATCGGTAACCAGAAGCGGATGGTTTACGCCTTCTTGGTCTACCAGTGTCGCTAGCCAGACTCCAACAAATGAGAGCCAGACTTTTACGTTAAAAGACGGAGAGTCTGTCACACTGCCCCTGTATTTTATTGCCTCAGCTTCAACGCCACAAATAAGTTCAAATACTACCCAAACGGTTAGTCTGTTCTTCCAGTCTGTCAGAATTACGGAAGTATCTGATCCGGATTATGTTATTACAGTTTCTGTTAACGGACAGCCTGCAACATTGACAGACAATGGTTATGTAACCACATTGGGAGCAGCACCGACCAACAGTAATTGGTCTTATACCGGTAATAACAGCAGAACATATACATTAACTGCAACTCCTGCATATTCAAACGGCACTACTGTTCCTGTCGGTTTTGTCAACACGCTTACCAACACCGACGTTACCCTTACAAAGGAAGTAACTCTTGACGATTACATAACAGGCGATGAGGAGTTCAGCTTCGATATCACTTATGAAGATGCAGACGGCAATCCCGTAACTCCGCCGGTACAGTATCAGACGGCAACGCTTAAAGATGGCGAGAGCGTCGTTCTGCGCGGCGTTCCGATCGGAGGAAGCATAACGATTACCGAGAATGCTCCGGGATGGACTGCGGTATCTTCAAACGATAATGACAGCACGGATACGGGAGATGCCACATTTACTCTGAGTGATGTACCTTCCGAAGGCGGAGCAATCACATTTACAAACACACGTAATACCAGTGATATTACCGTATCCAACAACGTGCTTCCCGAGGAATACGGAAGCAAGACAAAGATGTTCACTTATACTGCTACTCTCTGGAACGGCAGCACACAGGTTGCATTCCCGGGCAGCATAACGGACGTAACGTTCACAGACGCCAGAAAGGTCATGACCTTCATGCTGAAGGATGATGAATCTTATGTGATAAGTGATATTCCCAACGGTTTTAAGCTCGTAGTCATACAGACGGAAGAGGAAGATTATACGACTGCAAATGGTCTTACAGGTGAGACAAAGACTGAAGGTCTTGAGTATACGCTCACTAATATTTCAGATGACAGTCAGATCGAATTTGAGAACACTCTTAAGACCGGAAGCATAACTGTTACCAAGAGTGTCCAGCTTGCACCGGGACAGTCGGTCCCTGCAGGCACGACATTCCTGTTCACAGGCAAGATCCTTCCCGTAAGTGATGCGATAGCTGCTTCTTCCATATCTTCTGAATTTGCAGCAGAGCTTGCCGCTTCAGGCGCCACAGTCAGCGGGAATACATTCACATTCAATCTTGCCGATGGTGAAGACATCACACTGAACGGCATTCCCGTAGGATACTTCCTGCAGCTCAAGGAGACCGCACCCGGATTTGCCGCCTATGTAAACAATATCCGTACTGATGCGGTTACTGTCCTTATCTCTGAGACGGACAACAGTGACATCAACTACATCAACCGTATTGCCGAATCCACCCTCAAGTTCTATAAGGTTGATGAGGAAACAGGTGATCCTGTCGAAGGTGCCGTATTCCGTCTGTATAAGATGAACGGACAGGAACAGAACACACTGCACACCATGATGTCTGATGCTGACGGTCTTCTCTCGTACATGGAGGCAGGTGACCTCTACACAGAGGTATCTCTGGAGAACGGAACATATTACCTCGTTGAGGATACTCCTGTTACGGGTTATGAGAGGCTTACGGATACTCTCGTCATAACGGTCGATAACACTCTGACAGGTGAAGACAGGGTGACCATAAGCGGATGCGATGCCGCAACGATAACAGATTACACTTCAGGAACCTTTACTGTCACAATAACCAACAGGAAGGCTAATAACGTGGCACCTACCGGCATAACATTCCATACAGTGCCGTTTGCCCTGATGCTTGCTTTGGGTGTGATCCTTATCTTCTGGAATGCCCTTGATAAGAAAAAGAAGAGAGAAGTCAGGGAGATAAAGGGAAGGGGACCCGTAAGGATGCCTCACGTCGATCACG
This sequence comes from Clostridiales bacterium, assembly GCA_017428155.1. Lineage (GTDB taxonomy): Bacteria > Bacillota > Clostridia > Saccharofermentanales > Saccharofermentanaceae > Saccharofermentans. Next base: position 71,821 of record JAFRRJ010000004.1, on the reverse strand, counting down.
GGATCTTTGCGGAGTATAGATCCGGGATAAAATGATAATCCGGTCTGAATAACTGTTTTCGAGCAAGGGGATCTAAAGGGTCCCTTTGTTCAAATCTGCAAACTGTGATATAGTTGGCGGGAAATATTTATAAGAGATTATTGGTGGAATGAACGAAGAGATTACATTTAAAGATCTGGATCTGTCACCTGAGGTGATGGGTGCATTAAAGAAGATGGGTGTCAAAAGACCCACGACCGTACAGCAGAAAGCTATTCCTCTTCTGATGGATAACTACAGTGTCATTGCCAAGGCTCCGACAGGAACCGGCAAGACCTTTGCCTTCGGTATTCCAATTCTGGAATACCTTAATATGGATACAAAGTTTGTTCAGGCGCTTATACTGTGTCCTACACGCGAACTGGCTCTTCAGATCACGACGGAACTTAAGGGCCTTGCCAAATATATAAAGAACTTTAAAGTTGCCGCTCTTATCGGAGGCCAGAGCATGCGCCTTCAGGCCGAGAAGATCCAGAAAAGACCTCAGGTGGTCGTAGCAACTCCGGGACGTCTTATCGATATGGCAGGAAGAAAGCTCGTAGACATATCCAACATCTATACGCTTGTTCTTGATGAGGCAGACGAGATGCTAAAGATGGGCTTCATCAATGACATAAGAAAGATTATGGCAATGACTCCGAAGGATAAGCAGATAGCTTTGTTCTCTGCGACGATGCCGAGGGAAATCCAGGATATTACATGGCAGTTTATGTCTGATGCACGTGAGATAGATGTAATGCCCAAAGCTGAGGATCATCCTGATATAGATGAATATATAGTAGAGTGTCCCGAGAAGGATAAGCTTAAGAATATAATCAGGATAATGGCAAAAGAGGACCTGAGGAAGACCATTATATTCTGTAATACCAAGGTGCAGACTTCCAAAGTGGGTGAGATGCTGACTGCTTCAGGCGTTTCCGCAAAGATCCTGCACGGCGATATCAGCCAGAGCGTCAGAAACAAGGTCATGGATCAGTACAGGGCAGATAAGTTCGATGTTCTGGTGGCTACGGATGTCGTTGCAAGAGGAATTGATGTCGATGACATAGAGGCTGTATTTAATTACGATATTCCCAAAGAGAATGAACTATACCTGCACAGAATCGGCCGTACGGCACGCGCAGGAAAGTCAGGAAAAGCTTTTTCTCTGGTTGCATATCTTGACCGTCCCAGAATGGAAGAGATAATCAGATACACGAAGATAAATCCGGTACCGTACGAGTTGTAAAATTCCATATTTCAGGATCAGCCCGGTATCTTCGATGCTGCTTTCTTAACGATTCCCTTATATGTTGAAGGATTAAGGAATACGATTATCGGCAGGAGCTCAAGTCTTCCTGCAAGCATATCGAAAATAAATACCCACTTGGACAGATCAGAGAAGAAACTGTAGTTCTGCGTAGGGCCTACGAGTGAAAGGCCCGGTCCTATATTGTTAAGTGTTGCAGCTACAGAAGAGAAGATCGTAACGAGGTCGTGTCCCTCGAATGAGACGATGAACATGGATGTTGTAAATACCAGAAGGTAGATGAAGAAATAAAGAGCGACAGAGTGCTCGACATCCGTATCGACCTTCTTGCCGTCGACCTGGATCTGTTTTACCGTTCTCGGATGAATATAGGTATTGATCTCTCTCTTGATCGTCTTGAACATGATCTGAAATCTTGAGACCTTTATACCGCCGCCCGTTGAACTTGCGCAGGCGCCCAGGATCATGAGACCCAGGAGAAGGAACTTGGCAACAGAAGGCCAGAGATCGAAGTCGGTGGTTGCAAAACCGGTTGTCGTGATGATGGTCGAGACCTGGAAGAAGGCGTGCCTTATTGCTTCTCCGAAGCTTCCGTACAGTCCTCTGACAGAGAAGCAGATTATGCCGGTAACTATTGCTACAACAGCAAGATAGACCTTTATCTCACTCATCTTAAAGGCTTTGTTGACCTGCTTTGTTACGAAGTAATAGTAGAAATTGAAGTTCACGCCGAACAATATCATGAAGACCGCTACTATCCACTGGATGTGCGGAGCGTATGAAGCAAAGCTGTCATTGCGAACGCCGAAGCCTCCCGTACCTGCTGTGCCGAATGCGGAGCAGACGCTGTCGAAGAACGGCATGCCACATACAAAGAGTATAATGATCTCTGCTACAGTCATGACAAGGTATATAAGATAGAGCATCTTTGCTGTTGATCTTACCTTGGGGACGATCTTGCCGACAGAAGGTCCGGGGCTTTCGGCTCTCATGAGGTTCATGTTAGAGCCGCCGGTCATAGGAACGACTGCCAGAAGGAATACAAGAACTCCCATACCGCCGATCCAGTGGGTCAGGGAACGCCACATCAGCGAAGTGTGGGACATTGCTTCAACGTTTGTAAGGATGCTCGCACCGGTCGTAGAGAAGCCCGAAGCTGTCTCGAACATTGCATCCGTAAAAGAGGGTATCTCTTTTGTGATTATGAACGGGATGCATCCGCAGATACTTAATACAAGCCACGAAAGAGCCGTTGCTACACAGCCGTCCTTGATGAAGATGGTCATGTTTCCGGGCTTCTTCAAGGATATGAGATAACCTGCACCCATATAAACGGCTGCGAGGATAAAATATACTATCACCTGGTTCTCGCTGTAGAAAAGTCCGCAAACAGCAGGCAGAAGCATAAGCATGCCTTCTATGAGGAGGACTTTGCCCAGGATGTATATAAGCATCTTTATGTTCATCTTAAGATATCCGTTAAAGCGGTAAAGCCTTTGTTCTTGGTTACGATCATGACGCTGTCGCCGACTTCTATAGTATCGTTACCCTTAGGGATAATGATCTTACCGGCACGGTTGATGAACGATACAAGAGTGTTGCTTTTGAGCTTTAATTCCTTAAGCTGTTTGTCGGTAACATTCGAATGCTCCATTACCTTGAACTCGATTGCCTCTGCTCTTTCATCGAAAAGATGATACATTACTTCGACATTGCTTCCGATGGAAGCCTGTCTTGCACGTGCATAGGAGATGATGGCCTCAGCCGTAATATGCTTCGGGTAGATAACGCTTCCGAGATCCAGACGGTTTATAACGTCAGTGAAGCTTATCTTGTTGATCTTCGTAACTGACTTGATGCCCTTGGAGATCTGTCTCGCGAAAAGGGAGAGCATGATGTTCTCTTCGTCGATACCCGTCATTGCAACAACGGAATCGACATCTCTAATGCCGGTCTCTTCGAGAAGAGATTCATTGATTCCGTCACCGTTGATTATCACGGCCTTGGGCAGGAGTTCGCTTAATTCCTCACAGCGCCGGAGATCTTTTTCGATGATCTTAACATCGATTCCGGTCTTTATAAGCTGGTCTGCAAGATAGAATGCCGATTTGCCGCCGCCGATGAGTATCGTGCTTCCTACAGACTTGGTATTAAATCCGATGGACTTGAGGAATGAATGGCAGACTTTTCTGGTTGCCACGAAAGAGATGATGTCGCCTGCGGCAAGCTCGAAAGCACCGTTAGGGATAGTGACATCTTCTCCGCGCTCAACGCCGACGATGACCAGATCATTTGTATAGTTGCTTCCCAGATATGCAACAGTCTTGCCATGAAGCACATTTCCCTCAGGAATCTTGATCTTAACGATCTCCGCGCTTCCGTGTGCAAAGGAGTTGATCGAGATAGCGGCAGGCAGATAGAGTATACGCGCAGCCTCAACAGCTGCCTCGTACTCAGGATTGATTATCATCTCGAGACTTAACTTGGAACGGAGATAGGGAATCTCCTTGCCGTAGTCAGGGTTTCTGACTCTGGCGATAGTCGCGAGTTTCTTATTGAACTGTTTTGCTATCGTGCAGCAAAGCAGGTTAAGCTCATCAGATTCCGTTACCGCAATGAAGAGGTCGGCAGACGCAACGCCTGCTTCCTCCAGTACCTCATGGCTTGCACCGTTTCCAATGATTCCCATACAGTCGCAAAGGTTTGCAAGTTCGGTGAGGCGAGCCAGATTCTTATCGATAATGACCAGATCATGACCTTCCTCGGCAAGTCTGTTTACGAGAGTATCGCCGACCTTGCCGGCACCGACAACTATGATCTTAAGTCCTGTTTTGCTCATACGATCTTAAATCCCGAATAATTCTTTGATTGCGTCTTTCTTAACGCCGGAACCGATTACGACGATCTTGCCCGTAACATCGGAAGCGCCGGTTCTGACCTCTGCCTCTTCAGGAACGAAGTCAAAGTGGATCCATGTTCCGTCTTCGCCGGCTACGATACCCTTTGAACGGAGGATCATGCCGTATTTCTCACTGTTGTCCAAAGCCTTCAGAGCTTCTTCGATCTGAGACTTGGAGAAACGCTTTGATGTCTCGAAGCCGATGGAGTCGAAGATCTCGTCAGCATCGTGGTCGTGGTGGTGATGACCGCAGGAGCATACACCATTCTCATCGTAATGATGGTGATGATGTTCGTGCTCGTCTTCGTCATCGTCATTATCGTCGTGATGGTGGTGATGATGCTCATGCTCGTCTTCGTCGTCATCGTCGTCGTGATGGTGATGATGCTCATGCTCACCATGCTCATCGTCTTCATCGTGATGATGATGGTGGTGTTCATGCTCGTGCTTCTCAGCTTCGAGAAGTGCAGCGGCCATATCAGCTGCCGTAAGAGGCTCTTCGATAGCCTTGAGGATCTGAACACCGGAGAGTTCATCCCAGGGTGTTGTGATTATCTGTGAGTGATCATTGATCTCACGGATGAGAGCTATAGCCTGATCGAGTTTTTCCTGTGAGATGTTGCCTGTACGGCTCAAGATGATCGTGCCTGCGTACTTGATCTGGTTCTCGTAGAACTCCTTGAAGTTCTTAAGATAGATCCTGCACTTGGAAGCGTCGATAACAGTGACTGTGCCGCAGATTTCTGTGCCTTCAACACGCTTAACAGCGGCAACGACGTCTGAAAGCTTGCCTACACCTGAGGGCTCGATAAGTATCCTGTCGGGTGCGAACTGTTCGATAACGTCCTTTAAGGCCGTGCCGAAGTCTCCTACCAGGCTGCAGCAGATGCAGCCGGAATTCATCTCTGTGATATTGATGCCGGATTCCTTGAGAAAGCCGCCGTCGATGCCGATCTGTCCGAATTCATTCTCGATAAGCACGAGCTTGGCGCCGTTGTAACCGTCAGCGATAAGCTTCTTTATCAATGTTGTTTTGCCTGCTCCCAGAAATCCTGAGAAGATGTCAACTTTTGTCATTAAAATTGCCTCTTTTCTATTTTCAATTGAAATAAATAACTTCGTTATCAGGCTTGCTCGTTACGGCATAGTCTTCGACTGTAAGGCAGGGTACGTTGATCTTGCCGCCCTGTCCGTCATCGTCTTCGAAATATCTGACCTGCCCCGTTACCTTAAGCCACTGGCCAACGGGGAAGTTGGACCTGCATTCATAGAAGCAGAGGACACCCATCATCTGGATGTCAGCCGCGCAGCAGGTGTATGCCTGTCTCTGGAGCACAAAAGCGCGTCCGTTGAATTCCCTTAAGATGACTGCCTGGCCGATGAGACTTATCCTCTTGCCGTTATAACGCTTCATGTTGTCCATCGCGTCTGTATAGAACAGACCGAAATCTTCGGCCGAGATATGGCAGGGGCTCTGATTGAGATCAAAGGGAAGATGGTCTTCGATCCTGATGATTTTGTTGTCCTTGCCGAGGAAATTGATGCTCATGCCGGGATTGACGGCCTTGACTGAGCCTCTGAGCTTGGGAAGGTTATCCTTCTCCTCATCAACTCTGTTGAATATTACTGTATCGCCGTATCTGAAGTAGTCGGCGAAGAATGTCTGCATATTCTTGAAATATTCGCCGTATGTCGAAGCGTCGATGACAACGACTGCTGCTGCCAGCGCCCAGCGTTCAGGCACGTCGACCTTCTCGAAAAACTCGGCAGGTGAGACGGAGCCGTTCCACTCGATAAAGATAACGCCGGGTTTATACTTTGCTTCGATATCGAACGTCATCTCACGGGTGACATCGTCGGTATCACAGTTAATAACTACGGGATCTGCGCCCTCGTAGTTCTCTTTAATGTATTCTTCTTCACCTTCTTCGGTGTTGATAACAACAACCTTGCGGTTTTTAAAGTTCTCTCCGCCGATCCAGGAACAGATAACGGAAGTCTTACCGCTGTCCAGAAAACCGGTAAAAAAGTAGACAAGACAATCGTCCATAAATATTGCACCTCTTTTAACGATATTATTTTGTCCCTGATTTGTTATTATTTCAAGCAAGAAAAAGTTATAAAATCTATTATCGCGGTTATGCGTTTTTAGGAGTTTTAATGAAATCGGTCAAAATCGGTGAAATAAAAATCAATAACCCGGTGGTGCTCTCACCAATGGCCGGAATCAGCAGCCTGCCTTTCAGGATCATATGCAACGGCATGGGTGCGGGATATTGTCCGACTGAACTCGTAAGTGCAAGATCAATACGTTTTAACGGCATAGACAAGAGCCTCAGATACATGAGGATATCTCCGGAAGAGGAGGGTATCACGGCAATACAGCTTTTCGGGAGCGAGCCGGATGACTTTACGGCAGCTGTTGAAACGATAATGGACACTCCTGTTCTGAAAGAGGTCTCTATAATTGACATAAACATGGGATGTCCCGTGCCTAAAGTCGTCAAGACCGGCTCCGGAAGTGCTCTTATGGAAGATCCCGTCAGGGCAGCGGACATCGTAAGAGCGTGTAAAAAGGCAGTCTCGGGTCTTAACAGAAATGTTCCGGTTACAGTCAAGACGAGAACAGGATTTAATGCTGAAGATAAGGGAAAGCCTGATTTTGCAAAGGCTCTGGCAGACGCGGGTTGTGACATGCTCTGTGTTCACGGCAGGACAAGACCGCAGATGTATCACGGGGAGAGTTCCAACGAGGCTATAGCCTCAATGAGAGAGGCTGTCAGGGATTACGGAATGCCGTTCTTTGCCAACGGGGACATATGTGATGTCCCTTCCGCGAAAAGAATGTTTGAACAGACAGACTGTGACGGTATCATGATCGGCAGGGCGGCAAGAGGAAATCCGTGGATCTTTGAGCAGGTTACGGCAGGTCTTGAAGGCCGTGAAATGCCCGGACTTCCTGATGAGAATGAACGGAAGCTGATGCTTTTGAGAGAACTGGAGGGAAGGATGAAATATCTTCCCGAAGATGTTGCAGTAAGAGAATTTCGAAGTGTTATGCCATACTATGTTAAAGGACTTGCGGGCTCGGCGAGGCTCAAAGTGAGGCTTGTCGGAGCTAACGGGATAGACGAAGTAAAGGAGATACTGGAACTTGGTTAATATAATAGTTACGATACTTGCCGCAATAGCGGGCTGCCTTATGTGTTTTGAGGGCTATAAGCTTTTCAGGTTAAGTCTCGGCATAGCCGGAGCTTTGGCAGGCTTTATCATTGCCAAGGTCCTTATAGAGCTGACGGCTGATACGATTAAATGGAGTGATTCCGGCAAGACAATATTTATCGTCTTGTTTGCGGCGGGGTTAGGCATATGTGCATTCTCCCTTTATATGAAGGCCCTGATCATCATTACCACGCTGGTATGTGCCTTCTGGTTTTATGATGATTTCAGCTTCCTATTCAGCAAGATCGCAAACCCGGTATTGAGGATCGTGATTACATGCGCAGCAGGCCTGATAGCCGGTCTTTTGCTCGGAGTAATCGTCTATTATGCACAGAAATGGACCATATGCCTTTTCACGGCTTATGCCGGTGCAAAGATAATATCCGGGGTGATGCTGCCGCTCATATGGTCAGCCGTATCGTCGGGCGAATATGTCGGACTGTTCGAGCAGAAGGTGATCGGCGCAGATATCGGAATTAATTATACTTTAGTCAGAACCTTACTGCTGGTTGCGTTTTGCGCCGCAGGTTTTGTAATTCAGTTAAAAACCTCAAAAAAATAGTTTGACCAAAGACCTTATGCTTGTTAAAATCAGGCTGTATACGTATTGGGGATAAGCGTATGCGATTTAACGATAGACAATTTTCTTAATCTATCCCTTATTCCATGTCGAGGGCATTCCGATTTAACGGGGTGCCCTCGGCGTGTTTAGGGAAAATTTCATCTGACCGTGTTTATAGGACTGCCCTTAAGGAAAGCCTCAAGATTATCAGCAGCGGCGTCTATAAGCCGTATTCTTGTCTCGACGGGAGTCCAGGCGATGTGAGGTGTGATCACACAGTTGGGGGCGCCTAAAAGAGGGTTGTTCTCAAGCATCGGCTCGACACTTACAACGTCAGCGCCATAGCCGCCCAGAAGGCCGCTGTCTAAAGCTTCTCTTACAGCTGCCTCATTTATGACGGGACCTCTTGCACAATTGATGAGGAAAGCACCGCGCCTGAAAAGAGACAGGGAATCGCTGTTTATGATCTCACGGGTATCTTCTGTCAGCGGGCAGTGAAGAGATACGACATCCGCGTTCTTTACGCCGTCTTCGAAGCTTACGAGCCTGACTTTTGCAGCACCGGCTGTTTCGGTGGTGCCGATAAGAGATGTGTTGTGCGGCGTGGCGGTGACGGTCATGCCGAAGCTTTCCGCCATCTGTGCCACGCGTCTGCCGATCTTGCCGAGACCTACAATATGAAGTGTCTTGCCCGCAAGTTCAGTCAGCGGAGATTTGAAATAGCAGAACTGACGGCTTTTGCACCATTCCCCGGCCATTACCGAAGCCGAGTGCAGACCTGCAAGGTTTGTAAGCTCGAGCAGGAGTGCCATGGTCATCTGTGCCGTGGCAAATGTTGCGTATTCGGGAACATTGGTCACGGTAACTCCGTGCTCCTTTGCCGCTTTGAGATCGATGACATTATAACCTGTTGCAAGAACGCCAATATATTTGAGGTCAGGAAGCTGACTGAAAACGTCAGCATCAAAGACTGTTTTGTTGGTTATGGCACATTCTGCGCCCTGCATTCTTCCGATAAGCTGGTCTTTTGAAGTGTAATCGTATGCTGTTACCTCGCCGAGGGTTTCAAGTCTGCCCCAGGTGATGTCGCCCGGGTTTGCAGCCGAACCGTCAAGTATAACTATCTTCATTTATCGTTCCTCCGCCTGTTTTTGCACTAATTTTATCAGTAAAACCAGTGATAAGAGTGGTAATGTTATATCAGAAAAACAGGAAGGCGGAACAGATATCCATGTATGTAATTTGTTACGGTAAATCACCTAAGGCACTTGAGACCGGCGCAAAGCTCATAAATGAGATCGGCGGCAGATATATCACCGGCACCGAACTCATTACCGGAAGCTTCGTTCTGGCCGAGGGCGAGACTGAATGTGCCATTGTAATGATCCTTCCGCTGGAAGCTGCGGTCAAATCAATGGAGGAGACGGTCTCGGATAAGACGCGCAACCTTCCTGTGATCGCGGTATCTCCTGAAGAAAGATATGCGGCCGTCATAAGACGCGGGGGCAAACCTTACGATGCAGGCGTAAACGCTGTTTATTCCGCGATAGTAAAGGTGCTCGGTCCCTTCTGCTTCTCGGCCTTTGAAGGCAAAGAAGGCCTTACGGGAGACCTCGAAAATCTTGTGTCAAAGTACAGCATGAAGGTCAATTGTGAGGATACCCTGAACAGATTCAACAGCGCGATCAGGTCAGGCAGCAAAGTCAATGTCTATACAGATCTTCCTGTGGTGTTTGCCGATCCCGTGATCGACCCTATGACGTATTCACTGCACATCTATCCTTATGATATGCGGGATGACTTTATAAGGCAGTATCAGGCCTCAAAGGAAGGAAAGACAGAGCCTTCCGTATTCATCACATGCACATATCTGGGAGACGGGGAAGACAGGAATAATCTGATCCTGGTGCCGAAGAGCCTTAGTATCGGTATCGAGATAAAGGTTAAGACCGATCCGGGTTATTGCTGTCCTGCCATCAGGCAGTCACTTAAGAATCATCTTATAGATCCTGCGGCAGTGGCCAGAATTGCTTCGTCTTATACTGCAAGGGACAGCGAGATAGTAAAAACTGTTGCAGAAGATCTTAAGGCGGAGATCCTTTCTTTTGACTCGGACCGTATTGCCAAAACAGTGGTGCCGCTTGAGATGACATTCAGTCCCGGGAAAAAGCCGGATTCAGCGACCGCGCTGGCTCTTCTTGCAAGTCCTGACGGCATGATCCTCATCAGAAGATCATCTTCTGCCAAGGGGCTTGTATTCTCCACAGCTCTTGACAGCAGAAAGATAGTTTTGCCGGAATAAGCTTCAAGTACGGTATAATGATTATTGGCAGGCATATAATGCCTGTTAAGGGAAAAGATAAAACTTTAGACATTTACTTCAACATTCAGTATGGGAGGTAATTCAAATGAAGAAAATGGAAGGGAATAAAATCACGGCACTGGTGATCTCCGCAGTCATGGTGACGACGGTCCTTGCCGCCTGCAGTATCGATACCGATAAACTGAGTGAAGGAATATCCGATCTCGGCAACGTTTTTATCTCTGAATCCGAAGAAGAGACAGAGTCAGAGTCTGATACTGTTATTACCGAAAAGACAGAGGAATCTACAGAGGTCACCAAGCCTTCCGAGACGGAAGCTACACCGACACCTGTTCCTACTGCCACTCCGACTATCACGCCTACACCGAATCCCCAGCGTGTTGATTTCTCAGAATACACAACAGAGATTCTTTCATTCTCCGGGAACTTCGAGGTTACGACAGAATCTTTCGAAGAAAGCATGCATTCTGAAGAAGACGATCAGGTCGTTTTCGCGACATTCGCAGGAAAAAGAGCAGTTGTTACCGACGCTTCTTCCGAAAGCATAAGAGATGCTATCAATATTGTCGTAGACGGGTTCTATGCAGAGGCTGAAGGCGCTTATACAAGAATGACGGCAAAGGCAAAAGCCGAATACACTCTTACGGGTGTTGTGGAAGAACCTTATGCAGTTAATGTCGATATCGGATATTTGAGCAACGGCCGTGTTCTTTCTTTGCTTATGAGATATGACGTAACAGGAGGCAAGGGCGATTCTGATGCAACTGTCATCGACTTTGCAAGCTTTGATATGCTCTCAGGCCAGTATGTTACTTTCGCAGCCATCGCCAGAGATGCAAGATCATTTGACGGCGTTATAAGAGCTGTCCTTGAGAACTCACTTAAATCCCAGAGAGCGGGCGAGGCTGCAAGAGCGGCTGATGAAGCTGAAGCTGCAGCTATCCTTGAAAAACCCGTTCCTCAGGCAGATGAGTATGAAGCTGTATATGTTGCCCCCACGGTAGCAGAGAACGGAAGTTCGATCTCAACGGTTTACGGCATCGTTGACGGAGAAGTTTACAGCGTATCGATGGATATGAATGAATATGCCGATTTCTTCAACCGCTACGGAGCCTCACTTTTCTTCGCCTGAGATAAATTGTAAGAAATTCTCGGAATTGCATAAAAATCCCGTTTGCATTTTGAACAACTGCATAGAGCGCGATTGAACTTCAATGTAATGTGTTATAAAATGCTTCGAAGTAAATGTTCAAAAAATTTTTATGTGAGGCAAAAAGACGATGAAAATTAAAAAGCTGCTTGCCATGATCCTGGCGGCTGCTATGGTGGCAGGTGTCGTTACTGCTTGTAATGAGCCTGATCCCAACCAGACAGTAAATACCGACGGATCATCGCAGGAGTCTGAACCTACAGCAGCTCCTACTGCAACTCAGACGACGGAGATACCGCCCGATATTGAGGGCTATACCGAGAGGACGGTTGCGGAAGTTACTGATGAGGATGATGGGAAGCTCATGATCTACGGCTATAACACCGAGTTCATTGGACTCGCTGAGAAGTATGCCGGTATCACGACAAACGATTACGATTTTATTGAGATCTCCAACAGTGACGGTGCTTATACCGAGAAGCTTGATGCCGTTCTTTCTGACGGCAACGAGGCACCTGACATCTTCGTATGCGATGCGGCATATGCCAGGAAATATCTTGCATCTGACAACACGATCGCAATAAACGATCTCGGTATCGATTACTCTGAGTGCACCAATATGTTTGATTACACACTCAGATTTGCAAGCGATGACAACAGTGTCATCAAGGGTCTTACGTGGAAAGCCTGCCCCTGCGGTGTCTTCTATGAGAGATCCGTTGCCGAACAGTATCTCGGAACACAGGATCCCAGCGAGCTTGCTTCCTGTTTTGCAACATGGGATGCAGTTCTCGAATCCGCAAGGAAAGTCAGCGAAGCATCCGAGGGCGAAGTAAAGCTCATCGGCGGCTACACAGAGACATATAACGCTTATCTGAGCACACGTGAGTCGGGCTGGATCTTTGACGGACAGTTCAATGTTGATCCTACGATCGAGGAGTATTTTGACTACGCAAAGAAGCTCTACGATGAGGATCTGACATTCCGTGCCGAGCAGTGGTCAGACTCCTGGAAGGATAAGATGTCCGACAAATCCGTAGTCTCTTACTGGGGTTCACTCCAGTTCGCAAGATACGAGCTCGCTCTTAATCCCGGTGAGGGAACAACCGTAAATCCTACGGCGGGCGACTGGGGAATCACAACTGCACCTGCAAGCTATTACAACGGCGGCGCATGGGTAATGGCATCCAAGTACTGCGACAAGAAGGCTACATCCGCAGACGTCATCAGAGCTGTCTGCATCAATGAGGACAACCTTAAGGATATGGTTAACAACGGCGAGTTCGTTAACAACATTAAGCTCATGACATCTGCAGCCGCTGATGACAAGTTCGCTCTCGAGTGGCTCGGAGGTCAGAATCCTTATCCTGTGCTTCTCGATGCGGCAATGAAAGCCGATGCATCAGTCGTTGTGGTCGATGAGGATAGTTACAACAAGGCATTTAACTCGGTTGTAGGTCCTTACTGCGAGGGTTCTTTTGAGTCTGTAAAAGACGCGAAGGATGCCCTTGAGGATCAGCTGAGTGAGAAGGGTCTTATCGAGTAGTCTTTATCCGGACGTTAACATGAACTTACAAAAACTGTCTCAAAGCGTTATCTGTTTTGGGACAGTTTTTATATTGCTCGAAAAGGTTGAATCCTCAAAAAACGCGTCAGGCTTAACGGGCAAAAAGCAATAATATTGATAAATATCCAAAGCAAAGAAAAGCCGGACAAAAACGGGCGGCAGACAGTCAGTAAGAGAAGCTCTCAAGGCGTTCTTAGGAGAGCAGGAGATAATCGGTAAAGTCTAACAAAATTAAGATATAAAACATAGAAAGTTCATATTTGGTTTGTTTAAATCGATTTTCGGATAGTGTAAGATAATTAGGTGCTTTCAGGCATTTTTTGAGTACTTATAATTTTTCAGTACGGAGGCAAGAAATATGAAATTCGGGCATTTCGATGACTCAAGAAAAGAATACGTTATCAACACCCCCAAAACACCTTATCCTTGGATCAATTATCTGGGCAACCAGGGCTTTTTCTCACTGATATCAAACACAGCCGGCGGCTACAGCTTCTATATGGATGCAAGGCTCAGAAGAATTACCCGTTACCGTTATAACAATGTACCTCTTGATATGGGCGGCCGTTATTTCTACATCAATGACAACGGCACTGTCTGGAATCCCGGCTGGTCTCCGGTAAAGACTGAACTCGATGAATATGAATGCCGTCACGGCATGGGCTACACCATCATCGAAGGCAAGAAGAACGGTCTTAAGGCCGAAGTAACTTTCTTCGTTCCTCAGAATTACGATGGTGAGGTACAGCAGGTCGTTCTCACGAACGAGAGTGCCGAAGCAAAGGAATTCGCGCTCTTTTCGATGGCAGAGTGGTGCCTTTGGGATGCGCAGGATGACTGCACAAACTTCCAGAGAAACTTCTCGACAGGCCGTGTTGAGATCGAAGGATCTACTATCTATCACGTAACTGAATACAGAGACAGACGTAATCACTACGCTTTCTATACAGTAAATGACGATATCGACGGTTATGACACAGACCGTGACGCTTTCCTCGGAAGTATCTATAACGGCTGGGACAACCCTGAGACAGTCAAGGCAGGCAAGGCTTCAAACTCCTTTGCTGACGGCTGGTCTCCGATCGCTTCACACTACAAGAAGATCACTCTTGCACCCGGTGAGAGCAAGATATTGATCTATATCCTAGGATATGCCGAGAACCCGCAGGACAAAAAGTTCGCAGCAGAAAAGCCTGCAAACCTTCTTACAAGAGAACAGTGGGTCCTCAACAAGGAGAAGGCATATGCCATGATCGACAAGTTCAACACACCCGAAAAGGTTGCCAAAGGACTTGAGGAACTCCGCACAACATGGGACAACCTCCTCTCGATCTACAAAGTCGATACGCCTGATGACAAGGTCAACCGTATGGTCAACATCTGGAACCAGTATCAGTGCATGGTTACATTCAACCTTTCACGTTCCGCTTCCTACTTCGAGTCCGGAATCGGAAGAGGCATGGGCTTCAGAGATTCCAACCAGGATATCCTCGGATTTGTACACCAGATCCCTGACCGTGCAAGAGCAAGACTTATCGACATCGCTTCAACACAGCTTTCAGACGGCGGATGCTATCACCAGTATCAGCCTCTTACAAAGAAGGGCAACGCTGACATCGGCGGAGACTTCTCAGATGACCCGCTCTGGATGATCCTTTCCGTTGCAGCTTATATCAAGGAGACAGGCGACTGGGGTATCCTCGATGCCAATGTTCCTTTCGATGACGATCCGGAAGGCAAGCACACAATGCTCGACCACCTGAACGTATCGTTCTATCACATCGTAAATAACCTCGGACCTCACGGACTGCCTCTTGCAATGCGTGCCGACTGGAATGACTGCATCAACCTGTCATGCTTCTCCGACACACCCGGTGAATCTTTCCAGACATACACCAATCCCAAGTTCAAGGCAGAGGGCGGATATTCAAAGATTGCAGAGTCTGTATTCGTTGCAGCGCTCTTCACATACACAGGTCCTGCTTATGTCGGTATCTTAGAGCATCTCGGCAAGGCTGATGAGGCAGCTAAGGCACAGGCTGAGATCGACAAGATGAAGAAGAACACGATGGAGTCTGCTTTCGACGGCGAGTGGTTCTTAAGAGCTTATGACGCAAACGGCGAGAAGATGGGCTCAAGCGAGTGCGAAGAGGGTAAGATCTTTATCGAACCCCAGGGATTCGCTGTTATGTCCGAGATCGGAAAGGATGTAGGAGCTGACATCAAGACACTTAACTCCATCGATAAATATCTTAACTGTGAGTACGGTCTTGTCCTCAACAACCCCGCTTTCACTAAGTACTATATCCAGTACGGCGAGATCTCCACATATCCGGGCGGATACAAGGAGAATGCAGGTATCTTCACACACAACAACGCATGGATCATCTGTGCAGAAGCTTATGCGGGCAGAGGAGAGAAGGCGTTCGAGTACTACTCAAAGATCGCTCCTGCTTTCACTGAGGAGACATCAGATATCCACAAGACTGAACCTTATGTTTACGGTCAGATGATCGGCGGCAAGGATGCAAAGAACTTCGGTCAGGGCAAGAACTCCTGGCTTACGGGTACTGCTGCATGGAACATGGTTGCAATCTCACAGTACATCCTCGGCATCAAGCCTGAATTTGACGGTCTGAGAGTCGATCCTTCAATCCCTTCCGCATGGGACGGATTTACCGTTGAGCGTAAGTTCAGGGGCGACATCTACGAGATCACGATCAAGAACCCTGATCACGTTTGCAAAGGCGTTAAGAAGCTTGTTGTAGACGGCAATGAGATCGACGGATGCATCGTTCCCGTAGCAGGCGACGGCCGGACACACACAGTCGAAGCCGTTCTCGGCTAAGGACATATATCCGTTATTGGGTATTTAAGTCAATTATTCGTCAAAACCCCGCAATTCACTTTTGAAGTGCGGGGTTTCTTGCTATAATCAGCATATTATTTTTATTTCACGTGGAGGATTAATATGGGTTACATCGGTGAGAAGGCTAGAGGAGAAAGATGTCCTGCCAAGGCGCTTTTGCTGAAGAAATTCGGTGATGACAATGTTAAGGGCGGCATCTCCGCACAGTATGTCAGTTTTGGCAAAGAGCCTGTAGTTCTTGGTGTTTCCGGTTTGAAGTTCGACAGCATGGCAGTTAACATCCTTGCTTCAGACGATGTTATTTTCGAGCCGTTCACAAAGACCTTCAGCGAAGGATCGAGCATCCTCCTCATCAAGAGTGATGACGGCATTAAGGCTTTGACTGAGAAAGCCGGTACAGTTTCCGAAGCATCCTTTGACGGTAAGGTTATTGACAGATGCGCAGAGCTTATCGGCAGCACTGAATCCTGGGGCGGTGAGCTCAACGATAAGGGCGAACTCACTTTCGACCCTTCCACACCTTCACCCGGACCTCACTATTATACAAATATGCTGATCGGCAACCGTATCGGATTTGACTATCCTCTGCAGTCAACACCTAAGAGTGCGGTAGATGCAATGGGCGGCGGATCTTTCAGATCACATGCCGACACACAGGTTCTCGCGACAAGATGGGATTATCTCCCCGAAGAGAACGGATTCCCTGCTAACCGCCAGTTCTACCTCCTCGAGAACGGCAAGCAGATCTTTTGGTCAGGTGCGGCAGTTGCCGATGGACTTAAGAAGATCCGTACGGTACATTCACAGAACAGAACGACGATCAGCTACGAACTTGAGTGTGGTCTTAACATCAAGAGAACGATCTTTATAGTTCCCCAGAGAGAGGGCCTTCCGGTTGCAAGCGAAGCCCAGTTGATCGATATCGAGAATATTACTTCAGAGGATAAGGATCTGAGAGTTGTCTGCACAGGCATGTTCGGAACAAGGGCGACACACGCGCTCTCGGAGGATGTCATCTTTACGACTGTTATTTCAGAGTCCAATGTTTTCTTCAACGAAGATAATGAGATCCGCGCCGTAAGCACTGACCCCAACCCCAAGTGGATCAAGTTTGACATAAGTTTCAACGAGACTGTTGTCCATACTGATGACGGCAATTTCTTCCCTGACCAGTACAGCGTAAGATATGCTGACTTTGTAGGTTCGGGAAGTCTCCAGAAGCCGGAATTCATATATCCTTTGGCTTCAAGACCCTCAAGAAAAGGTCCCGGATTCTTTGCGACATCCACACCGTTTACGGTCAAGGCAAACGGCTCTGTCCGTGTTGACAACATCACATGTCTTTCTTCAAACTGCGCAAATGATAACTTTGTAGTTGACAAGACACCTGCTGAAGAGGCAGAGGCAGTTGCGAACTACATCAAGGATCCCGCTAATCTTGCAAGAGACCTTCAGGACGTTATCGACTTCACAGGCAAGTATGCAAACTACATGAAGATCGAGCACGAGGATAAAAACTTCGAAGCTTATGTAAACAACAACCTTCCTTTCCAGGTCTTCTATCAGACATTCGTATCCAGATCTTTGGACTGGACACAGAAGGGCTACCGTGAGATCGGCTTCAGAGAGATCCAGGACATCTTCGCTTCCATGTATTATTTCGCAGGAATGGGCAATACGGAATTCGTAAAGACGATGCTCGCAGGATGGATCGAGAACGTTTACGAAGACGGGTTTACAAACCATAACTTCTACTGGCTTGGAAAAGAACCCGGCTGGTGGTCAGATGACGGTCTCTGGCTCTTGCAGGCATTAGACAGATATCTTGGCCTTACGGACGATTATGCAATCCTCGAAGAGGAGTTCGTCATGGCAGGCACAAAGAAAAGAAGAGCCGATGCCGGTGTTAAGAGAAAGCTTAAGGATACGATCAAGGCTATCCTTATGTACAGCGGCAGGGTCTCTTTGGGCAAGCATGGTATTCCGCTTATCGACCGCGCTGACTGGAATGACTGCTTAAGAGTCGATCCGGACTGCATTTCCGGTAAAGATAAGATTGAAGCATACAAAGAGCAGCTCGCCGAATCAGGCAAGGCTTACGGTGAGGTTCCTTTCGATTCCGAATTCTCAGAGTCCGTAATGAACGGGTTCCTTCTAAAGGTTGCTTTGGATGCTGCAGAGACAATGTTCAGAAAGACCGGAGACTCTGCTGCAGATGATATGAAGCAGCTTTCAGACAAGCTCGCAGCTAACCTCAGACAGTACTGCTGGAAGGATGACTTCTATTGCAGAGTGCTCTTCAACAGAAAAGACATGACAGACGTCTCTTATCTCGGTGCAAAGGGCGACGGACTCGCAGTTGAAGAGGGTCATCCCGGCACATATTTCCTCAACAGCTTCTCCTGGTCACTCCTGGCAGGCGTTGCATCTGAGGAGGAGATCAGCATTATGCTCGATTCACTTGATAAATATCTGAAGACACCGTACGGCTTCAGACTCTGCTCTACGGTTGATTATCCGAGGATCGCTCCGAAGATCGACGTAGCACTCTACTTCCCGGGTGACCGTGAGAACGGCGGTGTATTCAAGCACGCCAACATGATGGCATGCTCAGCTATGCTCGGTGCCGCAAAGACTGTTAAGGATGAGGCACTGGCTTCCAGACTTGCTGATACTGCTTACTGGATCATCGATAAGATCCTGCCTTATGCTACACTCAAGACACCTTTTGCCACATGCGGCAACCCCAGATGGTGTACACAGTACAACAATAGTCAGACGGGCGAGAATATCGGACCTACACTTTCCGGTACTTCCACATGGCTCCTGCTCTCACTCTTCCAGTGCTTCGGCGTTGAGTTCACAAGCGATGGTTTAAGAGTAGAGCCTATCCTCAGACAGACCGACAGAAAGCTTGATGTTAAGGTCTCCGTCTGCGGAACAACTTATGATATCCACATCACTAAGCCTGAAGGCTTTATCCGTGCACAGGACGGCATTAAGGTCTCTCTTGACGGCGCGGCAGTAGATGGCACACTTCTTCCTGTTGCAACAGACGGCAAGACACATCAGGTTGAGATCAGCTTCTAAGGGGATTAATCCGGAGGTAATAGAAAAATGCCTTTCTCGAGCGTCTTTTTATCAGAGATCGTAAAAGCCTATAACTTAGAGGTCGTTTACGATTCAGGTGATATTGAATCAAGAAGGATCTGCGTAGCCGATGTCACGAGACCCGGCCTGCAGCTTGCAGGTTATTACGATCACTTCGGTCCTGACCGAATCCAGATGATCGGCAACATGGAGCACGCTTACCTTGATAACCTCTCTACGGAAGAGAGGGCGAAGTCGGTATCGGCTCTTTTTGAGAAGAACATCCCTGCACTTATCGTTACGCGTGACCATAAGGTGCATAAGGAGATACTTGACGCAGCAAGAAAGTATCAGACACCTGTATTGAGGACATCTCAGGCCACATCAGACTTCTCGTCCGAGCTTGTTAAGTACCTCAAGATGGAGCTTGCTCCGCGTGTATCCATGCACGGCGTTCTTGTTGAAGTAAACGGTGAAGGTATCCTGATCCTGGGCGAGTCCGGCGTAGGTAAATCAGAGACTGCTCTGGAGATCGTAAAGAGAGGACACAGACTTATTGCCGATGACCAGATCGAGATCCGCAAAGTGTCCGAGACGACACTTCTCGGTCGTGCACCGGATGTTATCAAGCACCTTATCGAGATCCGCGGTATCGGTATCCTGGACGTTAAGGAACTCTACGGTGTATCCGCTGTTAAGCAGCAGGAGAATATCGACTTCGTAATCAATCTCGAACTCTGGGATGAGAAGAAGACATACGACAGATTAGGCCTTACAGAAGAGACGACAGACATCCTCGGAATAAAGGTGCCTTCAGTTACCATTCCTGTAGGACCCGGACGTAACCTTGCGATAATTGTCGAAGCTGCAGCCATTAACTACAGAGTCAAGAAGATGGGCTATAATGCCGCACAGGATCTTGTATCGAGAGTCTTCCCGGGTAAGTCTTTAGATGGCTGATATCAGTATTCTCGAAAATGTCCCGCTTGCGGGATATTCAACCTTCCGATGCGGCGGTCCGGCGAGATATTTTGCAGAGCCCTCAAATGCTGATGAAGTGGCATCGCTTTTCAAGTGGGCAGGGGAGATGAACCTGGATGTGTTCGTCCTCGGCAACGGATCCAACTGTCTTATCTCGGATGAGGGTTTTAACGGTCTTGTCATAAGGATAGGCAGGAACATGAGTGATCTTTCCTCTGAAGAGACAGATGACGGAAAAGTAATTGTATCTGCAGGTGCCGGACTTCCCTTCGCAAGATTCGGATCCTACTGCGCAGAACTCTCGCTTACAGGTGCCGAGTTTGCCTGCGGGATCCCCGGTTCATGCGGAGGCGCGGTATTCATGAATGCCGGAGCTTACGGAGGACAGATATCAGATCTAATCAAGAGCGTAAGCTGCTGGGACGGGACCGCAGTTCAAAATATAGATAACGGTCTATGTGAATTCGGATACAGAAAGAGTCTTTTTGAAAGACTGGATTCTGAAGGGAAGACTGCTGTTATTCTGGGATTTGAGGCAGTGCTTTCCAAAGGAAATAAAGACGAGATAACCGCGCTGGTCGAAGACCTCCGCGTTAGAAGGACAACAAGCCAGCCTCTTGATGTGCCTTCTGCGGGATCCACATTCAAGAGACCGGAAGGCTATTTTGCGGCCAGACTCATTGAGGAGGCCGGACTTAAGGGATTTGCGCTTGACGATTCAGGTGCCCAGGTATCGCCGAAGCATGCGGGTTTTGTCGTGAATAACGGCGGCAGGGCGAATGCTTCTGACATAAAAAGGCTGATGGATTATGTGTCGGATAAGGTTTTCGAGAACTCGGGCGTACGACTTGAAAGAGAAGTCAGATTAATAGGGAATTTCGGGGGATAAATTATGGAGATACTGTTTCTTACGGGAATGAGCGGAGCCGGAAAGAGTGCGGCTGTAAGATATCTTGAAGACTGCGGATATTTCTGCATGGATAATGTGCCGCCTTATGTACTGCCTGACCTTGTAAAGAGTTTCTACAGGGGAAGGAACGGAGAGGGATTCTCCGCGCCGAAGCTTGCGTTTGTGGTCGATATAAGATCACAGGAATACCTTGATGGTTTTGATGAAGCTCTTGCAATGATCGACGAGGAAGTAGGCTGCCCTTATAAGGTGATTTTCCTTGAGGCATCGGATTCCTCACTTATCAGCAGATACCAGCAGACAAGAAGAAAACACCCTCTTGCAAGCAAGACAGGATCTCTCACGTCCGCGATCGCCGAAGAGCGAGAAATGCTGAGGGATATAAGGGAGATAGCGACAGTCGTAATCGATACATCGCAGATGACGGATACCGAGCTTTGCAAGAACATAGGCAAGATAATAGAGCATGATGACGATCAGTCGATACTGGTCATCGTTGAGTCCTTCGGCTTCAAATACGGTCTGCCGGTCGACTGTGACTATATCTTCGATGCAAGGTTCCTTCCGAATCCTTTCTACATACCCGAGCTCAGAAACCTTACGGGTAAGGACAAAGAGGTGAAGGAATATCTTGAAGGATTTGAGGAGACAGGTGCTTTTATAAAGAAAACCGCAGAGCTTCTTGAATACACTATCCCGTACTTCATGAAGGAAGGAAAGGGAAGTGTTCATATCGGTTTAGGCTGCACGGGCGGAAGACACAGATCGGTATACTGTACCGAAGTTCTTACCCAGAAATTAAGAGAATACGGCATCAAATGCATCATCTCCCACAGGGATGTCGACAAGGAACCTCACAGATATACAAAGAAGGCGGATGAATTCTGATGGAGGACAGCTTCTCTGTCAAAGTTAAGATCGAGACAGCGACCAAAGCTGTCAAAAAGCCTGTCCAGAGAAGGACAGCCCTTTGCGGGCTCTTGCTGAGTTCATGCGCGGATATTGCCAAACCCTCTGATGAACTGAAGATCCCTGAAAGGCTGTCGGAACTGATACTGCAGCTTCTCGAGATGGAGGGAATAAAGAGCAGTTATTCTAAAGGAAAGATAAAGATAAATAATATCGCTTCGTCTGACCTTTGGAACAACTGTCAGGTGCTCTTTCAAAATGCCATGAACGGCAAACTTACCAATGAGGATGCCAGACGTATCTTAAGAGGTGCCTTCTGGAGCACCGGATACTGCTCGGATCCTTTAAAGAATTACCGTATCGAATTCCTTTTGCCGGGTCCGGAAGCCGCATCTCTTATAGCTTCTGCTCTTAATGTTTTATCTATACACCATATAAAGAAAGAGAGGGGCGGAAATACTGCCGTTTATTTCAAGAACGGTGATGATGTCTCTGATTTTCTCGGATACATAGGAAGTCCGACGGGGATGATGGAATTTGAGAATATCCGTGCCGGCAAGGATATTAACAGTAAGGTTATAAGAGCCGTTAACTGCGATAAGGGAAACACCAAACGCCTTGCCGAGGCTGCTGCCGCCAGAAATGAGCTCATCACAAAGGTCATGGAGTCAGGAATGGCGGGAAAACTCTCTCCGGAATTAAGGGAGGCGGCAAAGGCTCACATGGAAAATCCCGGAGCTTCACTTGCTGAGCTGGGGAAGATGATGGATCCGCCGATCGGCAAATCAGGCATGAGACACCGCCTGGATAAGATTGCCGAATTCGCCAAAGATCTCGGGTGAAATCTCAAATTATCTTTATTTTACTGCGGTTTTTCGGACATAAATGCGTCTGTAGTTTGAGATAAAATTACAGGCGTGTTACAATAGGCGTTAACTTTTTGGGAAAGGAACAAAGACGAGGGGAATCATGAAGCGCGGGGACCAGTACATCGAACCCGATAACACCTTTTACAGGCCGTCCAGAGATCCTAACGACGGCAACATGACGCTTGTTGTCGTAATAACTCTTCTGTTTGTTTGTCTTACGGGAGTCCTTGCAGCCGTGTACTTCAAGAAAGCCACGACGAGGGAGACTCTGGCCAATATCGATACGACAGACCAGTCAGGCTATATTTCCGTGGCTTCGCCTTCACCTTCACCGATCCCGCCGCTTGCCGATTACCAGAACCCGATCCTTTATCCGGCTCTTGCTTCGATAAATATTAATAAAGATCTTTCTGTAGTTCCCGAATGCAATCCCTCAGCCCGCCATATCAACGAGACTATCATGCATGACGGTAACGTCGTTGAAGGTGAATTCAGCAGGGAGAAGCCTATCTACATGACAGATCCCGTATTCTACGGATCGATCCCCGGAATATTCACATACAGGGGAAATAACTTCAGGAACTGTGCTTCATTCGGCTACACGAATCTTTACAGAGGCGCACTTACACAGAGATGGGAATTTGCAGGTGTAGGAAAGCTTCTGTCTTCGACCATGAACTTTGAGTGGTCAGGTGTAAGGTGGACGGGCCAGCCGCTGATCGTCGAATGGCCTGCAGAACTCCGCCAGAGCATGAATATGCACGATACCGCAAAGCAGCAGCAGACACTTACGGAAGTAATCGTCGCTGCTCTGGACGGAAAGATTTATTTCTTCAATCTTCAGAACGGTGAGCAGACCAGAGATCCGATCAATGTCGGGTGCTCTATCAAGGGCACACCTGCCATCGATCCGAGAGGCTATCCGCTTCTCTATGTCGGTCAGACGGACAACAACAATACCAAAGGCAGTAACTTCGGTATGTATATATACTCTCTTATCGACGGAACCCTTTTGTATTCCTACGATGGCTCCGATGACGGCGCTTACAGGAGCAACTGGGATGCATTTGATTCCTCGCCGATCATAAACGGCGAGTCGGATACGCTTATCTGGCCATGCGAGAACGGTATTATCTACACATTCGATCTCAACAGTTCTTTCACAGGCGGCACGATAACGATATCGCCCTCTGTCACCGGATATAAGTATATTTTCGAGGACAATGTAGGATCACACATGGGAGTCGAGAGTTCCATAGCCGTATACGGCAATTACGGTTACTTCATGGACAACACCATGAATCTTTGCTGCCTTGATCTTAATACCTTCGAGATGGTATGGACAAAGGTCCTGAAGGACGATTCCGATATTACACCGCTGATCAATGAGGAGAACGGTGTGCCGTATGTCTATATCGGCACCGAGGTCGATAACCAGGGCGGAACAGGCGAATACTGCGGTGCGGCATATATCTATAAGATAAACGGACTTACAGGTGAGGAAGTCTGGCAGACGTCCGAAGCATGCTACACATTCAACGGAGAATCCTCAGATTCAGACCAGAGCGGCGGATGCTTCGGCAACCCGATCATGGGCAAAGGAAAGATATCCAACCTTGTAATATTCTCATTTAGTATGACTAACGGCCTTGCAAGCGGCAATAAAGTTGTTGCATATGACAAGGATTTAGGCACTATGGTTTGGGAATATAATATGAACATCTATTCATACAGCTCGCCCGTTGATTTCTACGATTCGGAGGGGAACGCATATATCATCATCTGCGACTCTATAGGTCAGGTGCACATGATAAATGCAGAATCAGGAGTCGACCCGAAGGAGAGGAGAATAACTTACATACAGACCAAGAGGAATCTCGGCAAATCAAGCGAGACCTCATCAAAGATCTGTATCGAGGCTTCTCCTGTCGTGTACGAAGGAATGCTTGTAGTAGGTACAACATCCGGAAGCATCTTCGGAATCGCGGTTGAGTAAGGAGCAATAATGGACTTTAAGAAGGCATACGGAGCTATAACTGTTTTGGAAGTCGAGATAAGGGACTTTGCAAACGAGGGATATGCGGTGAAGTATGACTTTGGACGTAAGGTTATTTCCTGGCGCGACAATTATATGTGGAACAACAATTTCACGAGAGCTATAAGCGATGCAAACAGTGCGCTTATTAACGAGAAGCTTCCTGCTTCGGGAATGCTCGAATGGATGGAAGGTTATAACAAGGGTCTGACAGATGAATACGGTGATAAGACCATTATCCCGGGTGAGTGGTCGATAAAGGTGGAATTCAAAGACAAGACACGTCTTAAGTCGGGAGCAGAGCAGCATTTCCCGAAGAAATGGAAGAATCTCAGGTATTTGATCGAGCAGACTACAGGGTGCAGTTTTACGTTAAGATAGAGCAATTTCTCTGACAAAGATTTTTGAGGTGGCAGGCGTGGGGCCTGCTTTTTATTATTTATAGTAACGTTCGTCCGAATGTGATAAAATTCATTAATATGCCCGAAGTCCGCTTCGGGTATTACGGGAAACAAGGAGTGACATTTTGGATTATCTGGAAGGACTTTTGCTCGGCAGACTGTGGAGCGATACAGACTATGAGAACCGTAAACATTTCGGTTTATTTATTCTCTATGGACTATTTGTTGATGCGATAATCCTCTATATCTACGTTCTCGGCAGGGGGCTTTTGGGATTCGGCAATATCGGACCTATCCATATTGCTGTCTTCACACTGTTGTTCCTTGCAAATCCCTTTATCTGTTTCAGGTATTACCGAATGCCCTGGTGGGGCAAGATATTCATTTTAGCGGAGAAGATTTTCAAATCATATCTGATCGTCAGCTATACAGTAAGTCTCCTCCTTCCGAGATTGTCGGTAAAGGTTGATGATCTTCAGGATTTTCTCATAAGTTATCTCAATGCAACGCTTGAGAAATATACTGAGAAATTCCAGGCAAGCATGGGTTCGTTCTCAACTGTAGTCGGAGTTCTTGCCGGCGGTGTGCATGTTGTAGGAACCATATTGCTTTACGCTTTGGCGGCAATAATCATTCCGAGTCTTATCTACCTTGCAGTAAAGCTTCTGCAGTATGTATGGGACTGGATCGTGAATACACTGGTCATTAAGAGATTCTTCCCTCAAAGGAAGTAATCCGGTTTCAAAGGAGACAATATGGCAGAGCTTAGAGACAGAATCGACATAACGGTTGAAGAGCTCGAGGAATCCCTCGGCGCTGTGAGGCTTCCGCGTTTTATCGCAGAATCTGAGAACGGCTTTGTCGGAAGGATAGATGCTATCTGTGACGAGATATGTTCCGATACAAATAAAAGGGCCATATTCGTTTCCGGTCCTACCTCATCGGGCAAGACCACATTTACATTAAGACTGTCTAATACCATCAACCAGAGGGGCAGAAAGGCAGTCCACTTATCTCTTGATGATTACTACAACATCAGGGACGTAAAATGCGACAAGGACGGAAGACCTGATTTTGAGACAATAGATGCACTTGATGTCGCAAGGATACAGCGCGACATAAAGGCTCTCCTTGACGGTGAGACGGTTATTCCGCCGTTCTTTGATTTCAATGTGAGAGTCCAGATGGAGGGTGATCCTTCGAATGCCATCTGTCTTGGAGATGACGGTGTTCTGGTCGTCGAAGGTCTTCACGGATTATCCCCGAAGATCTCAGGCGAATGTCCCGCCGATAAGTGTTCCAAGGTGTTCATAATGCCCTACGGCAATGTTTACTGTGACTCGAAGCTCATGGACAGCAATGAGATAAGGCTCCTTAGAAGGATAATCAGGGATTACCGCCACAGAAGCGCCCATGCACTTGCAACTATTGACTACTGGCCTATGATCCAGAAGTCCGAAGATAAGTACTACGAAGAATATCTTACGGCAGCTGACTATCACGTCAACTCTTTCCTCGCATACGAGAGCCTTATTGTCGCTCCGATGGCCATGCAGGATATTGAGGAAGCGCTCGAAAAGGTTGAGAAGGGCTCGATCGAACCCAGCGTCTTTATGGAAAAATCACCTACAGGCAAATCCTTTGCTGATCTTTCCGCAGCACTTGTCAAAGCAAATAAACTTATGGGGCACCTGGGCAAGATCCCGGTGATCAGCCCCGAACAGGTTCCTGCCGAATCCATTCTCAACGAATTCATCGGCGACGAACACTGAGCATATAGAATAGAAGGAGGCATATAATGCCTATCAGAATAGCAGACAATCTTCCGGCAAGGCATATCCTTGAACAGGAAAGAATCTTCGTTATGGAGGAAAACCGTGCCCTGTCTCAGGACATCCGTCCGATCAGGATCGTCATCCTCAACCTGATGCCCGACAAGGCGGTGACGGAGACCCAGCTTTTAAGGGCTCTGTCAAATTCGCCTATCCAGGTCGACATCGAGCTTCTGTTTACCAGAACACATCAGTCCACACATACACCTGCAGAACACCTCATCAAGTACTACAGGACATTTCCGGAGATCGAGAATGAATTTTTCGACGGCATGATAATCACGGGCGCTCCGATCGAGAAGCTCCCCTTCGAAGAAGTCGATTACTGGCCGGAACTCGTTGAGATAATGGAGTGGAGCAAGACGCATGTCTACTCGACTCTGCATCTGTGCTGGGGTGCTTTTGCGGGACTTTACTACCATTACGGCATTCCGAAGATCGTATTAGACAAGAAGGTCTTCGGTGTTTTCGAGCATTCGATGACATGGTCAAGACCCGTAAAGCTCTTCAGGGGCTTTGATGACATATTCTATGTTCCTCATTCACGTTATACGGAAGTAAGACGTGAGGATGTCGAGAAGAGGACCGACTTAAGGATCCTCTCGGAATCTGAAGAGTGCGGAATCTATGCCATATCGGATCTTCACGGAAGACAGTTCTTTATCACGGGCCATTCCGAGTACGACAGGGATACACTTGATAAGGAGTATCAGAGAGATCTGAAGGCCGGTCTTGCCGATGTCGATCTTCCGAAGAACTATTATATCGATGACGATCCTGCTAAAGGGCCTTTGCTTAAGTGGAGGTCATCAGCGACATTGATGTATACCAACTGGCTCAACTACTACGTATATCAGGAGACTCCGTTCGATATCAATTCCATTAAGACTATCCGCAACGAAGATCTCGTTCCTAACAGGGATTTGGAGAAAAATGGCTGAGATCTTAAGAATAGACAGGGAACTGATATCCGGTTTTGAACCTCAAAGACCGGAGATCGGACACAAGAACACGTTCGGCACCGTGCTTATCTGTGCGGGTTCTGAATACATGACCGGTGCAGCCGTTATGGCGGCAGGATCCGCTTTAAGATCCGGCGCAGGTCTTGTAAAAGTATTCTCTGATGAGAAGACGCTTGATGCAATAAGGTTCAATGAACCGTGCGCGCTTCTTGAAGCAAGGCCGGATGAAACATCCGGACTGTTACGAAAGGCATCGGCGCTCTTAAAGAATGCTGATTCTGCTCTGCTCGGTCCCGGCATGCCCGGAGATTACAAAGACATGGAAGCGCTTACTGCTTTGTTTATCGAGAAGTCAGAACATCTTGTGCTTGATGCAGGTGCATTTACAGACAAGGCAGATGTCCTTGCAAGATTTAAGGAAAGACTCAGGGCAAGATCTGTTCCGGCGGTCATCACCCCGCATCCGGGTGAGTTTGCAAGACTTACGGGCCTTTCAAAATCCGAAGTTGCAGAAAAAGGCGCTGAAGCGGCATCTTCATTCTCTGCTGAGAATAATGCCGTAGTGGTCCTTAAGGGTTCTTCCACCGTTATCGCTGTCCCGGACGGCAGGATCTTTATAAATGAAGCTCCGAACAGCGGACTTGCAAAGGGCGGATCGGGTGATGTTCTTGCCGGACTTACTGCAGGACTTCTTGCCCAGGGCATGGAGCCTTACAGGGCGGCCTGCTCAGCTGTCTATATACATTCGGAGGCCGGAAAGGCGGCATTGGAGGATATCGGAGCACGCGCAATGCTCCCGACGGATAATATCAATTATCTGCCGGAAGGATATCTTAATGCCGGATGGAGATAAGAAGATGAGTGAGAAGGATTTTGTTTACGACCGTTCATGTGTTGAGATAGACCTTGACGCTTTGAAGCACAACTTCGAAGAGATCAAAAAGGCTACGGCTCCCGGCACGGAGATACTGGCTGTCGTTAAGGCGGACGCATACGGTCACGGAGCGCTTGAGACTGCAAAGACACTGATAGACAGCGGTGCGGCAGGTCTCTGCCTTGCTACGATTGACGAAGCCGTAGAGCTTAGAAAGCACGGCATCGACGTTCCGATGATGACATTGGGATTTACCGATCCTTCAAGATTTGTAGATGCTGTCAGATACGATGTTGAACAGGCTGTTTATTCGTATGAGATCGCGAAAATGCTCTCTGATGAGGCAGTAACCCAGGGCAAGAGCATAAGGATTCACATAAAACTCGATACCGGAATGGGCAGGATCGGCTTTAAGACCGACGGAAGCGAGACAGATGAGATCGTAAAGGCATGCACACTGCCGGGAATAGAACCTTATGGCGTTTTCTCGCATTTTGCGGTCGCCGATACTGATGACGATGAATATACAAGAAAACAGTTTGACCTGTTCATGAAGCAGATAGACGAACTCTCTTCAAAGGGCATCAGCTTCAGAAAGAGACATATCTGCAACAGTGCGGGTATCCTTAGATTCCCTGAAATGCATCTCGATATGGTAAGAGCAGGGATCATCCTCTACGGTCTTATGCCGCCGGGATGTCCCAAGCCCGTCAGAGATATCGATCTTAAGCCTGTTATGAACTGGTATGCAAAGGTCATACATGTTAAGACAGTTCCGGAGGGAACGACCGTAAGCTACGGAAGACACTTTACCGCACAAAGGCAGACTGAGGTCACCACGGTCGGCATCGGCTATGCCGACGGTCTGTCCAGAAGACTCTCAAACGGCTTTGAACTGATCATCGGTGGCAGGAGATGCCCTATTATCGGAAACATCTGCATGGATATGTGCATGGTCGATACGACAGATCTGGAAGTAAGGCCGAAGATTGGCGACAAGGTCGTTGTTTTCGGGAACGGAAGGTCTGCTGATGAACTTGCCGAAGCACTCGGAACGATCAACTATGAGATCACCTGTGATGTCGGCAAGAGAGTAAGAAGATTGTACACGGGAGCCTGATCTTTCCCGTTTGTATTTTTTTCGGTGAAAATCTCATAGATATGCGCTATAATACTTACGCTTTATTTATATATTAAGGAGAACGTCAATTAATGAGCACTTTGAGAGAAAGCGTAAACAATCCGGAGATAAGGAAGAAGATATTCTTCTCATGCCTTATCGTAACCGTACTTTGTGTGCTCACGCTTATTCCGATCCCCGGTCTTGACCGTACTGCTGCTATGGAGACTGCAGCCGGTTGGGGAAGCGTTGGTATGATCATCGATATCCTTTCATTCAAGGCTTTCGAGAATATCTCGATCGTAAGCCTTGGCATATATCCTTTCCTTGTAGCTTCAATCGTAATGCAGATAGTCACTATTGCGGTTCCGAAGCTCAGAAATCTCGCGCAGACGGGTGATGAAGGCACAAAGATCATTACCAAATACACCAAGATCGCATCCCTTATCGCTTCAGGTGTTTTCGCGGTCCTTTACTGCGTCGGAATGAGAGACGCAGTCACCACTAAGATCAACTACTGGGTCGGCATCGTTCTCTGCGGAATAACAGTTGCAGTCGGAAGTGCATTCTGCGGCTGGTGTGTAGAACTTCTTAACAACAAGGGTATAGGAGACGGTCTTACGATAATCGTTGTCGCAGGAATTCTCCGCAATATCCCTCACGAGATAGTAAAGTGCTTTGACGCCGCAGGCGTTCTCGGAGTAATTCCCGGTCTCACATATGCGGTCTTCGGAACGATCTTCGTAACGGGAATGCTGATCCTTACTCTTCTCCTCAATATGGGAGAGAAGAAGCTCAGGATCATCTTCTCCAAGAGAACACAGGGTATGAAGCAGTTCGGAATGCAGAATCAGGTTATCCCTCTCAAGGTTACCCAGGCCGGGATCACTCCTGTTATCTACACTATGATCGTTACTCTTCTGCCTTCAGCCATCATTGCCATGGTTGCACCTCTTTCGGATAATGTATGGCTCGTATCTTTCAAGAATATGCCTTCCAGTCTTACGTACATTCCTTTCTTTGTCGTATTCCTGGTATTCTTCGTATACATTTTCTCGATGATGCAGTTCAATCCTTATGATATTTCAAGCCAGATCAAAGAGAACGGCGGTTATATCCAGGGTCTTCGCCCGGGAAAGCAGACATCACAGTATCTTATGTCTGTATACAGCAACCTCAACAGTGCTGACTGCGCTTATCTTATCTTTGTCTGCATCATCCCCATGATCCTCAATGCCATCCCTGCTTTCAGAGGTCTGGCATTCGGAGGTATCGGCCTTGTACTTGTCAGCGGCGGCTTTATTGAGATGAAGACACTGCTCGAGAATGCCATTAAGACTGAGGAAGAAAAACTCAAGCAGGCAGGCAAAGACAGCAGACGCAAGAATTACAAGAAGTAATGGAGGTTTCAACTATGAATCTGATCATTCTCGGCGCACCCGGATCCGGAAAAGGAACATCAGCAACAGTATTAAGAGAGAAGTTCGATCTTGCTCATATCTCCACAGGCGATCTGTTCAGATATAACATCAAGGAGAATACTCCTCTTGGAATCGAAGCAAAGTCTTATATCGACAAGGGAGCACTCGTTCCCGATGACGTAACTATCAGAATGGTGGAAGACCGTCTTTCAAATCCCGACTGCGAAAAGGGTTATATCCTTGACGGATTCCCCAGAAACATCGCTCAGGCTGAAGCACTCGACAAGATGCTTGCCGATAAGGGTTCTAAGATCGATGCAGTCGTATACGTCAAGTGTGACGATGAAGTCATCATGGACAGGGTTACCACAAGACGCGTATGCGAGAAGTGCGGCGCAAGCTTCAATGTAAAGTATATGCCTACAAAGGTTGAGGGCGTTTGCGACGTCTGTGGCGGCAATGTTATACAGAGATCCGATGACAATCCTGAGACGGTTGCAAAGAGACTTGAGACATACAGAGTAAATACTCAGCCTCTTATCGATTTCTACAACGGAAGAGGCATCATCGTTGAAGGCAATAACAACGTTGACTCAGAGACCTGCATAGCTTCAATCGAAGCAGGACTCAAAAATCTGGGACTTTAATTAGAAATCAGGTAAATAAATGGTAGAGATCCTTACCAATGAAGAATTTGAGAAGATGAAGGCCGCAGGCAAGATCCTTCAGCATGTTTTCAAGGCATGCAGGGATGAGATAAGACCCGGCATCTCGACTCACGAAGTCGACAAGCTTTGCTATGACATCATAAGAAGCTACGATGCCATCCCGTCTTTTCTTAACTACGGCCAGCCTCCGTTCCCCGGAACCATCTGTGCTTCCGTTAATGAAGAGGTTGTTCACGGAATTCCCAGAAAGAACAGGATCCTTAAAGAAGGCGACATTATATCCGTTGATGTAGGCGCTGTTCTTGACGGTTACCAGTCTGATGCATGCAGAACCTATATGGTAGGTGAGGTTGCTCCCGATGTTGAGGCTCTGGTGCGTCACACCGAGAAGTCATTCTGGATAGGTCTTGAATATGCCAAGGCCGGAATGAGAACAGGTGATATCGGACATGCGATCCAGGAATACTGCGAGGGGTTAGGCTACGGTGTCGTAAGAGAACTTACAGGTCATGGAATCGGAACAACGATGCATCAGGATCCTGATGTTCCGAACTATGGAAGACCGGGTCACGGCTACAAACTAAAAAAAGGTATGGCAATCTGCATTGAACCGATGATAACATTGGGTACCAGAGAGATCGAACTCCTGGGTGACCAGTGGACTATAGTCACACAGGACGGCAAACCTGCCAGCCACTATGAAAATACGATTTTAATTACGGATGAGGGTCCGTATCTTACAACTTATGACTATGAGGAGGGTTTTTAATGGCGAAGGAAGATGTTATTGAAGTACTGGGAGTAGTTGATGAGGCATTGCCCAACGCAATGTTCAAAGTAAAGCTCGACAGCGGACACATTGTTCTTGCTCATTTGTCAGGAAAGCTTAGACAGAATTACATCAAGATTCTTCCGGGCGACAAAGTAACAATGGAGATATCGCCATATGATCTTTCCCGCGGCAGGATCACCTGGAGAGGCGAGAAGAAGCCCAAAGCTTAAGTAGTATTATTTATTTATAAGGGATGTCCCTGTACAAGGGGGCGTCCCGTATTTATTTTCGAATTTTGAGGGAAAGACTCCGGATAATGAGGCATTAGATCCCGGCACATCACCGGGGACTTTCCGGAGAACCTTTAAGATATTGATATTCCCGTTAAATTTCTTGTTGAAAACTGTATCGATTCTGCTATAATAGTTCAGCATGCGCCCAAGAGGCGCCTGTATTTGTTGTGGAAAAATAACAGCAACAGGAGGTACTAATATGAAAGTACGACCGTCAGTAAAGCCGATGTGCGAAAAGTGTAAGATCATTCGCAGAAACGGCAAAGTAATGGTCATCTGTTCTGACCCTAAGCATAAGCAGAGACAGGGTTAAGACATTTGACGGGTCTTCATTTGTACGGAATTAGCCCCGTACGCCAAATAAGAAGACCGCGGGATAATAGCTCCTTCCCGCAAAGAACAATTTAAATAAGTAATCATATTTACTCACCGTTACCGAGAGGGCGGCTGCTCCCTAATCCGGAGTTCCTTGACTTACGCGTGTCAAATAGAGATTAATACCACTTTATCCAATACGGAGGTACATTAAATGGCTCGTATAGCCGGCGTAGATTTACCGAATGATAAGAGAATTGAAATCGCTCTTACGTACATTTACGGAATCGGAAGAACAAGTGCAGACGAGATTATCGCCAACACAGGCATCAATCCCGATACACGTGTCAAGGATTTGACAGAGGATGAGGTTGCGAAGATCCGTGACCAGATCGAGAACAATTACAAGGTAGAGGGTGACCTCAAGAGAGAAGTACAGTCCAACATCAAGAGACTTACTGATATCGGCTGCCTTCGCGGACGTCGCCACAGACTGGGACTCCCTGTAAGAGGCCAGCGCACAAAGACTAATGCACGTACCCGTAAGGGCCCGAAGCATACAGTTGCTGGTAAGAAGAAGTAAGGTGAGGTGAGTCAAGATGGCACAGAAAAAAAGCTTAAGACCCAGAAGAAGTGAGCGTAAGAACGTCGTAGACGGTCAGGCTCATATTCATGCTACATTCAATAATACAATCATTACAATTACCGATAAGCAGGGAAACACAATTTCCTGGGCTTCTGCAGGTATGGACGCAAAGGGTTCACGTAAGGGCACGAGCTATGCAGCTCAGGTTGCTTCCGAGAAGGCTGCCAAGACAGCTTGTGATCACGGCATGAAGACTGTTGATGTTTATGTTAAGGGACCCGGATCCGGACGTGAGTCCGCAGTAAGAGCCCTTGAGACAGCAGGCCTCAGAGTCACAATGATCAAGGACGTAACACCGGTTCCGCACAACGGATGCCGTCCTCCTAAGAGAAGAAGAGTTTAATCTTCTTCCTGCAGAATACTTAGTATAGAAAAGAGGAATATAGCAATGGCTAGAGATATGACACCTGTCCTTAAGAAGTGCAGAGCCCTCGGTATTGAGCCTGCTTTCTTGGGAGTAGAGAAGAAAGAGTCCAAAAAGCATGGTGCATCCAGACCCCGCAAGATGAGCGAGTATGGTATGCAGCTTAAGGAAAAGCAGAAGGCAAAGTTTATTTACGGCGTTCTCGAGAAGCCTTTTAGAAACTATTTTGAGAAGGCACAGAAGCTCAAGTATGGTACAACCGGTGAAAACCTCATGATCCTTCTTGAGACAAGACTTGATAACGTTTTATTCAGAATGGGTCTCGCTCGTACAAGAGACGAGGCAAGACAGATCGTAAGCCACAGAGAAGTAAAGGTTAACGGCAAGATCGTTAATATTCCTTCATATGCGGTTAAGGTCGGCGATGTAGTTGAGATCAAGGAGAAGGCTAAGGCTTCCCAGAGATTCAAGGACATCATCGAAGTAACAGGTTCAAGAGCAAATCCTTCTTGGGTAGAGGCTGACAGCGAGAAGCTTAGCGGTAAGATCCTTGCTATGCCTACAAGAGACCAGATCGAAGTACCTGTAAACGAAGTTGCTATCGTCGAGTTGTATTCTAAGTAATAACATCCGGACAGCAAGATCAGAAAAATCTAGGAGGATTAAACATGATGGAAATCAGCCAGCCGACCGTTAAGTGCGTTGAAACCAACGAGGATAAGTCCTACGGCAAATATACCATCGCCCCGCTCGAGCGCGGATTCGGCACAACACTCGGAAATTCTCTCCGCAGAGTGCTCCTTTCTTCGCTTTCCGGCGCGGCAGTAACATCTATCAAGATCGAGAAGATTAAGCATGAGTTCTCCACTGTTCCGGGTATTATCGAGGATATGACAGAGATTATCCTTAATATCAAGGGTATCCGCGCTAAGCTTCATAACGAGTCCAATATCGTAAGCATCAGCGTCGCCAGGGGCAGAACCGGCGAGCTTACAGCTGGCGATATCGTACACGGACCTGAAGTAGAGATCATGAATCCTGATCATGTTATCGCTCACTTAAACGGCAGTGATGACGTATTCATGGAATTCACTCTCAGCAAGGGCAGAGGATACAACACAGCAGAGCAGAACAAGCCCGCTAAGCAGGTTATCGGTGTTATCCCGATCGATTCAATCTTCACACCTGTTAAAAAGGCTAACTACAAGGTTGAGAACACCCGTGTAGGTGCAAGAACTGACTATGACAGCCTCACACTTGAGGTCTGGACAGACGGAACAATTGATGTTGACGAGGCACTCTCTTCAGCAGCAAATTGCTTGATCGAGCATCTTAAGTTCTTTACAGCTCTCGCTGATACAGATTCAGCTCCGAGCTTCAAGAACATCGAAGAGAGCGGTGAACACGATTCAAAGCTTTCCGGTGTTATTGAGGACATGGATTTCTCTGTACGTACATACAATTGTCTCAAGAGAGCACAGATCAACACAGTCGGTGATCTTGTTGCACGTTCAATGGACGAGATGATCAAGGTCAGAAACCTTGGTAAGAAGTCTCTGGAAGAGATCATTGAGAAGCTCGAAGAGATGGGTCTGCACTTAAGAGAACAGGAAGATTAAGCTTTTTTAGCAGGAGGATATATTAAATGCCTAACAGAAAATTCGGCCGTGCTTCAGATCAGCGCGCTGCTATTCTGAAGAACCAGGTCACATCATTGATTATAAACGGTAAGCTTGAGACAACAGTCGCAAGAGCAAAAGAAGTAAGCGCTATCGTTGAGAAGCTCGTTGCTTCTGCAGTTAAGGAGCAGGACAACTACACAACAAAGGAAATCACAGTTTCCGCAGCTAAGCTCGACGGTAAGGGCAAGAAGGTCTTAAAGACAAAGACATCCAAGAAGGGCCGCAAGTACGAGGTAGTTGACCGTGAAGTTAAGACAAAGACAGTTCAGGTCGACAACCCTTCACGTCTCGCAGCAAGAAAGGCCATGATCAAGTGGGTCAACAAGAGCCACGATGCAGAGGGCAACATCATCAATCCCGTAAACAAGATCTTTGATGATATCGCTCCCAAATATGCAACAAGAAACGGTGGTTACACAAGAATCATCCGTTTGGGCGCTAGACGCGGTGACGGCGCTGAGATGGCTATCCTGGAGTTCGTATAATATATACAAACCGGGACAGTAAAATTAATTGTCAATCAGTAACGGGGAAAGGTTTACATCTTTCCCCGTTGTCTTTAAAATGTTCCTACTAAAGAAAAACAAGGGGTAGTAAAATTGCCGGAAGATCCTGACAGGATAGTAATAAGTGATGTAAGCTTCTCTTACGATATTTCAGAAGAAACATCAGGAAAAGCGCCAAGACGTGCTCTTGACGGTATTTCCGTAACTATCGAAAAAGGTTCTTATACAGCCATCTTAGGCAGCAACGGTTCCGGAAAATCCACTCTTGCAAAAATAATAGATATCCTTGAGGTTCCCGATGAGGGCAGAGTTGTCATATTCGGTAAGGATGCATCAGAAGATGATCTGTTCTGGGATATAAGATCCGGCTGCTGCTGTGTCTTCCAGAATCCTGACAACCAGATAGTCGGAACGATCGTAGAAGAGGACGTTGCATTCGGTCCGGAGAATCTCGGTATTCCGAATCCGGAATTAAGAGAACGTGTTGATCAGGCTTTAAAGGATGTCGGTCTATATGAATTAAGACACAGGGAGACTACGGCTCTCTCGGGCGGTCAGAAGCAGAAACTCGCGATAGCAGGCGCGCTCGCGATGCGCCCTGATATCCTGATCCTTGATGAGGCGACTGCTATGCTCGATCCTTCGAGCAGGGATGATTTTCTCGAATTAGTCGAGAAGATGCGCATGGAAAAGGGACTTACCCTTATCACCATAACCCATGACATGACAGAGGCGTTAAGGTGCGACAAGCTCGTTATCGTAAACAAGGGCAAGGTCGCAATGGAAGGCACGCCCGAAGAAATCTTTATGTCAGAAGATCTCTGGAAATACGGCCTTAAAAGACCTGTTAAGTTCAATTTCGCATTTGAGATAGCAAAGCTTACGGGAAATACTTTGTGCGAGGCTGATCTCAAGTCTGACGAGACTCTCATAAACGCACTTATAAAGATGCTCCAAATGCCTCTGACTCAGGTTCCCTCTATAACCTGGGAGGAGGAAAAGCCCAAAGAGGAAAAAGAGATCATCATGTCCGTCAAAGGACTTTCCTATACTTACGACGGAAGTGATGTAAAGGCCATAAACAATATCAACCTTGATATAAGAAAGGGCGAAGTACTTGGCATCGTAGGCGAGAGCGGATGCGGCAAGACCACATTGATATCGCACATGAATGCGATATTCAGACCCGCTGAGGGTGACATCATTATCCATACAAAAGACGGCGACCTTGCATGCAGCAACAAGAAGGACACGATGAAGATAAGACAGAATGTCGGTCTTGTCTTCCAGTATCCTGAATACCAGCTTTTCGAGGAAACCGTATATAAAGATATCGGCTATGGTCTTAAGAAGATGGATATCGCCAAGGAAGACCATGATAAGCTCATAAGGCAGGCCGCAGAGAAGGTCGGTCTTACGGACAGGGAGCTTGATGCAAGTCCGTTCGAGTTATCCGGAGGCCAGAAAAGACGCGCTGCAATGGCCGGCGTTCTGGTCATGAACCCCGGGATCCTCGTTCTGGATGAACCTGCAAGCGGCCTTGATCCGCGCGGCAGACATGAGATGTTCTCGATAATTAAGGGACTTCGCGACAGCGGAACGACAATTATTCTTGTATCGCATAACATGGATGAGGCAGCGGTAAACTGCGACAGGATATGCATTATCGATAAGGGAAAGATCAAGGCTGTGGGCACTCCGAAGGAACTGTTCCTCAGAAAGAGGTCTGAAGAACTTAAGATACAGAGGCCGAGGATCACAAGATTTTCGAGCGCTCTTAAGACTGAGCTCAAGAAGTATTATCCCGGAATAGAGTTCAAGAGAAGGTATTTCGATCCTGCCAAGGAAGCGGCAGCGATAGTCGATACCGTGATAAAAGCAGGTGGCGCCGATGTTCAGTAAGATAAGTCTCGGCAGATACTACCCTGCACACTCATTCCTTCATGATACGGACCCGAGGGTCAAGACGGTCCTCTATGCCGTATATCTCATCGCAATATTCATGATAAAGGAGCCTGTGGCAATAGGCGTTCTTGCCGGCATAATATTACTTCAGCTCATCATGGGAAAGATCACGCCGTCTATACTCTGGTCGACAGTAAAACCCATAATACCTCTTGCTCTGTTTGTTTTCGTCATAAATGTTCTTACGATAAGAGACGGTGATGTGCTGTTCTCATGGAAGATCATAACTGTCACGTCATATGGTCTTGCGCGTGCGGCGATAATGGCTGTCAGGCTTATATTCCTTATAATCTCAACCAGTATCCTTCTTACGCTCACGACTACACCGCTTAAGATGAGCGATGCGCTCGAAAAGCTCTTCGCTCCGCTGAAGATCATAAAGGTCCCTGTACATGAGATGGCGATGATGATGTCTATTGCATTGAGGTTCATCCCCACCCTTGCGACAGAGACCGACAAGATAATGAAGGCACAGCAGTCCAGAGGCGCCGACTACGATACCGGAAGCTTCATAAACAAGGTCAAGGGATACATAACCGTCCTGATCCCGCTGTTCGTGTCGAGCTTCAGGCGTGCTGACGAACTTGCAGTAGCGATGGACGCGAGATGCTATAAGGGCGGAGAGGGAAGGACCAAGCTCAACCCCCTTAAGATGACCGTAAGAGACGTCCTTGCCGGGATCATGTTCACACTGCTTGCGGCGCTTGTCGTCACCATAGAGTTCTCTTTGAGATAAGACTTGCCCTGTGATAGAATTCAGGGTGCTAATAATAAGCGAAAGGTTGGAATATTTTAATGAGCTATTATTGCGGAATCGACCTGGGCGGCACTAATATCAAGGCCGGTATTGTTGACGGAGAAGGAAAGCTTCTTAACAAATTATCGATCAAGACTAATGCTGACAGAGCTATGGAGGATATCATCCATGACATGGGTCAGCTTGCATCAGATGCCATAAAGGACGCAGGATTAGAGATCAAGGATATCGAGTGCATCGGTATCGGCTCTCCCGGAACTCCTGACAACGATGAGGGTCTGTTAGTTTATTCAAGCAATCTGCCTTTCAACAAAGCTCCGATGAGAAAGCTGATAAGGGATGTCATTGACCTTCCCGTATATATTGATAATGACGCTAACTGCGCAGCTATGGCTGAAGCAGTTGCAGGCGCGGCAAAGGGCGCTAAGGATTCTGTTACCATCACGCTGGGAACCGGTGTCGGCGCAGGCGTTATCGTTAATGGCAGGATCTTCTCAGGATTCAACCAGGCCGGCTCCGAGTTCGGCCACACTGTCCTCGTATCCGGCGGCGTTCAGTGCGGATGCGGCAGAAAGGGCTGCTTTGAGCAGTATGCTTCCGCTACGGCTCTCGCAAGAATGACAAGGGAAGCTGCTGAAGCAAATCCTGATTCACTCCTTAACAAGGTAAAGGAAGACTTCGGTGAGTGGAATGCCCAGATAGCATTTGTCGCTATGAGAGAAGGCGACAGGACTGCAGCAGAAGTAGTAGAAAGCTACACGGATTATCTCGCTGACGGTCTTGCAAATGCGATCAATGCATTCATGCCTGAAGTTCTTGTTGTAGGCGGCGGTGTCTGCAATGAAGGCGATCCGCTCCTTATCCCGATGCGCGAGAAGACGATGTCACGTCCTTACTTCGGACCCGGTGTTCCGAAGACCCGCATCGAGCTTGCACAGATGGGCAACGATGCCGGTATCGTAGGTGCTGCCATGATGGGCAAGTCCTGCATCGACGACGGCAAAAACGGCAAGTAATGTTCATATGCCGAGGATAGCCTTCATCTCAGAATTTGACGGCACTGATTTTGCCGGTTTCCAATCGCAGGTGAATGCCAGGGCTGTTCAGGATGTCCTCGAGACGGCGCTTGCCGGGTTATACAAAACAGAGATCAGACTCACGGGATGTTCCCGCACTGATGCAGGTGTGCATGCAAGATGCCACTTAAGTCATGCGGATGTCCCGTTTGTTATTCCGGAAGATAAATTCCCTCTGGCTATGAATGCACTGCTTCCTGATGATGTTGCGGTAAAGAAGGCTTTCTATGTATCTGATGATTTCTCTTCTAGGTTCGGCATCAGGGGCAAGCGTTATATCTACAGGATATACTCTTCACCTGTGAGAAGTCCTTTGCTCGACCGTTATGCGTACTATTGTCCCGTCATGCCTGATGTCGCGAAAATGAAGACTGCGGCTGAAGCCTTCGCAGGCGAGCACGATTTTGCGGCCTTCTGTGCTGCAGGCGGAAGCCAGACGACGACCGTAAGAAGGCTTTTCGGGGTCAAAGTCGAAGCAAAAGACGAAGACCCGTGCCTGATAGAGATAGAAGTATCGGGTGAAGCTTTTCTTTACAACATGGTGCGGATAATCGCGGGAACACTCCTTTATGCCGGCCAGGGCAAGATAGAACCTGATGAGATAAAGAACATAATCGAAAGCTGTGACAGGAGCCTTGCAGGAAAGACGCTTCCTGCCAAAGGCCTGACACTTGAAGAAGTGTACTTCTAAACGGACAATCGTTCTCCAAATTATTAATAAAATAAAACTAAGGTGATATAATTAATTAAATGCGGGCCGGAATACCCGCATTAATTTAAGATAGGGAGGATTAAGCACATGAATATCAGTTGGTGGATAATATGGCTCGTTATTGCGGTCGTCATGTTTGTCATTGAGGCAGTTACGACCGGACTTGCAACACTCTGGTTCGGCATCGGCGCTGTAGTCGCGATGATCATGGACCTTTGCGGTGCATCTGTTGCTTCACAGATCATAGTTATGGCAGTTATTTCGGCAGTATGCTTTGCTGTCTGCATGATCTGGATAAGACCGAAGCTCGAATCACTCCGCAAGAAGAATATCCAGCACACTAACGCGGACAGGCTCATAGGGAGGGAAGGCATCGTCATTGTCCCTCTGAATGCCACCGAGGGAAAGGGCCAGGTCAAGGTTGACGGACAGATCTGGAGTGCAAAGGCTGACACCGACATTGCAGAAGGTGTCAAGGTAACCGTCAGATCAATAGAAGGCGTTAAGCTCGTAGTCGAGATAACAGCATAAAATGGAGGATAGTATTATGTCAGCAATTATCGCAGGAATTACACCGGGTGGAATAGTAGGAATCGCAATCGCGATCATCATCGTTCTTTTACTCATCTTACCAAATATCAAGATCGTACCTCAGGCAGCAACATTCATCATCGAGCGTCTCGGTACTTACAGAACAACATGGGAGACAGGTTTCCATATCAAGGTTCCTTTCATTGACCGTGTTGCAAAGAAGATCTCTTTGAAAGAGAAGGTTGCAGACTTTGCACCGCAGGCTGTTATCACAAAGGATAACGTTACTATGCAGATCGATACTGTTCTTTTCTATCAGATCGTTGACCCTAAGCTTTATACATACGGAATAGAGCGTCCTATCGTAGCTATCGAGAATCTTTCCGCTACAACGCTCCGTAACATCATCGGTGACCTTGAACTCGACCAGACACTTACTTCAAGAGACATCATCAACACAAGAATGAGAGAGATCCTTGACGAGGCTACAGACCCGTGGGGAATCAAGGTTAACCGTGTTGAGCTCAAGAATATCATCCCGCCTAAGGAGATCCAGGCTGCGATGGAGAAGCAGATGAAGGCTGAGCGTGAGAAGAGAGAAAAGATCCTCATCGCAGAAGGTGAGAAGGAATCCGCAATCAGAGTCGCAGAAGGTGAGAAGGAAGCAGCTATCTTGAGAGCTGAGGCTAAGAAGCAGGCAGCTATCAGAGAGGCAGAAGGTCAGGCTCAGGCTATCCTTGCAGATCAGGAAGCTACGGCAAAGGGTCTTCAGATGGTCAAGGATGTCGGCGCTGATGACGGCCTTATCGCTATCAAGGGTCTTGAGGCACTTGAAAAGGTTGGCCAGGGCGCATCAACAAAGATCATCATCCCTTCAGATCTTCAGGGCATTGCAGGTCTTACTACTACAATCAAAGAGATTGCAAAATCATAATATAAGACTTTAACGTCTTTCGGAGGTGGAATCGTATGGATTACGGTATGTGGAATGACAGAACCAACATGAGTATGCTCACAGACTTCTATGAGCTTACTATGGCTAACGGTTATCTGAACAGCGGCAACAGGGACAAGATCGTTTATTTCGATATGTTCTTCAGGAATATCCCCGAGAACGGCGGATATGCTGTTATGGCCGGTCTTGAGCAGGTTATAGATTACCTCTCGAGCCTGAAGTTCTCAGAAGATGATCTTACTTTCCTCAAGGATAACTATCATTTCAACGATGAGTTCATCAGCTATTTAAGAGGCTTCGAATTCACTTGTGACGTCTGGGCTATCCCGGAAGGAACGGTTGTATTCCCCAAAGAGCCCCTCGTTAAAGTAAGAGGTCCTATCATCCAGGCTCAGCTCCTTGAGACAGCACTCCTCTGCACGATCAACCACCAGACACTTATCGCCACAAAGACAGCAAGGATCGTAAGAGCTGCTGAAGGCAGACCTGTAATGGAGTTCGGTGCACGCCGTGCGCAGGGCTTCGACGCTTCCGTTCTGGGAGCAAGAGCAGCTTATATCGCAGGCGCAGCAGGCACATCCTGCACTATCTGCGGACAGCAGTTCAACATCCCGCTTTCCGGTACAATGGCTCACTCATGGGTAATGCTTTTCGACAACGAGTTCGAAGCATTCAAGGCATATTCACTTGCATATCCTGACGGAGCACTTTTGCTCGTCGATACATACGATGTTCTCCGTTCCGGTATTCCGAACGCGATCAAGTGCGCAAAGGAAGTTCTTGAGCCCATGGGCAAGCGTCTCAAGGGTATCAGGATCGACTCCGGAGACCTTACCTACATGACACAGAGTGCACGTAAGATGCTCGATGAAGCAGGTCTTACGGACTGCAAGATCACAGTATCCAATGCTCTTGATGAATACCTTATCAGAGATCTTATCAGCCAGGGCGCATGCATCGATTCGTTCGGTGTAGGCGAGAGACTGATCACTTCCAAGGCAGAGCCTGTTTTCGGAGGCGTATACAAGATCGCTGCAGTTGAAGCTGACGACGGTACGATCATTCCGAAGATGAAGATCTCCGATTCCGTCGGCAAGGTCACAAATCCCTGCAGCAAGAAGATCGTAAGATTCTACGACAACGCTACAGGCAAGGCTTTGGCTGATGTAGTCATGGTCTCTGACGAGGAGATCCCGAACGGTGAACCTTATGAGATCTTCGATCCTGACAACACATGGAAGTCCAAGGTATTGGAGAATTACAGAACCAGAGAGATCATGGTCCAGATCTTCAAGGGCGGCAAGCTC
The DNA here is from genome assembly GCA_017428155.1 of Clostridiales bacterium. Classification (GTDB taxonomy): domain Bacteria; phylum Bacillota; class Clostridia; order Saccharofermentanales; family Saccharofermentanaceae; genus Saccharofermentans. The sequence goes on along the minus strand of JAFRRJ010000004.1, from coordinate 27,988 downwards.
GTATACAACAAGCCTACAATAGGCGAGATCAGAGCATACTGCACGACAGAACTCGACTCACTCTGGGATTCCGTTAAGAGATTCGAGAATCCTCATAACTACTATGTCGACCTCTCACCTAAGCTCTGGAAGATCAAGGACGACATCCTGAGATCCTACAGAAGAAGATAAGGAGTAAAACAAATGGCTAATCCTATTGTTACCATTCAGATGAAAGACGGCGGCGTCATGAAGGCCGAGCTCTATCCGGATATTGCACCGGTGACAGTTAAGAACTTCGTAGATCTTGCTGCAAAGGGCTTTTATAACGGTCTGATCTTCCACAGAGTCATCCCGGACTTCATGATCCAGGGCGGTGACCCTGAGGGAACCGGTGCCGGCGGCCCGGGTTATACGATCAAGGGTGAATTCACCGATAACGGTTTCAGAAACGATCTCAAGCATACAAGAGGCGTTCTTTCCATGGCTCGTACCATGGATCCGGATTCCGCGGGTTCACAGTTCTTCATTATGCATGCCGACTATCCTTATCTTGACGGTCAGTATGCTGCTTTCGGAAAGCTCATCGAAGGCATTGAGGTAGTTGATAAGATCGCTTCCGTAAAGACGGATTACAACGACAGACCTTATGAGGATCAGGTTATCGACTTCATGACTGTTCAGGTCTGATAAACAGCAACAGTACTTACGGCGGGTTCAATAGGAAGGGATAATGAAAGAATTAAAGCAGATAGGGGACAGCTCGAAGGGCAAGGCTTCAAAGCCTGTATCCGGGAAGCGGTCTCCGCGTGATACAAAATACGTCACGCTGTCCTATCCGTGGCTTTTCACTTTTATCATCCTTTTCCTTACGGTCCCGCTGTTTATTTTCTTCCTGGGATACCTGCGGTTATCTGTCGGCATACCGCTGACTCTTATCTTTGCGGGCATCGTGTTTTATGCAGTCTCGGACTGCCTTAATAATTCTGAGGGTGTAAAGCTTTTAAAAAGCGATACCGATATTAAGATCCCTCTGGTCTATCTTATAGGCTTTGCCGTCACGGCACTGGCGATCTCTTTTATATCGGGCGTCGGTGAGTATATCTATACGCTTCAGGATCACCAGTTCAGGCGCGCGATATTAAGAGACCTCATTGATTATGAATGGCCTGTCATCTACGATTATTCGACACAGACCAATCCCGAGGTAATAAGAATATTCGGAATCGCGGCAGGCAAGAGGGCGTTCTCCTATTATTTCCTCTATTGGATGCCCGCTGCCCTTGCAGGAAAGGTATTCGGCTTAGGCTTCGGAAACTTTGTGCTGTTTATATGGAATTCCGTCGGGATATTCCTGTCGCTTATTACCGCAAGCGCCGTAATAAAGAAGTTTACTGCCTGGGTCCCGTTCTTTTATGTTTTCTTCTCCGGTCTTGATGTACTGCCGAATATTGTTTATTCGTTCACGCAGTATAACGGCTGGCGCTGGTTCGAAGGATATTTCACATCGATGTCTTATGTCAGCAATTTCAGAGAGCTTGCGAGTGTCTATAACCAGATGGTTCCATGCTTTCTGATAGTTGCTCTGCTTATGCTCTCATACAACACGAGATCAATGGGAATAACTGCCGGCATCCTCTTTGCGTATTCACCGTGGGCCGTATTCGGCATGCTCCCTGTTGTCGGTGCGCTGCTGTTCGGCAAAAAGCACAGGGCATCAAAGCTTTCAAAGACTCTGTTCAATGCATTGAGCCCGGTCAATATCGCATCTGCAGTTTTGCTCCTGGCAGTTTTCGGAAGCTACTACACTTCCAATTCCAACGCTGTGGGCTACAAGGGATTTGCGTGGACATTCTTCGATGACCGGATCTTGTTCATTCCTGCATACATTATCTTTATTGCAGTTGAAGTCCTGCCGTTTGTCATTCTTCTTTATAAGCGCGAAAAGAATAACATCGTGTTCTGGGCGGCTTTTGCATCACTTCTTATCCTTCCGTTCTACCAGATAACGGAGAATAACGACTTTTCGATGAGGGGCTCAATGCCCGCTCTGTTCTTCTTCTGCATTCTCTTAAGCGGATTTATCGCAGAGGTTATGGATGAGAAGAATACTCCGACTACAAAGAAAGGCTGGCTTAAATCCGCCGCCATCATGCTCACGGTGATCCTCATGACGTTCACTACACTTCTGAATCTGTTCGTCATCTTAGGTTCGGTCATCACGGGAGATGAGAGCAATGTTGAGGATATCGGATCGTTCGGCAACATCAACAAGGCGGAGTATGCCGAAGTTATAGAGGAACAGTTCTTTGCCGAAGGATATGAGGACAGTTTCTTTTACAGGTATTTTGCAAGATAACGAATAAATGGGCTGTCGCATGTATGTGAGGCAGCCATTTTGATCCTGGGAGAGGAGCGGATTCCCTGTTATATGGAAACCGTTCAACTTTCTTTTTGAAATTTTGCTGTTTTTGGACACGTTTTGTAACACTAACGTATCCGATTTTGGCACTTTTTGAAATTTTGCTGTTTTTGGATACGTTTTGTAATACTAACGTATCCGATTATAGAATCGGTGAATTCGGTTTGTCTGCCTGGACATTATCTTTGCTTTTATACCTCGAAAAAAGTATATATCAAAATTCGAGAATAAAAAGTCGAGCATTGAGTCGAGCATCGGCGAAGATTACTTCAAATGAGAAAAAGGCAGTTTGCATGCTGCTTAGCAAACAAGGCGGGAATTCTATTTCAAACAACGCCTTTTGATTTATCAGTCTTTGGATTCTTCGGAAGTTATGTAGATCGGTCTTGCCTTGGATTCTATGTAGATTCGTCCGATGTATTCACCGATCAATCCGAGCGCCATCAGGATCAGTCCGCCGATAAAGAGGATGAAGCAGAGGAGTGAAGGGTAACCCATGATGTTTACATCAGTCCAGAACCGGCCGATTATTGCTCTGATGAAGTAGTAGAGCATATAAGCAAATCCTGCGAACGCAAAGAAGAAGCCCATATATGTAGCAATACGCAAAGGTGCAGTGGTAAATGCAACAATGCCGTCGACTGCATATCTGAAAAGCTTCCAGAAGCTCCACTTTGTCTCGCCGGCAACACGCTCGACGTTCTCATGCTCCACCCACTTGGTCCTGAATCCGACCCAGGCAAAGATACCCTTTGAGAATCTCTGGCGCTCCTTAACGCTTAAGATGGCATCAACGACTTCGCGCTTCATGAGGCGGAAGTCTCTTGCGCCGTCAGCGATCTCAACATCGCACATGCGGTTGATGAGTCTGTAGAAACGGCGTGCGAACCAGCTCCTGATCTTGGGCTCGCCCTTGCGTGTAACTCGTCTTGCTGCAACGATATCGTATTCGCCTGAATCCAGGTCGTTTATCATCTCCGGAATAAGTGAAGGTGGATCCTGCATGTCGGCATCCATAATCGCAATATAGTCGCCCTTGGCCTTCTCCATTCCGGCATACATTGCGGCTTCCTTACCGAAGTTCCTTGAGAAGAAGATGTACTTAACGCCCTTGTCGTTTGCTGCGAGATCACGGATTATCTCTGCGGTCTTATCACGGCTTCCGTCGTTTACGAAAATGAATTCATAATTCCTGTCGGAAGTATCGGATTTGCGCACATCGCAGAGCGCTTCATAGAGAATAGGGAGGGAACCCTCTTCGTTATAGCAAGGAACTATTAAACTGATCAACATGAGATATCCCCTCCGCTCAAAATAACTTAATTTATTATATCATTCACGGTAGATATATATAACAGGCAACTTCCGGTGCTTGCGAGCATGTAAGCTTCTTTTGTATTATAATCAAGAAATATTAAAGTTTTACGGCCAGAGAAAGGGCGGAACAAGGATGAAAGAGCTCTCAAGTCTTGAAGGCGGATCTGCACGCAAACCAATAAGCAAGCGCAGCACCGGCAACGGTCCGAGAACAGGATTAAAGCGTGATCTGAGACCGCTTTATGCTTTTTTTGCAGCACTGGTTCTTTATGTGATAGCGATGCTTTTGTGCAACAAGTATCCGCTAGGCAAATATTCATTTCTTCACAGCGACTTAAGAGCACAGTACGCACCTTTCCTTGCTTTGCTGAAGAATAAGATCGCCGAACTGAATTCTATACCTCAGGGATCTTTCATTTCATATCTTTCGTATTCGTTCAAGCTTGGCTTAGGCAAGAATTTCATCGGAACATTCGGATATTATCTTGCAAGTCCCTTCAATCTGATCTATCTGTTTATCGAGGAAGCTCAGATAGATCTTGCCGTACTGGTCATAGTTATCCTCAAGCTCAGCTTTGCTTCCGGATTCATGTGCCTTTTCCTCAGTGAGAGAACAGAGGAGAAGAAGTCTTTATGGCCTGTTCTTCTGGGCATTGCATATGCGTTCTCTTTGTACTCGCAGGCATTCATTTTCCAGATCATGTGGCTTGATGGATATATGCTCCTTCCGCTGGTGCTTTTCTTCACGGAGAAGTTCATAAAGAAGCAGAAGTATTTGGGTCTTGTCCTGTCGTTGCTCGTGCTTTTCGTATCCAACTATTACATAGCTTATATGGTCGGTATCGCAAGCTTCCTCTATCTGTGCATCAGGATGTTCACTGAGAAGACTACTCTCAAAAAGGCTCTTGGCACTGGTGTAAGATTTGTGCTTGCAGCCGGCTTTACCGGACTCATGACTGCGGTGATGCTCGTACCTGTAGGACTTGATACGATCAGGAATGCAGATCAGACAGTTATCTCCAACAGCGAGAATCTTATAACATATTCGCCGCTTACCCTTATTCACATGATGATCCTGGGTGAGTCCGGTGAATTCAGTGATATATTGCCGGGCAACTATCCTTTCCTGTTCATATGCCTTCCTGTGACGATGCTCCTTCTTATCTATTTCCTGAGCCCTGTCTTCAAGGGAAGAGAGAGAAAGGTTCATGCCATTTGTCTTTTGGGAACTCTGCTTTCCACAGCTATCTATCCGATAGACAAAGCATGGCAGGTGTTCGATGATCCTAACTGGTTCTGGCACAGGCATGCATTTGTATTCCTGCCTCTGTTCCTGGTAATCGCTTTCAGAGTCCTTCAGAAGCTCAAAGAGGTTCAGAGAAAGCATATAGCCTTTGCGATGCTCTTAATATATGTGCTTACGGTTATCGACTGCTCTGTCGGAAGTCTTAAGGATCAGCCGAAGGCGGTACTCTACAATATTGCACTTGCAACTGCATATGCGGCACTGTTTGCGGGATTCGGAATAAGCAACTGGCCTGACCAGCTCCGCGACATGCCGAAGCTCTTAGCTCCGATAATGAGCGGCATAATTATTTTCGAGCTCATATTCGTGGGACCTATGCTGTCATCAGGTATTGAGACGATGACGCTGTTCGGCGGACCTGCGGTTGAGTACAGTGATTCGATCAGAGCCGAGCTTGAGTTCGGCGAACACGCTAAAGCCGCTGCCGCATCAACGGGAGCTTTCAGGGCTGAGGATGAGAGGACGCCCGAATATACTACTAAGTATTATGTCGATGAAGGCAACGGTTTCTACGGGAACTTTAACGGCGTGTCATTCTTCAATTCCAATTCCAACAAGAAGATGCACCGTTTTGTAAAGCAGCTCGGAATGCAGTCTAACTATAATTACTTCGCTGTCTCGCACTCCTTTGCCTGCCCGTCCGTTGACGCATTCTTCTCGATCGGTTCCGTCTCATCAAGAAGGGATCTGGCGTTCTACAGGCTTTCCGGCGGGGATTCATATGATTCCGGACTCAAGTTCTACGATAACGATACTGTGCTTCCTTTAGCTTTTGAAGCGGATAAGTCGGCTATGGATTTTGATTTCTACAGGCTCGAAAAGGATGCCGCGGAGAAGAACTACTTTGCCTTTCAGAACGACTGGTACCGTTCGATGTTCCCTGATGAGTTCAAAGAGGATTTCTTTGCGGAACTGGGTGAGAATGAGACCGGTGCTCCCGCAATCACTAACGGTGTCTCCTTCGACCTGAACGATTACCTGACTAATGAGGAATTTATCAACAGGAACAAAGTTTCTGAGGACAGCGAGGCAAGGACTGTTACTGAAGATCCTCTGGGATTCGAGAAAAATGTCTATTACGATCTTCAGGATAATCTGACCACCGTCTACAGGACGAATGAGAAGATACCGATCGCTGTTGAATACAACTTTAAGGCGCCTGATGACAAAGAGATCTTCTGCTCCCTCGTAACGGGCAGGATCCTTGACGAGACGCTGGTATATGTCAACGGCATCAATATCGCAAGCTTTACTTCAAACGCATATTACTCACAGATCTTCAGGATCGGCAGCTTTAATAAGGGTGATGATGTCAAAGTGACATTCCTTTCCAACAAACCCAGCTGGACCTACCTGAATATCAGATTTGCAAGCTTTGATAATGAGACTTTCACGGAGCAGTTTAATAAGATCGACAGGTCTGTTGTAGAGCAGGACGTTGTATCCGACGGTTACGCTAAATTCAATATAAAGGGAGCATCTGAGGGTAAGACCGTTATTACGACCATTCCCGCGGAAGACGGCTGGAAGCTCTACATTGACGGTGTAGAGACAGAATACGGGGTATATCAGAATGCTTTCATAGCCTTTGATCCGGGTGCGGGCGATCATACGGCAGAACTCGTGTTCACCGCTCCGGGACTTAAGGCCGGCGCTCTTGTATCTATAGCCGGCGCTGTGCTTCTTGCAGCGTTCATCTTTGTTGATAAAAAACGCTCAAAAATGAAAGAAATATAATAGGGATTTCAGTATTTTATATTTTGAATCAAGTGTTTTGGAGGTTTTGAACTATGGATTTCATGAAAGAGTATGAGTTGTGGTCAACAGATCCTTTTTTCGATGAAGGAACAAGAAATGAACTTGCTTCCATCAGGGAAGATGTTAAGGAGATCGAAGACAGATTCTACAGGGATCTCGAGTTCGGTACAGCAGGTCTGAGAGGCGTTATCGGCGCCGGAACAAACAGAATGAACGTATATACTGTTGCAAAAGCCTCCGAGGGACTTGCAAAGTATATCCTTTCGGAAGGAGAAGAGGCAGTTAAGCGCGGCGTTGTCATCTCATACGACTCAAGACATTTTTCTCCGGAGTTCGCTCAGATCACCGCGCAGGTCCTTGCAGCTAACAACATTCCTTCAAGACTTTCAGATGAGTTAAGACCGGTTCCGGTCCTCTCATATTCCGTTAGATACTTCAAGGCATTTGCAGGTGTCATGATCACTGCTTCACACAATCCTTCAAAGTACAACGGCTATAAAGTTTACGGAGAAGACGGCGGTCAGGTACCGCCTGAGGCAGCAGACGCAGTCCTTGCAAATATCGATGCGATCTCCGATATCAGAAGCGTTAAGCTCATGGATTTTGAGGAGGCTAAGGCAAAGGGCCTTGTAACTTCCTTCGGACCTGAGATCGACGAGGCATTCACAAATATGCTTACAAAGCTCGTAGTTGACCAGCAGGCAATCGACAGGCAGGCTGACATGAGCATCGTTTATACTCCTCTGCACGGTTCAGGCAACAAGCCAGTAAGAAGAATATTAGAAGCTGTCGGATTTAAGAATATCCACATCGTTAAGGAGCAGGAGCTTCCTGACGGTGCATTCCCGACAGTAAGCCTTCCCAACCCGGAGAACCCGGAAGCGCTTTCCATGGCTATCGAGCTCGCAAAGAAGACGGATGCTTCTCTTGTCTTCGGTACGGACCCTGACTCCGACCGTATCGGCGCAGCTGCCAAGGTCATTGAGAACGGTGAAGTTAAGTACAAGTGCTTCTCGGGCAACCAGATGGGTCTTATGCTCCTCGACTACATCCTTGATGCAAAGAAGCAGCTCGGCACATTGCCTGATAAGTCTTTTGCTGTTACGACGATAGTCTCATCCAAGCTTGTTAAGAGCATCTGCGATTACTACGGAGTAGAACTTCAGGAGACACTTACCGGATTCAAGTTCATCGGCGAGAGGATCAAGCTCGATGACGAGTTCGGTGACAAGCACTTCCAGTTCGGCTTCGAGGAGAGCTACGGTTATCTTTCCGGCGTTGACGTCCGTGACAAGGATGCTGTAGTTGCCGCTATGCTTATCTGCAACATGGCTGCAGCTTCCTTTGAGAAGGGCGAGACTCTGGCTGACAGACTCGACCACCTCTATGAGAAGTACGGCTACGGTATAGAGCAGACGATCAGCTGCACACTTGAAGGCAAAGAGGGTATCGAGAAGATCGGCAAGTGCATGGTCGATCTCAGGGAAGAGCTCTCGGGCTGCAAAAACCTTGCTGAGGCAAAGAACCTCCTGGGCGGCGCTACTGTTACTGCTGTCCGTGATTATAAGGAATCCAAGCGCTACGACTTCACCGAAGACGGTGTAAAGGTATCCGATATCACACTTCCCAAGTCCAACGTTCTTCTCTATGAGCTCGGCGGCAACAAGGGAATCGACTGGGCATGCGCAAGACCTTCAGGTACAGAGCCCAAGCTCAAGATCTACATGGGCGTTTACGATTCTGATAAGGCAGCAGCAGAGAAGTCCTTTGAGACGATCAAGGGACAGGTTGAGGATTACGTTAAGTCAAAGCTCAACTGAACGACTCGACCAGCGGAATAACGTATTCATAGACAGCCTTGGCAAAGCCGAGGCTGTCATAATTTGCAGTGATATACTGCGATACCTTTTTGACTCCCTCTGTGGCATTGCCCATGGCGATCCCGTAACGGGCAGCTTCGATCATGGAGATATCGTTATCGCTGTCGCCGACCGCGAAGGTGCGGTCTTCCGGAACACCAAGATAATCTGCAAGAGACAAAAGCGCATTGCCCTTGGTTACATCCCTGCACATGACATCGAAAAGATCCATCCCTGATGAGAGGAACTCAAGCTCAGGGTCATTCGAAAACCTGCTGACGATATCTTCTCCGGGCCTTATCAGGAGGATCTTGTTAAACCTCGGAATCTGTTCCTTTTCAGGGAAACTCCTGTCAATATCGATGATAGGGGACTGTCTGGAAGGCTCGACACCGACGTTATAGCCTTCGACAAAGAACTTGCGAGACGAATTCGGGGCAAAGAAGATGCCCTCATCGGAATAGAGCGTCGCATCGGCATCATTATCCAGAAGATATCTTAAGAGATCCCTGATCTTGGATTCTTCGAAGTCTTTGGAAGCAAACTGTTTTCGAGCTGCGGCATCGAAAAGGGAACCGCCGTTGCTCGTGATGACCGGGACCTCGATACCAAGGTCTTCTGCGAACTTTCCTACCAGAAAAGAGGATCTGCCCGTGGCGATCGTAAAGGCAACCCCGGATCCTTTGAGCGCTCTTATCGCTTCCTTATTACCCTCGGGAACGTCTTTTCCGGGCGCAAGAAGCGTGCAGTCCATGTCAGCGGCGAGCAGGGCTTTATATTTTTCAGACATATATGTGGTGTTTTCTCCAAAATGAATTATCTACGATTTTACAATATTGCCGCTAAAATACCTCTGTTTTTTTTGAAATATATGCTTTTTGTGCGGTTGAAAGTTGACTTAACTATGTTTATTATTGGGTAGGATTTCAAAGTATATCTTTGTTTATAAGAGGGTTTAGAAACTATGAAGAAAAAAGCCGGTCAGGCACCGAGCTATAACAGGGTCACAGAGCCTGGAAATAAACAGCTTGTACCTGTTAATAACACATCTAACAAAGTAAGAGTCTCATCAAGTGAGGCTTCCAAAGTCGTGCCCGCTAAAGCACCTGCAAGATCAGGTCAGAGCGCTTCAAAGAGCACAGCAGTCAGCAAGCAGGTAAAGGCTGATCCGAAGAAGGGCAAAGGTTCCGTTAAATCAACGGCCAGAGCTGCAAAACACTCGACAAAGCGTGCAAAGTCCAAGAAAAAGGGCGCGATAATCGCGATTTCCGTAGTTGCAGCATTACTCCTTGCAGCAGGCGGAGTTTACTATTATCTTTACTCCACGGGATTCTTTAAGCCGACGATCGAAGTTACTATGGCTGACGGCACATTAATGAAGATCAAGGTCGAGGAAGCTTATGCCGAGCTCATGACAGACAAGTTCTTCTCAGGAACTGTCATCGACGGTATCGAAGTCGGCGGAATGACTGTTGATGAGGCATTTAATGCAGTATCAACGACTTTGCCGGACAAGCCGCTTGATATTGACATCAAGCTCAATCTCGAGGGCAAGAAAATTCCTGTTGATTTCTCTGATGCTTCTTTCGAGTACAACACTAGAGAAGTCGTTGAGGATGCGTTCACAAAGTTCAGACCTCTTAACGACACTGATCTTGTTCAGCTCACAGAGTGCTACAACGGCATGGAGCAGCTCAAGAATACTCCCCAGGAGTATGAGACAGCTTATACGGTACAGATCGAAGGCGTTTCCAAGAAGGTTCACGGAATCCTGGATCCGCTCATCCTCGAGTATGCTACTGTCCAGGATGCAAGGATCGAGGAGTTTGACAAAGAAACCCGTACATTCACGATCACTCCCGAGCAGGTAGGTTATGTGCTCGACATCGACGGCACGGCTGATGCGGTAAAGAAGCTCTTTGATTCCAAGAAGTACACAGGCGTCATCAACGTTCCCACTGTTCTCAAGGAACCTGAGGTCACTGAAGCGATGCTGAACGACGAGTTCGGACTTATCGGTGAGATGACGACAAAGTGCTCCAACAATTCAAACCGTAACAACAATATCAGCAAGGCTTGCGAATATATTAACGGAACTATCCTTGAGCCCGGTGATAAGTTCTCATTCAACAAGGTCGTTGGACAGAGAACTTATGACAGAGGCTTTAAGGAAGCTAACGTTATCCTTGGCGGACAGTATGAGAAGGGTTTAGGCGGCGGTGTCTGCCAGGCAAGTTCCACTCTCTTCAATGCGGTAGCCAAGTCTGACCTTAAGGTCATTCAGCGTAACAACCACGCATGGCCGTCAGATTACGTTCTCACAGGCTGCGATGCTACGGTCAACTGGCCTGACCTGGACTTCCAGTTCGAGAATGATAGCGATTTCCAAGTAATCATCTCCATGTGGTTTGACTGGTCTGACTTGACAGTCCATGCAGAGATCTACGGCAAGAAGTTCCCTGACGGACAGTACATCAAGCTCGAGAGCAACATCATCAATACCGTTAAGTATGGTGCAAATGAATATGTCGAAGACAAGACGATGGAAGCCGGAAAGAAGGAGACCATCAGAGCAGGTCACGACGGTTATACGGCAAGGATCTACAAGGTCTGGTTCGATAAGGACGGCAATGAGATCAAGCGTGAAGAATACTACACCACGACATATAAGGCATGGGGCCCGCGTGTCAAGGTAGGCGTTCTGAAGGCTGACGGCACATATGCTACTATCAATAAGGAGACAGGTGAGCTTACGGATCCTACGGCAACCCCGACACCTACACCGGGTGGAGGAACAACTACTGTTACTGCTACGCCGACAACTGCTTCGCAGCCGACAGCACAGGATACTCCGACCAATACACCGACCACGGCGCCTGCAGAACCGACTACTGATCCCGGCGGCGGCGGAAGCGGCGAAGGCGGCAGCGGAAGCGAAGGCGGAAGCGGCGAAGGCGGCAGCAGCGGCGAGAACGTATAAAGTCTCCGGAAAACCAAAGCGGAAATAGAAAGCATTAACACAGGAGTCCTTTTCGAGATGAAAAGGGCTCCTTTAATATATATAAAAAATAAACTGTTATTTTTTCTCTTTTATGTCCCCATTATTACCCAAATGGGTTTATAATTATTCAGTTATTTATAGTAGATACTTCTGTGCACAGATGTAACTGCAAAGAATTTTCCAAAGGAGATCAAGTTTATGGCAGAACTGACAAAGAAAACCATGGACGGTAACGAGGCTGCTGCGTATACTTCGTATGCATTTACTGAGAACGCCGCTATTTACCCGATCACACCGTCCTCGCCTATGGCTGACCACACCGATCAATGGGCTCAGCAGGGCAGAAAGAACATTTTCGGACAGACGGTTAACATCGTCGAGATGGAGTCTGAGGGAGGCGCTTCCGGTGCCGTTCACGGCTCACTCGCTACAGGTGCTTTAACCACAACTTATACCGCATCACAGGGTCTCCTCTTGATGATTCCTAACATGTACAAGATCGCAGGTGAGCTTCTCCCTTGCGTATTCCATGTTTCCGCAAGAGCTCTTGCTGCTCACGCACTGAACATTTTCGGTGACCACGCAGACGTTTATGCCTGCCGTCAGACAGGTTTTGCAATGCTCTGCTCCAACTCCGTTCAGGAAGTTGCAGACCTCGCAGCAGTTGCTCACCTCGCTTCAATCAAGACAAGAGTTCCTTTCCTCCACTTCTTCGACGGTTTCCGTACATCACACGAGATCCAGAAGATCGAGGTTATCGACTACGATACACTCGGATCACTTGTTGACTATGAGGCAATCAAGGCTTTCCGTAAGAGAGCTCTTTCTCCTAACCACCCGACACTCCGTGGTACAGCTCAAAACCCTGATATCTACTTCCAGGGCAGAGAAGCTTCCAACCCCTTCTATCTTGCAGTACCTGATCAGGTTCAGTACTACATGGATAAGATCAACGAGATCCGCGGCACAGACTACAAGCTTTACAATTACTATGGTGCAGCTGATGCTGACCGTGTAATCATCGCTATGGGTTCTGTCTGCGAGACAGCTGAAGAAGTTATCGACTTCCTCAACGCTCACGGCGAGAAGGTTGGTATGGTAAAGGTTCACCTTTACAGACCTTTCGCAGCTGACAAGCTCCTCGAGGCTATTCCTGCTACAGCTAAGGCTATCGCAGTCCTCGACAGAACAAAGGAGCCCGGTTCTTTCGCAGAGCCTCTCTACCTCGACGTTGCTGCAGCTTATGTCGGCAAGAATGCTCCCAAGCTCATCGGCGGCCGTTATGGTATGGGTTCCAAGGACACAACACCTGAGTGCGTTCTCGCAGTATTTAAGGAACTCAAGAAGGATCAGCCCAAGGAAAGATTCACCATCGGTATCGATGATGACGTCACATTCCTCTCACTCGATTGCTCCGAGTCCATCGAAGTTGCAGGCGAGGGAACAGTTCAGGCTAGATTCTGGGGTCTCGGCGCAGACGGTACAGTCGGTGCTAACAAGAACTCCATCAAGATCATCGGTGACCATACAGATAAGTACGCTCAGGCTTACTTCTCTTATGACTCCAAGAAGTCCGGCGGTATCACGATCTCTGACCTGAGATTCGGTGACACACCTATCCGTTCCACATACCTCATCAACAAGGCAGACTTCGTTGCATGCCACAACCAGTCTTATGTTTATGAGTACGATATGCTCTCAACACTGAAGCCGGGCGGAACATTCCTCCTCAATACACAGTGGACAAGAGAAGAGCTCGAGGACAGACTCCCCGGCTCAATGAAGCGTTACATCGCTAACAACAACATCAAGTTCTTCACTCTCGATGCAGTTGCTAAGGCTAAGGAGATCGGCCTCGGCGGAAGAATCAACACGATCTGCCAGTCCGCATTCTTCAAGCTTTCCGGAATCCTTCCTGTTGAGCAGGCAGTTGACTACATGAAGAAGGCTGCTCTCAAGTCTTACGGCAAGAAGGGTGACGATATCGTTCAGATGAACTATGCTGCTATCGACGCAGGTGTTGATGCAGTTGTTGCAGTTGACATTCCTGATTCCTGGAAGACAGCTGAGGATAAGCCGGTTGAGAAGAAGGCTGTTCCTGAGTTCATCGAGAAGGTCGTTAACGTAATGAACAGACAGGAAGGTAACAAGCTCCCCGTATCCACATTCGTTGGTATGGAAGACGGTACTTTCCCTCAGGGCACAGCTGCTTACGAGAAGCGTGGTACAGCAGTAGATATTCCTGTATGGGATGCTTCCAAGTGTATCCAGTGTAACCAGTGCTCCATCGTTTGCCCTCACGCTGCTATCCGTCCGTTCCTCCTCACAGAGGAAGAGGCTGCAAATGCACCTTTCGAGACAAAGCAGGGTATGAAGCCTTACGACAACATGAAGTTCAGGATCCAGGTTTCCGCTATGGACTGTCTGTCCTGCGGTATCTGCGTAGAGTCCTGTATCGCTAAGGAGAAGGCAATCTCCATGGTACCTCTCAAGGATAACCTCAAGGAAGCTGAGAACTGGGATTACTGTGTTGCTCTGTCTCATAAGGATAACCCGATGAACAAGGCAACAGTTAAGGGCTCACAGTTCGAACAGCCCCTCCTCGAATTCTCCGGCGCATGCGCAGGCTGCGGTGAGACACCTTATGCTAAGCTCCTTACACAGCTCTTCGGCGACAGAATGCAGATCTCCAATGCTACAGGTTGTTCTTCAATCTGGGGTGGTTCTGCTCCTTCTATGCCTTATACAACAAACTACAGAGGATTCGGTCCTGCATGGGGCAACTCCCTCTTCGAGGACAACGCTGAGCACGGTCTCGGTATGTTCTTAGGTTACAAGCAGCTCAGATCAAGAGCTAAGATGCTCGTTGAGGCTTCTTTAGAGACAGCTTCTGATGATCTCAAGACTGCAGCTCAGGCTTGGCTCGACGGCTTCAACTCTGCCGAGAACACACGTGAGATCGCAGAGAAGCTTGCTGAAGCACTCAAGGCTGACGGTTCCGACTCTGCTAAGAAGGCTCTCGAGTATGAGGACTTCTTCATGAAGAGATCACAGTGGATCATCGGTGGTGACGGCTGGGCTTACGATATCGGTTACGGCGGACTTGACCACGTTCTCGCTACAGGTGAGGATGTCAACGTTCTCGTTCTCGATACAGAGGTTTACTCCAACACAGGCGGACAGGCTTCCAAGTCCACACCTCAAGGTGCTGTTGCTCAGTTCGCTGCAGGCGGTAAGCACGTTAAGAAGAAGGATCTCGGTATGATGGCTATGAGCTACGGCTACGTTTACGTTGCTCAGGTTGCTATGGGATCTGACAAGAACCAGCTCATCAAGGCATTCACAGAAGCAGAAGCTTACCAGGGACCTTCCCTCGTTATCTGCTATGCTCCTTGTATCAACCACGGTATCAAGGGCGGCCTCAAGGTAGCTCAGAACAGAGAGAAGCAGGCTGTTGAGTGCGGTTACTGGCACCTCTTCAGATTCAACCCTGCATTAGCTGCAGAAGGCAAGAATCCTTTCACTCTCGACTCCAAGGAGCCTACAGCAGACTTCTTCGACTTCCTCAAGGCAGAAGTTCGTTATAACTCTCTGTACAAGAAGTACGATGCAGAAGTTGTTGACGGCCTCTTCCAGAGATGCTATCAGGATTCAAGAGACCGTTATGCTTCTTATGTTAAGAAGGCTAACGAAGCTTGATCTTAAATAAAAACTGATCAAATGATTGAACCGTCCCTTAGGGGGCGGTTCTTTTTTCGAAGCGCTCGAAAATGTCCCCAAAAGCGAAAAGATTACCCTAAGCTTTACCCGAAACGCCCCTTTAAACATGCTATAATTAGCGAAGCGAAAACAGGAAGCGGGAGTTAGCACCACAGATGAAGAGCGACAAAGGCAAAGAGGATCTCACAAGGCTTCTTATAAGTGACAGCCTTTTGCCGGACATATTCCTTGTAAGATATGCGCAGGAGCTGAGCAGGAATGCTCTGCTCGTTTATCTGTGGATAAACATGACCGGCAGGAAGGAGAGCTTTGACGAAGCCACTGTAAGAAAGCTCAGGATCATTCCAGAGGATCAGATCGCACCCGTGCTGGCTGAACTTATGGCTGCAAACCTTATCGCACGCAAAGACAAGACATACTTTTTTGAAGATATAAAGATCCGCGAGGTTGAGGAATATGTTCAGGATCAGAAGGCCAGAGGCGACGATCCCGACGGAGTCTTGAACAGCAACGAGAGGGAGAGGAAGATCCTTTCCGATTCCATCTCATCGACATTCTATCAGGGCGAGCTTCCTTATATCTTCTACAGACTTATAGATAAATGCCTTTACGATTACAAGTTCGACGGCAGAGTAGTATATAAGCTTTTCGAAGAAGGCTATGACCAGTCGATACACAGATCTCTGGCTCTTATGGAGAAGATGGCCAGATCCTGGTATGAGAAGGGCTATACTGATATCAAGAGCCTTGAGAAGCAGCTCGAGGTCAATAAGCGCACAAAGAAGCTTATCAAGCTTACGGGAAGCCTCATGCGCAAGAGACTTAACGGTCTTGATATAGAGCGCGTGACCTGCTGGGCTGAAGAGCTCGGTGCTACGGAAGAACTCGTTAATCTTGCTTTCAGAGTCAATGATTACAGAAGCAATCTGACATTGAAGAATGTCGGTGACACGCTTGCCAAGTGGCACGATCAGGGTGTTAAGACAGAGGAAGATGCTGTCAGATTCGAGGAAGAGGAACACCGGGAGAACAAGCGCAAGGCGGTCAGAAGATCTCCCAAGACCGGTTCTACATGGCGCACCGGCGAAGAGGCGGGAATAGGCACTGCTTCTGACGGGACTCAGGCTGTAAAAGTTTCTGCAGCTCCTGAGAAGCCTGCAGATGATGACGATACGATACCTGATGATATCCTTGATATGTTTGGAGACGCAGATGAAAACGATTAAAGACTTGATCAGTGAAGGCCTTACCGAAGTGTCAGCGACAAGCGATATTATCCGTGAGAGGAATGTTAAGCGCGTATACAGCGAGTTCCCCGAACTCAAGGAGATAGACAGTCAGATCCTTAATGTCCGCAACAGCAGATTTATTGCCGTAATAGATAAGGACGAGAGACTTATCAGGAGGTTTGATATAGCCGAAGAGGAGCTTCAGACCAAGCGTGACAGGATAATAGCGGTAAATAAGATCGATCCGGAGTTTGATATCGCAAAGCCTGTCTGTGATAAGTGCAATGATACCGGTTTTACGGAGGGAGCGGACGGTACGGTCAAGGTATGCTCCTGCAGAAGGAAAGAACTTGAGATGTGCTATGAGATCAGCGGAATGGCTGATTATTCGTCATACAGGATGAAGAATTACAGAGATGACTATCTTGGTGATCCTGCCGGAAGAAAGAAGATAAAGAACAGATTCCTTAAGGCTATGCTCGGCATCTCAGATAACGCCGACAAGACATCTTTATGGCTTTATTCGGCAGCTCCCCAGTCCGGCAAGACATTCCTTTCGATCGGAATCTGCAAGACTGCGATAAATCTCGGCAAGAGTGCTTATTATGTAAAATGCGAGGATCTGCCCAATCTCGGTACAGATACTCTTGAAGATCTTAAGAGGATAGACTTCCTGGTAATCGACGATTTTGCCGATGAGGTCACTCTTTACAACAATGTCGGCTCTACGCTCAATAATATACTTGAGATCAGGGCTGCATCAGGGCTCCCCACTGTACTCGTAAGTTCATTTCCCAAAAATGTTCTTGTAAGCAAGTGCGATATGAGGATCAGCGGCAAGCTTTCCTCTGCAGGTCTTATAAACACGAAGGAAGGCAACTGAGCGGGCAATGGACGTACGCTGCGGAATCGACATCGCGGATATCTCGAGATTTGTAAAGATAGTGGAAGACGGCAACACGGCTTTTATTGATAAATGCTTCACGGAAGAAGAGATAAGATACTGTTCCTCTGCAAAGGATAATTTAAAGAAGGCTGAAAGGTACGCAGCAAGGTTTGCCGCCAAGGAAGCTGTCGGCAAAGCTTTGGGCACAGGCCTTTTAAGCGAAGGCGTGGGAATGAAGGATATCGAAGTTGTAAAGGATGAGAAAGGCGCTCCCGGAGTAAGGCTTACAGGTGGTGCTCTTTCCCATGCAGAAGAACTGGGAATGAGTTCAATATCGCTGAGCCTGTCTCATGACGGCGGAATGGCTGCCGCATATTGCGTGATGCTGCTGGAGAACAATGCATGAAGAGAAGTGATAAGACAGAAAAGTCCGGTCTTTTCGGCAATCTCGGGCAGAAGAAAAAGCCTGTGGTAGGTGAGGAATCTGCGCCCAAGACGATTAGACATATAGAGCGCCCCGTAAAGCTTCCATTCCTTGCGGATATGGAAGCCGGCAAGGAGCAGTACGGCAGCGCCGAGGATATGGAGGATAAGTGGGGACTTAACGAGAAGCAGGCTACATTAAATGTAAGGCGCAAGAGAACATTACTGAGCCTTGCGATCGCCTTCGCGGCATTTATACTGCTTATAACCGGTGTCTTCTATATCCTTCCGAGAGTACTGCCGGATCTCTTCAGGGGTACGAACATCGAGCTCTTTGTTGAGCCTGTCATTAATCTTGAATATGAAGACCCTGATTACAGGGTGGTAATAGAGAGCACAGTCCCTCTTATGTCACAACCCGATTCCTCATCCAAGAGACTTGCTGAGGTCTTATATAACGAACCGGTAAAGTATCTGACAGACAGTGAGAACGGCTACTGCAAGATTGCGACGATGGACGGCCTGATAGGATATGTTAAGTCCGCAAGCCTTATTACCAACATGGATTCGATAGAACCCGACGTACACCAGTTCAAGCTGATCGTCTCGGATCCTTCAAAGAACATAATGACTCACGCAAGCAACGGTACATTGATAAAGAAAGTCATGATGAACACCGTGCTTTATGCCGATATCAAAAGAGAAGGCGTTTACCAGGTCGCGCTTCCCGGCGGCGACAAGGGCTGGATCGGTTCTTCAGGTGTTATCGAGCTTGCGACAAGAGCGGAGACAGAGCAGGTCTCGAGCCGTTATTTTGTCAGCTCGGTACTGACTTTTGTCAACAGCAGATATCTGGAGAACGGAATGTCTATTGACGGTGCATCTGTCAACGGTGTCGTATATGTGTGTGCCGAGATCAACGGCTTTGAGATCGCAAGGACAATGGAAGGCCAGGCAAAGGCAGGAATCGAAGTTATTCCTGAGCCTGACGCCGTTACCGGAGAGATCATGATCGAGCAGATCCTTCCGGGTGATATCCTCTTCCTGTCAAGCCCCAAGAAGGCTCCCGGCGACACTGAGATATACGAGATGGCGGTCTGCACGGATACCGGCACGCTGTTCATGCTGTCACCTGCCAGGACCACCGTAAGGCTTCGCGAATTCAAGTCGGGAGATGATATTTGCGACAGAATAATTACCATAAGGCGTGTATTCAGCAGCAAGGCAGGATAAATAGAAAAAGGCTGTAAAAACTTATTGCAACATTAAATGTGTTGTGGTATTATTCATAGGCATTTGAATTCTAACAGGAGGTGTTTGCATGGCTAAGTGTGAAGTTTGCCAGAAAGATATGTTCTTCGGCAGAAAGATTAGAATCACGCGTTCACAGATTTCAAGACGCGCGCTTACTACGCAGCAGGCTAACGTACACAGAGTTAAGGTTGTTGTTGACGGCACCCCCAAGTCAATGAACGTTTGCACACGTTGCCTTCGTTCCGGCAAGGTTGAAAGAGCGTAAGGTTCTGAGCTAAAGTAGTATTCCGAGAGGTTGTCTCATATGAGGCGACCTCTTTTTTTGTTATTCCTGCCGCAGATTCAGATTACGGCGTTTTGATATAATTGATTAAGCAGGAATTTTCAGCAGATCACTTGAAGGTTTTAGTGCCGGGCGGCACTCTCTGAGCGGAATGATATGGAATTAAAGACAAAGAGTATTAGGCCGGAAATGAATTGCTCCATAGATGTTTTCTATGATGAGACAAAGGGGTTTTCGAAGCACATAAACGATACGTCTGCATATAAGGCGGTGCTGGTGGAGTCCGGTTCTTTTGTCGTGGAAGAAAACGGGGAATACAGGGTAATAGCTGCACCCGCGGCGTTGGCAATAAATGAGAAAGCAGATTTCAGGGTAGTGTCAGACAGCGGCGTTAAGACCGTCACGGTGTTTTTTAAGCCCTCTTTTATCCGCGAGGAATTCACTTTCGATGCCATTAATTCCGGCAAATACGATAAGTTCTTATCTTCTGTTGCTGACGGCGAAAACATGAGCCCCAATGAACGTATGCGCGCGGCTTTGAAAGGCAAGGGCGCAGAATTCTCTAAAGACTTTACCGGTTCTTTATACCAGGACGCCATTTTGCTTCTTGAGTTCAACGGACACCAAAGGAACGTGGTCTACTATTCACTTACGGGGCAGGAGTTAGCCTTTGCTGTAAGGATCTGTCAGAACATAAGACACGAACTTGAAGACCAGCCGGATAACTTCTGGGTACTGCGTACCAGATACTATCTTTATTCGTTATTGTTTACCGCAACTGCCGACTTTTACAGGGACAACCGTCTGGATGAGATCTATAAGGATCCGCTCGTTGCAAGAGTCGCCGGCTTTATGTGGGAGAATCTCGGAAATGATATTGCGCTGAATGACATCCTGAAGGAGTTTTCGGTAAACAAGAATATCATCAACGATGCATTCAACAGCGAACTGTCCATGTCCTGTATGGCTTATCTGGAGCACTTGAGAATGAAGTTCGCGAATAAGCTCCTTCAGTTCACGAATTATTCCGTGAGCGAGATAAGCAATATGTGCGGCTACAGAGATACCAACTATTTTTCGAAGGTCTTTAAAAAGCATACAGGCATGACCGCGTCGGAATATCAGAAGCAGATGAAGGACCTGTGCTGATTTTCCTTGATTCCGTGCCGATTATTCTAACTGTGGTGACCTTAATGTAAGTACCATTTAATGCATATAATAGTGCGCTTATTAAGGTGGATACATGATAAACACTTCAGTACAGGAAAATACAAAGAAAGTCATGGACATTCTCTTTAAGAACGGGGCAGACAATAAATTCCTCGAATTGCCTGAAGAGACAGCTAAAGACATAGCTCTTAGTGAAGTCATCGGCTTTATGACCCGTGATCAGGAGGACCGCGATGTCCTTAATGACATCATGACCAAGGTCCTGACGGATCCTTCGGACATGATCTACAGGCAGGAGATCATCAAAGATCTTATGGCAAATGAAGGCCTATGTGATGCTCTCAAAAAAGAGATCAGTGCCATCAAGTTGCTTATCTATTTCAACAACGGCGCAAAGAGAATGCACGACCGCAACAACTCTCTGGATTCGCTCCTTGAAGAATTAAGAGAGCTCAAGGTCTATGTCTCAGCCGTCGGAAATATCCATAACGCATTAAGTGAGAATGACATCAGATCCGAGGGCCTCCTAAGCCTCCGCGATTCGCTCAGGGCAATAGTTGAAGATGAGGAATTCAAATCGGTAAAGCCTGATATCGAGAAGATCCACGATGACCTCTCGAGCGCGAAAGGCGCTGTCATCGGCGTCTCGCTTACACCCGATATGGAGATAGAGAATGTCTCTGCCATCGAGTTTGTCGATTTTAAACCGAGATCGTCTTATACCATTATGGATGTGGCTGTGGGATCCAGGATAAAGAATCCTTTCAACACTTACAAATACCAGGATCCGCTTCTTACGGCTATGACGCCCCACTTGAAGAAACACCTGTGGAAGCATACCGGAGAGATAAGACATCTTATCAAGAAACACGCCAAGTATGATTCGCGCATCCTCACGAACATCTATAACGGACTTGTATTCTATCTGAGTACAGCAGATCTGGGGAAAAAGCTTGCTTCTGATGGTTTTGTGACTTCGTTCCCGGAGATCACCCGGACACACAGTCTTGAGGTTAAGGGCTTATACAACATCCGTCTTGCTATAGCAGGGCAGGAGCAGATCGTTAAGAATGATTTCTCGTTCACGGATAAAGAGAAGCTGTTTATTCTCACCGGCCCTAACCGCGGCGGCAAGACGATACTCGAACAGGGCGTGGGTCTTATATCGGTCATGGCGTCACTCGGCATGTTCGTAACGGCCGATTCGTTTAAGGGTCTGCCGTTTAAGAATGTCCTCACGCACTTCCCGATCGATGAGAACCTTACGATCAACTACGGAAGGCTCGGTGAAGAAGCAATAAGGATCAAGGAGATAGTCAAAGATTCAGACAGGGAGACTCTCATCCTTTTTAACGAGACGTTCTCGACCACATCTTCGGCTGACGCGATGTTCCTTGCAAAGGATCTTATCCGCATCCTTAAAGAGAAAGGATCTTACGTTATCTTCAACACGCATATCCACGAGCTCGCAGCAGCGATTCCGGAAATGAATGCCTGGGAAGGTGAGAGCTCTGTAGTAAGCATCGTCATGGAGATGAAGGAGAATAAGAACACGTTCAAGGTAAGGCGCAGCGATCCTGACACGAGTTCATACGCGAGAAATATAGCCGAGAAGTACGGCATTACATATGAGCAGATGAAAGAGCTCTGATCATATAACTGACCATAAAAGGGGTGTCTTGAAGTTTGAAGACACCCCGTTTGTTTTTGTTCAGTATTTAATTACTTCTTTACTTCGATTACCGACTTACCGCCCATATAAGGTCTTAATGCTTCAGGGATCCTGATGGAGCCGTCTTCGTTCAAGTTGTTCTCTAAGAAGGCGATGAGCATTCTCGGAGGAGCAACGCATGTGTTGTTAAGAGTGTGGGCAAGGTATGTGCCCTCAGGTCCTCTGATCCTGATCTTGAGGCGTCTTGCCTGAGCGTCACCTAAGTTGGAGCAGGAACCGACTTCGAAATACTTCTTCTGTCTGGGAGACCATGCTTCTACGTCGCAGGACTTGACCTTGAGGTCAGCGAGGTCTCCGGAGCAGCACTCGAGTGTTCTTACGGGGATATCGAGTGAACGGAAGTAATCTACCGTGTTCTGCCAGAGCTTGTTGTACCATGTCATGGAGTCTTCAGGCTTGCAGACAACGATCATCTCCTGCTTCTCAAACTGGTGGATCCTGTAAACACCACGCTCTTCGATGCCGTGAGCACCGACTTCCTTACGGAAGCAGGGAGAGTAGGATGTGAGTGTCTGGGGGAGCTTGTCCTCATCTGTGATTGTATCGATGAACTTACCGATCATGGAGTGCTCGGAAGTGCCGATGAGGTAGAGATCCTCGCCCTCGATCTTGTACATCATGTTCTCCATTTCAGCGAAGCTCATAACGCCCGTAACTACGGAAGATCTGATCATGTAAGGCGGAATGTAATATGTGAAGCCTCTGTCGATCATGAAGTCGCGTGCATAGGAGAGGCATGCGGAGTGAAGTCTTGCGATGTCGCCCTTTAAGTAATAGAAACCGTTGCCTGATGTCTCTCTTGCCTGGTCGAGCTCGATACCGTCAAGCTTTTCCATGATATCAACGTGATAGGGAACTTCAAAATCAGGAACGAACGGCTCGCCGAACTTCTCGATCTCAACGTTCTCGGAATCGTCCTTGCCGATCGGAACGGAAGGGTCAATGATGTTAGGGATAACGAGCATGATCTTTCTGATCTGTTCTTCAAGTTCAGTCTCCTTTGCAGAGAGCGCTTCGAGCTCGTCAGCCATATCGGTGACCTGCTTTTTTACTACTTCGGCTTCGTCCTTCTTGCCTTGAGCCATGAGAGCGCCGATCTGCTTGCTGACCTTGTTGCGGTTAGCTCTTAAAGCTTCAGCACGTGTCTTGCTCTCTCTGAACTCCTTATCAAGTTCAATGACCTGATCTACCAGGGGAAGCTTCTCGTCCTGGAACTTGTTCCTGATGTTCTGTTTTACGATGTCCGGGTTGGTACGTAAGAATTTAATGTCGAGCATGTTGTCACCTCATATATAAATAACCTGTATATTGTATTCTTTGAAGCCGTCAGTTTCAATCAGTCTCAACCGACATATCGCCGTTATATGAGCCTGAAGGATATTTGCATGAAGGATCCCATAAGATAAACTCGTTGATGCCGAGATCCTTGATTGCTTTTATCTGTGAATTGATCTCCCTGTAGCCGTATTCGATATAGTTGCCCTTGCCGATATAAGAAGCGGTGAATGCCTGAAGATACGGTCTTAAGGATGTGAATCCCGGCTGCTTGTAAGTCGTCTGGCAGGCATGGAGGACGCTGTATACCATCAGGTAGGGCTCCTTGTCCGGGTATTTAAAGACATGTCCTCCGAGCATTGTTCCGAGTGCATAGTGGGAAGGATATACCATCGGACAGCATGAATCGATGCCGGTCATTCCGAGTGTTGCAAAGTCCTGACCGATTATCTGCGCGTCACCTTCGGATGTTAATACGATTCCGAAAATATCCGCCGACACGGGAATACCATATGTGTCCTGTATCCTGATCCTTGCTTCCTGAAGGAATCTGTTGACTGCTTCTGCTTTGGAGGGGTACTGCCCCTCTTCGCCGAAGTAAGGCTTTACTTTGTTCTTCGTAGCACCTGCAGGGAATCTTACATAGTCGAACTGGATCTCATCGATGCCATGTTCGCAGGCTTCGATACCGATCGCTATAAGGTAATCCCAGTTCTCGGGCTTATAGGGACTCAGGAAGGGGTTATTGCCCTCGTTGCTGAACTTAACGACGTTTCCGTCCGCATCCTGTATTGCACGGTCCGGGAAATGCTTTGCGGCAAGCTGATCGTTGAAGGATACGATCCTTCCTATGACTCTGATGTTGTTGTCGTGGCACTTTTTGATTATCCCGTCAAGATCGTATGCGTCCCAGACATAGCCAATCTCTCTTGCTGTCTCGACGTGGGACATATAGGGAAGGCCGTATTCGTTCTTAAGATCGATTACCACGGCATTGAGTTCGCTGTTGGCGCAAAGCTCGACTGCCTTGTCGATAGCTGAGCATGAACCGATGTACAAAGCTTTGACCTCGACATGTTCAGGAGTCTTGACCTCGTCTTCGGGAAGTTCGGGCAAGGGCCTGAAATAACTCTCGACAATAGGTGAAGCCTCAAGCTGCTCTGTGTGGTAAACAACCGGCTCTGTATAGGTTGTTTCCGTGGATACTATCGTTGCAATGACCGGTGCGCTGCCTGATGTCTCGGAAGGCTGTGTGTAACTTACCAGCTTTGATATTCCGACGGTGAACAGCACCACTGCAAGAATGGCAGAGACAGATAACAGGACAGTCAGAACTTTCTTGAGCCTGACGATCTCGCTGTTGATATTATTAGAAGTATTATTTATAACTTCATTGATAGGCATAGGACAATTATACAGCATGCCCCGAAAAGAACAATTAGCAGAGTCAGCCGAGCAAAGAACGGCAACCTGTGATAAAATCGTGTTATAAATATTTGACTTTTGGGGACAATGAATAGACATGATCGTTAGAAATTGTTCAGGCGGAATAGTTTTTTCAGGAGATAAGGTATTACTTGTCTGCAATGACAAGCATGAATGGGGTTTCCCGAAGGGTGCCATAAAAGGGAAGAGCGATATATCGCTGTCTGATTTTGCGCGCGAACGCGTGAAGACGGAGACAGGCGTTGATGCCAGAGTCATAGCTCCCTGCGGCAAGACCAATTACGAGTTTTACTCGATCTCAAGAAGAAAACCGGTCCACAATAACATCTCCTGGTTTGTTATGGAGGCTTCATCAGACATCTGCGAAGCGTCTCCCGACACAGGTACAGTAGACTGCAGATTCGAGGAAGTGTCTAAAGCATTGGATGATATCACATACAGTCAGGACAAGTCTCTTCTCATGATGGCATATCAAAAGTTCAGGGAGAGCATCAAGGATTGAGTCCGGCAGTAACACTAAGCAAATCAGGTGATTCCAAGGTCGAAGTCAAGAAATCGGTCTTTATCGGGAAGAGTTTTCACATATCATCGCCCGAACAGGTCGCCTTGTATCTTGCGGAAGAACGCAAGAAATATCCTGACGCGAGACATCTTTGCTATGCGTGGGTAACCGGAGGAGAGGCAGCAAGGCAGAAATCCAGCGACGACGGCGAGCCACAGGGCACGGCCGGACAGCCTCTTTTGGAACTTCTTACTTCAAACGGTTTTACGGATTCCCTTATCTGCGTAACCAGGTATTTCGGAGGAACGCTTCTCGGAAAGGGCGGGCTTAAAAGAGCATATACCGACAGCGGACGGATGGCTCTTTCAGACGGTGAGCCGGTCGAACTTATCCCCGCTCTTAAGTGGAGAGAACATTGCTCTTATCCTTTTTTCGAGATGCTCTCGCGAAAATCAGGCCAGTCGGGATGGATACTCGACAACATCGAATACGGACAGGACGTTGTTTTTGATCTCACGGTGCCTGAAGAGGCCGGTCCCGAGGTTATAAGATCCTGTCTTGATATGTCCGGCGGCACGCTCGTGCTTGCTGAGCCTGAAAGTCTTCTTATGAGGGGCGGTAAAGTCTCTTTGTCCTGACTTGCGATTTGATCCAAAATCGCCCAAAATATGTGAGGAATCCGGAATAGAATCAGTAAGAGAACCGGATCAAGAGGTGTCAGATAATGGAAAACGGGAATATAGAACCTGCAAACGGCATTAAGGATACAGAAAAGATCATTCCGGAAGAGCCCTCCGTGGAGCCCGCGCAGGTTCTTCCGCCGGAGATAAAAAAGGAGGAAGTAACCTCCCAAAAGTCTGAAGGGATTAATTACCGCACGGCATTCATAGTTGTGTCTGTAATTCTTCTTTTATGTGTTCTGTTCTCGGGCTTCCAGACGCTTTATATCTATAAGCTCAACAGCGGCCGTGAAGGAATCCTTTCCTATACAAGGGCTTTTAGAAATAATGACAAAGACACGGAAAGCAGTGATCCTGTCAGTGTAATAGAGTCCATTTCAGATCCGGACAGGATAAGCTCAGCTAATCTGCCTGAGCCGTGGTTTTCACTGGAAGAGGCAGCAGTGCTATCTTCAGATGATAAGAAAAAAATGAATACCGTCGACATAGTTAAGATGGTGAGCCCTGCCACGGTATCTCTCAGTATTGTGGGTGTCGATGACGGAAAAGAGTCCAAGCTCAGCTCCGGCACCGGCTTCATAATCACAGAAGACGGATATATAGTTACCAACCAGCACGTTGTCGTTCTTGCGGATGCTGCAGTGAGCACATATTATGTCTCGGTCATTCTTCCCGGAGAGACGGATTACGTCAGGGCAGAGGTGGTCGGAACAGATGAACAGACTGATATAGCTGTTCTCAAAGTGGATACCGACAGAAAGCTTCCCTGTGTGACGCTCGGAGATTCCGATACTCTTCAGGCAGGTGAACTTGCGGTTGCCATAGGAAATGCATTGGGGACTTTGGATGACACTGTCACGGTGGGCGTCATCTCCGCTACGAGCAGGGAGTTTGTACGCAACGGTTACTTTGTAGAGGTCATCCAGACAGATGCATCGATCAATCCGGGCAACAGCGGCGGTCCTCTCATCAATTCGTTTGGTGAAGTGGTTGGTATTACTAATTCCAAGATCATTACGACTACATCCGAGAGCCTTGGTTTTGCTATTCCGATCAATTCCGTAAAGGAGATAATCGAAGACCTGATAAATTACGGCAAGGTCGTTGACCGTCCGTATTTGGGTGTGTCCGTAAAGTATGTTCCCGATGATTCATATTTCGGTGCCCAGGGCGGGGTATTTGTTGCGGAACTGGTAAAGGGCGGTCCGGCTGACAAGGCGGGATTTAAACTCGGTGACCAGATCATCTCAATGGACGGTGTTGAAATAAAAGATACCGGTGATATTATTAAGGTGCGCGATTCGCATGAGGTTGGTGATGCTGTCGATTTCGTCATCATCCGGGACGGCAGGGAGATCACCCTTGAGCTTACTATCGGCGACAGCGCTGATGCATGAAAAAGAATAATCTAAGGAAGAGATCATTATGAGCGGAAACGGAACAGCAAGTAACAGAAAGATCGGAACCAAGGTGCTGGCATGGATACTTATAGGCGCCATGCTCCTGACATTTGTTTTCGCGATCGTGGTAGTACTTGTCCAGCAATTCAGCATGGGCATGTAATCTACTGTCAAATTGATATGTAATATGCGGGCTGTCTCTTAAGGAGCAATGTCATTAAGTTAAGCTGACGTTGACTCACGGAGACCACAAAAACAAATCAAAAAGAGACTGGAGAAGCAAAATCTTCAGTCTCTTTTCGTTTTTCAGGCAGCGCAAACAGACAGATTGAGTCTGCTTTTTGGT
>JAFRRJ010000040.1 GCA_017428155.1 Clostridiales bacterium | reverse complement strand
GCCGGATTTGAGGAATACATCCCAAATCAAGAAAAACAGACCTTTTGGGATACATTTGCCTCCTCAAAAACACCCCAAATCTTTGAAATAACAACTTTGGGATACAATTCTGATCAAAAATGTATCCCAAATCAAGAAAACAAACCATTTGGGATACATTCGCCCCCTTAAAAACACCCCAAAAAGCAAAATCAGACCGTTTGGGATTTTTCTTGCACTCCCCCCCCGAAAAAATTTGGGCAAAAGTTCACGATTTGGGCTCAGAATTTTACTTTATCCCCGGATTTTTTACTTTATCACTGAGTTTTGCAAATTTTGTTGATATACGTTTCGGATTTATATAACCTGACTTTACTAAGACAGCGAGATACAGACCCATGGGACAGGCTCAGGAACGGTACTAGGTGAAGCATCACATACAGTTAATAGTGTTGAGTGGATATACAGCGCCCAATATTCGGGTTGGGTAGATCGTTCATATAATTGTGATACTGTAGTATTAACACCTTATTAACACTTATATTATTTAAATATTTTATTTGTCGATGCATAAGATAAAAGTGTTTGATTCATTAAAGTGCAGAAGAACTGATTATATTGTTACGCTTCTTTTTTTTGCATTGCTGATTGTCGGATTTGTTTTTGCATGTACAGATGCTGAATACGAGTATAATCAGCAGATCGCGAGAGGTTTTATTTCCCGTGAAGCAGTTTTTTCAGTTTTGATAACCTGTCTTATCAAGAGCCTTTTTATAGTGGTGCAATATATATTTCTGAGCTCGAAATAGACGAACCGATATTTATTGATACAACCCCAAAAGCTGCAGTTGATGAATCATTTGTATTAGAGAATAAGCTTCAGGATAATGGGCAGACAGCAGTGGAAACACTATTGATGTCCGGTAGTGGAAGCTATTTGGCATCGCTTCATAATGGCTTGATGAGAGGGGTGGTATATAAAGGTTCGGTTTTGTTGCCACCCCTTTTATCCGGACGTTTTTTTACTGAAGAGGAGTGTCTTGCGGATCATCCTCTTGCGGTGATAGGGAGTAATTATAAGGAATCATTAGTTGCTCGGAATGGCAAACAGTATCTTGAGTATAGGGATAGAGATTATGAAGTAATTGGAATCGTCGGATTAAGTGCCGCTTCACCTATCGATGATGTTGTTTTTGTTAATCTGGGAAGTCTTACTCCAAGTGATCAGTTGAACGGGATCTTTTATATTGATTGCAGTGATGGGAACGAAAGAGTATTCAGTGAGTTAGAAGAACAATCGGAGCACTTGTTCGGGTGCGGTCTTAAACTGCGTGAGACACCTAAGGCATTTATTGATGTTGTTGCCGGAGGAATGTATATGAAGTCGTACCTGAAGATTCTGACGGTGTTGCTTGGATTGACAGCATTTTTGAGTGTTCTTATTCAATCAGTAAGAGAAATGTCTGTCGAGATCGTTGTAATGAAGATAGTTGGTATCCGGCTCAGGAAAGTCTTTTTCATTACAATGAAGAAGAAACTTATTGCATTTGCTTTTGGCATGATATCGGGTGCCGCTGTTGATGCCGGGTTAATTGTTTTCGGTGCCTTCTCATTGCCGGTAAATTGGCTAATAAGATATGGAACAATTATGATTGCTGCAGGGTTTGTATTGATGATTATATGGATTCTCACAGTTTTTGTTATCGAATGGAGAATGAATCCTAAAGAGGTAATACAGAAAATATGAGATTTTGTATAAATAACCTTTTTAGATCAGTTAAAGGACATCCGAAGGAGAATGCGGTGATTCTCCTAAATATGGTTTTATGTACCATGACTGTATTTATTTTGATTCAAAATTATTATTTTCTTAAAGAACATTTCGATGTTGTCTATGGCGAAGACCAGATAGCGCAACACTATATAATCAATATGAGTGATGAAGACTTTCAGGCAATGCTGTCTGACATACTTAATAAGTCGCCAATGTACTATGTAGGGCAAAAAGTAAACAGCGAAATAGCAGATAATCCTCATTTGGAGCTCTATTACTTATCGAAGGCAGAACTAGAACTAAGCCGATTTAAAGACAGAGAACGAATGAGACCTTTCTCATATTTTAATGAAGACTTGTTTAACTTTGGAAAATCAATGGGCAAGGAACTTGAGTGCGACTTTGTCAGTACAATGATCGTCACTGATAACGCTGACAAAGTATTCAATCTAAAGATGTCGGAAGGTCGCTTCTTTGATGTTGGTGACCGTAATACTAATGATCCTGATATAGCCGTTCCTGTGATTCTTGGAAATGATTATGCCGGTTCATTTAAAGTCGGCGACATCATAGAAATGACTGGCGATAAGGCTATAGTTATCGGAATACTTGATGACAACATGTATATGAGCGCATGGGGTTCAGTTGAGTACTTAGATAATCAGATAATGACGCTTACATATTTTCCCAGGGACTTTAATACTGATATAGATTCATATGATTATCGGAAAATGGAGATCTTCGATAGTATCTATTGTGATGATACAGCAATAGATGTTCAGAAAGAAATCAACAGAATTACCGCTGAAAATGGATACTACACTTATGAAGTACAGCCTACTGACGGTGTAGAGATAAGCGAGACAAAAGATGTATCTGCTAAGAATGTAGCACTCATAGGTCTTCTGGCGCTGATAGTATGTATCGTCTGCATGTGTTCATTAAGTTCTGTTTTGTATAACAGAACTGTTCAGGACAGAGCAGTATTCTGCATTTATATGTGCTGCGGAATTCCGCTTTGGAAGATAAATCTGTCCTTGATAATTGAGATGGTCATATTCCTGGGAGTCTCGTTCTTTCCTACGTACGCTTTGTCGATAAAGGAATACGGGGAGTTGCTGGTGCCCGCATGGCAGATTTTGGTATTCTCGGGAATTATTGTTCTGGTGTCTATGCTACCGGTATTTAAAATCAATAGAGAAAACAATTTGGATATGTTGATTCGGGATAAAATCATCTGATGAGGAGATAGGAAAAATGCCCCTGGTTGAATTTAGAAAGATTTGCAAGAGTTTTAAGACAGGTGACAAGGAGACGGTTATCTGCGATGATTTCGATCTCTCGGTTGATAACGGCGAACTGGTTGCGATTATGGGCAAGAGTGGATGTGGAAAGACCACGATACTTAACATGATTGCAGGAATAGAACCTATAGACAGCGGTGAGTATAATTTCGATGGTGTGCCGGTAAAGATAAGGACGGCATCGGACGGCGTTAAGTTCAGACGCAATAAAATAGGTATAATCCTTCAGCATTTCGCGCTTATAAACGATTACAACGTTTATGAGAATGTTGAGCTCGGGCTCTGGGAATCAGGACTTGGCGAAAAGGAGATCCGCCACCGCACACATGATATGTTAGAATCTCTTGGAATTGCAGATCTCAGGGATAAATATCCCGATAAGCTTTCAGGCGGTGAGAAGCAAAGGGTGGCTATCGGAAGGGCTTTGGTTTGTAAGCCGGTTCTGCTTTTGGCGGATGAGCCGACGGGTGCACTGGATGCCGAGACTGAATCGGAAATAGTGGAGCTTATTAAGAAGCTCAATAAAGAAACCAATACTACGATGATAATTGTTACCCACGATAAAGAAGTTGCCGACAACTGTAATCGGATAATTACTTTGGATAAGCATTAATACAGGACAGGCATCACGTAATTGCAGGATTCTGACCTAAGTGAATTTAAGAGTTTTATTGGAGTAATAGCCTGTTTTGGAATACCAATATAACGGTATTAGAGAACGCCATAGATTATATTGAATAATCAGAAGTAATACGTGTGATCTTCTGTCTCGACCAGGCCTTCCAGAGGATCGACGCCGGGATTCTCGGCAAGTGAGCTCAGGAAGAAGTCAGCCATCTGAAGCTGATCTTTGGATGCGTAATATCCCCTGCCGCAAATGGATATATCGTAGTAATCCTTGTTGGAGGGATATTTGGGAAGGATCCTTATCACCAGATTGCGTGAGATTATCGTGATCTCGGTGATATAAAGCTCAAGGTCCGAACCCTTGGGGGTAGTCCATGTGCCGATCGCGGTGTTGCCGGAGAAAGTGACCGAAGTGTCGTTGTTGTAGAAATTCAGGAAGCGGTAGGATGCGTCGGAGGCCTTCATATCAAAGGCTTTGTTGATGTAGAAAGCATCTATCCAGTTACATTTCCGGACACTGTAATCGTAGACCGTGGCGTCTTCCTGTTCGATCAGCATCGAGATGTCATTCTGGGAATGGACTCTCAAGTCCCCTATAAGAAAACCATATGAGCCATAACCGATATCCCTGTTCTCTTCGTCTTCTGCATCACCGGTGTTCCCGGGATCATCAGCATCAATTGAACCGGAAGGTTCTGTCTCTTCTTCAGACGTTGAGACAGGAGTCGTTTCTGTGGTTTCTGTTGCAACGGCAGAAGTCTCTGAAGTTTCCGTGACAGTAATTACAGTCTGGGCGGTTTCCGAAGACTCTTCGCTGACAGAACTCCCTGAGGAAGCGGTATCACACGCAGACAAAAGTGAACCTGCGGCTAAGAGCAGGGCGATAAGAGATGAAGCTTTGCCGGATATCTTTTTGTGAGACATCGAAAACACACCTTATTCCTTATATTCCACTGGCATTATATACCAGCCGGAGAGGAATAATATAGGCTATTCTATGGTTTTTCCGTATGGCTTGTTAAAAAACATCCTGTCAGCAAAGAACGCGAGCACAACCTCACCGTTCCTCACGAAGGAGAAAGCGGAGGCATTATACTCCTCATCGTTCTTGATCAGGATCTTGTCGAAAGTACCTGTCTCGCCGGTCCGGGCAAGATAATCAAGAGCTTTGTTGCCTGGTTCTGCGGGAATCGAGAAATCGATCCTGTCGCAAAGACCGCATCGGAGAAGCCAGGGCTGTACCGACAAAGATAACGGCGGCGGATTGCCGGGGAATATCGAGTGGCGCTTCAGCGTGAACTTATACCTGTTGCTCTTGAGCTTCTTGACATTGACCGTGTAGTAGGCCGGGAAGGGAGGACCGGAGAAGTCGTCGAAGAATTCGGTTATGTCCTCATTGCCGAGCTTCTGCCATCCGGAATTGATCTTGACTTTATCGTCCTTGCCGAACAGATTGATAACTTTATCTATCTCAGCCTGGACATCCTTCGAGAATTCCAGGTCTGTGTGAAGCTTATTGGTCTGATATCTTACAAATGCCGAATATGTGGCCTCCAGAAGAAGCTTTAATCTCTTGACCTTCTGATCGGGGAAGAGCGCGAGAGTCCTTGCGATCCTTAATGCGCTCTCGGGAAGGTTGGTATTGCAGTCGCCATTCTCAAATCTGATCCTGGCATCGTGATATACCTGAAGATAAGTGTTATAAGCGAGCATCGGATCCGGATTACCTGCCTGACCAAGAAGGAGCATGTCGGCAAACATGAGCTTGGCTTCAGAGATGTTGTAGTTGGAAGCTATTGCAAAGTAAGCAAATGCCTTGTCGTAGTCAGGATTGCCCGTGAGCTTGCCGTCAAAGTATATGAAGCCCAGTGCATTGGCAGCATAGCCGAAGCCGAATTCCTTAAGAAGTATGTTAAGGAGCCGTACGGCTTCCTTATAGTCGCAAGGGAAGGCAGAATTGCCGCCGTTGCAGGCAAATGCCTTTATCTTGAGGGCTTCGAAAACATGCCTGTCACAAAGCGTGTTGGTGAAGTCAACGAATGTGTTGATGATCTTCTCTGGAGCATCGACAAGAAGCAGGCTGTTATCCCAGTGGTTAAGGAATGCGAGCATCTGGTCCTTGGTATATGTGCGCTCTTCTTCGGGAAGATCCTTATTCTCCTCATAGTTTTCAATAAGGGCAAGAAGATCAGGGATCTTAAGCACTTCGGAAGCAGTGCCGTGAGGGAACTTGCCGTCTTCGATCCTGTCAGCTATAGACGCCAGCTTGACCATGATGGTGATGATCATGTCCTCATCATTCTCCGGAAGCGGAGGAATGGGGAAATCGTACATCATATCCGGATCGGGTCCCAAAAGCTCATCAAGGCAGAGATCACCGTAGAAGTAGGTCGTGATGGGATACCACCAGTCGTATGCAAAATCCTGGAATGAAGTTTTCTCTTCATCGAAATGAGACAGAGCAGTCTTAAGGTCCGATAAGAGCATCGGATAATCGTTCTCGCACTGGACTTCAAAGCCTGATTCCGGATAAGCATCAAGATCAGACCCGCCGACAGTCTCTATCCAGCCGATATCGTATCTGCAAAGATCCATCAGCTTGTCCTGTGTCATAAAGATGTAGGGTTTATGTTTACTCATGGTTATATTATAACGCGCTGCTATTTGTAATAAAGACTTGACAACCCCGATAATGGGACAGTTTACCGGGGTTGCTTATGGTTTTCCAAATTGTCTTACGGGAAAGGATTACTCCACCGTAACGCTTTTCGCGAGATTACGGGGCTTATCGACATCAAGACCTCTCGCGCAGGATACGTAGTAGCCCAGAAGCTGGAGCGGAACGACGGCAAGAGATGCAGCGAAAAGCTCATTGATCTTCGGAACATAGACCACGAAGTCAGCCGAATCCTCGATCGCGTAATTGCCGAAAGACGTTAGAGCCATGAGATAAGCGCCTCTTGTCTTGGTCTCGACCAGGTTGGACAGTGTCTTCTCATAAAGACCGCTTTGCGTGAGAACGCCGATAACGAAGGTGCCGTCCTCGATGAGGCTTATCGTGCCGTGC
This sequence comes from Clostridiales bacterium, assembly GCA_017428155.1. GTDB lineage: Bacteria > Bacillota > Clostridia > Saccharofermentanales > Saccharofermentanaceae > Saccharofermentans. Next base: position 186,002 of record JAFRRJ010000040.1, on the reverse strand, counting down.
TTCAGTTCGCCTGCCGCATAGGCTTCGCTGTGGATGTAAGAGATCTCCTTCATCTTGAGGCTTCCCTCAAGGCAGATGGCGTAATCGATGCCGCGGCCGATGAAGAAAATGTCCTTTTGTGCGGCGAGCTTTGCAGCAAACCACTGGAGGCGCTCCTTGTCTTCAAGGACCTTATTGATCTTGCCTGGGATCGACATCAGTTCGTTGATAAGTTCTTTTGAATACTCTTCACTGACCGTGCCCTTTGCAAGGCCTAACTTGATGGCGAGTGTGTAGCAGGCAGCAAGCTGGGCAGAGTATGCCTTTGTCGTTGCGACGGAGATCTCAGGACCTGCGAAAGTATAAAGAACGTAGTCTGCTTCACGTGAGATCGTCGAGCCGATGACATTTACGATCGCAAGTGTCTTGATGCCCTTTGCCTTGGCCTCTCTTAAGGCTGCAAGTGAATCTGCCGTCTCGCCGGACTGGCTTATGATTATGCAAAGCGAGTTGGGATCAATCGGCATCGTTCTGTATCTGAACTCGGATGAGAGCTCACATCTTACGGGGATCTGTGCAAGAGTCTCAATGATGTACTGCGAGCAGATGCCGACGTGATAAGCTGAGCCGCATGCGACGATATAGATCTGGCTGAACTTCTTGATGTCCTCATCAGTAAGGTTTGTAGCGGAAAGATCGATCCTGAATGTGTCGCCGTCAGGAACGATGTAGGAATTCAAAGTGTCCGATACTGCCTTGGGCTGCTCGTGGATCTCTTTCATCATGAAGTGCTCGAAGCCGCCTTTTTCAGCTGATTCCGCATCCCAGTCGATCTCCGTGGGAGTCTTCTCGATCGTATCGCCGTCAAGGTTATAGAAAGTGACATTGCCTGCTTCAAGGCAAGCCATCTCAAGGTCGTCAATGTAGTAAACGGTCCTTGTGTACTTGAGGATCGCGGGAACATCGGAAGCGACATAGGCTGAGTCATTATCGTAGCCGATTATCATCGGGGAATCCTTGCGTGCAACAAAGATCTTTCCCGGGTGATCCTTGAACATTACTGCCAGGGCGTAAGAGCCTCTTACACGGACCATTGTCTTTGCAAGTGCCTCGATCGGATCGTGGGTGTACTTTTTGTAGTAATAGTCGATAGTCTTGATCGCGACTTCGGTATCTGTCTCGGAATAGAACTTGTAACCCTTACGGATCATCTTGTCCCTTAATTCCTGATAGTTCTCGATGATGCCGTTATGTACGCCTACAACGTTATAGTCGTCAACGATGTGGGGGTGAGCGTTGTTTTCGGTCGGTTCGCCGTGGGTTGCCCATCTGGTGTGGCCGATGCCGCAGGTGCCTTTAAGGGCTGTGCCGCCGTCTGTTTTCTCGGCAAGGACTTTAAGTCTGCCCTTTGCTTTTACGACTACGGGGTTCTTGTCGCCGTCTCTTACAGAGAGTCCGGCTGAGTCATAACCTCTGTATTCGAGCTTTGCAAGACCGTCCAAGAGGATAGGAGCTGCCTTCTTTTTTCCTGTGTAACCAACGATTCCACACATATTAAGAATATCTCCTTAGTTTAATTGACGTATTTTAACATATCTGGATAAACCAGTATAAAAACTCTCTGGGTATAGTAATCATTCACAATAGGTATAATTAACGATTACCGATATTTTTCGTCATATGTCGAAAATTCCTATTGATAATTGACTGCAAACCATTTAAAGTAAGTTGGTTTTATAAGAGAGAGAGGAGAAGCTCTTATGCTGGAACTGCAGAATATCAGTTTTCACGCTGATGACAAGGACATTCTTAAGGATATAAATCTTAAGATCGACGACAAGTTTGTCGCCATAACCGGGCCTAACGGAAGCGGCAAGTCCACATTGCTCAAGATCATCATGGGCATTATCACGCCCACGTCGGGAAAGATCATCTTCGACGGTCAGGACATTACAGGTCTTGCAGTAAATGAGCGTGCCAACCTGGGCATAAGCTTTGCTTTCCAGCAGCCCGTAAGATTCAAAGGCCTTAAGGTCAAGGACCTTCTTACAATTGCTGCAGGCGAGGGTGTTGATGTCACAAAGGACTGCAAGTATCTGTCAGCGGTCGGTCTTTGTGCAAAGGATTACCTTAACAGAGAGATCAACGACACGCTTTCGGGCGGTGAGATGAAGAGGATCGAGATCGCAATGGCTGCCGCAAGAGGCGGAAAGCTCAGTCTTTTCGATGAACCCGAGGCAGGAATCGACCTCTGGAGCTTCCAGAGCCTTATCAAGGTTTTCGAGAACTTAAGAAGAGTAACAAACGGAAATATCATGATCATCTCTCACCAGGAGAGGATCCTTGAGATTGCTGACAAGATCATCTACTTGAAGGACGGCGTGGTCGACAGATACGATGAGTCGAAGAAGATCATGAGTGAACTCAACATGGGACGTTACGGCTGCGGCTGTGCATACTCTCAGAAAGAAGGTGTCTGCAATGGATGATCTTGAGAAGAGAATGCTCAAAGAAGTAGCTGAATTAGACAGCCTTCCCGTCGGTGCTTTCAACATCAGATCCAACGGTAAGAGTGAGGGCAGGTGCTCTACTGCAAATATCCAGATCGAGTCCAGGGAATCCGGTGACGGCATCAACGTATATTTCAAGGACGGGACCAAAAACGAGTCATGCCATATCCCTGTCATCATCAGCAAGTCCGGTCATAAAGAGTGCGTATATAACGATTTCTTCATCGGTGAAGACTGCAATGTCGTCATCGTTGCAGGCTGCGGCATAAGCAACTGCGGCGGTCACGACAGCCAGCATGACGGAATCCACACATTCCACGTCGGTAAGAATTCCAAGGTCAAATACATCGAAAAGCATTACGGCGAGGGAACCGGCACAGGCAAGAGGTTCATGAATCCCACGACTGTGGTCCATCTTTCCGAAGGTTCCACTATGGATATGGACACTTCGCAGATCGCGGGCATCAACGACACATACAGGATCACCAAGGCTGACATCGGTCCCGGCGCGACACTCCTCATGCACGACAAGATCCTCACCAACTTCGACCAGACCGCAAAGGCCGAGATCGTTGTTGAACTCAACGGAGAGGATTCCTCCTGCGATATCGTAAGCCGCGGCGTAGCCAAGGGTGAGTCAGAGCAGGACGTAGTCATCGATATCTCAGGCAACGCCAAGTGCCACGGACACGCCGAGTGTGATTCCATCATCATGGACAAGGGCGTTATCGTTGCAACACCTAAGCTCAAGGCAACCAATGTCGACGCATCACTCATCCACGAGGCAGCTATCGGCAAGATCGCCGGCGAGCAGATCATAAAGCTCATGACGCTGGGCCTTAGCGAGCAGGAAGCTGAGCAGAAGATCATCGAAGGATTCTTAAGGTAAGGACATATTGAGGGGAATGATTAGTAACCCCTGATGCTATAAAGTTATGTGAACCCCGGAAGTTAGACAAAAGACTTCCGGGGTTTTTATTCATATGTTTTTCGGATTATAGAGGCACCGGTTCAACCGGTCTGGAATTTTACTTTGTCCCTGGATTTTTTACTTTATCCCTGAGTTTTGTTATTTTTATTGCCTTTTTATTACCGTATTTTTATATTATCAAACGCGATCACTATAGTGGATAATTATACGTGTTTTTCGACAGTTTATGCATACGAATATTATGCAGCACTTAATGTTTGCAGAATGGTTAAGAATTAAAACATTAGTGAGAAGCAGACAAAAGAAAACCGGTAAGGCACCGGAGAATGCTTAGGGGATAACTTATGCGGAATAACAAAAAAATAGTGGTAGTGATTTTATCTTTGCTGATGTCAGCAATGCTGATATCATGCCAAAAAGAGACCCCGGTCTTACCGGTGGAAACCGGAATACCGGATCAAACTACTGAAGTTTCTTCTGTTGATACACAGACTGAATCAACTTCTGTTCACCAGGATGAAATAGTTAACTCATTCCCTGAATCTTTCAATTCACAGATTGGGAATTGTCAATTCAGCATAGATAATATTGATTCCCCGCGGGACGTGGTATTCCACCCCGGAACAGCTTGTAATACTGATGCGGATTATTTGGGATTAGCTGAAGAGTTGATGAAAGGGGAGGAGTACACCGTATTTGAAGCAACAGGGGAAATATATGTTGAAGAAGAGTCTGGCCGGTATAAATATGCTGTAGATCCAATTGGAACTATAGATTTTATATATTATGCGATTCCATATTCGGATTCGGTTTGGCTGGATTATGAATCTGAGAACTATAATCTCACTGCATTTCAGACACCGCACACTTTTGATTTTGGAACGCCTGAGGAATGTTATGCCAAAATTTCAGACCTGTTTGCGAAATATGGTTTGGATATTACGACCGATGTTAATGTCGAAGTTTACTATCTGGATCACGAGACATTGGCCAGTGAAGAATATATTACAGATCACGATGGCAATATAGACAGAAGCAAATATAAAGAAGGCGGATGGAATGAACATGATGACGCGTATATGTTTCTGGTGAGCCAAAATTGCCAGGGATTGTCAGTTGCATTTCAGGAAAGCTGGTACTGGCCAGATTGGTTCCATTCATCAAGCAATGCCGGTCTAATTATTATATATAACGAGGATGGAATCCAGGTGATTAGGCCCAGAATGCAGATATGCCAATACAAATTGGATGAGTCCACAGAGAAGCTGCTCACCTTTGATGAGATGGCCGAATGTGCCGCTGAGTATTTATCCGGCAGGGGCGGAGAATCGGTCAGCTATCAGATCACAAAGGCGAAATTATATGTTATGCACGGGTTTTCCGAGAAGTTTGCAGATCAGGCTATTGAGCCGCACTGGGCATTTTATGTAATCGAGAATGATAACGGAAAGACCAAAGAGTTTGTACTGCATATGAATGCCATAACCGGTGAATATGAAACGAAATAAACGTTTATCACGTTAATGAATAGAGGAGTTATTGGAATGAAACACACGCGGATAATCAGCATAATATTTTTGGCTGCTATCAGTTGTTCTTATGTTTGTTCATGCGATAAGGGGACTCCTAAAGGAGATACGATATCTTCAGATTCTCTCTGGTATGATTCGGAGAGAATAACGATGGATCTTTTTCCTGATAACAAAGATGTTAACGTGTTTGAAGAAAGCATTGATTACGACAGTGAACAGATAAGAGTTTTTTGCTGCTATGATATTTCCCCTACTGAAGAGGAGAGGCTTGCAGAAGATTTCGATTATTCGTTATGTTATGGAGCAGACTTGTGTGTATTTGACAACTCAGGAAAACAGATTAAATCGTTTAGTGTTCAGAAGTTATTAAGGGATAGTGTGGATCCTTATGTGCGCATTGTATCAACAGCTTTTCTTGGGAACAAGCTGTATATTCTGTCTGAATCGGACACCGGGACTTCCAAAGATGTGGTCTCGATAATTGATATTGAGCGCGGGAGTGTCATCGAAAACATAGAATACACATCTGAATGCATGCGTGAGATCCGGTCTGTATATTCAGACAAGATCATACTTGTAAAAGAAGATGTCTTTATGATGGTGGGCGACTATGGTTCGGTTCTGCTTTTCGATAAAGACGGAAATTTCAGAACAGATACGTTCTCAAATCTTTTCGGCGAAGACTGCTTAATGTGGGATGCATACAGCGATCAGAACGGCACCGTCAGGTTCAGTTGTTCAAATGGACAGGACAGCAGGAAAGAGGTGGAACTGGGCGCAGATACGGTTACGTATGAAGTCTTTAATTATGATATCAGCAATTCATATAGTACGGGAATGGCTGATGATGGTGTGTATTATTCTATTAATAATTCCGGAATCTCCAAATATAACAGTGAGACTAAAGTATTTGATATGCTCATTCCTTCAGAATGTTTTAACTCTAAGCTTAATGAGTTGACCAAGATGTCCGTGTTAAGTGTCTCGGGAGATGATCTGTTAATGGTAAATACTCATGACATGAATTCCAAGGAAGGCATAATAGCATATAAACTTTCGAAAGCCGCGAACAATCCCAATGCCGGAAAGATAAAACTGACGGTTGGTTTGTTTGGCGATTATGTATTTTCGCAGACGGTAGGAGAGGCAATTTACACCTTCAATACAACAAGTGATAAATACTTTGCTTCTGCCAGATTATATGATTACAAACTGAATTATTTTGAAGACGCAGATACCATGGAAAAAGCTCGTCAGGAAGAGGCAACTGCACTGATGCGGGATATTCTCGACGGCAGCGGACCGGATGTTATAGTTAACGCATTTGATATCCAGGAACTTAATGACAGCAAGTATCTTTGTGATTTGAATGATTTTATCAAATCAGATGATCAGTTTAATCGTGATGAATATTTAAATTCAATAATTGAACTGGCCAATACGGATGGAAAACTTTATCAAATGCCGCTTAAATACGGAACACTGGGACTGTCGGCCCCAAGCAAATATGCGCCTTCAAATTCTGTCGGATATTCATTTGACGAATATATTGATGTCGTATCCGAGGCAAATAACGGAGCAGACAAACTGGCATATGTAATGGATAGAAGCAGCTATTATTCGCTTTTGTTTACTTCCATGTCGGGCAGTTTCTATTCTGACGGGGAATGGAATCTGAATTGTCCGGAATTTGAAGCTCTTGCTGAGTATTGCAAAGAATATGTTCCAAAAAGATGTCTGGCTGACTGGGATGATGATAATTTTATATGGCCGGATTTTAAGATCGAGAATCCACAGGTCGACTGTATAAGCCACTATATCACGTCCGTTTATTCTCAGAATCTTGACCTGTATGGATATCCCTCTATGGATGGTGATCACGGAGTAATGATCGACGTTAAATCTTCTGCGGCAATATGTTCACAGTCAAAAAACAAGGAAGGTGCGTGGGAGTTTGTTAAGCTGCTCGCCTCGCCGGAGATCCAAAGTGTAGAATCTTATTTTTCGTCTATAAATCTTGAAGTGCTTACTGAATTGGGCAAAGAAGCCGTGGCTGATTTCAATAAAATAGTAGCTGAATATAAGAGCATGGATGAAAAGAAGTTGGCGGAATTGGTTCAAACAGGTGAGCCGGTCCTTATAGAAGGAATAGATGATTCGGCTATAGACGCTTATATTGATCTGTTAAATAAATCAACCGGAATATACCGCGTCGACGGGCAGGTTCTTATTATTTCCAAGGAGGAGATCCAGGCTTATTATTCCGGTCAGAAGAGTTTGGCTGATGTTGTAAGCATAATGGATAACAGAATAAAACTTTACAGGAATGAGCAGGGGTAAGATTCCTTTTCTTTTAAAGTAATCATGTCTTTCTTGTGGTAAAATAACTTTAATATTTTTCCACCGGAGGCAAGGCATATGGGACTTAATTTCCGCAAATCTATCTCTTTGGGCAAGGGCTTGAAGCTCAACTTAAGCAAATCCGGACCGAGTGTATCGTTCGGAAAGAGCGGATTCAGACAGTCAGTCAATCTGAAGGGTCAGGCAAGGACCACTGTCGGCATTCCGGGAACAGGAATCTATTACACCAAAAATACTAATGTTAAGAACGTCGTCGGTGCCCTGACAGGCAAAAAGGATGACGCAAAGGGCAAGAAGGCAGCAGGCAAAGGTGCTGCCGAGTCCAAGGCCGCATCCGGTAAGGCTGCATCCGGCAAGGCTGCTTCTGCTAAGGCGGCAAAGGCTGCTCCTGCTGCACCTGCAGTAAATGAAGAACTCATTGCTAAATCAAAGGCACAGGTCGAGGAATTCGCAGCAGGCATCGAAGCTTTGAAGTCTGTTCATAAGCAGTCTGACGGCTATATCGACTGGGAGGCAGTTGCCAAAGGTGCAGTCGGTCAGTATAAGGAGCTTCAGCCTTTTGCGCAGAGCGTTCTTGAAGGTGATATCGATTCTTATTTCAAGGTTATTGCAGAGGCAGGTCCTTTTGACGATCTTCTTGAATACGGCAGCGGATTTGAGGTTGGTACTGACGATCCCAAGATGCTTGAGATCGAATTCCAGGTGAAGTCTGACGACATCATTCCGACACAGTATCCTGATATGAAGGCAAACGGCGAGATAGTCATGAAGGATTTCAGCAAGACGGCGTACTATGAACTCGTTCAGGACTATGTATCGAGCACGATGCTCAGAGTCGCAAGAGACACATTCGCGCTGCTTCCTGTTCAGACAGTCATCATTCACGCAGTTGACAAGGTATTGAATCCCGCAACAGGCAACGATGAGGAAGTTACGGTATGCTCGGCAAAGATCAAGAGAGATGCGCTTGCAACATTAAACTTCGAGCGTATTGATCCTTCTGACTGCCTTGAGAGCTTCGAGAGCAACGTCAAGTTCAGGAAGACATCCGGCTACGCACCTGTCGACAGAGTCCTCGCATAAGTGCTTCATACGGGGACGAAGCATTATATAGACAGACTGTAAACTTTCTGCCTAAAAGGTGATAACATGCGCAAGCTTTTATTGCTTTTACGGGTGGTGCTGTTATAGACTTTTAATGTAAACTTTTTTAGATATTTAGGTTTTGGTCGTTGTTGGTTGTAGGGATCGTTTATGGCTAACCGTAAAAGAATAGCTTTGCTTCTGGGTCAGGCTGATGAGTATTATCAGGCTCAGTTTGTTGAGGGCTTTACAGGCAAGGCTTTTGAACACGATGCCGATGTGCTGATCTTCTCAAGTTATCTCAAATATCAGAACAACAGGGGCAGGGAAGTCGGCGAGACGTCTATATTCTCCCTTGTTCCTTATGAGACATTCGATGCGATCGCCGTCATGGCGGATACTCTCCAGTCTCCCGGACTTGCAGACAGTATTGAAGAGATAATCCATAACCGCTGCAAGTGTCCGGTCCTTTTCATCGATAAGGAGAGCAAATACTATCCTTCGATCTTCCCGAACCATTACGACGCAGTCAAGAAGAGCATAAATCACCTTATAGAAGAGCACGGCTATACCGATATTGCCTATCTGACAGGCAAGGCGTGGCACCATTACTCGAAGCAGAGACTTCAGGCATTTATGGATGCCATGACAGAGCACAGCCTTCCTGTGGGAAGGGACAGGGTATTTTATGGCGATTTCTGGTATACGAGCGGAGAGAATCTTGGTCAGCGTCTGATCAAGAAGGGCGGAAGGCTGCCTCAGGCTATTGCCTGCGCAAACGACTGCATGGCCATAGGTCTTGCAAAGGCTTTGCAGGAGGGCGGCTTAAGGATCCCGGAGGATATTGCGGTCATCGGCTACGACTCCACAAATGAAGGAAGATTCTCGCCCTCACCTGTAACGTCAGTCAAACTCCCTGCAAAGGAAATGGGCGAACATGCGCTTGAAGAACTTTTCGATTTTATGGAAGGCAGAAAACCCAAGCCGTTTACCGAGACAGGCGAGTTCTTCTGCGGAAGATCCTGCGGATGCGACAATCTTAACACAGAGATCTATTCAAGGCTCCGTAAGGTATGGGATACAGACACATCACACAACAGCGTTTTCTCATCCTTTAATCATCTTGACGAGGATCTTGTGATCCAGAACGATTTCAACGGTCTCGCGAGAACTGCTTTCTCATATGTGTTCCAGGTAAGGGAGTTCGAGAGTTTCAGCATTTGCCTTAATGATAACTGGCAGGAGAAGGCCAAGTTCATGGCAGGCCCCATAGAAGAATCGAGGCTTTCTGTAGAAAGCCTGACTGATACAGACAGGTTTTTCTCGAAGAAGATGATGCATGTGATAGCATGCCGTGCCGAAGAATACAGCTGCGACAGAGTAAGCGATGATGTGTTCTTCAGCAGGGATATCCTTATACCGAGACTTGATTCGCCGAGACTGAAGCCGGAAGCATTTTTCTTTACTTCGCTTCACTTCGAGGAGATGGCATTCGGTTATGCCGTTCTGTCCTATACAGAACCGAGATCTTACCGCAAGAGTTACAGATTCTGGCTTCACAGCATTATGAGAGGTCTCGAAAATTTCAGAAGGTGCGATGAGCTTGTAAGGATCAACAAAAAGCTTGAAGCAAGTCTTGTAAGAGATCCTCTTACAGGCATCTACAATTACAACGGATTCCTTCAGCAGACAGAGGATCTGATCAATACAAGTCCTCTCAGGAAAGAGGAAAAGATCGGTGCGCTTGCAATCGATATCAAGAATCTTGCCAAGATCAATTCCGATGACGGCAGGCGCGCGGGAGACAGGGCGATCATAAGTGTCGGACGTTTCCTCGACGAGACATTCTCAAAAGGCCGGATCTACTGCATGGGCAACGGCGAGATGGTTGCCCTTGAGATCATGGACAAAGATGAAGATGCAGTACTGAGGATCGAGGAAAGAGTTAAAGATCTTAACAGAAAGATCGAGAAATATAATGATTCTCTTCCCGCGAACGCGAGAAAACTCGAAGTCTACTGCGGTATCGCTGAAGGAGCACCCCAGACACGCGCAGATTATGAGCGTCTGGTAAGTGTCGCACTCTCAAGGAAGAACGGCCAGAAGATCAGCATGCAAAGGCTCAGTGCTGACGGCTTTGACAATACTCAGATAGAAGAGGCCAAGATAGTCAACGAGATACTTGATAAGAACAGGATCAACTATCACTTCCAGCCCATCATTGATGCGCATACGGGTGAGATCTATGCTTATGAGGCTTTGATGAGGGCGGACACAATGCCCTATATACAGCCTCTGCTCGTAATTAAGTATGCTGAACTCTTCGGTAGACTTTACGATGTCGAGTATGCGACATTCAATAACGTTCTCAGCTTCATAAGAAAGAACGGCGGCAGCTTCAAAGCCGGAACCAAGATATTCATAAACTCTCTCCCGGGCCAGCGCCTTAAGGAGGAAGATATGAAAAAGATCTACGAAGCTGCCAAAGATTCAGCAGGAAGACTTGTCGTTGAACTTACGGAGCAGTCCGAGATCGATGACGATGAGCTTTCAGATCTTAAGAGGGAATACCGCACTCTCGGATTTGAGACTGCAGTAGATGACTACGGCACTGGCTATTCAAATGTTAATAACCTCCTGAGGTATATGCCCGATTACGTCAAGATCGACAGGGCATTGCTTGCTAATATTCAGGATTCGCCTCAAAAGCAGCATCTGGTCAAGGACATCATTACATTTGCTCACGACAATGACATTCTGGTGCTGGCAGAAGGCATCGAGACATCAAGGGAGATAGAGACAGTAATCAAACTCGGCGTTGATTTTGTTCAGGGCCATTACACAGCCAGACCTTCAGAGATAATCAGGAAGGAGATAGATCCCGAGATCAAGGCAGAGATCCTTAAGTTCAACATGAACAGGACTGATATCCGTTCCGGAAGGCTTTATGTCGCAGGAAGAGAAGAGCGGATAGCGCTTTCCCGCCTGATCAAGGATGGATATACGACGGTTAAGATCATTCCCGGACATGTAACATACAGGGATTTCATCATTACAGGTGTTCCCGGAGATCCCGCTGTGATAAACCTTGAGATCGATAACGGATACAAGGGAAAGATCACATTAGAGAACTGTTCATTTACCGGAGAGAATTTCCCTGCGGCTGTAAATATCGGTGATGAATGCGAAGTGACCGTGTCACTGAGCGGTGAGAATATCCTTACCGGGTGCGGGATCAAGGTTCCGCCGTCATCGTGCCTTATGTTCGAAGGAGACGGCAATCTGTCGATAGTCTCTTCCGGTGAAGAGGCGTTCGGTATAGGCAACGATATGCATTCGTTCCATGGGGATATGGTTTTCGATCAGGACGGAAGGATCGAAGTGTTTACCAATGCCACCAAGGGTATCGGTATCGGAAGCGGCATGGGCGGACACTTAAGTATCAGAAGCGGTCTTTATACGATAAAGCTTATGGGCAAGCAGGGCGTCGGAATCGGCACCATATCCGGAGATATCGAGCCGCTCGTAAGCAACTGCGCCCTTGAGATCAAGAGTTCGGCGCTTTCTGCTGTCGGAATCGGTTCAATGGTGGGCAACTGCGACATCATGATCGAGCACGTATCCATGAAGCTCGATTTCACCGGAAACGATATAGTTCTTATAGGTTCTAAGCACAGCGAAAAGCTTCAGATAAGCATATACAGCGCAACCTTTACCGGAAAAGCCAGAGCAAATGACATTACGGTCTTCGGCTCAGGCACGGCAGCTCCCACGAGCATAAATATCGATTACGTGACAATAAGAGTAGATCTTGAAGGCAGACAGGCAGGCCTTTACAGAGGCCTTGACCCGAGAGTAAAGGTCAGGGTATCCAATTCGAATACTGAAGGCACGATCAATACTCTTCTTGAACTGCCGAGATATGCAAGCGAGATGGACTTCAAGGTAACGAATTCCAACACAACACTCAACATCAACGGTCATATGCTCGTTGAGAGAAGAGACAGTGAAAAGGAAGAGAATATCACTTAAGATCGAGATAGATCGGACAGTGGTCAGATCCCATGATATCAGACATCATATTAGACTCCTTAACACGGGAGTTTAGTCCGTCTGTCGTGAAGAAATAGTCGATCCTCCAGCCTACGTTACGCTCCCTTGCCGCAGTCTTGTAAGACCACCAGGTATAGCATTCCCTGTCATCCGGATGGAGCATCCTGAATGTGTCTGTAAGACCACGCTCGATGAATTTATCCATGTAGGCGCGCTCCTCGGGAAGGAATCCTGATATCTTGGAATTTGCCTTGGGGTTGGAAAGATCGATCTCTTTGTGAGCCGTATTGACGTCTCCGCAGCAGATGACCTCTTTGCCCTTTGCTTTAAGGGCATCAACCTGATCCAGGAAGCAATCGTAGAATCTGAGCTTGAACTTAACGAAGTCATCGCCTCTTCCGCCGTTGGGAAAATATATATTGAAGAGGACAAAATCCCCGAAATCCGCCTTTATTACACGGCCTTCGTGATCGAACTCCTCGACTCCGAAGCCGAATTCAATGCTCTCGGGTTCGGTCTTAGAATAAAGCGCGGTACCCGAGTATCCTTTGCGCTCGGCAGAATAGAACCAGCTCTTATATCCGGGGATATCCGTGATCTCAGGTCCCAGCTGCTCTTTCAGAGCTTTTATCTCCTGAAGACCGATTATGTCGGCATCTATCATTTTCAGGCTCTCGGCAAAACCTTTGGTCGCTACCGCTCTTATCCCGTTGACATTCCAGCTTGCTATTCTCATATAAAACCTCGTGAATTATAATTGTGTAAGTAGATTTTACTCTAATCAGGCTTTGGAAGGAAAGGGATATGCGGATATTAACAGCCATGCTCGGAGGGACGATATCCTCAACGGATCAATCGGGAACCATCAAGCTGGGAGAACCGTCCTTTGTCAAGGATTTTCTGCTCGAATATATATCGGAGAACGAATACGTTTTCCCGGAGCTTCAGACTTATTCGTCAGAGAACGCAAAGCCTGAAGATTACCGCAGGGCATTACGGGCGATAACGGAAGAAGTAAAGTCCGGCGGGTATGACGGCATACTGATCACGCACGGCACTGACACATGTGCTTTTTTCGCGCAGCTCGCATACAGGATCTTAACACCTTTGGGAATACCGTTTGTAATAACCGGTTCTGTAAAGTCACCCGATGTCGATCCTGAGGAAGCGGCATATAATCTTATATTTGCTGTTAACTGTCTCGAGAAGGGCAACAGCGGGCTCGCGTTCAGAAATGCCGACAGGATCCCGAAGCTGTATAACGCATGCTATGTAATGTCTCCCGATATAGACGGAATCTATAAAGAGTACAAAGAGAGCGATGTCCCGGAGATAAGGGACTTCAAAGACTTCTTTACGAAGGAAAAACTCCCTGAAATACTGATCATTCCGGCAGTTCCGGGAGTTGTTATCCCGGAGGACGGCTTTGACAGGGTCCTCATATGCTGCAACCACTCGGGCACTGCATCGTCGGATCTTGAACCGCTTATAAAGAAGTGGACATCAAGAGGCATAAAGTGCTTCATGGCACCTGTCCCAAAGGATGCGGGTGTTTATGAGAGCAGAAAGAGATTAAGGGAGGCCGGTGCCGAAGAACTCTCGGGAATGCCTGTTGAAGGTGCATGGGCGGAGGTGCTGCTGTTATGAGTCTGCCTCCGAAGATAATCGGCAAAAACGGTGAAGAGTCATTCGGCGGAAGCCAGATGTGGCTTCCTGACAAGATGCTCCTTAACAGCGGCTGCGGAATAATCGCGGGACTTGATGCCGTAATGCGCCTTAAGGGCGAAGAGAGAATGACAAGGGAGCAGTACTTTGACAGGTTTTTCGATGCCAAAGACTATATAAGACCGATAACCATCGGCAAGAGCCGTGAAGAGCGGAAGATCCTCGGAAGGGAATTTCTGGGAAGTCTGGGAGTCAGCGCCGGAAGATTCAGAAGGGGAGTTAAGAAGCTCGGTGTCAGGGAAGGACTGAAGATAAAGGTAAAGCCCTTCAGATTCAAGTGGTGGAAGAAGATCCCGGATCTCCTTAAGAGCGGTGATCCGCTGGTAATGCTCTTTATCTCTCCGTTCAAAAAGGTTGCGGTAGAGTCGCCTGACGGATATAAGTCAATGTGCGATTATCACTGGGTCACGGTAACCGGTATGGAGGGCGATACGCTCTGGGTCTCCTCCTGGGGAATGAAATGCAAAATGTCTGTAAGTGAACTCAGACGGATGGGTGTCGTTTTGCGCTTTTACTCAGTATCGTTGGAAAAACAGAGCAACTTAGTGTAAGGTTATTTGAGTTGAGATTTTTTTATTATTTAGGAGGAAATCAGAAATGAATAATGAGATAGCCGAGAAGATCAAGGGAATGCTTGTTGAAAGACTCAGAATCCCTGCTGAGGAGCTCGAGTACGATTCAGAACTTTTCGGTGAGGATATCGGTCTTGATTCCATCGATTCTATCGAGATCATTGTAGGAATCGAGAATCTCTTCGGAGTTGATCTTTCAGGTTCAGGCGCAACCAGAGAGGATTTCCGTTCAATAGAGACACTCGCTGCTTTTGTCGAAGCACATAAAGAGGACTGAAGATGCTCAACGAGAAGCGTTGTGTAATAACGGGTCTTGGACTTGTCTGCGCCATCGGCAATAACACGGATGAATGCTTTGAATCCGCCCTTAACGGCAGATCCGGAATAGCTGACGCCAAAAGTTTTGATACTTCTGAATGCTATTCCCACAAGGGGGCTGAAGTCAGCCTTAATGATTTGGAACTGACCGGCGGCAAAAAGTACGACAGGACTACCGCTCTCGGCATTAAGGCAGCAGGAGAAGCCATCAGGGATGCAGGACTAGACATGGCGTCTGAAGAAGCATCGGAGATAGGTGTTCTTCTCGGAAGCTGTATCGCCGGAGCTGCATGTGTCGAGAAATACTATAACGATAAGCATGACGGCAAAAAGGGCAGTATAGAAGACCTTACGTCAATGCCTGCTACGGTTATTGCAGGCAATGTAGCAGATTTTTACAATGCAGGCGGAATCACCGCCAATATAGTTAATGCCTGTGCCGCAGGAACATTAAGCGTCGCTCTTGCGATCGACATGATAAGGGGCGGCAAAGGCGAGATCTTCCTTGCTGGCGGCTGTGATTCATTCTCATCGCTTGCTTATTCTGGTTTTCATGCATTAAGGGCACTTGCACCTTCAGACTGCTCACCTTTTAACCACAGCGACGGCATCACTCTCGGTGAGGGTGCGGGCGTGCTGGTCGTTGAGAGTTACGAGCATGCTGTTGCGCGCGGCGCGAAAATATACTGTGATGTACTGGGCTCGGGCGTAAGCTCGGACGCATACCACATCACGGCTCCGAGGCCGGACGGCGAAGGCCAGATGAGCGTCATCACAAGAGCTGTCACGAATTCCGGACTGAAGTTCACGGATATCGGCTATGTCAATGCCCACGGCACCGGAACGGCCAAGAATGATGATTCGGAGTTCCTGTCTTTAAAGACACTTTTCGCTGACAACAAAGACTTATATGTAAGTTCAACAAAGTCCATGACCGGACACTGTCTGGGCGCTGCGGGCGCCATCGAGGCGGTGCTTACGGTAAAGGCTCTTACTGAGGGCAAGCTCCCTCCCACGACAGGTTATTCGGATGAGGATCTTGATGTTCTTAAGGAAAAAGCGGGCGGTATCAATTTCATAGCGAACAAGCCTGCTGACAAGAAGATAAAATATGCGATGTCGAACTCTTTTGCATTCGGAGGCAACAACGCGAGCATCGTATTTGCCAACGATCCGAATGTCCTCAATCTTTCCTGCCCCAAGCAGGATCTCTACGTAACGGGCATCGGCATCGTAAACGGAGAGTTTGATGAGGAAAAAGGCGACTACACAGTAAATCTCGATGCTGATGTTTTCAAATCCTACGGGATCAAGTCGGCATTTTTGAGAAAGCTCGACAGACTGTCACAGCTCCAGCTCTTAAGCGGCCTTAAGGCACTTGAGGATTCGGGCATAACCGTCGGTCCGGATAACGAAGGCGTCATAGGCATCTGCATCGGAACCAACGACGGCCCCATGACAGAGATCGCAAATTTCCAGAAGGGAATAATCAGAGACGGAATAGAGAAGGGAAGTGCGTTCGCTTTCCCGAATACCGTATATAATGCGGCAGGCGGATACCTGAGCATCGCCACCGGAATCAAAGGTTACAACGTAACCATCGCAAACGGATTCCAGTCGGGTCTTCAGAGCGTTTGCTGCGCTGCAGGCGCGATCATGTTCGGCTACGAGAGCATCATGCTCGCATCCGGAACAGACGAATGCACTGAAATAGACGATGAGATCTACCGTGATCTTGGTCTTACCGGCGAAGGAAAGATGACTTTAGGCGAAGGCTCCGTAACCTGTGTTATCGAGAAGGATTCGAGTGCTGCCGGAAGAGGCGCGAAGCGCTATGCGAAGATCGCCGGATTCTCTTCTGCAAGGGACACATCAGGCGACAGATCCGATATTTTCAGATTATCAGAGGCATCACTTACAAAAGCGGTAATGAATGTCCTGGAAGAAGGCGGATTGAAGCCTTCCGACGTCAGATGCATCTACGGATTCGGAAACGGAAGCGCGGAACTCGACGGATTTGAAAGGGAAGTATATAAGGAGATCTTCGGTGACGATATCCGGATAAAGCTCGTCAAGAAGGATCACGGTGAAGCAAGAGCGGCTTCTTCTTCTTTGCAGTTTGCAATGCTCGCTAAGGACATCAGCGACGGCAAGGAAGAGAACGGAATTGCAGTCTCCTTCGGAACGAGTGCACTTTACTCGGCTGTCCTTCTCACCAGGGCTTGATCTCAACTTTCTCCGCACCAAAGGAGGCATTTATGGCTAAAACAGCAGTTGTTACAGGCGGCTCCAGAGGAATAGGCAAAGCGATAGCCTTAAAGCTTGCTGATTCGGGTTATGACATTGCCCTTAATTACGCCAGCAATGATGAGGCAGCGAAAATCACTCAGGAAGAGATCATCTCCAGGGGTGTGCGCTGTGAGATCTTTAAGGCTGACACATCTGACATAGGGCAGGTCAAAGCGATGTTCAAGGATATCAAGAAAAGCTATGAGACCCTTGATGTCCTGATAAATAATGCGGGCGTCGTTGATGATGCTTACCTCCTCATGATCAGACAGGAGTCTCTTGAAAGAAGCCTTGATATCAACATTAAGGGCTATATCAACTGCGCTCAGGCGGCCAGCCTTAAGATGTGCTCACAAAGAAGCGGCAAGATAATAAATGTTTCTTCGGTCAGCTCGATCCTCGCTGTTCCCGGACAGACCGTTTACAGCGCGACAAAAGGTGCTGTTAATTCCATGACACAGACCATGGCTAAAGAACTTGCACCCTATGGTATTCAGGTAAATGCGGTTGCTCCGGGATTTGTCGGAACGGACATGATCAAGTCCATTCCGGGCGATCTTGCCGAGAAGTATCTGGACAGCGTTCCGATGAAGCGCTTCGGTACAGCAGAAGATGTTGCCTGCTGTGTTGCAAGCCTTCTTACGGATGCCTTTGCATACATGACCGGTCAGGTTATAGTGCTCGACGGAGGATTAAGTCTCTGATATGAAAGTTCTCATCCTGAACGGCAGCCCCAAGCTCGAAAAAAGCAATACGCTTAATGTTACAAATGCTTTCGTATCCGGTTTTCCCGAAGGCACGGAGATAAAAAGGATAGATATATACGCCAAAGACATAAAGCCTTGCAGGGGCTGCTTTGCGTGCTGGGCATCGCCTGACGGCACATGCGCCATAAAGGATGATATGGCAGAGATAATAAGCGCCATCAAGGAAGTTGATGTCATCATCGAGAGTTTCCCATTGTATTTTTACGGCATGCCTTCGCAGCTCAAGGCAGTTACGGACAGATGTCTTTCACTGGCCGAACCCTACATGGGCAGCAGGTCTGATGACGGCCAGACATTTAACAAGATGAGGGACCCTTCGATATTTGACAAGAAGTTCGTCATCATAAGTTCATGCGGTTATGTTGAACTCGAACCCGTATACCCGGCACTTCTCGCGCAGTACGATCTGATCTGCGGCGGAAGGGATAAATATGAGGCAATTTTGTGTGCTATGGGAGAGGTCTTCATGACCGGAAAAGCAAAAAGACAGATAAAAGTCTACCTGGAAAGCATCAGGGATGCCGGAGCCGAATACTGCGCAAATGGCTATAAAATGAGCGCTGAGACCAAAAGAAAGATCTCGATCCCGATCCTTTCACCCGAAGGATTCGGAACATTAACGAGCTCTCACCTTAATGAGGGCGGATGGGCCAGGAGCCGCTTCGAGACTTGACAAACAGACACGCCTGTGAAATACTTTGACAATCAAACTATCTAGCTCCGGGGGGTTACTATGCCCGTTTTTGACCTTCCGGAAGAGCCAAAGAAGAGGTTGTTAGTTAATGACAGGCAGAATAATTGGACTCGGTTCATATCTCCCGAAGAAGGTCGTCACCAATGATGACTTCGCCAAGTTTCTTGACACAAGCGACGAGTGGATCACCGAGCGTACCGGAATCAAAAAAAGACATATAGCAGATCATATTACGGAAAAACCTTCCACAATGGCTGTGGAAGCGGCAAAGAAGGCAGTTGAGGATGCAGGGATCGATCCTGCTGATATCGACCTTATAGTTACGGCATCCACAACATCAGACAGCGTCATCCCTGCTTTGTCCTGCATCGTCCAGAGAGAACTGGGCGTATCGGAAAACTGCGGATGCTTCGACGTTGTATGCGCATGCCCCGGATTTATCGTTGCTTTCAATACAGTACAGAGCTTCATCGAGACAGGTAACTCAAAGCTCGCCCTGGTAATCGGCACGGAGTGCAATTCAAACTTTGCAAATTTCGAAGACAGAGGAACATGCATCCTCTTCGGTGACGGTGCAGGTGCTGCAGTTCTCAGGGCTGAAGACATCAAGCGCAACGAGTTCATCATGAGATCTTCAGGATACAGAAGCGACTGCCTCACATGCCAGGCTGCAAGACAGCCCGACAGATGGGAAGAGGAAGGCTTCAAGGAATTAACATCTTTCGCTATGCAGGGAAGAGAAGTATTCAAGTTCGCGGTTACTGAGGTTCCGCTGATCATCAAGGATCTTGCCGAGAAGTACAACTTCAGCCTCGATGAGATCGATTACTTCATCCTTCACCAGGCTAACGCAAGGATCATCGAAGCAACAGCAAAAAAGCTCGGTGTTTCACGCGACAAGTTCCCAATGAACATCATGAATTACGGAAATATCTCATCTGCAAGCATTCCGATCCTTCTCTGGGAGATGAAGAAGGACGGCAGACTCAAGCCCGGCATGAAGCTCGTACTCGCAAGCTTCGGTGCAGGTCTCACCTGGGATGCTAACTATATCGTTTACTAAACTTTATTTTCGAAATAAAAAAGGAGATAAAAGGACATGACAAGAATCACAGATTTGATCGGAATCAAATATCCTATCTTCCAGGGCGGTATGGCTTGGGTAGCTGACTGGCACATCGCTGCAGCAGTATCTGAGGCAGGGGGCCTTGGCATCATCGGTGTCGGCGGCGCTGACGAGAACTGGCTCCGTGACCAGATCAAGAAGTGCAGAGAAGCAACAGACAAGCCGTTCGGCGTAAACCTTATGCTCATGAATCCCAGAGCTCCTGAGATCGCAAAGGTCATCGCAGAAGAGAAGGTAAAGGTCGTTACGACCGGCGCCGGCTCTCCGGAAAAGTACATGGATATGTGGAAGGAAGCAGGCATCATCGTTATTCCTGTTACAGCAGGCGTTTCTCTCGCAAAGAGAATGGAGCAGTGCGGTGCTGATGCCGTTATCGCAGAGGGCACAGAGTCCGGCGGACACATCGGCGAGGCTACAACAATGACACTGGTTCCCCAGGTCGTTGACGCAGTATCCATCCCCGTTATCGCAGCAGGCGGTATCGCTGACGGCAGGGGCGTTGCTGCAGCTTTCATGCTCGGTGCCGAAGGCGTTCAGTGCGGAACAGTATTCTGCGCATGTGACGAAGTAAATGTTCACCAGAATTACAAGGATATGGTCATCAAGGCAAAGGACAATTCCACAAGAGTTACCGGAAGATCTTACGGCCACCCTGTAAGACAGATAAGAAACGCTCTTTCCAATAAGTATCTTGAGATGGAGCAGAGCGGTGTTACTTTCGAGGAGTTGGAGGGCCTTACAGTAGGAAGTCTCCGTAAGGCTGTTGTCGAAGGTGACATCAAGGAAGGCACATTCATGGCAGGCCAGATCGCAGGCCTTGTTAAGGAAGTAAGACCTGCCAAGGTCATCATCGAATCGATGTTCGAGCAGGCAGATAATCTTTTAGGAAGGAAACTCGAAGCATAATGAAAATCGCATTTTGTTATCCGGGTCAGGGCGTACAGAAAGTAGGAATGGCAGAGGGATTCGTTAATTCCGATCCCGCTTATGCAGAAATGATCTCAAAGGCTTCCGAAGCTTCAGGGATCGACATGAATAAACTTCTTTTCGAGCCCAACGAAGATATAAACATTACAGAATTCACGCAGCCCGCTCTTGTTACAGCATGCTGCATCATCACAGACGCACTTTTTAAAGCAGGCATTAAGCCGGACGTTACGGCAGGCCTTTCTCTGGGCGAATACTGCAGCCTTTACGCAGCAGGCGCTCTGAGCTTTGAGGACGCTGTAAGACTTACAAGGATCAGAGGACAGCTCATGTCTTCCGAAGTTCCCGCAGGCGAAGGCTCAATGGCAGCGATAATCGGTCTTGACGCTGAGACGATAGAGAGCGTTACCGGCAAGATCGACGGCGTATGGCCCGCTAACTTCAACTGCCCCGGCCAGATCGTTATCACAGGTAAGAAGGAAGCAGTTCAGGAAGCAATGCCCAAGCTTACTGAAGCAGGCGCAATCAAGGTCGTTGAACTCAAAGTTTCAGGTCCTTTCCATTCATCTCTTCTCAAGGGCGCAGGCGAGAAGCTCGCAAAGGAACTCGATAAGGTCGAGCTCAGCAGCCTGAACTTCCCTTACATCGCAAACGCAAACGCACAGCAGATCACAGACAAGGACCAGGTCAAGGACCTTCTTGAAGCTCAGGTATCCAACCCCGTAATGTGGGAGCAGACGCTCTATGAGCTCGAAAAGATGGGCGTTGACACGATCATCGAAGCAGGCCCCGGCAAGACTATCGCAGGCTTCGTAAGAAAGACAGTTCCCTCTATCAAAGTTATCGGTGTATCAGCACCTGAAGACATAGATAAGTTATTGGAAACACTCGGCTGACCTTAAGGAGGTAATTATCATGGCAGAGAATACAAGAAAGACAGCAATCGTTACAGGCGCTTCAAGAGGTATCGGTAAGGCAATCGCATTAAAGCTTGCTAAGAGCGGCTATAACATTGCAATCGTTGATGCTTGCCCCCTCGAGATGAGCAAGGAAGCAGAAGAGGAAGTCAAGGCACTTGGCGTTGACGCTAAGGCATATCAGTGCAACGTAGCTGATTTCGAGAAAGTCGGCGAGACAGTAGCTCAGATCAATGAAGACTTCGGCGGCATTTACATCCTCGTTAACAACGCAGGCATCACAAGAGACGGCCTGCTCCTCAAGATGACAGAAGAAAATTTCGATTCAGTTATCGCAGTTAACCTTAAGGGAACATTCAACTTCATCAAGCATGCAGTACCTTTCATGATGAAGAAGAGAGAGGGAAGAGTCGTAAGCATTTCCTCGATCGTAGGCATCGAAGGTCAGGCAGGCCAGGTCAACTATTCCGCTTCCAAGGCAGGAATCATCGGCGTAACCAAGTCATGTGCAAGAGAGTTCGCTTCAAGGAACATCACATTCAACGCCATCGCTCCCGGATATGTTGAGACACCTATGACAGCCGTTCTTACCGACAAGCAGAAGGAAGCGATCTTCGAACTGATCCCGCTTAAGAGATACGGACAGCCCGAGGATATTGCCAACGTAGTCAATTTCCTTTGCTCTGATGATGCTTCTTACATCACAGGCCAGGTATTGAGCGTAGACGGCGGAATGCATATGTAATAAACGGATCTTTCCGTGAAAACAATAAGAAATAATCAGGAGAATAAGGATAAATGACAAACAGAGTCGTAGTAACCGGCATGGGTGCGATCACCCCGCTGGGTAACAGTGTTGAGGCTTTTTGGGAAGGTCTCAAGAAGGGTAAGGCAGCAACAGCTCCCATTACCAAGTTCGATGCGAGCAACGCCAAGGTAAAGATTGCTTGTGAGGTCAAGGGTTTCGAAGCCACAGATTACATGGACTTTAAGACCATGAAGCGTATGGAACCTTTCGCTCACTATGCATTGGCAGCAGCCAAGGAAGCTATCGAGCAGGCAGGCCTCGATATGGAGAAGGAAGATCCCTACAGAGTAGGTGTTATCGTAAGCTCCGGTATCGGTTCAATGCAGGCACACGAGAGAGAGCAGATCAGATTCGAGAAATCAGGCAAGATCGCTCCGATGTACATTCCTTTGATGATTGCCAACATGGCATCCGCAAACATCGCGATCCAGTACGGTATGAAAGGTCTCAACACATGCGTAATCACAGCTTGTGCAACAGGTGCTCACTCAATCGGCGACGCTTTCAAGGCAGTTAAGTACGGTGACGCAGATGTCATGATCACAGGCGGATGCGAAGCAGCTGTATGTAAGACCGGCATCCAGGGATTCGCAGCACTTACGGCTCTTTCCACAAATGAAGATCCCGAGACAGCATCCAGACCGTTCGACAAGGACAGAGACGGATTCGTAATCGGTGAAGGTTCAGGTGTTCTTGTTCTCGAATCTTATGAGCACGCAAAGGCAAGAGGCGCTAACATCCTCGCAGAGATGGTAGGTTACGGTGCAACTTGCGACGCATATCACATCACATCACCTGCAGAAGACGGATCAGGCGCAGGCATGGCAATGATCATCGCCATGAAGGAAGCCGGAATCCAGCCTTCACAGATCGACTACATCAACGCTCACGGCACATCAACACACCACAACGACCTTTTCGAGACACGTGCTATGAAGTACGCGTTCAAGGAAGATATCAAGAACATCTCGATCAACTCCACAAAGTCCATGATCGGTCACGTTCTCGGCGGTGCCGGCGGTGTCGAGCTCATCACATGCGTTAAGTCCATCCTGGACGGCTATGTACACGTTACGGCAGGCTCCAAGGAGTCCGAAGGCGAGATGGATCTCGATTACACCTTTATCGAACCTAAGAATCGCGATATAGTTTATGCTATGACAAACAACCTGGGCTTCGGCGGACACAACGCTTCCCTGATCGTAAAGAAGTTTGAAGAATAAGGAGGATCCTTTCTATGGCAAACGCGCTTACCACAACAGAGATCATGAAGATCATTCCCCACAGACATCCTTTCCTTCTCATCGACAGAGTTGAGGATTATGAACCGGGCGAATATTGCATCGCTTATAAGAACTTCACATATGACGAGTATTTCTTCAGAGGACACTTCCCGGAATATCCTATCGTTCCCGGTGTCATCACAGTTGAAGCTCTCGCTCAGGCAGGCGCTGTAGCTATCCTCTCCAGGGATGACTTCAAGGGCAAGATCGCTGTTTTCGCAGGCATCGACAAGTGCAAGTTCAAGCAGGCAATCGTTCCCGGCGACACAGTAAGACTTGAGACAAAGATTGCTGCAGTCAAGGGTCCCGTTGGCCTCGGTGAAGCTGTTGCAACAGTTAACGGCAAGGTAGCAGTTCAGGCAACTTTGAAGTTCGCTATCCTTACAAATTCCTGATCTGGATTAAACTGATTTATTGAGGAGCTGTCTCGTGAGAGGCAGCTTCTTTTTGTGTGGGGTGGTGGTTTGTGTGTGTGGGTGTGTGGGGGAAAGGTATAAGAGATACCGCAAGTACGGCGCATGATTCTATTTCTCTTTGCAGCCTGACTTCCTTTTGCAAATCCCCTTAGCAGTATCTATAATAAAATTACATTTACAATTTTGCCGGGGGGATCATCATGAAAAAGGGTGCTGTTATTGCTGCCTTGGTAGCGGGATGTTTGTTGCTGCAATTATGCGGATGTCAGCAGAAGCCGGAATCTTCTGTATCTGAGACTGAAACAAGCGGAACTGCTGAAACTGAATTATCAGTTCAGACCAGTGAAGAAGAGGTTCCGACATCATCATTAGTTAAATCCGTTAAAACGATTTCTTACGGGGAGTTTTCTTCCTGGCTTGAATATGAGTATGACGATAATGGATATCTTATCAAAACCATACATTACGATGCCGACCACAATGTTACAGGTGTATCTGAAAGGCAAAATGATGCGAATGGCAATCCGGTCATGGTCACAGGCTATGATGCGGATCACAATCCTGTCAAAGTGACAGTTTATCATTACGATGATGAAAACAATAAAGAGAATTCCACTACTTTTAATATGGCAGGAATAGCCGTTTCAAGGCGTGAGTATTATCCTGACGGAACTCTGAAAATGCATGCGGAGTATCACGGGAACGGCAGTGTCAGAACCATAAACACTTTTAATGAAAAGGGATCTCTGGTCAGTTATGAAGCCTATAGCGATTCAGGCGAGAAAGTTGAATGGCTTGATGCTTCATATGATGATAACGGGAACATGCTTGATTATATTGTTTATGATGGAAACGGAGATGTTATGTGGAGTATTAATCAGCGTTTTGATGAGAACGGGAATCTGATCTTCGATAGTAATAAAATGTCTCGTCTGGATGATCCTGAATATTATGAATATGTGTATGATGAAAACAACATTAGAACCGGGTATAACAGAATTAATGAAGACGGCAGCATAGTTTCCAGGTGCGAATACACGTACGATTCAAACAACAATATAATAAAGAAAACATATTACAGAGCTGATGACAGTGTCAGCAGCTGGAGTGAATATGAATATGATGCCAATAATAACAAAATAAAGGAAACAGATTACAATTCTGACGGCAGTATCGAATGCTGGTATGAATATGAATACGATGCAAACAACAATGAGACTAAAAGCACAAGCTATGAAGCTGATGGCAGTATTCATTTTGGCATAAGCAGGATTTATAACGAAGACGGGAATCTGCTGGAAGAATCGGAATTGGGCAGTGACGGAAAATATGTGCTCTCCGAGAAGATAGAATACGATTCATTAGGTAATGTTTTAAAGAAAGAGGGTTATAGGTCTGACGGCAGTATATCCAGTTCAGAAGAATACGAATACATTTATTTTTACGATTGATCCCCGGATCTGAACAAATAATACATTTAGCTGAAAGCCAAGAGGATTATATTTGAACACTAAGAGTTTTCTGAGAAAAATGACGGTTGCCGACAAGGCAAGGCTCCTGTGCGGGACCGGTCCTTTTACAATTGGCGGTTTTGAATCTTCTGCAGGTCCGGTGCCTGAACTTGCTATGCAGGATGGCGGTACGGGGATTAACCATCAGCATCTTTTCCGGCGTCTTGTAAAGGCTTCTCCAAAGGAGATCGGCGAAGAGGGCATGAATGTGTTCTATAACTTCTATGAGCCTGATAAACTTTCAAAGCATGAGAAGGAGATCAGAACCGGATTTCTAAAGAAACTCACGGATTTCAAGTGCGGAATCGACATTGCTCCCGGCTGTTATCCTGCGGGGATCAATCTGGCTTCGACATGGAATCCCGGGATTATATATGAGACGGGCAAAGCCCTTGGAATGGAAGCTTCCGTCTACCGTACCGGAGTGCTTCTCGGCACACCTAACTGCAACATTTTAAGAGAACCCGTTAACGGAAGATTCTTTGAAGGTTATTCAGAAGACCCTTTTCTGGCCCGGACCCTTGCCCCTCAGATGTGCAAAGGTGTGGAGGCAATGGGCATAGCTTCCAATGTGAAGCATTTTGCGTGCAACAATCTGGAGATAAACCGCACCAACATAGACGAGAGCGTAAGCATGAGGGCATTAAGGGAGATTTATTTCCCGGCATTTGAGGCGTGCAGTAAAGTTGCTTCGACACTCATGACCGCTTATCCGAAGATTAACGGAATCCACTGTCACGAGAACCCGTGGCTTTTGAAAGCTGTCCTGAGAGAGGAATGGGGCTTTAAGGGTGCTGCCATGACTGACTGGGGTTCATGCACCGGGAACACGGGCGATGCTGAAGCTGCCGGTCAGGATATCTTCATGCCGGGTCCTTGGGATCCGGAAGACATCGTAAGAGCCGTTGAAGACGGAAGGCTGCCGGTAAAAGATCTTGATGAGGCAGCAAAAAGAGTCCTCGAGCTGATAGACAGATACAGCAGCGTGAAAGCACCTGAGGGACTTACTGCTTCAAAATATAAGAGTGCAGGAGACAGAGCCGCTTACAATGCGGCAAAAGAGAGCATCGTCATGCTGAAGAACAACGGCGCTCTGCCGCTTAGGAAGACTTCTAAAGTCGTATTCTTCGGGCCTGACCGTTTCAGGGATTCCGGCTGGGGAAGCGCAGAGGTAATTACCGACAGAACAACCATCCTGTCAGAAGAACTCAAGCGCATCCTAGGCGGGAAGAATGTTCTTAAAGATGATATCGAAGCTTTCCGCAAAGGGGCGACGGCTGTCATTATCGAGACTATTTGTTCCGGCGAGAGTTCAGACAGACATGATCTCAAGATGAATAAAAAGACAGTAAGTCTTATAAAGAAATTGGCCAAGAACAGAGGTAAAGGGAAGATATGCCTGATCCTTAATGTCCCCGGACCTGTTGAACTTAACGGGATAGAGGATGCTTCAGATTCGGTTTTTGCGGTCTTCTATCCGGGCATGATGGGGGCAAAAGCGATGGCGGATATACTGACCGGCAAAGTCAATCCTTCAGGCGCGCTGCCCTGCACATTCCCAAAGTCATATAGTGACACTCCGGCGTATCTTTGTTATCCGACCGGCCTTACCTGCAATTACGGTGAAGGGATCTACGTCGGTTACAGGGGCTACATGAAGCGCGGGATAAAGCCCTTATATCCGTTCGGTTACGGGCTGTCTTATTCGAAGTTTGCCGTCAGGAGCTTTTCGGGCGCTCGAAAAAAGGACAGGTTCAGTGTAACGTTCAGTATTTCCAATCTCTCTAAGACAGACGGCAAGGCGGTCGTTCAGCTTTACGTGTCAAAATATAAGCCCCGCGCACCGAGGGCGCCTGTTGAACTTAAGGGTTTTGCCAAGCCCCTTATCAAGGCCGGAGACACAAAAGATGTGACCATCTCATTTGATAAGAATGATCTCGCTTACTTTGACGAGGAATTTGATAAGTTCCTGACAGAGGGCGGAAGATACGATCTGTTTGTAAGCCTTAAGGGCTGTGAGGATCTTATTCCTGCGGGAAGCATCTATATTGCGGACGGCTCTGATGAGCTTAAGTGCGGGACCGGCTGGAAGCTCTACCAGGTAGCTGAGCAAAAAGAGCTCACTGATGCAGTGAGGAAAGACTGCGAAGCACTGGGATTCCCGTACAGTGAATTCGAATCACTTATCAAATGGTATCCGTACCGGACTTTTGCAGAAGAGTGCAGGAGTGAGGATATCGATATAGACCCCTCGCTGTTCAGGGAATTCATACGGGCAGCTTCAGAGTTCAGGGAAGAATAGGCGCCTGATTTAGGCAATATTGCCGAAATAGTGTATTATTATCAGGATTTCAGATAATAGGAGGCATAAGTATGGGCGAATATGATTTCCTGATTGTCGGCGCCGGACTTTACGGGGCAACTTTTGCACGTCTTGCAACTGACGACGGCTATAAGTGTCTTGTAATAGACAAGAGACCGAATATTGCGGGAAATGTTTATACCGAAGATATTCACGGCATCAATGTCCACAAGTACGGGGCACATATCTTCCATACGAGCGACAGGGAAGTCTGGGATTTTGCGAACAGATTCGCGGAGTTCAACCGGTACACCAACTGCGTTATTGCCAACTACAAGGGCGAGCTCTATTCCATGCCCTTTAATATGTATACATTCAATAAGATGTGGGGTGTTGTAACTCCTGAAGAGGCAAGGGCCAAGCTTGATGAGCAGATAGCACTTGGAAAGGTCGACGAGCCTTCAAATCTTGAAGAGCAGGCAATCTCACTCATTGGTCCGGACATCTACAGCAAGCTCGTAAAGGGCTACACCGAGAAGCAGTGGGGCAGAAAGGCTACCGAACTTCCCGCCTTCATTATCAAGAGACTTCCCGTAAGACTTACATATGACAACAATTATTTCAATGACAGTTACCAGGGCATCCCGGTCGGAGGATACACGAAGTGGATCGCAAATATGTTAGACGGGATCGAAGTAAGACTGGGTGTTGATTATCTGAAGAACAGGGAATCACTGGAAAAGGAAGCCTCCAGGATCATATATACGGGAATGATAGACGAGTACTATGATTATTCCCTGGGCAGACTCGAGTACAGGAGCCTGAGGTTTGAGACTGAATACCTTCCGGATACAGATGACTTTCAGGGCAATGCTGTAGTAAACTATACCGATGCCGAGACGCCGTTCACGAGAATTCTTGAGCACAAGCATTTCGAGTTCGGCAAGGGCAAGGGAACCGTTATTACACACGAGTATCCCGCCGAGTGGAAGCCGGGCGATGAACCCTACTATCCGCTCAATAATGAGAGGAACAACGAGCTTTACAGGAAGTATGAAGAGCTTTCGGAAGCTGACGGAAATGTTATTTTCGGAGGAAGGCTCGGAAAATACAAATACTATGACATGGACGATACTATCGCCGCATGCACACAAGACTACAGAAGGATTACAGGAAAATGAAGAAGATCAGTGCAACTATTCTGGCATCTGCCATGACACTGGCATTGTTTGCCGGCTGCGGACAGAAGATATCCGAGACAGATGTTTCAGTGACAAGCAGTGAGACGCAGGCAACGACCACTGCGGCTACAACGGCAGAGACTTCTGCCCAGACAACAGAAGAGACATTTGAGGATGTGTCTTTCGAGGATTACAGGGGAACCCAGCTGCTTAATTATCTTGATCACCAGTATTATTTTGACGGTGAGCCGCTCCCCAAGGCTGAGACCAATCTCCAGTTCATCATTGCCTTTGAGGATATGCGCAATGATGCGAACATGGGATACTATGAGCTGACACCGGACGGAATGTATGTTGATCTTTCGGCAAGTTATCCCGATAAGGAATATGACACTTTAGGCGATTATCTTGTCAAAAAGGCTGAAGTTGCGATCGCGAAAACATGCATTCTGTGCAAGCGCGCCGAAGCTGAAGGCGTAAAGCTTACTGAAGATCATTATTCCGACATTGAACTGACTATCGAAAGTTTCAGAAAGCAGGCTGAATCTTTTTATATGT
The DNA here is from genome assembly GCA_017428155.1 of Clostridiales bacterium. GTDB lineage: Bacteria > Bacillota > Clostridia > Saccharofermentanales > Saccharofermentanaceae > Saccharofermentans. The sequence goes on along the minus strand of JAFRRJ010000040.1, from coordinate 156,159 downwards.
CACTCGAGGACTTTATCCAGCTGTATGTCGGTCCCGGATACACCGAGAGTGATTTCAGAAAGGCATTCGAGAGATATTCATTAAGCATCGTTTATGAACAGAATTATTGTGATAACTACAAGTTCTCTGATGCGGAAATAAACACCCCGTATCTGACAGGTGCGCTCTTCTATGCTCCCGATTCGGCAGAACAGGAGAAGAAGGATGAGGCTTTAAAATCAGCACAGAGCATGAAGGATGCATGCAAGAATGTTGATGACATCATTACTCTTGCCGAGGAGAACGGTACAGCTAATAAATACGGCTATATCGTGGTAATTAAAGGCCAGGGCCTTGATTCCGAGATCGAGGACTGGGCTTGCAGTCCCGACAGGAAAGCCGGCGATATTGAGATCCTGCATTCATCTGAAATGGGTTATTACGTAGTAGGTTACCGCGGCATCGAGTCTCAGATAACATATACACCTTATATAAGATATGCTCTTTTCAGTGCACCCGAGGAAGCTGACCAGGCAGTTAAGGATCAGGCACTTAAGGATGCTGAGAGCATGAAGAATGCATGTACTAACCTGGATGACTTCAAAAAACTTGCAACACAGGCAGCTGATCTTAAAGTAGTTGCCGAGTTTAATGATATGGTGGTCTCTAAGGATCAGACAGTTCCCGCATTTGATTCCTGGGCATTCGATGCGAACAGGAAAGAGGGAGAGATAGATGTCATCTATGCTCCGGAATACGGTTACTTTGTAGTAGGCTTTCTCGGAATGAAAGAAGTCCACTCGGACATCCTCAATTCAATTGCCCAGAATAAGCTCAAGAGTTCATATCTCGAAGAGTATAATTCCGGTAAGCATGAGCTTCATACAGATGATGAATTCCTGCCCGCTCCTGCTGCTCCGACACCTACAGATATTCCCGTACAGCCTACTGAAGAGGTTCTGCCTTCCGGATCTGAGACGGCTGCTGCAACTGAGACAATTCAGGCCACACCTGTTCCCGAAGTAAATCCGGCAGGTCAGTCTGCGACTAATGTACTCGTAGTGGTATTCATCACTCTTGCTGCAGTTGCCATCGCTGCTGTGGTGGTAATCCTTATCTCACATACGGTAAGAAACAGTAAGAATCCTTCAGAACAGACTTTTGTTTCCGGCGGGGACGATGCTGAAGAGGACGAAGAAGATAAAGGTTCAGCGGAAGAAGATTCCGGAGATCCGGATCCGGAAGAAGAGAAAACTGAAGATGATGAGTCTTCAGAGGACGAAGATAAGAAAGACGGAGAGTAAACAGAAGGAATAATGAAAATGAAGAAGATCAGCGCATTAATTCTTACAGCGGTTTTTGCTTTGACGATGTTTTCCGGCTGCGGCCAGAAGATTACAGAGTCTGGTGCAAACGCTTCAAAGCCTGCCCCGCAGTCCTTCAAGGACGTATACGGCGATCAGTTAAACAGCTATCTTAACCATCAGTATTACTTTGACGGACAGGAGGTTCCGAAGCAGGAGAGCAACTTCTACTTTATCAATTCATTCCTGGAGCTGACTGATTATGCAAAAATGGGATACTATCCCCAGACATCTGAAGGTGTTATCGATCTGGAGGCTCCGTACCCTACCGAAGATTACAAGACCTATGGTGACTATCTTGTTGCGTATTCGGAGAATTCGATCGCTAGTGCATATATTATTGAACAGCGCGCCAAAGCAGAGGGCATCACCCTTCCTGAAGAAACATACAATGCGATCGAAGAGATGTTTGCCGACCTCAGGAATAACAAGGCTCCCGAGGCCAATATGCCGTTTGATAAGTACCTTCAAATGTATTACGGTCCCGGCGTTACTGAAGCTTCATTCAAAGCGATCCTTGAAAGATATTACCTGACCGATGCTTATACAAGCCAGTACTGCGAAAAGTTTGCAAGCCTTCACGGCGACGAATACGATAACGAACAGGCAATGGTTCCGAACATCAGATATGTTCTTTTCGAGGCACGTGAAGGTGTAGCGACCGAAGCTGAGAAGGATGCTGCCCAGAAAGCAGCCCGTGAGATGATGGCTGCCTGCAAGACGGTTGACGATATTCCGGCTCTTGCTGAAGCAGGATTGGCTTCAGGAATTGTAAAAGAGAGTAATGACATCGCAGTGCCGAAGGGACAGATGGTTCCTGATTTTGAGGCATGGGCGTGGGATGAGAGCCGTGCTTACGGTGATATCGACGTCATTTATGCTACCTACGGTTATTTTGTCGTAGGTTATCTCGGAACCGTCGCTGATGAGAACAACAGCGCTGCGGATCTAATGATGCAGGATGCAATGAGTGAGCTCGGTGATTCCGTTATGACTGAGATCAATACCGGAACCCACGATTTCCATACAAACCAGAAATACAAGGTCACATCCAAGACCGATATTCTCGTTGCAGTATTTATCTCGCTTGCAGCAGTATGTATTGTGGCAGTTATCGTGATCCTTATCAATCACACGATAAAGAACGGCAAGGCTGACAACAAGGGTTCTTCCAGGAAGGATAAGACCAAGGCTTCCGGAAGCAAGAACGGAAAGGGAAAGAAATAATCCCGTTAAACGCCTGATTTATAAGATTACAGGGCTGTTCCGTTAACGGGGCAGCCTTTTATTTACTTATAATATGCGTCATGCTAAAATTCTAAGCTGTAGATTTCTATTTATTTGAAGGCAGGAGTGTAATTTCATGGAGATTACCAAAGATCTGGTTCAGTACCTTGAGAGCCTTGGGCGCTTAGAGCTGAGCCCTGAAGATGAGGAGAAGACTCAGAAAGCATTAGGCGACATTCTGGGTTATTTCGATCAGTTGAGCGAGCTTGATACGGAAGGCGTTGAGCCATTAAGCCATGTGGCAGGTGTTGCAAACGTTACCCGTGAAGACGTTATCGCTAATGATGATATGAGGGATGCGGTCTTAAGCAACGCGCCCGAGACAAAGGACGGTACGATCCTCGTGCCGAGGACCTTTGATTAAGGGGTGTGAATATGACTGCTACTGAGATCAGAAAATTAGGCGCACTTGAGATAGGCGCAGCAATTAAGGAAGGCAAGATCACTTCCGTTGAAGCTACAAAGGCTTTCCTTGACGCTATAGATGCAAAAGACGGTGAATATAAGTCATACATCACCGTAATAAGGGATGAAGCTCTCGCAAAAGCCCAAAAGGCTGACGAGGCTATCAAGGCAGGAACGCTTACAGGTCCTCTTGCCGGTGTTCCGATCGCCATCAAGGACAATATCTGCACAAAGGGGATCAAGACGACCTGTGCATCAAAGATGCTCGGAAACTTCGTCCCTCCTTACGATGCAGAGGTAATCCGTAAGATCGAAGATGCCGGAATGATCATTCTCGGCAAGACGAATATGGACGAGTTTGCGATGGGCTCCACGACAGAGACCAGTTACTTCGGAATTACGTCCAATCCCTGGGATACAGACAGAGTACCGGGCGGTTCATCCGGCGGTTCTGCTGCATGTGTTGCGGCGGCTCTTGCTCCGGTAGCCCTTGGTTCTGATACAGGCGGATCCATAAGACAGCCTGCTTCTTTCTGCGGTGTTACGGGACTTAAGCCTACATACGGCGCAGTATCCAGATATGGTCTCGTTGCTTTTGCATCATCTTTGGACCAGATCGGACCTATCGCGAGAAAGGCAGAAGATATCGCTGCCGTATATAACGTCATCAGCGGCAAGGATCCCAAGGACCAGTCTTCATTAGAGTCAGAAAAGCTCGATCTTTCTGCCATTGCAGATTACAGCCTTGAAGGAAAGAAGTTCGGTATTCCGGAAGAATATATCGGCGAAGGTATCGATGAAGACGTTAAGAAGGCCGTTCTGGACGCAGTCGAAGTCCTTAAGTCAAAGGGCGCAACAGTCGAGACATTCCCGATGCCCATCATCAAGTATGCTATCCCGACTTACTACATCATCTGCACGGCAGAGGCATGTTCAAACCTCTCCAGATACGACGGAGTTAAGTATGGCTATAGACCCGAGGGCGTTGAAGATCTTGGCCGGCTCTATATCAAGTCCAGAAGCGAAGGCTTCGGTCTTGAGGTCAAGAGAAGGATCATGCTCGGTAACTTTGTACTTTCCTCGGGTTATTACGATGCATACTACAACAAGGCTTTGAGAGTTAAGAACCTCATTAAGCAGGCTTTTGACCAGGCGTTCGAAAAGTATGACGCCGTCTTAGGACCTGTTGCTCCCACGGCAGCTCTTAAGAAGGGCGAGAGCCTGTCAGATCCTCTTAAGATGTACTTAGGCGATATCTGCACGGTACTTATCAATATCGTAGGCATTCCTGCGATGTCCGTTCCCTGCGGCTTCACATCAGAAGGACTCCCCGTAGGACTTCAGATCATGGGAAAGAGATTCTCCGAAGAGACCATCATCGGCGTGGCTTCAAGCTATCAGAAGGCTGCGGCTGACCGGGGCTTTGAGAATAAGATCCCGGAAAATGCTTTGAGAGGGGAGGGCTAAGATCATGCAGGATTATGAGATGGTAATCGGCCTCGAAGTACACTGCGAGCTCTCGACAGAATCAAAGATCTTCTGCGGATGCTCAGCCAAGTTCGGAGGCGAGCCCAATACACACGTTTGCGAAGTATGCTCCGGTATGCCCGGAACGCTTCCTACATTAAACAGGCAGGTAGTCGAGTATGCCGTAAAGGCAGGACTCGCGCTTAACTGCGAGATCACAAGAAATAACAAGTTCGACCGTAAGAACTACTTCTATCCTGACCTTCCGAAGGCATATCAGATCTCACAGCTTTATTTCCCGATCTGCAGGAACGGTCATGTTGATATCAAGACATCACAGGGCATCAAGTCCATCGGAATCCACGAGATCCACATGGAAGAGGATGCAGGAAAGCTCGTCCATGACCCTGTTACAGGCATGACGATGGTCGACTTCAACCGCTGCGGCGTTCCGCTCCTTGAGATCGTATCTGAGCCTGACTTCAGATCCGGCGAAGAGGTAATCGCATATCTCGAAAAGTTAAGAGACACCATGCAGTACCTTGGAATCTCCGACTGCAAGATGCAGGAAGGTTCCATGAGAGCTGACGTTAACCTTTCCGTAAGGCCCAGAGGTCAAAAGGAATTCGGCACAAGGACCGAGATGAAGAACATCGCGAGCCTTAAGGCTATTGAGCGCGCTATCGAATACGAGCGCGACAGACAGATCGACCTCATTGAGGAAGGCGGCAAGGTAATCCAGGAGACAAGACGCTGGGACGACGAGCAGGAGTACACATACTCCATGCGCTCCAAGGAAAATGCCCAGGATTATAAGTATTTCCCGGATCCTGACCTCATGCCGATCAATATCTCCGAGGAGTTCCTTGATAAGGTAAGATCTGAGCTTCCGGAGTTCGCTGACGCAAAGCGCGAGAGATACGTAACAGAGTTAGGTCTTCCTGAGTATGACGCTGAGATCATTACAGGAACACCGGCGCTGGTCAAGGTTTTCGAGGCCGCATGCGAAGTAACATCAAGCCCTAAGGACTGCTCCAACTGGCTCATGACAGACCTGCTTAAGTTTGCTAAGGACGCTAAGGTCTTAGCAGGCGATATCGACTTTGACGGTAAGATCATGGGTAAGATCATTAACCTCGTAAATGAGGGCAAGATCAACCGTAAGTCCGGTCAGAAGGCTCTTGAGGAAGCTTTCCTCAACGGCACTGATCCTGAGAAGTACATTGCCGATAACGGCCTTGCACTGGTATCCGATACAAGTGCCATCGAGCCTGTTATCAGGGAGATCATAGCAGCCAACGAGAAGGCCGTATCAGGTTATCTTGCAGGTGAAGAGAAGAATCTCACATTCCTGATCGGTCAGTCTATGAGAGCTCTTAAGGGCAAGGCTGATCACCAGGTTGTAAGACAGACGCTTATCGATCTACTTAACGGAATGAAATAATGGACACATTGCTAAGCATTTTACTGGTAGTATTCTTTGTTTTCGTTAATGCCTTTTTCTCAGGCACCGAGATGGCTGTCATCTCGCTTAACGATGCGAAAATGCATAAGCTCGCCGAAGATGGCGATAAGAAAGCTCGCCGGGTCATAAAGTTCATAGATAACCCCGGCAACTTCCTTGCGACTATCCAGGTTGGCGTTACTTTGGCCGGATTCTTATCATCAGCTTTTGCTGCCAACAGTTTTGCGAGCAGACTTGCGCTGTGGGCCGATCCTGCTTCCGTACATCCCTGGATGGAATCTGTATGGACCGTCGTGATAACTATCGTTTTATCCTATTTTTCACTTGTTCTCGGCGAGCTGGTTCCTAAGCGCATTGCGCAGAACATGCCCGAGAAATGGGCTTTTGCAGCTGCCGGTATAGTCAAGTTCTTCGGAGCTTTGTTAAGGCCGTTCGTTTGGTTCCTGACCAAGTCCACGAACTTTGTGTTAAGGCTCTTCAGGATCGATCCGAACCAGACGGACAAGCCTGTAACCGAGGAAGAGATCCGCATGATGGTCGATGTCGGTTCAGAGTCGGGCAATATCGAAGATACCGAGAAAGAGATGATCGAGAATGTTTTCGAGTTCAACGACAAGGAAGTGTCGGAGATAATGACACACAGAAAGAAGATCGTCTCGCTTCCTATAGATGCTGATTACGACGAAGTCATGAAAGTTGCAAGAGAAGAGAAGTTTACGAGAATTCCTGTATATAAGGATACGATCGATGATATCATCGGCATTCTTCACATAAAGGACCTTATCGGTATCATGCCTCCGACGGAGGAAGAGCCGTTCAAGCTTGAGAAGTTCATAAGAGAGCCTCTTATTGTTCACGAGACGCGCAAGATATCCTCACTTTTCGGCGAGATGAAGAACTGCGGTATGCAGATGGCAGTTATTGTTGACGAATACGGCGGAACGATGGGTATCGCGACTATCGAGGATATGCTCGAAGAGCTCGTAGGCAATATCACCGACGAGTTCGACGATGAGTCTGATGAGTTCGTTAAGCTCTCCAACGGTGATTACATCGTCAGAGGAGATATGACCCTTAATGACCTTGAGAACGAACTTGATATCGAGCTTACCGATGACGAGTACGACACTATCGCGGGACTTGTGATATCCCAGCTTGACCGTGTTCCGGAAGAGAAGGAGAAGCCCGTGGTCAATTATAAGAACCTGAGGATCAAAGTTCTTAAGGTTGAGGAGAATGCCATAGCAAAGCTCCTGATCCACATCAATCCCGTTAATCTGCCCGATGAGGACGGCAGGGAAGAGGACTCCAAGGGCGATGAGTAAGTACGACCTCATTCTTTATGACTTAGACGGTACATTATGGGATTCGATCCCGCTGATAATGGAATGCTTCCATAAGGCTTATGATGATGTTATGGGCGGTACGGAACGTACTGACGATGATCTGAGAAGCTTTATCGGAAGGCCTCTGGGTGATACTTTCGCGATGCATGACGACGAGACAAAAGAGCGTCTCGTTAATTCTTATCTTGAGTATAACTGTTCAAGACTCAAGGAAAATGCCATCCCGATCTTTCCCGGTGTTTATGATTTTCTCTCGAAAATCAAGTCTATGGGCATCAGTCAGGGCATAGTCACGTCAAAGCGCGAGTCTTCTGCAATGATTACGATAGATTTTTTGGATCTCGCAGGATATTTCGACACGATGGTATTCCGCGAAGACACAGAAAGGGCCAAGCCGCACGGAGATCCGCTTGTGGAGGCTGCAAGACGCATGGGAATCACTGACATGAGCCGTGTGCTCTACGTTGGAGACGCGGTTCCGGATATACTCTCAGCCAGAGACTGTGGAGCCGGTTTTGCTCTTGTCGGATGGACAAAGATGCCGAGAGAAGAATTAGAGAGCATGGAACCCGACTATATTGTTGATATTCCTGAGAGTCTTCCTTGCATTATTAAGGGCACCGAATTATAATGTTTGGTGCTTTTTATAAATAATAATAAGGTAGGTAGGCAAGATGGCAAAGACCACCAAGTCCGGAAAGTCAAGCAGAAAAGCAGTTACTGGCGGCATGATAGCGGTAATCGTCGCTATTATCCTCATTATCGCCTGCTTTTTCACATATATCTCCGGAATTCTTCCACTCACAATGACAGGTATCTCTATTACTGAGACTCTTGCAGACGGTTCCACCAAAACTGTAAAGAATTTTTCTCTTCTCGAGACAAACCTTCATTTCAAGCAGACATTAAGTACTTATTCGAGCTACGGCATGGTTTCCGAAGATAACCTTGACGATATCTACAATCAGGAGACCGGTGAGACTTACAGAGACTGGCTCCTCAAGCAGACTGCCGGCGACATGGAATCCATTGCACTTGTTGAACGTGCTGCAAAGCAGGCCGGATTCATGGATATGTCCGCTGCACGCAAGATCGCTTCCCTGGACGCAGAGACTCTTGACCTGTATGCACAGATCTACGGATTCCAGACAGGTTCCCAGTATCTTGCTGCACTCTACGGTACAGGAATGAGCAAGAGAGCTTATACGGATTACATGGCCCGCACCACACTTGCTGATGAGTACGTTAGCTATCTCAAGCAGTTTGATCCTGCGATCGTTCCCACAGACGATAAGATCCAGGCTGATTTCGATGCTGATCCTTCAGCTTACACAACATTCGATTTCAACTATTTCTTCGTTGGCGCCGATACAGATGCAGACGGCAATGTAACCGGTCTTAAGGAAGCTGTGGCAGCAGCAAAGAAGATCAGCGACGCCACAACGGATTCTGCATCATTCAGACAGGCCTGCATGGATTATCTTACCGAAAAGGATGACCAGAATTCCCTTGCTTCCTTCGCTAACGATCAGGATCCTACCTTCTGTGATAATTACACGACGACAACTCTTACTTATTTAAGCGAAGAGATCACTTCTTTCATTACAGGCGACAGTGTAACAGGCGACAAGACTGTTATTGAGACTGATAAAGGAGCATACGTTGTATACATCGCCCAGAAGGGTATTGATGAGACAAAGACTGTTACATACAGGATTCTCACACTGAAGCCTGATATGTCCAAGATCAAGGATCCTACGGAAGAGGATTATGCAAAGGCAGCAGCTGATCTTGCAGCAGATGCAGCTACTTACTGCACACCCGGAATGAGCTCCCTTGATTTCTATAAGGTCGTTAAGACTCATTCAGCTTCAAGCAATGAACTTCTTGAGGGCGGATATAATGCAGGTGTTACAGCGAGTACTTTCGAGTATTCTGAGAGCAACCCCATCTCACCTTCAGAGGTTTCTGCCGGTGAATGGCTCTTTGATGAAGCCCGCAAGGCTGGTGACGTTAATATCGTTATCTCAAATGACAACAAGCAGGTTACCGTATATTACTTTGAGCAGTCAGCACCTTCATGGTACATGACGATCAAGAACAAGATCATTTCCAACAACTATATTGATTGGAATGCTACTCTTGACGATACGGATCCACAGTACGTTATCAATAGCGGATTACTTAAGACATTTATTTATTAATACTTTTATTTACTAATTTTTTAAAATTAAAAATATTCTATACAAGCACTACCGCTGACGCGGTGGTGCTTTTTATTTATTCTGATAACTACTATGAATTCGATTTTGTTAACGGTGAGCTCGACAGCATCCGCATGACATACATTCCTTGATAAGGACCTTTGATTCAGGTATCAGTGAGGCTGTCTGATGTGCAGGCAGCCTCAATCTTTTTTCGCGCGCTCATCGAAAACCTGATTGACAACCTACCGCTCATATAGTATTTTTATCTCAATTTAATCAAACCGTTGACGGAGAGTGAGTAACTTCAAGGAGACCTGTCAAAGAGAGCCCGGGATGGTGAGATCCGGACACAAGGACCTTATAGTGAATGGACTCCGGAGGGCGCAGAGGAAAAGGATATCCCTTAGTATATTGCGACGTAAGGCATGCGTAAGTTGCCGGAGATATGTTGGTATCTTGTCTAAGCGCACGGATCAGACCGTGAATCAAGGTGGCACCGCGGATAAGTGATTATTCGTCCTTGACAGAAGAAAGAATTCTTTTGTCCGGGGCGTTTTTTATTGCCTTACGGAAAAGAAGAAAGCCGGAGGTGACAAACATGAAAGTTGTGCCGTCAATTGAAGAGATAAGAAGCATAGCAGCAAGCGGCAAATACGATGTCGTGCCAGTAAGCTGCGAGATCCTGTCAGATTTCACGACGCCTATCGAAGTTATACGCATTCTCAAGAATGCATCGACCCACGCATATATGCTTGAGTCTGCCCAGGCTGACGAGAGGTGGGGAAGATATACATTCCTGGGATTTGATCCCAAGCTCGAGATCACCTGCATCAACGGTGAGATCACCTATGGCGGAAAGACACAAAAGACTGACGATCCTTCTTCCATAATAAGAGAGATCTTATCGCATTTTAAGAGCCCGAGACTTTCTTACCTGCCGTCATTTACGGGAGGTCTGGTCGGCTATTTCTCATACGACTATCTTGGATATGCCGAGCCTTCCGCCAGATGCGATGTCGAGGATAACGAGAATTTCAAGGATGTTGACCTGATGCTTTTCGATAAGGTCATAGCATTTGACCACGTAAGGCAGAAGCTCATCCTTATCTCGAACATGTCCCTGGACGATATCGATGAAGGTTATAAGGAAGCTGTCTCTGATCTTGAGGAGCTCATTGATCTTCTTAAGAACGGCGCGAAAAGCGTTGACCCCGAAGGCAGGCTCCTTTCTGAAGTAACCCCGCTCTTCACCAAAGAAGAATACTGTGCCATGGTCGAAAAGGCCAAGCACCATATCCATGAAGGCGATATCTTCCAGATCGTACTGTCAAACAGGCTTTCAGCATCGTTCGAAGGCAGCCTTCTTAACACATACAGGGTCTTAAGGACCATCAATCCGTCCCCTTACATGTTCTACTTCGCCGGAACGGACGTTGAAGTTGCCGGCGCATCTCCCGAGACTCTCGTAAAGCTTGAAGACGGCATACTTCACACATTCCCTCTGGCAGGCACAAGGCCCAGGGGAAAGACTGAAGAAGAGGACAGGCGCCTTGAAGAAGAACTTCTGGCTGACGAGAAAGAACTTGCAGAGCACAATATGCTCGTTGACCTGGGTCGTAATGACTTGGGCAAGATCAGTGAATTCGGCACTGTCGAAGTCGAGAAGTTAAGGAGCATCGAACGCTACTCTCACGTAATGCATATCGGCTCCACGGTACGCGGAAAGATAGCACCTCAATACGACGCACTCGATGCGATCGAAGCAGTGCTCCCTGCAGGGACCCTGTCCGGCGCTCCGAAGATCCGCGCATGCCAGCTTATCGGCGAGCTCGAAAATAACAAGCGCGGCATCTATGGCGGCGCCATCGGCTATATCGACTTTACCGGCAACATGGATACCTGCATCGCGATCCGCATTGCATACAAGAAGAACGGCAAGGTCTTCGTAAGGAGCGGCGCCGGAATAGTCGCTGATTCGGTACCCGTAAAAGAATATGAAGAGTGCCTCAACAAAGCCAGGGCAGTCATCAATTCGCTCAATCTTGCGCAGGAGGTGTAACATGATCCTTCTTATAGATAACTACGACAGCTTTTCATATAACCTCTATCAGATGATCGGCCGGATCAACCCTGATATCAAAGTCATCCGCAACGACGAGATGACGGTAGATGAGATCAGGGCTCTTGCGCCTGACCACATCATCCTGTCGCCCGGTCCCGGACGTCCGGAAGATGCCGGCGTTATCGTTGATGTTGCCGCATCGATCCACGACATTCCCATGCTCGGCGTCTGCTTAGGCCACCAGGCGATCTGCAAAGCATACGGCGCCGTTGTAACCTACGCTGAACGTCTCATGCACGGCAAGCAGTCTGACGTCGGTCTTTATTCGTACTGCCCTCTGTTCAAGGGCATCGGTGACCGCACGAAGGTAGCCCGCTATCACTCGCTTGCCGCTGACCGCGACACTATCCCGGAGTGTCTCCAGGTAACAGCCGTTGCAGATGACGGAGAGATCATGGGTGTCCAGCACAAGGAATACCCGATTTACGGCGTTCAGTTCCATCCCGAGTCGATCCTCACGCCTGAAGGCAGTAAGATGCTCGAGAATTTCCTTAATAACTGCAAATAAGCGCGGTAATAACCATATTCACCTTAATGAAAGAAGGGGCTGTATTATAAACGGTCCCTTCTTGTTTGTGATGTTAGTATGTTTAATTCAGGATCTTCTATTCTGATTAGAAATCACTGCTCTCGGCATACCTGATATCTGAAGCGCATAGTCTTACCGTTCCGTCGATAAGATAATCTTCTTCAACCATTTGGATAAAATATCTAATCGTATCTCCCAATGCTTCTTCGACTGTCGCACCGTATCCAAACGAGCTTTCGGGAGATCCGTTTTTACGAACGATCATCACATCAGTTCTTCCCGTAAACCTGCCGTTAGCTTCTTCATAGATCCTCACCTTCATCTTGTTGTATGGCAGGACATCAGGCATCGTTATCTCGAATTCATCAGCAAGTCTGCTTATTTTTCCGTCGTACTTAAGTTTGATATCTTTCCACATATGATCACCTATAAGAGCAGTACAGTCTCTTTTACTGTTTATTATATATACAAAAGTTTTAGGATTTCATCAGAAAGCTCAATGATATGTTTGAGTTCCCGGGATTCTTTGACTGCATCTATTTTAAAGCCTTGCTCAACACTCATATAGTATTCGCGAAGTTCTATACTCTTTAAATATATGTTTTCGTCTATCAGACCGTTTTCCATAAATACTTTCAGGGTATCTTTATAAACATAAGTAATCATGTCTATCGGCAATTCTTCAAAAACATAATACGCGAACATATCGTCACTAAGACTCAGCAACTCAGAACTGCACTCATGAAGTGTACGTTTGAATAATTCGTAACGCTCATCTATAGACAGTCTGTGCTTTCCGTAATATTCCAGATTTATACTCGTCATTGTTTTATATTCCTCATAAACCTATATCGTTATATGATTTAAGTAACTCTATTGCCCGCTCCTTCAGTTTTATAATGTTTGATTCAAGTTTATCAGGAATTAACGATTGTATATTTTCCAATTCGCAACACTCCCAAACCAAATCTATAATCAACTTGCTACAGCCTTCTGATTCCAGACGTTTTACTTCTTTGGGCGCAAACAATAAACGGTTAGCATCCTCAATTGTTAGAGCATCCGATTTAAGGGAATCCAAAACTCCAATAATCTATATAAGTTCCTGCTGCTCACATCTATTATCCATAATTCATCATATCTCGCATTTATTCGGTCATATTAACTGATTATATTATTATCCATAACCAATCGATAAAAGAACTATTTTGTATGAATATTCCATTCCCCGTTTTCAATTGTATATTGGAACTCATTCAGGTTGGGGTCATTCATAACTTTCAAAAGTTCGGGAAGATCCTCTACAACATTTCCTTCAGAAAGCTTATCGACATCAACCCATTCCATCTTTCCTTCATCGGAAGAAATAAGGTCTCCGCAATAATCTGCAGACTTAAACAATAAGACAATGTATCGTCCGTTTTCGATAGGAAACTGTTTGATTCCGACCAGATGAGGATTGCTAATGGTCAGCCCGGTTTCCTCTTTCATTTCCCTTACAACTGCGTCTACAAACGATTCACCGGGTTCAACATGTCCTCCGGGCAATGTATATCCTTTCCAGTCTTCCTTAATTCTGTTCTGCATTAATATTCTGTTTCCGTCCTCTATAAGGCACAAAACAGTCAGTTCAACATTTTCAGTACTATGTCCCATATTGATTGCCTTCCATTCCTTTAACTATTTATAACCATATCTCTGGTTTCCTTATTGACGATAAACGGATGCAGGTTTATGCACCAGTCACCGCCAATAAAGGCAGTACCGGGATTGGAATCCGCGATATACGTCCCTACAGTTGTTTTCCCGATACCCATCGGGCCGTTAATAACAATTACGTTCATTCGTTATACCTCGACTCGTCTATCACTTACATGTAATACCACGTAAAGAATACCTTATGCCTGACGGTAAATCTCTCAGGATATTTCTCTTCAAGCATCTTTCTGTGCTCCGCATCAAACTGTGCAAGCTGTTTTGCATTCATTGATGCCATAACACCGCGGCTGGCCATCATACGGCCATGCCAGGATTCTCTTGTAAAAGGAATATCAACCAGCATCGTTTCCGTATGCGGATCTTCGAAATAGTGTGTGTTCAGATCCTGAAGTGCCGGCGAGGCGCCTTTCCAATTGCCGTTGATTCTCTTTACAATGCTGTTTGAATCCTGAGCGATTGATTCTTCCTTCAGGTAGCTCATGTACAATTTCAAAAATATACCACCGGGCTTCAGCAGCGACTTGATCACAGGCACAACGGTATTCGGATCAAAATACCAGAAGCACTGGCATGCCGTAACAGCATCAAAACTGTGTTCCGGATAAGAAATATCTTCCGCTGCCAAAACTTCGTATTTGATATTGGAAGAATACTTCGAAAGAGCAATGGCCTCTGTTATTTGCTGTTCTGAAATATCAGTCGCAACAATGTCAGCGCCATACTTGGCAAGGCCTCTCGGTATTACACCGGTTCCCGTGCCCAGATCCAACCATCTGCTGCCTTGCACGCCGACTCCGATCTCATTCAGTTTTTCGAATACTTCTTCAGGATAAATATCCCTATATTTCGCATACGCTTTTGAAGTCTTCCCGAAATCAAAAGCTTTCCCATCATCTACTGTTATCTTTTCCATCTATTGTCCCCTGTTTTGTGATAGAACAATATGCTGATTATTAAACGTTCAATTGATACCACTCAAGATATTCGGATAATTCATTCGGAAGAAGTGCTTTATATCGCGGTCCACAGCCATTCCCTTTATTCCATGCTAAATGAATAACGTAATATTTTGAACCATCAAAAAACAAAACATCATCTTGTCTTTCAGATTTTGCTACAGCTTCCAGTTTATCAATAATTGCGTAAAGAGGGCTTGAAGGCCATATTTCCTGTTTTGCCTGCTTTTCTATATTGTTTTTAGATAGTTCATTGGTAATTTCGTACCAACAGAAATCCTCATATTTAGCATTAAATTCTTCAAACATGTTGTCGTCCTTACTGTCTATTATCCTGTCTAATGATTATCCCTTCGTAAATCATTATATCATCCGAGCAAAGCGGCTTTATTTGCATAAATGTTGTCCGGTTTTGTCATTTGGAATTAGAACATGAAATTGCTGATTGCAGTAAAATCATCGTTCTGCTTCTTGATTTCCTCTAACTCTTCTTCTGTGAACTGTTTTTTGAGCTTCCCGCCACACTCAGGGCATTTCTTTACTGACAGATCAAACTGTTTGCCGCAATTCTTACAAACCTTATACATAATCAGTCTCCAAAAAATAAGTATTTATTATTCTGATTATAATCAGTGCGGCTTTCAGTAAGATTATGTCTTCATTAACATAATCTTAAATTTTCAACCAATCATTACTCTTATCCTGTTGATTTACCTGGCAACTGTCCTTATGAATACATATTTCTTACGTGGTCGATGAACTTCAGTGCAAGTGCACTGGGCGTCTTCTCCTTGTCCCAGGAAAGGACATAGTCGACATTGACTTCGGGAGTGATCGTCTTGACGACGACGTTTGAGTCGGCAGAGATATTCTTTGCGACTGAGGCGGGGAAGATCGCGATACCGATATTCTTGTCGACAAGCTTTGAAGCGTTTGATGAGTGGGCGGTCTTTACGATGAAGCGCGGTTCCTTGCCCGTGTTCTCGAACCAGCTGCGGATCTCCTCTTCTCTGGAGTGTCTTGATGAGATGATGAGATCGTTTCCTGCAAGCTCCTTGAGTGAGACGGTCTGTTTCCTGCCGCCGGCGAGGGGATGTGCTGCGGGGATTATTGCAGCCCAGGGCTCCCTGTATACTGTTATGCCGTCCAGCTGCTCCGTGTTAAGAGGCGTCATCGTGATGGCAAGCTCAAGGAGACCGGACTTCATTCTGTAGGTGAGGTCGTCCACGGTGCCGCACCAGAGATTATAGGTAACATTAGGATATTCTTCTTTAAAGCTTGAGATCCATTCTGCGGCAAGGGAAGGTCCGTTACTGTCTACATGGCCGAGATAAAGCGTGCCGCTGATACCTTTCTTTACATCCGATATCTCGGTCTTGGTTATGTCGGCAAGTGCGAGGATCTGTTCGCCTCTTCTCTTGAGTGCGAGGCCTTCGGGTGTCAGGGTGACGTGGCGCTTGCCGCGGATGAGGAGAGTGCAGCCGAGTTCTTCCTCAAGTTCCATGAGAGCTCTTGAGAGCGGAGGCTGTGATAAGTGCAGACGTTCTGCCGCGCGCGTGATATTGCGCTCTTCCGCAACCGTTAAGAAATAACGTATTTGTCGTAGATCCATATGGCTTCCTCCTCCGGTTTTCTATCATACCTCAAAGGTATGGTTATTCAAATATTATATGTATTTTATTTCTTGAGCTCTTGGAGATACAATCTCTCTTGAAATCAATTAACGATATTCTAAACGCATTGAAAAAGAATATCAATACATTTTGAGTATGATTTCGAATCCGGCAGCGAAAACCTCTCGTGGTGGAAAAATAGAGGAGCCGGACGGGTGGAGGAGAATATGAGACCTTACGAAGAAAAGTACATCAATGAATGCTACAGGGAAATGCAAGAAGAGCACGATGCTTGCGGAATCGGCTTAGTAGTTAATATCGATGGTAAAAAAGAATACCGTACCCTTAATGACGCATTGTCCATTGTTGAGAAGCTCGAGCACAGAGCAGGCAAGGACGCTACCGGTGAGGTAGGCGACGGTGTAGGTATCCTCGTACAGGTATCACACAAGTTTTTCGCGAAGGCGGCAAAAGAATCCGGAATCGAAGTAAAAGACGAAGGCGATTATGCTGTCGGAATGTTCTTCCTCCCTCAGGACGCGAAAAAGAGAACTCTCGCAATGCGCATGTTCAAGATCATCTGCGAGAAGAACGGCCTCAGTGTCATCGGCTGGAGAGAGGTTCCCACAGATCCTGATATCCTCGGCAAGGTTGCAAGAGACGCTATGCCCGTTATCTTACAGTGCTTCGTTGAGCGTCCGGCAGACTGCGCGAAGGGTCTTGCCTTTGAGCGTATGCTCTATGTTGCAAGAAGAGAGTTCGAGCAGAGCACGGATGAGACATATATAACTTCTTTATCTTCAAGAACTATCGTATATAAAGGAATGTTCTTAGTAGGACAGCTCCGCAATTTCTATAAAGATCTCCAGAGCAAGGACTATGAGACGGCTATCGCAATGGTCCACTCAAGATTCTCGACCAACACGACACCTTCATGGGAAAGAGCACACCCTTACCGCATGATCGCGCATAACGGCGAGATCAACACGATAAGAGGTAACTTCGACAGAATGCTCGCACGTGAAGAGACTCTGTACAGCGAGAAGCTCGAGAATGATGTCGACAAGATCTTCCCGATCATCCACAAGACAGGCTCTGACTCGGCTATGCTCGACAATACATTGGAGTTCTTCATGATGAACGGCATCCCGCTTCCTCTGGCAGTCATGATGATGATTCCGGAGCCCTGGAAGAACGATCCTTACATGGAGCAGGAGAAGAAAGATTTTTATCACTACTATGCAACCATGATGGAACCCTGGGACGGTCCTGCAGCTATCCTCTTCACGGATGGCGTCATCGCAGGCGCAACGCTCGACCGCAATGGTTTAAGACCTTCAAGATATTACATCACGGACGACAACAGACTTATCCTGTCATCCGAAGTAGGCGTACTCGACATAGAGCCTGAGCATATCGTAAAGAAGTCCAGATTACAGCCCGGCCGTATCCTCCTGATCGACACGGAGAGCGGAAGACTGATCTCTGACGAAGAGTGCAAGAAGTACTATTCTGAAAAGCACCCTTACGGTGAGTGGCTCGCATTGAACCTCCTGCATCTTTCCGAACTCAAGATCCCCAACAAGAAGATCCCGGTTCACACACAGGAGATGAGAAACAAGCTCTATAAGGTCTTCGGTTATACATTCGAAGACGTTAAGAATGAGATCCTGCCGATGGCTACTAACAAGGTCGAGGCAACTGCATCAATGGGTACGGATATCCCGCTCGCAGTTCTTTCAGAGAAGCATCAGCTTCTGTTCTCGTTCTTCAAGCAGCTCTTCGCACAGGTTACAAACCCGCCGATCGATTCCATCAGAGAAGAGATCGTTACGGATACGACAGTATATATCGGTTCTGACGGTAACCTTCTTGAAGAGAAGAGCGGCAACTGCAGAGTATTGGAAGTAAATAACCCGATCCTCACAGGCGTTGACTTGGTTAAGATCAAGTCTCTGGACCAGCCCGGCTTCAAGGCAGCTACAGTATCTATTCTTTACTATAAGAATACTCCGCTCGAGAAGGCTCTGGACCAGCTCCTGATCACTGTAGACAGAACATGTGCAAAGGGCGCCAACATCATCATCCTCTCAGACAGAGGCATCGATGAGAACCACGTTGCGATCCCTTCACTCCTCGCTGTATCCGCAGTAGAGCAGCACCTGGTACAGACAAGAAAGAGAACGGCTGTTTCCCTCATCATCGAGAGCGGCGAGCCCAGAGACGTACACCAGATGGCAACACTTCTTGGCTTCGGTGCACGTGCTATCAATCCTTACCTTGCACATGAGTGTATCGCAGAGATGATCGACAAGGGAATCCTCGATAAGGATTACCACACGGCAATCGATGATTACAACTACGCTATCTTACATGGCATCGTTAAGACGAGCGCGAAAATGGGTATCTCTACACTGCAGTCTTATCAGTCCGCAAAGATCTTCGAAGCAGTCGGAATCTGCAAGGAAGTAGTAGATAAATACTTTACGGGTATCGTAAGCCGTGTCGGAGGCATCGGCCTCGAAGAGATCTCCGAAGGAATCCTGTTCAGACATGATAAAGCTTTCGATCCCATGGGCCTCGAAAACGATGAGACTCTGGACAGCACGGGCTTCCATAACTTAAGAAGCGGTGATGACAAAGAAGACCATCTCTATAATCCCAAGACGATCGTTGCCCTCCAGAAGGCAGTAAGAGAAGGTTCTTACGAGCTCTTCAAGGAATATACGGCAATCGTGGATAATGAGAAGCCTCATACATTAAGAGGACTCCTTGCGTTCAAGAAGACAGGTAATTCAATCCCGATCGAAGAGGTCGAGCCTGCATCCGAGATCGTCAAGAGATTCAAGACCGGAGCTATGTCTTACGGTTCGATCTCCAAGGAAGCTCACGAGTGCATGGCCATCGCAATGAACCGTCTGGGCGGCAAGTCCAATACTGGTGAGGGCGGTGAGTCCCCCGAGAGATTCGGTACGGAGAAGAACTCCAAGATCAAGCAGGTCGCATCAGGAAGATTCGGCGTTACGAGCGAATACTTAAACAGCGCCGAAGAGATCCAGATCAAGATGGCTCAGGGCGCTAAGCCCGGTGAGGGCGGACACCTGCCCGGCAAGAAGGTCTATCCCTGGATCGCAGAGAGAAGATATTCAACACCCGGTGTTGCTCTTATCTCTCCTCCGCCTCATCACGATATCTATTCGATCGAGGATCTGGCACAACTGATCTATGACCTCAAGAATGCTAACCGCAAGGCAAGGATATCAGTAAAACTCGTATCCGAAGCCGGCGTAGGAACGATTGCATGCGGCGTTGCGAAAGCAGGCGCACAGGTAATACTCATCTCGGGATACGACGGCGGTACCGGAGCAGCTCCGGCAAGTTCGATCCATAATGCGGGACTCCCCTGGGAATTAGGACTCGCAGAGACCCATCAGGCGCTGATCGAGAGCGGCCTTCGCGGAAGAGTCGCAGTTGAGACCGACGGCAAGTTGATGAGCGGAAGAGACGTAGCCATCGCAGCACTCTTAGGTGCGGAAGAATTCGGTTTTGCTACTGCACCGCTGGTATCCATGGGATGCATGATGATGAGAGTCTGCAACAAGGATACATGCCCCTTCGGCATCGCATGCCAGAACGAGGAATTGAGAAAGAGATTCAAGGGCAAGCCCGAGCACGTCATGAACTTCATGCTCTTCATCGCTGAAGAATTAAGAGAGATCATGGCAGAGTTAGGTTTCAGTACTTTGAACGAGATGGTCGGAAGATCAGATCTCCTCAAGGTTAAGGAAAAGCAGATAACTAAGAGAGCCGAGATGGTCTCCCTCGCAACGATAATCGATCCGTCCTATGCGGATTCCGAAGTACGTCATTTCGAGCCTGATCACGTTTTCGATTTCGAGCTCGAAAAGACGGTTGACGAGAGAGTATTCCTCCCTGAACTCGCGAAAGGCCTTAAGAAGGGTTCGATCAGGATCGACGACGTTAAGGTATCGAGTACCGACAGAGCAGTAGGAACTATCTTAGGTTCGGAGATAACCTCCAGATTCGGCAGCAACCTTGCCGACGACAGCGTTACCGTTGAACTCACGGGCGGCGGCGGACAGAGCTTCGGAGCGTTTATTCCGAAGGGTCTGACATTAAAGCTCACGGGCGATGCGAATGACGGATTCGGCAAGGGGCTGTCGGGAGGAAAGCTCGTCTTGAAGCCTTATGAGAATTCAGGTTTTGAAGCTTCAAAGAACATCATCGTCGGAAACGTTGCACTTTACGGAGCAACAGGCGGAAAGGCTTATATCTGCGGAGTCGCAGGCGAGCGTTTCATGATCAGGAATTCCGGTGCGACAGGTGTTTGTGAAGGAACGGGCGACCACGGACTTGAATATATGACAGGCGGCAAGGCAGTCATCCTGGGTGAAGTCGGAAAGAACTTCGCAGCAGGAATGAGCGGCGGAATTGCTTACGTATTAGATGAACATCACACTCTCTATACAAAGATCAACAAGGCACTTGTAGAGATGAGTGAACTTACAGAAGACGCAGATAAGAATGAGCTTAAGGCAATCCTGACTGATTACGAGCAGGCAACAGGATCTTCCAAGGCAAAGGATATACTTCAAGATTTTGACAAGTATGTCGCAAGCTTCAAGAAGATCATACCGACAGATTACCGCAAGATGCTCACCCTGATCGCTAAGTACGAAGAGCAGGGCATTGACAAAGAGCAGGCGGTATACGAAGCGTTCAAAGAAGCAACAAAAGTCGGTGCTTGATATCGGGAGGAATACTTATGGGCAAGGCTACAGGATTTATGGAATTTGAAAGGCACGAGGATCCCTGGGTAAATGAAGAGACCAGGATCACGAACTTTAGCGAATTCCACAACCACTTAAATGAAGAAGAAAGACGCTGCCAGGCATCAAGATGCATGGACTGCGGAGTCCCGATGTGCCAGTCGGCGATATGTCTTAAAGGCATGGTTACGGGATGTCCCCTGCATAACGTTATCCCGGAATGGAATGACGAGATCTACAAAGGACATTACGAGCACGCTTTATCAAGACTTTTGAAAACAAGCAACTTCCCGGAATTTACCGGAAGAGTATGCCCCGCTCTTTGCGAAAAGGCATGCATCAACGGAGTAAATTCCGAGCCGGTTACGATCCACGATAACGAACTCTTCCTGATCGAGAAGGGATTCGAGATGGGTTACATGAAGCCCAGGATCCCGAAGAGCAGATCGGGCAAGAAGGTGGCAGTCATCGGCGCAGGCCCTGCAGGACTTGCAGTTGCTGACCAGCTTAATCACAGAGGCCACGAAGTGACGGTTTTCGAGCGCGAAGATCAGATCGGAGGACTCCTCATGTACGGTATCCCGAACATGAAGCTTGACAAGAGCGTGATCGTCAGAAGGAGAGAACTTATGGAGGCAGAAGGTGTTGTATTCAAGACCGGAACAGACGTCGGAAACGGCGCTGCCTTCGATGAGATAGTAAATGAGTTTGATGCGGTCGCACTATGCTGCGGAGCCAAGAAGGCAAGAGCGATCAATGCAAAGGGGGCAGACGGATGCAAAGACGTCCGCTTCGCAGTTGATTTCTTAAAGCAGGCTACAAAGGATCTGCTTTCCGGCAAACAGAACAAGTGGACCATAAGCGCGAAGGACAAGCATGTTGTCGTAGTAGGCGGCGGTGATACCGGAAACGATTGCGTCGGCACATGCATCAGGCAGGGATGCAAATCCATTACCCAGCTTGAGATGATGACCAGGCCCCCGCGACAACGTACAGAGAATAACCCCTGGCCTGAGTGGCCGAAGGTCGAGAAAACCGATTACGGACAACAGGAGGCCATTAAAGTTTTCGGTTCCGATCCGCGTATTTACGAGACAACAGTAAAGGAACTGGTAACTCAAAAAGGAAAACTGACACAGATCAAGACCGTCAAGGTCAAGTTCGAAGGAAGGAACCTAGTTGAGATAGAGGGATCCGAACAACTTATAAAGTGCGATCTTCTGATAATCGCCGCAGGATTTGTCGGATGCGAAGACTACATTGCACAAGAGAGCAAAGTCGAGCTTACGCAAAGAGGAACAGTAAAGACAGAACCTGAGCAATACCGGACATCAGTACCGAAGGTGTTTACGGCAGGAGATATGCACAGAGGACAATCGCTCGTAGTGTGGGCCATAACAGAAGGAAGGCACTGCGCGGCGGAAATGGACAGGTTTTTAATGGGGTATACCCCGTTGATATAGAAGGAGTAGGTATATGGACACAACATTAATCAGCAACTTAATTGACGAGAAGGTCTTTGGCGTCTGGTTCCTGATCGGCGCGGCACTGGTCTTCTGGATGCAGGCAGGATTCGCGATGGTCGAGTGCGGCTTTGCAAGAGCGAAGAACGCAGGAAACATCATCATGAAGAACCTCATGGATTTCTGCATCGGTACAGTGGTATTTATCGTAATCGGTTTCGGTTTATTCCTTGGCGAAGACATGCTTATGGGATTCATGGGTAAACCTAACATTGATATATTTACAAATTACGCTACATTTGACTGGTCTAACTTCGTATTCAACCTCGTATTCTGCGCAACAACAGCTACGATCGTTTCCGGAGCTATGGCAGAGAGAACAAGATTCCTGTCTTACTGCGTTTATTCCGCAGTCATCTCAGCAGTCATCTATCCTATCGAAGCTCACTGGACATGGGGCGGCGGCTGGCTTGCAACAATGGGATTCCACGATTTTGCAGGTTCCAACTGCATCCACATGGTAGGCGGTATCTCAGCACTTATCGGTGCGGCTATCTTAGGACCCCGTATCGGTAAATTCGTAAAGGATAAGGCAGGCAAGGTTACAAAGGTCAATGCATTCCCCGGCCACAACATCCCCATGGGTGCTCTCGGTGTATTCATCCTCTGGCTCGGCTGGTACGGATTCAACGGTGCTGCATGCACAAGCATGGAACAGCTCGGTTCCGTATTCGTAACAACAACAATCGCACCTGCGATCGCAACAGTTGTCTGCATGATCTTCACATGGATCAAGTATGGTAAGCCCGATGTTTCCATGTGCTTGAACGCTTCCCTCGCAGGACTCGTTGCAATCACGGCTCCCTGCGACGTAACAGACGCTCTTGGCGCAACGATCATCGGTGCTGTCTCCGGCGTACTCGTAGTATTCGGCGTATGGTTCCTTGATAACGTATTGAGAGTTGATGACCCTGTCGGTGCAGTTGCAGTTCATATGATGAACGGTATCTGGGGTACGATCGCAGTAGGACTCTTTGCTACAAACACAGCTCCTGCATACGGTATCGCTGATGCAGCAGGCAATGAGATGGTTGGTTTGTTCTATGGCGGCGGAGTAAAGCTCCTCGGCATCCAGCTCTTAGGTATGTTCGCTACAGCAGCATGGACAGCGATCACGATCACAGTCACATTCCTTATCATCAAGGCTATCTTCGGTCTCAGAGCTTCTGAGGAAGAAGAACTCACAGGTCTTGACGTTACAGAACACGGTCTCGCAAGCGCTTACTCCGGTTTCTCACTCATGGATGTTTCAGGCGCAATGATGGAAGAGAACGAGAATACAGACCTCGGTACACCCGAATATGCTGAAGCATCTGAGGCTCAGAAGAATGCTGCGATCAAGGTTGCAGTTGCTCCAGAGATCGACACAGGCATGCATAAGGTCGTAATCATCGCAAAGCTCTCACGTTATGACAAGCTCAGAAAGGCTATGAACGATCTCGGTGTAACCGGTATGACAGTAACACAGGTCATGGGCTGCGGCATCCAGAAGGGTGCGGGCGAGAAGTACAGAGGTGTCGAAGTTGACGCTACGCTCCTGCCCAAGATCAAGGTTGAAGTCGTCGTATCCAAGATTCCTGTGGATAAGGTTATCGAGAAGGCTAAGGAAGTTCTTTATACAGGACATATCGGTGACGGTAAGATCTTCGTCTACAACGTTGGCAAGGTCGTAAAGATCCGTACCGGTGAAGAAGACTACGCTGCACTGCAGGACGTAGAGTAACAAGGTTTAAAAATTTAAAGGAGGAATATATTTATGGAAATGAGATCAGTACCGGAAATGTTCGGTGAAAACGTATTTGATGACAGAGTGATGAGAGCAGTCCTCACGGATGATGTCTATCAATCACTTAAGAAGACGATCGACGAGGGCGCAAAGCTTGACTCGAGCGTTGCAGATCAAGTAGCAAGTGCTATGCGTGATTGGGCAGTAAGCAAGGGTGCAACACACTTCACTCACTGGTTCCAGCCTTTGACGGGTGTTACTGCAGAGAAGCACGATTCATTCATCGAACCTTCACCTGACGGCGGCGTAATCATGGCCTTCTCCGGAAAGAATCTCATCCAGGGCGAGCCTGACGCATCATCATTCCCGACAGGCGGCATCAGAGCTACTTTCGAGGCAAGAGGATATACAGCATGGGATCCTACATCTTATGCATTCATCAAGGATAAGACACTCTGCATTCCTACAGCATTCTGTTCTTACACCGGTGAGGCTCTGGACAAGAAGACACCGCTCTTAAGATCCATGGAGGCACTGAACAAGCAAGCTCTCCGTATCCTCAAGCTCTTCGGCAATGACACTGCTAAATATGTTCATACATCAGTTGGTCCTGAGCAGGAGTACTTCCTTATCACAAAAGAAATGTACGACAAGCGTCCTGATATCAAGTACACCGGAAGAACACTTTTCGGTGCCAAGGCGCCCAAGGGACAAGAGATGGACGACCATTACTTCGGTGTCATCAAGCCCAAGGTACAGGAGTTCATGAACGATCTTAACCAGGAACTCTGGAAGCTCGGAATCCTTGCCAAGACAGAGCATAACGAAGTTGCTCCCGCTCAGCACGAGCTCGCACCTATATATTCTTCAACGAATATCGCAACAGATCAGAACCAGCTCATGATGGAAATGATGCAAAAGGTTGCTGCACGCCACGGCCTTGTATGCCTCCTCCACGAGAAGCCTTTCGCAGGCGTTAACGGTTCAGGAAAGCACAACAACTGGTCAATGTCGACAGATACAGGCATCAACCTCCTGTCACCCGGTGCTACTCCTTATGAGAATGCACAGTTCCTGCTCTTCCTCTGCGCAGTTATCAAGGCAGTTGACGATTACCAGGATCTCTTAAGACTCGCAGTAGCTACCGCAGGCAACGACCACAGACTTGGTGCCAACGAGGCTCCGCCGGCAATCATCTCGATCTTCCTCGGTGATGAGCTCTCAGCTATCCTCGACGCGATCGAAAACGATACACCTTATGCAGGTGCTGAGAAGAAGATCATGAAGCTCGGTGTCGACGTACTTCCCCGCTTTGCACGTGATACGACAGACCGTAACCGTACATCACCGTTCGCCTTCACAGGCAACAAGTTCGAGTTCAGAAGCCTTGGTTCATCCAACAGCATCGCATGCGCAAACATGATGCTCAACGCAGCTGTTGCAGAGTCATTGAAGATCTATGCCGACAGGCTCGAAAATGCTGAAGACTTCGAGACAGCTCTTCACGACATGATCAAGAAGACCATCAAGGACCACAAGAGGATCCTCTTCAACGGCAACGGTTACGATGAGGCCTGGGTCAAGGAAGCTACAGAGGTAAGAGGACTTGCAAACTATCCTACAACACCTGACTGTATGCCTCACCTGCTCGACGAGAAGAACGTTACGATGCTCACCTCACACAAGGTCTTCACTGAAGCAGAGCTCAAGTCCAGAGTAGATATCATGCTCGACAACTACTGCAAGCAGGTTCTTATCGAAGCTAACACGATGCTCGAGATGAGCAGACGCATGATCCTTCCTTCGATCGAGTGCTATGAGAATAAGCTCGCAGGAAGCGTTGCAGCAAAGAAGGCTGTCGCATCCGTCGCATGCAGCTATGAGAGCGATGTCATCACCAAGCTCTCCGACCTTGCAGACAAGGTCTACGCCGGAGCAAATGATCTCGAGAAGGCTGTTTCCGACACAGGTTCGGCAAGTGACGTCATCACTGAGAGCTACGCAATCAGAGACAACGTCATTCCTGCAATGAACGCTATCCGTCAGGCAGCTGACGAAGCCGAGACATATGTCTCCAAGGAATGCTGGCCGCTCCCTTCATACGGAGATCTGCTCTTCAGCGTTAAATAATTTTTCCTCATATTCCACCCACCTAAGTAGCCCCCGGAGCATTCGTGCTCCGGGGATACTTAGAATTATTGATTATTATTCAGAAAAGAGATGATGACATATGGCAAAGTATATTTTCGTTACCGGAGGAGTTGTATCGGGCTTAGGCAAGGGAATCACCGCGGCGTCCCTGGGACGTCTTCTTAAGGCAAGAGGCCTTAAGGTCGCGGCTCAAAAGCTGGACCCTTATATCAACGTCGATCCCGGCACAATGAGCCCTTACCAACACGGCGAAGTTTACGTCACGGAAGACGGCGCGGAGACGGATCTCGACTTAGGTCACTACGAGAGATTCATCGACGAAGACCTCAACAAATATTCAAACCTCACATCCGGTCGAGTTTATTGGAACGTCCTCAACAGAGAAAGAAGAGGAGAGTACTTAGGCTCGACCGTTCAAGTTATTCCGCACATTACAAACGAGATCAAGGAATTCGTATACCGTGTCGGTAAGAAGACCAACGCAGATGTCGTCATCACGGAGATCGGAGGAACGGTAGGTGATATCGAGTCACAGCCCTTTATCGAGGCAGTAAGACAGATATCTTTGGAAGTCGGAAGAGAGAACAGCCTCTTTATCCACGTAACCCTCGTTCCTTTCCTCAGAGGCTCGGACGAGCACAAATCCAAGCCCACACAACACTCTGTTAAGGAGCTTCAGGGGATGGGAGTAAATCCCGGCGTCCTGATCTTGAGATGCGATGAGCCTCTTGAAGACGAGATAATGAAGAAGATCGCGCACTTCTGTAACGTCAAGGAAGACTGCGTTATAGAGAACATCACGCTGCCTGTTCTTTACGAGGCGCCTCTGATGCTTGAGGAAGCTAACTTCTCGGAGATCGTCTGCAGGGAGCTGGGAATTGAAGCCGGCGAACCTGACCTGACACACTGGAAAGAGATGGTAGACAAGATCCACAATATTGAGCAGACCGTTAAGATAGGTCTTGTCGGCAAATACGTTCACCTTCACGACGCTTATCTGTCTGTTGCCGAGGCGCTCAAGAGCGCAGGCTATGCAAATGACGTCAAGGTTGAGATCGAGTGGATCGATTCCGAGTTTATTACGGAACAGACTGTGGAAGAAAAGCTTTCAGGCCTTGACGGCATCATCGTACCGGGAGGCTTCGGCGACCGCGGTATCAACGGTATGATCCTTGCTGCAAAGTATGCGCGCGAAAACAATATCCCTTACTTCGGCATCTGCCTCGGAATGCAGATAGCCGTCATCGAGTACGCGAGAAATGTCTTAGGCATTGCTGACGCGAACTCGGGCGAATTCGACGAGCAGTGCGCAAACAAGGTCATAGACTTCATGCCCGGACAAAGCGATGACATCGACAAGGGCGGCACGCTCCGTCTCGGCGCTTATCCCTGCAAGATCGCGGAAGGAAGTCTTCTCTATCAGTGCTACGGCAAGGATGAGATCCAGGAGCGCCACAGACACAGATATGAAGTCAATAACGACTACAGGGCAAGATTCGTTGAGAGCGGCGCCCGCTTCGCAGGCACAGCTCCTGACGATTCACTTGTCGAGGAGATGGAGATCCCCGGTCACAAATTCTATCTGGGCGTCCAGTATCACCCTGAGTTCAAATCGAGACCTGACAGGGCTCATCCTATATTCAGAAAATTCATCGAAGCCTCGAAAATGTAACACCTCAACAAGCCTTAACGGGAGGATCACGGGGGCGGTCCGCAAATGAGCCGTCCCCATTTTCGCGCGCTTTACGGGACATAATGCCCATTAACAGCCCCTAATATTTATTAATTAAATAGAAAATAACATCATAAAACTCATTCTTCACGAAAAAAGTTGTTGACATTATTTGTCTGCTTCTATATAATTCTTTACTGCGTCGTAATGGGTTTGGGCAACTATGCCTATTTCTCTTGACGGAAAAGGATTTTTATGGTAAATAAAAATGCTTTTCAACCAAGAAACCGCTTAAACCATGTGTTTTTAAGCTTTGTGTGAGGTGATTCGTTAACAATGGTCCATTCCGTAAAACAAGGCAAGACAGAGCGACAGTCGTATTCCAAGATCAAAGAAGTAATCGAGGTGCCTAACCTTATCGAGAACCAGAAGCAGTCTTATCAGTGGTTCATCGACGAGGGTATGCAGCAGATCTTCGACGAAGTTTCTCCGATTACTGATGATCAGGGCAAGTACGAAGTCTATTTTGTCGGCAAGATTTTCGATTCTGAGAATCCCTGTGATCCCACAGGCAAGGAGAAGGACGGCAAGGGTAAGAGAGGTAAGGAAGCAAAGGCTCCCGTGAAACTTACCAAGTCCGCAATTATCGACAGCTGCAAGAAGAATGACAGCAACTATGCTGCTCCTTTGAGCATCCAGCTCCGACTCCATAACAAGATTGACGGAACAGTAACTGATGAGACAGCTTTCGTCGGCAATTTCCCTATCATGACAGAGCAGGGTACTTTTATTGTCAACGGTGCAGAGCGTGTAGTAATCAATCAGATCGTAAGATCTCCCGGCGCTTACTATAGTGAGATGAGATCAAAGATGGGCAACAGGCTCCTTTCTGCAGAGCTTATCCCTTACAGAGGATCATGGATCCTTATCGAAGAGGATGAGAAGGAGAGCAAACTCAATGCAAAAGAGAGAGCTCTTAAGGCTGCAGGTGCTCCTGACGCAAATAACGATCCTGACGAATATAACCTCATCTACATCGTTGTAGATAAGTCTCACAAGATCTCATTGTCAGTATTCCTGAGATGCTTAGGCCTCGTAACAGACGAGGACATTATCAATATGTTCGGTGATGAAGAGTGCCTCAGAATGACACTTGAGAAGGATGAGACAAGAAATGCATCTGATCCCCAGACTGCAGCATTTGCAGAATTCTTCAAGAAGGTACGTAACAACGAGCCCTTCACAGTTGATAATGCAAAGAATATTCTCAACAAGACATATTTCGATTCCCTGAGATATGATCTCGAGCGTGTCGGCATCTATAAGGTCAACAAGAAGTTCGAGCTCTCATCCAGAATTATCGGAAGCAAGACAGCAGACAATGTTGTAACAGATGACGGTGAGCTCATCTGCAAGAAGAATACTGTTGTTACAGATGAGATCGCGAAGAAGATCGAGGATTCCGGCGTTATGTCCGTTCAGATCTTCCCCAGAAAGCTCGTCCGCGCAGCTGATGAGGATGAGTTCGAGGATGTACCTCTCAAGGTCATCGGCAACGGCAGAGTTGATGCTGAAGTCTTCATTGCAAACAGCATTACAAAGGCAGAATTCAAGAAGTTCGATATCAACAGAACCGGCATTAACGAGAAGGTCAGAGCAAGCGTTCTCAGAGAGATCATCGAGCAGGTAAAGGAAGAGGGCAAGACAGACATTGCTGCACGTCTTGAGGCAGCTATGGCTGAGCGCAAGGAAGACCTGATGCCCAGAAACCTCACAGTTGACGATATCTATGCATTCGTTTCCTACTACATCGGACTGCACAGAGGCGTCGGCAGAATCGATAACATCGACCATTTGGGCAACCGTAGAGTTAAGTCTGTAGGCGAGCTCCTCCAGAACCAGCTCCGTACAGGTATCCAGAGAGTCGAGAAGAATACAAGAGACAGAATCTCCCAGATCTCCAGCAAGGAAGGTGAAGTTGTTACAGCTACAAGCCTCGTTAACACAAGACCTTTGAGTGCTGCTTTCAGAGAGTTCTTCGGTTCATCACAGCTTTCAGCATTCGCTGACCAGAACAACCCGTTAGCTGAGCTTACGAACAAGAGAAGACTTTCAGCTTTGGGTCCGGGCGGTATCTCCCGTGAGAGAGCTTCAATGGAAGTCCGTGATATCAACCCTACACACTACGGACGTATGTGTACGATCGAGACACCGGAAGGTCAGAACATCGGACTTATGACCTCTCTTGCTATCTATGCACGTATCAACAAGTACGGATTCATCGAGACTCCTTACAGAAAGTACGATAAGGAAGCACAGAGAGTTACTGACGAAGTTGTATACATGTCCGCTGACGAAGAGGACGAGTTCAACATCGCTCAGGCTAACGAGCCTATCGACGACGACGGCCGCTTCATCGGCAAGAAGATCGTCTGCCGTTACTTGGACCAGTTCCTGCAGCTTGACCCTGATCAGGTCGACTACATGGACGTATCTCCTAAGCAGCTCGTATCAGTATCAACATCACTTATCCCGTTCCTTGGTAACGATGACGCGAACCGTGCTCTCATGGGCTCGAACATGCAGCGTCAGGCAGTGCCTCTTATCAAGCCTGAGGCACCTATCATCGGAACAGGTATGGAATACCGTGCAGCTAAGGACTCAGGCGTATGTATCGTAGCCTCACACGACGGCGTCGTATCCTTCGTTGCATCAGACAAGATCGAAGTTACAACAGCAGAGGGCACCGTAGACACCTACATGCTCGCCAAGTATCAGAGATCCAACCAGAGCACATGCATCAACCAGCGTCCTATTGTCGCTATCGGCGACAAGGTCAAGGCCGGCGATACTATCGCAGACGGTCCTGCTACAGACAACGGTGAGCTTGCTCTCGGACGTAACGTTCTCATCGGATTCACCACATGGGAAGGTTATAACTACGAGGACGCTGTTCTCGTAAATGAGAGAATCGTAAGAGATGACGTTTATACGTCTATCCATATCGAAGAGCATGAGTGCGAAGCACGTGAGACAAAGCTCGGTGCTGAGCAGATCACAAGAGAAGTTCCGAACGTAAGTGACGACGCTCTTTCCAACCTTGATGAGAACGGTATCGTAATGATCGGTGCCGAGGTCAAGGACGGAGACATCCTCGTAGGTAAGGTTTCCCCTAAGGGTGAGACAGACCAGACAGCTGAAGAGAGACTTTACAAGGCAATCTTCAACGAGAGGGCAAGAGAAGTTAAGGATACTTCAAAGCGAGTTCCTCACGGCGGTTCCGGTGTAGTCGTTGACGTAGTTGTTTCAACAAAGGAGACAAACGGCAACCTGAAGAACGGTGTAGATAAGAGAGTCCGCGTTTATGTCGCTCAGAAGAGAAAGCTCTCTATCGGCGATAAGATGGCAGGACGTCACGGTAACAAGGGTGTTGTTTCAAGAGTACTTCCTGAAGAGGATATGCCTTTCTTACCCGACGGTACAACACTTGATATCTGCCTCAATCCTCTCGGCGTTCCTTCACGTATGAACATCGGTCAGCTCCTCGAGGTACACCTCGGACGTGCTGCCAAGGCACTCAACTGGAAGATCGCAACACCTGTTTTCGATGGTGCAAACGAGAACGACATCGCTGATGCATTCGAGCTTGCAGGCATCGATAAGGACGGTAAGACTGTTCTTTACGACGGACGTACAGGTGAACCTTTTGAGAACAGAGTAACTGTAGGAATCATGTACTACATGAAGCTGCACCACTTGGTTGACGACAAGATGCACGCAAGATCCACAGGACCTTACTCACTCGTTACACAGCAGCCTTTGGGCGGTAAAGCACAGTTCGGCGGACAGAGATTCGGTGAGATGGAAGTTTGGGCACTCGAAGCATACGGTGCTGCTCATACTCTCCAGGAGATCCTCACAGTCAAGTCCGACGATATCGAAGGCCGTTCAAAGACATACGATGCGATCATCCGCGGCAAGAACATTCCTGATCCGGGTATCCCTGAATCATTCAACGTCCTTGTTAACGAGCTTAAGGCTTTGGCTTTGGATGTCCGCACATATACAGACGATAAGGAATACATCGTCGAAGACAGACAGGCATTCGACACATACAGTGAGATGGATGAGTCGACAAGAGCTTCACTTGACGGTGAAGATGCCGAGTCTCCTTCCGATATTTTCAGCGACGGCTTCGTAGAAGCTGACGAGCTTGGAAATATCAAGGAAGAAGACGGCGATTTCGGCGACGATTTCGGCGATGACGACGGTGACATGTAAAGGAGATAAAAGATAGATATGAATGATACAAATCATCTTACAAAAATAAGTATTCAGCTTGCATCTCCCGAGGTCATCAAGAGCTGGTCACACGGCGAGGTAAAAAAGCCTGAGACCATCAACTACCGTACACAGAGACCTGAGGTTGACGGACTCTTCTGCGAGAAGATCTTCGGACCAACAAAGTCCTGGGAATGCCGCTGCGGTAAGTACAAGAAGATCAGATTCAAGGGCATGATCTGCGATAAGTGCGGAGTTGAGGTTACAAAGAACACCGTACGCCGTGAGAGACTCGGTCACATCCAGCTTGCCACACCTGTATCACACATCTGGTACTTCAAGACACAGCCTTCCAAGATCGGTACATTGCTTGACCTCACAGTTAAGCAGCTCGAGAGCGTGCTCTATTATTCAAAGTACATCGTAATCGATCCGGGCAACAGCGTTGAGACAGGTCTTAACAAGCTCGACATCATTACAGAAGATCAGTACAAGAGCGTAAGAGAAAAGTGCGGCAAGGATTCTTTCGTTGCAAAGATGGGTGCCGAGGCTATCAAGATCCTCCTGTCTGAGATCAATATCGACGAGATCATCGATCAGCTCCAGCAGGAGAAGGTCGGCTCTGTAAGCACACAGAAGAGACTCAAGATCAACAAGAGACTTGAGATCGCTGAAGCTTTCAAGGCTTCCGGCAACAAGCCCGAGTGGATGGTCCTTGACGTTATTCCGGTACTTCCTCCGGAACTCCGTCCTATGGTACCTCTCGACGGTGGCCGTTATGCTACATCAGATCTTAACGATCTCTACAGAAGAGTTATCGGAAGAAACAACCGTCTCAAGAAGCTCCTTGACCTTGGCGCTCCTGAGATCATCGTAAGAAACGAGAAGAGAATGCTTCAGGAAGCTGTTGACGCACTGATCGACAACGGACGTCACGGCACACCTGTAAAGGGTTCCACATCTGCTACAAGCAACAGACAGCTCAAGTCACTTTCTGACATGCTCAAGGGTAAGCAGGGCCGCTTCAGACAGAACCTCCTCGGTAAGCGTGTAGACTACTCCGGACGTTCCGTTATCATCGTTGGACCTGAGCTTAAGATGCATCAGTGCGGTCTGCCTAAGGAGATGGCATTGGAGCTCTTCAAGCCCTTCGTAATCAAGAAGCTCGTTGAGATCAACGACAAGCTCAATATCAAGACAGCAAGAAGACAGGTAGACGCAAGAGTTCCTGAAGTCTGGGATATCCTCGAAGAGATCATCAAGGATCACCCCGTACTCCTGAACCGTGCTCCTACTCTCCACAGACTTTCTATCCAGGCATTTGAGCCTGTACTCGTAGAAGGCCGTGCTATCAAGCTCCATCCGCTCGTCTGCACAGGCTTTAACGCAGACTTCGACGGAGACCAGATGGCTGTACACGTACCGCTTTCTGCAGAGGCTCAGGCAGAGGCAAGATTCCTCATGCTTTCAACCAACAACCTCCTGAAGCCTCAGGACGGTAAGCCGGTTACAGTTCCTACACAGGATATGATCCTCGGCTGCTACTACCTCACAATGGAAGTAGAGAACGATAAGGGTGAGGGTATGGTTTTCGCATCCATCGACGAAGCACAGATGGCTTACGATGAGCACCAGATCACACTCCACAGCATGATCAAGGTCCGTGTATCCAGAGAGATCAACGGCCAGGTTGAGACAGGTCTTGTCGAGTCCACACTCGGAAGATTCATCTTCAACCAGATCGTTCCTCAGGATCTCGGATTTGTAGACAGATCAAAGCCCGAGAATCACTTAAAGCTCGAGATCGACTTCAAGAAGCTTGCTGACCAGAAGGCAAAAGCTGCTGAGATCAAGGCTGTTGATCCTGATAAGGAAGTTAAGTTCGAGTTTGCTCTCGGTAAGAAGAAGCTCGAGAAGATCATTGCAAAGTGCATTGCCATCCACGGCCTCGAGAGAACAACAGTATTCCTCGATGACGTTAAGGCAATGGGTTATAAGTTCTCCACCATCTCCGGTATCTCTATCGGTATCGAAGACATGATCATCCCTGACATCAAGGACAAGATGATCGCTGAAGGTGACGAGAGAGTAGAAGAGATCAATGAAGCTGCAGAAGAAGGATTCTTCACAGAGACAGAGCGTCACAACGAAGTCACAAAGGTATGGTCCGAGACAACCAACAACATCACAAAGGCGTTGATGGACAACCTCGATATATATAACCCGATCAGAATGATGGCTGACTCCGGTGCGCGTGGTTCCAACAACCAGATCAAGCAGCTCGCAGGTATGCGTGGACTTATGCAGGATACGACAGGTAACACCATCGAGATCCCGATCAAGTCCAACCTCCGTGAAGGTATGAACGTGCTCGAGTTCTTCATCTCCTCACACGGTGCGCGTAAGGCCCTCTCCGATACGGCTCTTAAGACAGCTGAATCAGGTTACCTTACAAGACGTCTCGTTGACGTTGCTCAGGCCGTTGTTGTTACAGAGGAAGACTGCGGAACAGACGACTTCACATGGGTCAAGGAGATCACAGAGGTTTCCAACAAGCACGTTAACGTTATCAAGTCTCTTAACGACCGTCTCTATGGCCGTTATGCTGCAGAGGATATCGTCAACTACCAGACAGGCGAGGTCATCGTTAAGAAGAACGAACTGATCGACGCTCTCAAGGCAGAGGATATCTGCAAGTCCGTAGATCAGGCTAAGGCTGATGCCGAGGCAGCAAGAAAGGCTGTTAAGGAATCCGTTAAGATCAAGGGACCTGAGACACCCGAGAAGCTCGCAGAACGCGAGAAGAAGATCGCTGCAAAGGTTGCTGAGGCTGAGGCTGAAGGCAAGATCCTTACAAAGCAGCAGATCGAGGATCTTGGAAAGCTCAAGATCAGATCAGTATTCGACTGCCGTTCCAGAAGAGGTGTCTGCACAAAGTGCTACGGTATCAACCTTGCTACAGGCCGTCCTGTCGCAGTCGGTGAAGCCGTAGGTATCATCGCAGCACAGTCCATCGGTGAGCCTGGTACACAGCTTACGATGAGAACGTTCCACTCCGGTGGTATCGCTGCTTCCGGTGAAGATATCACACAGGGTCTCCCCCGTGTTACCGAGATCTTCGAAGCAAGAGATCCTAAGGGTCACGGCATCATCTCCTCCGTTCCGGGTTCTGTTAAGATCGTTGAGAACGAGAAGACAAAGCAGAAGACTATCGTAGTTACACCTGTATACGATGAAGGCGTTGAGCCTATCCTCGACATCAAGGGCAATCCTATCGAGAAGATGGAGTACAAGGTACCTTCACACGCTACACTCACAGTTACTGACGGTCAGGTCATCGAAGCCGGCGATCAGATCATCGACGGTAAGATCGATCCTAAGGAGATCTTAAGAGTTAAGGATATCCGTGCCGTTCAGAAGTACATCATCTCCGAGATCACAAAGGTTTACTACACGGGTGGTGGTGTAAACATCAACGATAAGCACATCGAGATCATCACAAAGCAGATGATGAGAAGAGTCCAGATCGACGATCCGGGTGATACAGGCTTCATGACAGGTACAACTGTTGACTGGTATAACTTCATTTCCAGAAACAGAGACTGTGAAGAGCAGGGCAAGAAGCCCGCTAACGGCAAGACGATCCTCCTGGGTATCGCTAAGGCCGCAAGCGCTTCTGACTCCTTCATGTCAGCTGCATCCTTCCAGGAGACTGCAAAAGTTCTTACAGACGCAGTTATCAAGGGCAAGGTCGATCCGCTCATCGGTATCAAGGAGAACGTCATCATCGGTGCGCTCATCCCTGCAGGTACCGGTATCAAGGCTCACAGCGATATCACTGCTGTTCCTGTTATCAAGGCAAACAGCAAGCTCATCACAGGTCACGAGTATGGTGAGGCAGAGAGCGATTCCGAGCTCTTCGCTAATGACTATCTCGAGCAGATCCAGGCACGCAATGACCTTCTCGACGAGCAGGACCGTCTGGAAGCTCAGCTTGAGGTTGACAGCTACAAGGACAAGAAGTAACTTTTTTGTCCCGAGATTGTAAACCAACTCAAGGTCTATAAAGTTTATAATGACGCCGGAGGAGTGTATTCTCTTCCGGCGTTTTTGTATGCAGAGAGCGCGAAAAGCCTGTTTGTCCGGCTGTTTAACAGACAAACCGGAGGTCCTGCGCCTGAAAATTGCCGCAAAAACACCTGCTTTACGATGTATAATCTAATGGACGTAAAACCTTGAAGGGCTTGGAGATATGAGGAGAGTAGTACTTAAACATAATAGAAAGCAGCATATAGTTGCTATCGCAACAGGTTTTTTTGCAGCCCTGCCTATTATTTGTCTGCCCATAGGTCTTCGCGAAGGCATGACGCCCGGAATGGCTGTGTCGCATGCTTATGAAGCTATTTTCGGCACAGGCAGCGTTGAGAGCGGCGAGATCGTTCTCGAGGACTGGGCACTTGTCAGCAGCACGGATGAGATGATAAGCGCTGACGTCGGCTACAATGTGACAGACGTTGATGCCGGAACGGATCCTACCGAGTTTACCGAAGTATGTGCTCCCGCAAGTTATACGGACATTCCGAAGTATGTTATCTATCAGCAGTACGATGATTCCAATCTCCCTATAGAGCTTTTAGATCCGCAGTTTTTTGCTCCGGATGATACGACTTACTATGTAAGGGCTAACCAGTCTATCCTCAAAGAGACTCCTAATATGGATTCCACGACCCTCGTAAGGCTTCACTTAGGTCAGGAAGTAACCAGAACCGGTGTCGGCGATACATGGTCAAGGATAAAGACCGAGAAGGGTGAGGAAGGCTATGTCCTTACAAATTCAATACAGGATACAATGCTCTCCATCGAGATCGACAGAACTGTCTGGGTAGATACGGACAGTCTTATCGTAAGAGCAGAGCCTTCGACTTCAGCTGATGAAGTTACAGTAGTTAACGAGGACGCAAAGCTCGTATGCAGCGCGATCGTCGGTGATAAATGGTACAAGGTAAAGACAACAGGCGGCAAGACAGGATATGTTTATAAGTCCTATACGACTACGAATCCCCCGCCGACACCTACTCCCACACCTACACCCCGTCCCAGAAGTTCTTCGTCAAGTGGCGGCGGCGGTGGCGGAAGCTACGGCAATGTCAGATCGCTCCCGAAGATCACCGGCTGTAACGGTGAGAGTATCGTAAGTATCGCTGAATCAATGCTCGGTGTACCTTACGTATTCGCAGGGTCTTCCTCAAGCGGCATCGACTGTTCAGGTCTTGTTATGTACTGCTACGCACAGGTCGGCGTATCACTGCCTCACGGTGCTACTCAGATTTGGCTCCATTCAGGCGTCAGTGTTCCAAGAAGTGATATCCAGCCGGGTGATGTTATATGCTACGACTACGGCAGCTACTGCGGACACGTTGCGATCTATATCGGCGACGGCCAGGTAATCCACGCATCGAGTACCAGAGGCAAAGTCGTTTACGGCAACGTCGACATGATGAGCATCAAAGCGATAAAGCGAATAATCCAGTAAATAATTAACGGCGCAGCTAAGAGTTGCGCCGTTTGTTTTTATACAATAATGAATAGTGCATTGTGTTTCTTATAATATTTTCTGCATAACTACAGCATCTTTAAACATCCCGTTTACATAGAAATAATCTTTATAAATTCCTATATCGGCAAATCCCATTTTATGATACAGGTGAATGCCTCTTTCGTTATCAGTGATTACTTCCAGTTCTATAACCCTGATATTCATTTTCTTCGCCTGCTCGAAAACTGCCTTTATCATTTCTGTTCCTATTCCGCGGTTCCAGCAATCCTTTCTTACTGAAATCGAGAAAACGGCTCTATGACGGATTCTTGGGTTATAGTATCCGGCTAGTTCTGCTCTTGCAATGATCTGATCGTTCTCGTGAGCTATCAAAATAATACTGTTCTCCGAGTCTTTACTCATGGTCAGTTTGCGTCTTACACCCTCAACCGGAACAGTGAATTCATTTTTTCCATGTAACAGATAATCAGATTCTCCGCCTACCTGATTCAGATAAGGGATCATTTTCTCTGCATCATCCGGAACCGCTTCTCTAATTATGTATGTATTATCCATTTAATTCTTTAAACCTCCTTTATCCGAATATCTTATAGCAGTTTTCATAATAGCTGAATCAAAACCCGTACTCAATTCAAAACTGTCCTTCTAACATAATTAACATCATAAAGCTCACAATAAAGCCACCATTTTATATCTTTGTCTGTTGGACTTGAATGTGGCGATGATTTAAAATCCTTTATGTGAAGATTTTTATGCGAGGAGATAAGGAATAATGGCGGAAAGAACACTATACGGTTTTCTAGATGAACTTTCATCCGGTGCACCTACCCCGGGAGGCGGCGGAGCATCTGCGGTATGCGGTGCAGTCGCAGCAGCTTTGGGTTCAATGGTAGGCAACCTTACGAGCGGCAAGAAGAAGTATGCCGAATATCAGGAAGAGATAGAGCAAACCATTGCAAAGTGCGGTGTTTTAGTCAAAGAGTTTGAGGTTTTGGGTGAGAAGGACGAGGAAGTTTTCGAGCCCTTGGCAAAAGCATATTCGATACCTAAGGATCAGGAAGGCAGGGACGAGATCCTTGAAGGCGTATTAAAGGACGCGAGCACTGCGCCTTTTGAAGTTGTTCTGAAGGCTCACGAGACGGCGCTGGTACTTGAGCGCCTTGCTGTGATCGGCTCAAGACTTGCGATAAGCGACGTAGGTGTGGCTGCAGCGGCTTGCGATACTGCATGCAAGGGCGCTGCAATGAATGTTTATATCAACACCAAGTCCATGAAGGACAGGACATATGCGGAAGACCTTAACAGAAGGACGGACGTGCTCGTGAATGAGACATCCGGCATCTGCGCAAAGGTCTACGCGGAAGTAAAAAAGATTCTGATCGGCGGGTAATAAGAATGCAGAGATTAGGCGGCAAGGAAGTTGCGGATAAGATCGTTAATGAGATCAAGGTCAAGGTGGAAGAGCTTAAAGGCAAGGGCATAAAGCCCAAGCTTGCCATTCTCCGCGTTGGAGCCAGAGAAGACGATCTTGCATATGAGAGAGGCGTTTTAAAGCGTTTTGAGACTGCAGGCGTTGAGGTTGAAGTCACTGCTGCGGAAAGCAGCATATCCCAGGAGGATCTGGACAGGACTTTCGACGGCATCAATAACGATCCTAAAGTTCACGGCATTCTCGTGTTCAGACCGCTGCCCAAGGGGCTGTCTGATGAGCACATGAGAAGGACGATAGATCCCGGCAAGGACTCTGATTTCATGGATATCAGAAACATGGAAAACGTCCTTGCGGGTGTACCTGATGCAGCTGCTCCCTGTACGGCAGAAGCTGTTATGTCACTGATCAGGCACTATAACATTGAGACCAAAGGCAAGAAAGTAACGGTAGTCGGAAGAAGCCTTGTTATCGGAAAGCCCGTTGCACTTCTTCTTACGACAGCTAATGCAACTGTTACCGTATGCCATACCAGAACTTTGAATATTGAAGAAGAGTGCCGGAATGCGGATATCATCGTAGCGTGCTGCGGCGTCGCGAAAATGATCACGGAGAAGTTCGTAAGACCCGGTCAGATCATCATCGATGTCGGAATGAATGTCGATGAGGAGGGAAGACTCTGCGGAGATGTCGATTACGAAGGTGTATCGCAGATCGCTGAAGCTGTAACACCCGTACCCGGAGGAGTAGGTTCTATCACGACGGCGATACTTCTTAAGCACGTTGTCGACAACGCCGGAAGGTGATCTTATGGCTTCCCGCAAAGAGACAGATATAAACAGGTTAAGCAAAGCGATCGCGATGCGTAATGACTGCCCCGTTGCTGATAAATGCGGCGGTTGTGCCTATGCGGGAAAGACTTATTTCGAGCAGTTCGCAGCAAAAGAGAAAAGAGTCAGGAGACTTATATCGCCTTTTTGCGAAGTGGAACCGATCCACTTCGGAGAGAATCCTGTATATTACCGCAACAAGGTCCATTCGGCTTTCAAAAAGCTTAAGAACGGACGGGTTATCTGCGGCCCTTATGAGGCCGGCTCGCACCGCATCGTGGAAGTCGATTCCTGTCTTATCGAGAACCGGACTGCATCAGCGATAATCAGAGACTGTGCTGCACTTGCAGAGCGCTTCAACATAAGCATCTACGATGAAGTCAAGTGCAGGGGCGTGCTCAGGAGAGTGCTTGTAAGAACGGCTGATGCCACGGGTGAAGTAATGGTCGTCCTCATAATCGGCAACAGGTATTTCAAGAACAAGCAGCTCTTTACTGACGAACTGTTAAAGCTCCATCCCGAGATAACCACGCTTCTAATCAATCTCAATATGCGCCACGACTCAATGATCCTCGGCAACGGAGAGATAAAGAAGATCAAGGGCAACGGCTATATCACAGATGTTATTCTCGGCAAGAAGTTCAGGGTGTCGGCTGATTCATTCATGCAGTCTAATCACGAACAGGCCGAGATCCTCTATTCCCAGGCCGTAAGGCTTGCCGGATTCAGAGGCAATGAAGTGTGCATCGATACGTATTGCGGTACGGGCTCTACAACACTGACCTTTGCAGGCTTTGTCGGAAGTATCACAGGTGTTGAGATCAAGGAGTCCGCATATAAGGATGCCCTTAAGAACGCAGCTATAAACAAAGTCAATAACGCGTCATTCGTACTTGCGGATGCCACCCAGTATATGGAGGAGGCCGCGAAAAACGGTGCAAAGGTCGACTGCGTGATCCTAGATCCCACAAGAGCCGGAACCACATCCAGATTCATTAAGGCATGCGGCAAGCTAAAGCCGGATAAGATAATCTATATTTCCTGCTGTCCGGAGACTCTTGCAAGGGATCTGAAGATCTTCAGAGGTCAGGGCTATGAAGCCAGAGTCGCCAAGCCCGTCGACATGTTCCCGTGGACGGAGAAGATAGAGACGGTCGTTTGTCTGACAAGGTAACATCAAGGGTACAAGTAAAAAAAGTTCAGGCTGAAGAAGATGCTGAGAGGCATTTTCGAGACGGCAGTATTTGATTAACGGGAAGGAATAAGATATGAAGGCTTTTATCGTATATTGTCATCCCTCTGAGGATTCATTAACAAGAAATCTCAGAGATGAATTTATAAAAGGGATCATTGATTCAGGAAATGAGTATGTGCTTTCGGATCTGTATAAAATGGATTTCAAAGCAGATATGACAGAGCAGGAATATCTGAGAGATGCCAATTACAGAGACTATCCTGAAGTTGCATCTGATGTTCTGGAAGAACAGGAGAAGATCAATTCCTCCGATGCAATAGTATTTATTTATCCTGTTTTCTGGACGGAAGCACCTGCAAAACTTGTGGGGTGGTTTGACAGAGTCTGGTCTTATGGATTTGCCTATGGAAACAAGTCTATGAAAATGCTCGAAAAGGGAGTGATCCTCTGCTCTGCGGGTAATCCGGAGTACAGATTGGAGCGTCTCGGACTGCTTGGCAGTATGAAAAAGGTTATGTTTGGCGACAGGCTTTTTAACCGTGTAAAACAAACCGAATTCGTGCTTTTCGACAGCACATCAAGAGAGAAGGAAGAAAGAGAGACCAACTGGGAGAATAATCTTAAGAAAGCATATCAAAAAGGCAAAACGCTGTTCTCACAAACGGAAGAAGGATTCTCGCTTGAAGACAGATATTTTACTGCAATATCCAATTCCGATACCGGCGAAGTATCTGATGAGACCATATTCAGTTATCACCAGAAGGGGAATGTCATTTGGGCGGAGTATTCCGGCGGAAGCATTATAAAGGGTTTCCTTTTGGGAACAATAGATGACAATAACAACCTCCATTTTGATTACAGACATATTAATACAGACGGGGAATCAAGATCGGGTTCATGCAATTCCAAGCCCGTTCTCGAGAACGGAAAACTCAGATTCTATGAGCATTGGAAATGGACTGACGGCTGCGAAGGGACATCTGTGATCGAAGAAATATAGCGGCAGTCACATATAAACCTGAAAGTGTGAGCAATGTGTTTTTTGAGCTTAATTACGGATTATCAGAGCTCCCTGAAGGGGCAAAGACGATACGGAGAAGTGCTTAAGCAATTGTTGAATAAATAGAAATAATAGACTCAACAAATTTTGATTTAAGTATTGCAAGTCGAAAAAAAGATGTGTAACATAATTGAGTTGGCATATTCGTAAAAATATTTTTACGGGTTCGGATATTTTTTCTAGGCACAATCAAGGGTTTATTGCTCTGAGTACAAATACTTACTTCTTTAGTGTTAAGTATTGAACCGGGCGTAACTACGCGTAATTACCATTTTCGTCAATACGGGATGATGTGACGGTTTCATTTGCGGTAATAGCGACCTTACTGCCTTCCTGATAAAGGTTTTCCGGATATGCATGGGGACAATGGGAAGCTGAATATCCTCCGCTGTGCCGGGGAAGCTTTAGCTTCCGGCAAGGCTTATCAGATTGTTGATAAGTTTTTTTCTCACACACATTGGAGGAATTTATGGCTCAGATTTTCAGAAAATCCGCGCTGGATAAGTTATCGTCGCCTGAACAACTGGATAAAATGATCGTCATCATCAATCCGTCTTTTTGGATTGCTGCTTTGGGCGGTGCATTGATAATCCTTGTTGCACTTATATGGTCGATATTCGGAAGACTTCCCGAGAAAGTTGAAGCTAACGGTATCTTCATGGATGAAGGAGGTATCCGTACTGTAGTAGCTGAAAACAGCGGAATTGTAAGTGAAGTCCTCGTCAGTGAAGGAGAGCAGGTTTCCATAGGACAGGAAATAGCCCGCCTTGGCTCGGAAGAAGCCCGGAAACAGCTGGATATATTGCTGGAGAGACGTGACGGCGTTGATATAGTTACGTTCTATTCTGAAGACGATGCAGCCACTGCTGACAACAAAACGCTTTTGGATATAAAGTCACAGAGAATCACCGGCGGTTCGAATCTTGCTACTAACAAAGCTCTTTTGGAGACAAAGGAGAAAGAACTGGCAGAACAGGAGAAAAAGACCGCGGAGGCAAAGAACGCTTTTGAGAAAGCAAAGAAAGATTATTACGCAACCATGGGAATGACCGATACGACATCAAAACAGATGGCGTATCAGGATGCAAGCTCAGATCTTCAGGCCACAAAACAGTATCAGGGAAGTGTGGAATCTGCACTGGCAGAGGCACAGAGCAAA
The DNA here is from genome assembly GCA_017428155.1 of Clostridiales bacterium. Lineage (GTDB taxonomy): Bacteria > Bacillota > Clostridia > Saccharofermentanales > Saccharofermentanaceae > Saccharofermentans. The sequence continues at coordinate 112,327 of JAFRRJ010000040.1, read as the reverse complement.
GTTGATGCTCTTCTCGAACAGCGCAAACCATATGCAGATGAGCTGGCATCCGCTCAGGCTGCTCTTTCAGAAGCTCAGGCTAATTCAATGTCAGCTGAAAGCCACATGAAAGATATGGAATCCGATATGCTTGCTGCAAAGAGCAATTGGGAAAGCGCAACATCTGCCTTTCAAAACGCCGGACCGAATGAGGACAGGCCGGCACTGGCTGCAGCGGCTGATGCTGCAAAGTCATCTTATGATAATGCGTACGGCTCTTATACAGATGCCCAGAAGGCATACGATTCGGCAGCATCCAAGGTTAAAGACGCACAGGATAAAGTTGATGCCTGCAAGCAGCAGCTCGATGTTATAGATTCACAGCTTGCTGATGCTCAGGAAGAACTTGCAAGTGCACAGAGTATGGCCGATTCCTGGAACGACAGTCTTTCATCGGCACAAACAAATTATGTGGAATCAGAAAAGGAATATGTCGCTGCCATGCAGGAACAGGCAAAGCAGCAGTCGGATAACAGCCGCGCCGGTACTGAATATCAGGCAGCATTAAACACATATTCCACAGCTGTTAATCAGCTTTCAAGTCTTCAGGACAGTGTAAACCAGCTCCAGGCACAGGTAGCAGCGGAGGAGTCTAATCTTGACAGGCAAAACGCCGCGCTGATCCTGCAGTTCAACAGTGCCAAGGGTGCGGTTCTTGAGCAGCTGGATCAGGAGATAGATAAATACGAACAGATGATAGAAGACTCTACTATCCGTTCCACGATGAATGGTTTTATTTCCGGACTTAACATTGCCAAAGGAAATACGGTTCAGCAGGGAAGTATTGTATGCCGTATTGCTGCAGATGCAAACGCTGAGCGCATAGTCATATGTTATGTCCCCGTGGCGGAAGGACGCAAACTCGCGGCCGGAATGCGTGTTGAAGTATATCCTTCGACGGTAAACAGACAGGAGTACGGTCACATGGAAGGTACTGTCCTGGATGTTGCCCAGTTCGTTACTTCGCAGGAGGAAATACGCAATCAGCTTGGTGATGCCTCGCTTGTTCAGAACTTTACCCAAAGCGGAGCGGTGGTCGCTGTCAAAGTCGCATTGCGTACCGATCCGGATACAGTGAGCGGATACTGGTGGTCCAGTAAAAAGGGTGCTGAAGTATCTATAGAAGACGGAACTATTATCTCGTCGGATATTGTAACGCAGGAGAAAGCTCCGATAACCATGCTCATTCCATTCCTGAAAGATAAGTTAACGATCAAGCCGGTGGAAAACAGCTCATCAAATTAATCAGAAGGTCGCTATGGATAAAGAACAAAAGAAGCAATATGCTAAGACCCCTACCGTCTACCAGATGGAGGCGACAGAGTGTGGAGCAGCATCGCTGACGATGATCCTGGGATACTACGGTTGCTTTGTTCCGCTGGAACAGATGCGTATTGAGACCGGTGTATCCAGAGACGGATGCAATGCGAAAAATATCATGAAGGCCGGACGCAAATTCGGACTTGAAGTTCATGGTTACCGCAAGGATCTGAACGCGTTGTTTGAGATGCCGGTTCCCTGCATTATTCACTGGAACTTCAACCATTTTGTTGTTTGGGAAGGTCGAAAAGGAAAATACTGCTACATAAACGATCCTGCCATGGGCAGGAGGAAGCTGACCGTTCAGGAGGTGGATGACTGCTTTACCGGAGTAGTGCTGACCTTCAAGATCGCTGAGAACGGCGGATTTAAGAAGACCAAGAAGAAGAACACGATGATGCGGTTTGTTGCTGAACGCATGAAAGGTCAGACGAGCTCTATTGCCGCTTTGGTTGTGATCGGTCTTCTTCTGGTTGTTCCGGGCATGGTCATTCCTATCTTCTCGGAGGTGTTCATTGATGATATCCTCCTTGGCGGGAACGAGGACTGGACGACAAAACTCATTATAGCCATGATCTTTACCGTGGCCTTCCAAATGGGTCTGACGTATTACCGCGGAATGCTTTTGGAGAAGATACAGAACAAGATGATATTGATCTCAGGGCATAAGTTCCTGTCTCATCTGTTCCGTCTCCCGATGAATTTCTTCGACCAGCGTTCAGCAGGTGATCTCTCACAGAGAGTAGAGAACAACAATAACATAAGCACTTTCCTTACGAGCGATCTGGCTGAGACGGTTCTCAACATCTTTGTTGCAATCTTTTACCTTATACTGCTGTTTTTCTTCAGTCCGATCCTTACGGCAATCGGTCTTGTGCTGATGGCTATAAACCTTCTGATAATGAGGTATTCAGCTTTAGCAATCGCTGACATGTCGCAGAAACAGCAACAGGATCAGGGCAAACTGATCGGCACACTGTTCTCGGGAATTACTATAACTTCCACTCTGAAGGCTTCAGGTACGGAGAATGAATTTGTCAGCAGACTTCAGGGTTATTATGCGAAATATATCCTGACCGAACAGAATATGGGCAAAAAGCAGGAAGCTCTTAATGCCATTCCTCAGGTAACTCAGGAGATAACAAATATACTCGTGCTGGTAGTTGGCGGTATCCTTGTAATCAAGGGACAACTCACAGCAGGTATGCTTACGGCATTCAGTTCGCTGCTTGGTTCGTTTATGGAGCCGGTTAACGAGATGGCAACTTTTATACAGAAGATACAGACCACACGCGCAGATATGAGCCGCGTGGAGGATATCATGAAGTATGAGGAAGATGCCAAGTTCAGTTCAGATGAGACAGAGGATCTGCAGGAAAAGCTTATAGGCCGGGTTACGCTTGATGATATATCCTTCGGTTACAGTATTCTCGAACCACCTTTGGTTGACCATTTCAGTTTTGATCTTCCGTGTGGCAGTTCCATTGCTTTTGTCGGCGCTTCCGGCAGCGGTAAATCCACCGTCAGCAAGATATGCAGCGGATTGTACCGTCCATGGGGCGGAGAGGTAAGGTTCGACGGAACACTTGCTGAACGTGTACCGGCTTCTGTTCTGGCATCCAGTGTAGCGACCGTAAGTCAGAACATTACTTTGTTTTCCGGTTCTATCCGTGACAATCTGACCATGTGGAACAAGCATATAACCGATGCGGATCTTATCCGTTCGGCTAAAGACGCATGCATACATGATGTAATCACTTCAAAGCCCGGTGCATACGATTTTGAGCTTACAGAGGGCGGTTCGAACTTCTCGGGTGGTCAGCGTCAAAGACTTGAGATAGCCCGTGCTCTGGCAACTAATCCAAGTATTCTCATTATGGATGAGGCCACAAGTGCTTTAGATCCGGTAGTTGAGAAACAGATACTGGACAACATCAAGCGCCGCGGATGCACCTGCATAATCGTGGCTCACCGCCTGTCTGCTATCCGTGACTGCGATGAGATCATTGTTATGGAACATGGAAAAATCGTACAGAGAGGCAAACACGACGAACTCTCCAAGGTCGAGGGTCACTACCAAAGGCTGGTGAAGAACTTATGAGCACGAAAACTATCCATGGCGGCGAATTATATATAACAGAAAGCAATGCGGTCTCATATACCGTCATATCCGGACATATACTTGTTTATCTGTTCCCTTATGAAGACAAAACACCCGGAAGGCGTTTGTTCCTATACGAGGCAAAGGAAGGAGAGCATATCCCGGGATTTGCCAGCAATACCAGGATACTTGGTTCGTGGCGTATAGGATTAGTGGCTCTGGACCATGCGCAGTTCAGCGAGGTCAGGGGTGAACCGAATGAGCAGGTGATCCTTGATTTTGCAGAGCGGGCAGGGATCAAGATCCAACGGGCTTCGCAATTCGAAGAAGCTTTGATTGAACACTACAATATGGATGCCGTTAAGGCAAAAGGCGCCATATATGCTACTGAGAGAGCTATACATTCCACACGTCAGCGCTCACTGGAGATCATATACCGCCTTTTCAGGAATGAAGGCCGCAGCAGCGAGGCACACGAAAAGACAGGGAATGTCTTATATGATACTGTTGCATATATTTGCGGCAAAGAGCGTATCGATATTGCGGATATTGATCGTGTGCGCGAAAGCAGCGGAAGACATTTCTCGCTGTCTGACATAGCCCGTGTATCACACTTTACCGTACGTGAGATCGCATTTGATGAGAAGTGGTATACCAGAGATTCCGGTGTCATTCTGGCCTTTACTGAAGACGGAAATAAGCCCGTGGCTTGTATTCCAAAAGGACCGAACCGTTATGTTGCTTACGATTCTGAGACTGATTCCTTCGTACGGATAAATGCAAAGGTGGCATCAGGTCTGAAGCTGAAGGGATATATGTTCTACCGGCCATTCCCGGGAAAGGTCATAAAGAAAAAAGATCTGCTTCTCTTCGGGCTTCAGAAAGTATATAAGTCCGATATAGTACGGCTTCTGTTCCTTGCTCTTTTAGGCACGCTGATAGGACTTCTTATCCCGTATTTGAATGAGCTGGTATATGACAAATTTATCCCTTTGGGCGACATGTCCGGTCTTGCTGCTCTGGGAAGTGTGATCCTTGCATGTACTTTGGGAAATATCTCATTCACGATCGTAAAGAATCTTGCGACATTCCGGTCAATGAATTCGATGGAATATGCTGCGCAGAGTGCGACTTTTGACCGTCTGTTCAATCTTCCTGAATACTTTTTGCGCAAGTTTGATGCTGCGGATCTCGGCCTTCGTGCCATGGGTATTTCCACAATATATAATGCTCTTGCACAAAGTGCCATTAACACGATTCTGACAGCATTATTCTCCCTGTTCTATTTATGGAGAATGTTCAAATACTCGAAGAAGATGTCGGGAATATCACTTGTGCTGATATTGATCCTGCTGGCAGTCATTGTTCTCATAGGCATACGTCAAACCAAGTATGAAGCGGAGAAAATGAAGGTGGACAACGATGCCAAATCGGATATCTTCCAGTTCCTTTCAGGTATTGCCAAGATCCGCAACAGCGCATCTGAAGACCGTGTGCTTCTGCGTTACCTCACCAAATTCACCAAATCACGCAGCATCAACATCAGAAAAGAACGCATGACTGTGGTGGTCAGTACCATCGTGGGCAGTGTGCAGGTTTTATTCTCTGCTTTGTTCTATTTCATTATGGTGCGCCGCAGTCTTGAGATGTCTCTCGGTGCTTTCAACGGTTTTGTTGCCGCATTCGGAGCGTTCTCACAGGCATGTCTTACCGTGGTGCAGAACTTCCTGGTCGTTAACAGCATCAAACCTTTATATGAGAATGCTAAGCCGATACTTGAGACTTTGCCGGAGAACAGTGCGGATAATGTGCTTCCGGGTGATCTGACAGGCGACATAGAAGTATCGAATGTGACATTCGGCTATGATCCGGATGCTGAGCCGGTACTGAAAAATCTGAGTTTCCATCTTAAACCGGGAGAATATGTCGGTATAGTAGGTTCCTCCGGCTGCGGCAAATCAACACTTCTGAAATTGCTCTTAGGTTTTGAGAAGCCTCAGATCGGCAAGGTTTTCTACGATGACAGGGATATAGATGAGATCGATAAGCGCGAACTTCGTAAAAAATTCGGAGTTGTATTGCAGGACGGCGGACTTATAGCCGGCAGCATATATGAGAACATAACCATTACGGCTCCCGGTGTCCGTATGGAAAGAGTAAAAGAGTCAGTCCGTGAGGTCGGTCTGGAAGATGACATCAAGCAGATGCCCATGGGACTTAATACGGTTATTTCCGAGAATTGCGGCACTATATCCGGCGGGCAGGCCCAGCGTATCCTTCTGGCACGCGCTATTGTCGGTAAGCCTAAGATCATCTTCCTGGATGAGGCTACTTCCGCACTGGATAACGTTACCCAAAAGCAGGTAACAGACAGCCTCGAAAGTCTCTCTGCAACCAAAGTGGTAATAGCTCACCGTTTGTCTACGGTAGTTAACTGTGACCGGATCTTCGTAATGGATGCAGGAAAGATCATTGAGGAAGGAAACTATGCTGAACTGATGGAAAAGAAGGGCCGTTTCTACGAACTGGCGGTCCGGCAACTCGCCTGACTTGTGTCAGGATAAACCCGAACTTGGAATGATCCGGCAATGAATCTGAAAATGCCGGTCATTCAAGGAAATAAAAATATGAAAGGAGAAAGGAAAATGGTAAACACGAGTAATTTGGAGGAATTCAAAGCCAAATTTGAAGAGGTTTGTAAGGACGAGGAATTCGTCAAATCGCTGTTGGCTCTTGAAGAGCCTTCAGATGTAAAGGCTGCACTCGAAGGAAAAGGCCTCGAGATGACAGAAGAAGAGATCCTTAAGCTTAGAGACGTATTAGTCAAGACTGCTGAAAAAGGCGGAGAAGAGTTATCGGAGGATGAACTTGAATCTGTAGCCGGTGGTGAGCTTTGCTGCTGTATTGTTGCAGGTATTTTTTTAGCTGTCACCGTTGTTTGCACTGGTGCAAGTCTTGTCGATACATTTTATAGACGTTGGTAAGAAAGGAGTTTTAATATGAGTAAAACAATGAGTAAAGAAGAATTAGATATTATGCAAGAAAAGCTTACTAAGGCACTAAGCGACAAGGCTTTTGCCGAGAAAGTATTGGCTATGGAAACTCCTGAGGAAGTCCGTGCGGCTTTGCTGGAGAAAGATATAGACCTGGACGTAGATGATCTTATTGAGATCAAGGACCTGCTCGTAAGGCATTTCGAGGGCGGTGAAGAACTCTCGGAAGATGATCTTGAGGACGTATCAGGCGGGTTATGCTCCTTGTGTCTCGCATTGGGAATTATCGGTGCTGTAGTCAGTGTTGTCGGAACCGGAATTACAATCGGTCATTCACATCGCTGGTAAGAATTTGCTTCAGATGCCCGGTCTTACCGAACGGACCGGGCATTTGGCATAGCTTAGACTATTTTAAAGCAGTATCTTAGCACGAGGATTTCGTTAAAGTGATTTTGTTATTGCCGGTTTCCCGGACGCTGATTTATATACTGTTATGAATAACTTTAAGATCAGGATGTTTGAGATATTAGGAGAATGAATATGAATAAAGAAGAATTGGATATTTTGAAGGAAAAGATGAGCAAGGCGTTCAGCGACAAAGCATTTGCCGAGAAAGTGTTGACTATGGAAACTCCGGAGGCAGTCCGTGAGGCTTTGCTGGAAAAAGATATAGATCTGGCTGTTGAAGATATCATCAAGATCAAAGATATGCTGGAAAAGCAGTTTAATGGCGGAGAAGAACTCTCGGATGATGATCTTGAGGATGTATCCGGCGGAGCACTTGATTTTTTCAACCCGCTTTATGACATAATCGAGCCTATAATCCAACCCATAATCGGTCCTGTAAAAGATATTTTTAGACGCTGGTAAGAAGGGAGATCCACTATGAGTAAAGAAGAAACAATTATTATGCAGGAAAAGTTTACTAAAGCATTCAGCGACAAGGCTTTCGCCGAGAAAGTGTTGGCTATGGAAACTCCTGAGGAAGTCCGTGCGGCTTTGCTGGAAAAAGATATAGACCTGGACGTCGAAGATATCATCAAGATCAAAGATCTGATGGAAAGACGTCTAAATGGCGGCGAAGAACTCTCGGAAGATGACCTTGAGGACATATCCGGAGGAGCACTTATTGATACAATACGAAATCTTATACTGTTCAATCCTGTGTTCAATCCTGTACTTAATCCCATAATCAGGCCCGCACCTAATCCTACGGTCAATCCGGTCAATCCAAGCCGTCGCTGGTAAGAGTCTGTTTCAGATGCCCGGTCTTATCGAACTGGCCGGGTATCTGTTTTGCTTAGAATAGTTAAAGCGGAATAAGATACAGGAAGGATTACGAATAATGGGGAAGACAATTCCCGTAACTATAATGAACGAGCATCGTGATGCTTACTGGCATTGGCACTGGATCATAGATCAGGGGATCGTTCCACACGATGGAAATTATCTGCTGCATATTGATCATCACGATGATTTTGAAGGACGCGGTTACAGGGGCGATCTTTTCGATCCGCCTGAAAGCGCTGATGAGGCAAAACGGATAACTGATAAAAGCCTCGGTATAGCAGATTTTATTGTGCCCGCAGTGTGGCACGGTATTTTTACGACAGTACATATACTGAAAAACACCATTCCTAAAGCTGTTACATCGGAAGAGTACTTCCTGAACTTTATCCGTGTTGATGATGACAGCTATATAAAGAAAGGGAAATATATTCCTTTCCTATACGCTGACAAGCGAAATAACGCGGACGGAAATTACCGCTTCTTTAATGTTGTGCAGGGTGGTTTGAACAGTACCGACAATATCCCTCCGGAAAATGTTGTTCTGGATGTGGATCTGGATTATTTCTCGTGGGATGACTCACTTTCCACATCAGGTCCAAAACGCATGGAGATAACTGAGGCTGCGTGGAATGAGTATCACAGCAACAGAGATCATCCGTTCCGGATCCTGCCCAAAAAACTGATATATCCTGTTGAGGAGAACGGGCGGTATTATCTTGAATATCATGAGGTCATCCCCAAATCCGCTATGGCGACCTGTTCGAGAATAGAGAAGAGAATGGACAGTTTGTTTGACTGGTTTGATAAAACAGGTTTATGTCCTGCGGCAATTGATATTTGCCGTTCCTCTGTTTCCGGATATATGCCGCAAGATAATGCCGGATTTACTGAGAAAGAATTTTTGCGCCGGGTAGAAGAGCGCTGGAATATAAATACATACGGGTTATAGGAGTTTTTATGACTGACAAATTGAATCAGAACGAGGACGAGTTGATCCTGGTGGACATAGATGACCGCGAGACTGGTCACGGAGGCAAGCTTGCTGTTCATCAGCAGGGGCTGTTGCACCGGGCATTCTCGGTATTTCTTTTTGACGGGAATAGAGTGCTGATTCAAAAACGTGCTTCAGGAAAATACCATAGCGCAGGTCTTTGGGCCAACACCTGTTGTTCCCATCCACGCTACGGTGAGACTTTGCAGGAGGCGGTCATAAGGAGACTTGGTTTTGAATGCGGAATAAAAAACGTTGAGGTCAGAGAGGCGGGCAGCTTTATATACCGTGCCTGCTTTGATAACGGCTTGACGGAATATGAATGCGATCATGTTTTCACGGGAGAATATAACGGACCGATCTCGCCTGATCCGGATGAGATAGCTGAACTCTGCTGGGTGGAGCTCGATGTGCTGAAGAGGGATATGCTTGAGCACCCGGAGCTGTATGCAGCGTGGTTTTTCACGGCTCTCGGAATAGCGGAGCGTGGTAGAAAGGAAATGTTGTGAGTAAAAAAACGGAAAATGCAAATTGTGTATCGGATTATCTCTCGCTGTTCAGAGAGATGTCTTATCCTTTTCTGTTCTCGAGAGAATGCGTTCAGGCCCTTGATGCTGTCGAAAAGGTTTACGGCAGCACATTGTCGCATCAGGTCATCTTCGAGGTCCACTTGAATGATGACAGCCGCACGACGGATTTTTCCTTCTGTGTGGATGAGCCGGATGGCGGTCCGGTACATGACCGCTGGCTGGAATTTGATTATGAGACCTATGCCGGTCCGGATTCGCTTATTCCTTGCGTTTTCCTGGATGCATCTGCATTGGGGGATCCTGAAGGTTCGGAGTATTTCTGCGGTACGGCTCTGCCCGGTCTTACAGGAGCAGAGAAAGCCGGTATTATCGTCCCGGCATTGAAAAATCTGTGTTCGTGTCCGGAAATCAAGGGCGGACTGTTCCAGGTAGGATCAATGGACAGCCGGAAACCGTCAGACAGTGTCCGGATATATACTAACGATCTTGACAGTGAACAAGTGATTTCGGTGCTGGAATTTATGAATTGGCCGGGTGACAGTAATAAGCTCTCTGCCTGGCTTGGCGAATGGAGCCGGTTTGCAGCAAAAGGATTATTTAATCTCAGTTTTGATCTGTTTTCCGACCGTATATCTGAGAAGATCGGTATTGAGTTCCAGCCCAGGACCAAGCTTCCGAAGACTATGGATACCATTACAGATTATCTGATGGAGAAAGGCTTCTGCCGTCAGGATAAAGCTGAATCTCTGTGCGGATGGGTTAGGGAACTACCCCTGGGAGCTCCTTATATACAAAATGATGTCTCACACATCAAATTTACAATAGAGCAGGGTCAGCCGTCTGTGGTCAAGGCATATTTGCGTCAAAGTGATGAACTGAAGCTGACGAATGCCAGATGGTTCAGAAAGCCTTTGCAGATGAATCTGGAACTGACAACAAAATGCCCGCTTAGATGTCCCCAGTGTTATGTGCATCTTAATACCGGTGAGGAACTGCCGCTTGAAGAGGCTCTCTATTGGCTTTCTGAGGGAAAGCGTGCCGGTGTGCGTCATGTGAATCTCAGCGGCGGGGAGACTCTCAGCTATCCTTATATCATTGATCTTCTGCGTGAATGTAAAAGACTCGGACTTGTTTCCAATATTGCGCTTTCAGGTGCATATGTTAACAGAACATTTCTGAAAGAAATAATAGATGCAGGCGCAGACCTGATCTTTGTTTCCCTGAACGGAAGCACGGAGGAGATAAACCGTAAGAGCAGGGATGGATTCAAAATGGCGGTATACACTCTTGAACTGCTTAAAGAGTTTAATTTCCCGAATACTGTGATCAATTTTGTCATGCAGCGTTCAAATGCCGATGACATACCTTCTATGATCAGTCTGGCAGAGCAGTACGGTGTGCAGCAGTTGACGATCCTGGGGTTTAAGCCGGATTCTTCATATCAGCTTTCCGCTTTCCCTACAGCGGAACAACTGACAGCGGCTGCGAAGATCATAAAGCAATATAAAGGCCCGGTCGTTGTTGATGCGGAACCTTGTTTCTCGCAATTAAGATCGCTGGTGGGAAAAACCTTCTTCATAAACAGGAACATGGGTATATTCAGAGGATGCGGAGCAGGCCGTGACGGTATTTCCGTGAATGTGCACGGGAAACTGACACCTTGCCGGCATCTGGATGTTCCGGAGGATTACCGCTCAATCCCGGAATACTGGCAGAATTCCCCATTTCTTAAGGAGCTCAGGTCTGTTGAGGATAACCGGTCGGATCCGTGTAAGAATTGCGAACTGTGTAATTCTTGTTTACCTTGCATGGCGGTGGGAGTTAAACTCCATGGAGAGATACGCACGGGCATGGAGGAATGTCCGCTTGGCAAAGACGAAAAAATAAAAGATACAGGAAAGGAATCAGAAAAATGACAACAGAGATCACCAAAAACGGAAGTGTACTGAACATTGCAGTTGAAGGGAGAATCGATACAGTTACTTCACCGGATCTGGAGAAGACGATCCTCGACAATATATCGGAAGTGGAAGATATGACCATCGATCTTAAGGGCGTGGACTATATCTCCAGCGCAGGACTCCGCGTGTTGTTATCAACACAGAAAATTATGGACAAGCAGGGAAAACTCCTTATCTGCGGTGTCGGAGAAAACGTTATGGAAATATTTGAAGTAACCGGGTTTGTCGATATTTTCGATATTGAGTGATCATCAATGAGCGTGGAGACCTGATCTGTAATGGAACATGAGGAATGGAAAGGTCCGTCTGTGCTGGCGAATCTTGCGCAGATATACCGTCAGCTGTATCTTCGTCCGGGAGAAGTTTCTCCGGAGGAATATAAGAAGATCGTAAACAAGGGAATGGAGCCTGAGGTTAAGGATCTGTCTCATTTCAGATGTCATCCTCAGGACAGTTGTCTGTATGAGAATACACCGGCAGGGGAAGTAATGGTAGTGACGTTGAATCAGCGTCAGGACTTTGAACTGTTTCTTCAGATAATGGCTAACCGCTGCGTGCCGTATGAAGTTCCGTCTACACAAGGCGCTTCTATAATCGACGGGCTGATAAACTGGACAAAGATACAAAATCACCGTACTAAGTTCATGATCTCTAAGCGTGCTTCCGGTGATACAGATCCGGACTGGAATGCTGAATTCAAACGCTTTACTGCTGATAAGAAGAATTATAAAGATGCGGTTATAGTCCTGTGTGCCGGACCATACAGCGGAATAAAGGCAGAAGATGTCGGAATGCCTGAAACTGAATGGCTGGATATATCTATGAAGATCCGCCGTGTTCACGAATGCACTCATTTTGTCTGCCGGCGTCTTTATCCGGAAAAGAAAGATACGGTATGGGATGAACTGGTTGCAGATGCTGCAGGGATCTATGCTGCTCTCGGCCGTTATGACCTAAAGATGGCGGAACTATTCCTGGGTATTACTGAAACAGGATATACAGGCGGAAGACTTCAAAACTACACAGGCAATGAAGATATTGATAATCTGGCAATGCGTGTGCATTCTGTTCTTTCGGAAATAGATAAAGTAATACTGAACCATGAAGGTGTGTCCGCCTACGATATGGTTCTTATTCTCGAAGATAAGAAAGAAGAGCTATGGGATGCTGACTGACACATCCCGGTTCTCGGGCGGCAGGTAGTTTTTGCGGCTTTCTGACTGCCCCAGAAACCTGAATCCAAGCATAGTTACATCATCGAATTGATCTTCTTCTCCGACAAAGAATTTCAGATTGCGGTTCACATAGCTCAGTATATCTTTCTGGGAAAGCTCTTTATACTTATTCAGGATCCTTAACAGACGGTCCGTACCGTATTCCTCCTGCTTTTTATTTATTGCTTCAGGAACTCCGTCAGTATAAATAAACAATGAATCTCCCGGAGTAAAGTCCAGCTCGTATTCGCGGAATGATACATCCTTCATTATAGCCAGAGCGATATTGTGTTTCTGTTTATATAACTCATAATCACCTTTTCCACGTCTCAGCACCGGGTATTCATGGCCGGCATTCGAACATACAGCATGACCGGTCCCGAGATCGATAATTCCTATCCATACTGTTACGAACATCTCTGCATCATTACCGTCACACAAACCGTTATTGGCAAGTCTGAGAATCTCGGCAGGGTTCTTTCCGGATTCTGCACAGCTTCTTATGATAGCTTTGCTCTTCATCATGAAGAGCGAAGCCGGAATGCCTTTACCTGAGACGTCTGCAATTACAAGGCATAGCTTATTGTTGCCTACGAAGAAGTAATCGTAGAAATCCCCTCCGACTTCTTTTGCAGGATCCATAGACGCATAGATTTCCAGATCTTTTCTTGGGAAAGCGAAATTGTGCGGCAAAGCAGATTCCTGAATGCTTTTTGCTAAGCTGAGTTCTTCTTCGATCTTTTTTTCTGCTGCATCTATATATGTCTTTAATACATCGACTGTCTGATTAATATCGTTGGACAGAGAAGCAAACTCAGAGGAAGAATATACCGATACCACTTCATTCAGATTACCCTTAGTGATTTTTCGAAGTGATGTATTAACCATCTCAAGATTGTTGACAACAATTCTTTGTACAAGTACGGAGATCAGTATATAGATTACGGTGAAAAGAAGAATATCAGCAAGAACTGTCTCATAAACAGTATGATCGCGTTCAGTGTACACTTCCTCATTAGTAAGGAATACAAGAAGTGTATTGCCGTCAGTCAATCTTCTTGTCATACACATACACTTATTACCGAATACTTCAGAAGTAAACCGCGTCCGATCTGAGTACTTCAGATAATAATCCATAAAATCCTCATTGAGAATCTCACCCTCGTGCCTAACGGAGATTACTGTGCCGTCACTCCTGAACAGTACATACTCTCCTTCCTCTCCAATGCTGAAGGCCATTGAATTTGAGAAGTTTTCCTTATCGGAAGTAATGTTATATGTATCTCCTATATCCTGAAGAGCATGCATTAATATAGACTCGCTCTTTTGAACTGCAACCTGTGTTGAAAGAATGTATCCGAGAAGAAGATTTGAAAGCAGTACAAGAGTACTCGTCAGGAACAGCCAGAACTGGAATTTCTGCGAGACGTGTATATCCTGTTTACTGCTGATGCTTTTAGGATTTATCCATTCCCCGGTATCGATCCTGATAAGCACGGATATTATTGAGAGACCGATACCCGTAAATATGATCATAGGCGGGGCACATGTTTTGACAACATAATATGCCATATTCATATCACTCCTGTGAGTTATGAATACAACATACATATGAAAGACTTCTATGGTTGAGCCTATGAAGAATGAGAACACCATAGAGGGTTTCTTTCCTTTGAAGATCACTATCCTTACAGCCGCAGCGACCAAGCCCGATAAACAGGTGGAAACGGAACAGGCTAATCTTGTATATGTGCCGACACCAAAATAAGTTCCGGCAATATATCTTTCTATACCGCCAATGAAGCCGGCCAGAATACCTGATAACGGATCAAAGAAAAGACCTGCGGTAAGTGGACCAAGATCCCGGACATTGATCATCATATCCTGATAATCTACACCGAAATGAGTTGCTGTGATGGCAAGACCTCCGAAAACAAGCGAAAGCAGCAATCTGTATCGCCAGTCTATCTTTTTGTTTTTCAGATGTCTCCAAAGAAAATATGAGAATAATACATAGATGGCAGTTACTGCTGACATCTTAAGAATCATGACAAGCATAGTTAATCACCCGATAAAATTCCTATTAAATCCCATTAACAATTACACAAAAAGATTTTACCATTTATTATCTGCCTTTTCAGCATAATGCATGCAATTTGATCAGAAGGATTCTCCTGGCGGATACCCGGAAAAAGATACAGTTATTCCGTTATGTAAGGTGCATTGTTTTATTAGGAGGAATTGTTGCTATAATAGTCTTGCTTCTAAATCTATAACAGCGGATTTGCTGTATTTATAAAGGGGATAATGTGAAAAAAGCGGCATGTATTTTTATGGCTGCGGCTATGCTTATTTGCATGGCATCCTGCAGCAGGAACTGTGACGATATTTCAAAGGCAAAGAAAGTTTCTGAAGACGGAACGTGGTGGAATGATACCGTTACCGGGATTTCCGGCGGTGATACATGGAAGGAATTTGATAACAAGGCATATCAGATCTTTAACAGATATCTTTATGCCGATGAGGAATCGGTTGTCCTGTCATTTGATGCTTTTATCAATAATGCTGATGAGGGACTTAACGATTCAGCGTATCTTCTCAGGCATTATTCATATGACGGTAAATTACTCGGTCAGGTAAATATCGGTGATTCTTTCGCGGAAGGAACCAATTACAGTTATACCGGGGATATATATAAGAAAAACGGCGAATACTATACTTTCGCGGAGATCTATGATGAGGAGAAGGACACTTATGTCTGCTATTGTTACGAGATAGACTTTGACGGCGGCGTGCTGAAAGATCCTTTTATAATAGATTTTCCATCAGATGACAGAAGACCTTCAACGCTGAATTTTATTACGGATGTTGGCGATAAGCTTGTTGCAGCAGTTGACTATCAGAACAGTGACTTCACTTTTACCTCTGAGATCTTAGTGATCGAAGGTGATGAGGTAAAGACTTTCGCGCCTGATTTCGGTTATTATTCCAAGGTTGAATATATTGATAATCTGATGCAGTATGACGGCTTAGTGAGCTTTGTCGCAAACATCACCGATAACGGGATGGAGAAGGTGATGTTCTGCACATTGGATCCTGATACGCTTGATTTTGATTCGGTCGAACTGGATTATTATTCAGCGCTGGATTATAAGTATGTACCCGGCTGCGGCATTTTCGATATAGGAGATAACCGTTCAGTAAAGAAGATAGATCCATTTACCGGGGATGAGGAAGTTATACTGGACTTGTCTGATACTTTTGTAAACGGGCTGTTCACGGCAGATTCTGAACTGGTCCTGGTGACGGATGACAAGGTAGTGATACATGAAAAGGAAGAATGGAAAGGATCCTCTCTGGATACTTCAAAACTGATCCTGCTCGAGAAGACCGATGCCGATCCGAATGCCGGCAAAGCCCTGCTGTCACTTGCCCCGCTTCTGGAAATGACTTCACAGGAATACTATGCCGTAAATGATTTCAACAGGAATTCCGACAAATACTTTATAGAAGTCGATTATAAGTATTACGATGCCCTGATGAAATATGAAGACCTGGAGGAGGACTCTGCTTATCCTGATTACGGCATTATCAATGCCTGCGCAGCTGATGCCGTTGATATTCTCATGTCCGACATAAGGGAAGGAACAGGCCCTGATCTGGTAATATATGACAACAGCAGCGCACAGCTTAACAATGAAGATTATCTGACAGATCTTACCAAGAGGATCAGTGCGGAGAAGGATCTTGCCGGCGGGGATTATATGGCTTACATACTTGAGCCCAACGGATGGGACGGCAATCATTACCGCCTTGATTACGGATTTTGTTTTGACGGGCTGGTCATAAAGGATTCATTGGCTGAAAGCGGCGCTCAGGGTCTGACATTTGAGCAATATGAAAAGGTGATAAATGAGAACAACGGCGGCGTGATCAATTTTGCTTTTGATGATATTTCCATGATGGAGGCTTTGATCAGCTCTTCAGATTATTTTGCTTATGACAAGTCCGGAAAATTCACAATAAATGACGGATTCAAAGAACTGGCTGATTACATCACGTCGGTTCCTGATGGTTCTTACGATGTTGACTGCCGCGAGAATGACCCGCTCCACGAGAACCCCTGCGGAAATTTCAATGCCTATGACGGTTATTGTTTTACGGGCGGCTATGCTGAATTCTCGGTAATCGGTAAGCCTTCTCCTGACGGACATCCCGAGGCTGTGTCTGGCAGAGGAACAGGCATTACAAGCTGCTGCGTGCTTAAGGATGCGGCATGGAGCTTTGTAATGAAGATGATGTCACCTGATGTCCAGCTTATGTCAGGTTATTACGATCATGACCCTGTACTTAAAAGTGCCCTGAGGACCATTTATGAAGAGCAGACAGAACTGCACAATGCGCTTTGTGCCGTCTATCCTAAAAGCTACAGCTCTGTCCCTGTACCCGGATGCCTTTTAGACCGGTACATGGATCAGATATCTGATGCGGTAAGGGTTCCCGATGTTGATTCGTCGGTCCTTGTCATATTCTATGAAGAGATGCCCGCGTACTTCGAAGGCCAGAAATCATATGAAGATGTAACTTCAATTATCGGGAACAGGGTAAATCTGATGCTGTCAGAACGTGATTAAAGGGATTTAAGACACAATTTCTGCCCGTATTTTTAACCTGAACCACCGGTTTGTGTAAAGCAAAGTTGGTGGTTTTGTTTGTTTTCGCGCCATACAATAATGTTAAAATATATGGCAAAGGTGGTAGATTTATGAGAAAGTCATACATTGACAACTTGAGATGGGTCACGGTCGTTCTGGTCGTTATTTACCATGTTATCTACATGTATAACGGCCAGGGAATAGTGGGCGTGCCCGGCAAGATCACGGACCTTGATGTCCAGTATTACGATGTCTTCCAGTACATCGTCTATCCCTGGTTCATGCTCCTGCTCTTTATAGTATCCGGCATCAGCTCCCGCTATTATCTCGAAAAGCATACCGGCGGGGAATTTATCAGAAGCAGAACGACCAAGCTCCTGATACCTGTCACAGTCGGACTTATTGCTTTCCAGTTTATTCAGGGCTACATCAACATATCATTCTCAGGTGTTGCAGACAGCTCTGACATGCCGTTCATCGGAAAGGTGTTCGCGTGCATCCTAAGCGGAATAGGTGTCCTGTGGTATATCCAGATGCTCTGGTTATTCTCGCTTGTTATCGTGCTCATAAAGAAGATAGACAAAGACCGTTTCTGGAATCTGTGCAGGAAGACGCCTTTCTGGGTGCTGGTCCTTATCGCGGCACTTGTTTACGGCGCAGGCCAGATCCTCAATACTCCTGTTATCGTATGCTACAGATTCGGACTTTATTTCCTGGGCTTCCTGCTCGGATACTTTGTCTTCTCCCACGATGAAGTCGTTGAAGTGACAAAGAAATACTTCCTGCTGTTTGCTCTTGCCGCAGCAGGTCTTTGCACCGCATTCTGCATTGTTTACTTCGGTCAGAACTATGCTGACAACCCTGTCTACAGATCGCCGCTGTTCCTTCTGTACGGCTGGTTCGGATGTCTTGCCATGATCGGCGGCTTTGCGAAGTTCTTTGACTTTACCAACAGTTTTACGAAGTGGATGAGTTCTCACAGCTGGGGCCTTTATGTATTCCACTACCTGGGCATTTCAGCTGTTGCGCTCTATATCGCAAAGCCCGGACTTGCACCCGCCTGGGCATGCTATCTCTTAAGCCTTACAGCAGGCTTCGGACTTGCATATCTGCTCTATGAGATAATCTCGAGGATCCCCGTATACAGATGGGCTGTTCTCGGCATCTCGAAAAAGAAGAAAAAGGAGACTTGATCATGTTCAAAGACAATCTGTTGGAACTCAGAAAACTGAACGACATGTCACAGGAGGAACTTGCCGACCTTATCGGGGTATCAAGGCAGACCCTGTCAAAATATGAGACGGGAGAGTCCCTGCCTGACATTGAGAAGTGCAAGCTTATAGCTGATGTTTTCGGTGTGACGATAGATGACCTGCTAAATTACGACCCCAGGGACAGTGAGAATCTGGGATTTGCGGTGCCGCCAAGGGGCAAGCATATTTTCGGGCTCGTAAAGATGGGAGACAAGGGTCAGATCGTCATTCCTGCCAAGGCCAGAAAAATTTTTAATATCAATCCCGGCGATAGTCTGTTAGTATTAGGTGACGAAGGACAGGGCATAGCGATTATAAAGGAGAAGGGACTGCTGGATCTTTTGCACAATGCCCGTTCAAAGTAACAGACGGAGACGGTTATGCATAAGAGAATAGTATTGTTATTAGCTTCGGCATTAATCCTGGGAAGTTTTGCTTCCTGCCGGAATACGGCAGATACGGAAAGTCAGGATCCGGCTTTTGCTTCCGGATTTAATCTGTCCGGCAGTTTCGGAGTTCTGGAATCAGCTGAGAAGACAAGCGTACAGACGCAGGATACCCAGGCCAGGTACGAAGGATACCAGTCGGTTATCATTTATCACAACGGCAACCTTAAGAGTCTTAAGGAATATGACGGATTCGGCAACTTGGTCACCGACCAGGATTACGGTAATAATGGATATGTATACAAGTATATCTACGATATTTACGGCAACCTTACCAAGGAGATAAAGTTCGGAGTAGACGGCCAGAGCCAGGGCGGATATGAATACGAATATGATGCGTCAGGAAAGCAGATAAAGAAGA
Organism: Clostridiales bacterium; assembly: GCA_017428155.1. Lineage (GTDB taxonomy): Bacteria > Bacillota > Clostridia > Saccharofermentanales > Saccharofermentanaceae > Saccharofermentans. Next base: position 93,173 of record JAFRRJ010000040.1, on the reverse strand, counting down.
CATACCTTGATGCTTCAGAAAAACCGGGACTCTACCATGAGTACACATACGATCCGAACGGGAATCTGCTCAAGGATACGGAATATACGCAGGAAGGCGAGATGAATCACTGGACTGTCTATGCTTACGATCACGCAGGCAATCTCGTCACCCAGACCCAGACTGAAGCCAATGGTGATTCTTACGTGGTAAGTAACGAATATGAGTACGATGCTTCGGGCAATGTTACAAAGTGTTCCAATTACAGAGGCGGCGAAGCTAACGGCTGGACCGAGTACGCATATGACGCTCAGGGCAATACAGTATCCGAGAAGGTATATAAACCCGACGGTTCGATCAAGAGCTGGTGTGAATACACGTATGATGCTGACTGCAACATGATGTCCAAGACAGTTTATAAAGAAGACGGATCCATATTCCAGAAGACCATTTACGAATACTATGGTGGCCTTATCTCCGTAGAGACAAAACTGGATGAGGAAGGCGAGATAATGGATATGTATCAGTACGTCTACGATTAAAACTGATCATTAATATAGAATTCTTCTGTGGATTCCAAAGTGACTAAATTGTCACTTTGGAATTCATTTTTTATGCCTTGACGTTTGTTACTATTGGCTTATCACAAACAAGGAGAACAAAAAATGGAATTATTAAGATGTGAGAATATAAGCAAGGTTTACGGTGAAGGGGATAGCCGGACCGTTGCTTTGCAGGATATATCTTTCTCTGTTGAGAAGGGTGAATTCGTATCCATTGTCGGAGCATCCGGATCAGGCAAATCCACGCTCCTTCACATAATCGGAGGTGTCGATAAGCCGACATCGGGAAAAGTATTTATCAACGGAACGGATATACACAGCCAGTCAGAAGACAAGCTTGCGATATTCAGAAGAAGACATATCGGTCTTGTCTACCAGTTCTATAACCTTCTGCCTGAGCTTAACGTTGATGAGAACATCGTTCTGCCGCACATGCTGGACGGCAGAAAGCCCGACAGGGAAAGACTGGACCACATTGTTGATTATCTTGGTCTTGCGGACAGGAGAAGCCATCTTCCGAGCGAGCTTTCCGGCGGACAGCAGCAGAGGGCATCGATCGGCAGAGCGCTCTTCTCGAAGCCTGAACTGCTTCTTGCTGATGAGCCGACAGGCAACCTCGACAGGAAGAACAGCAAAGAGATAGTCGAGCTGTTAAAAGATTCAAACAAGAGATTCGGACAGACATTGATCCTGATCACGCATGATGAGAACATCGCTCTTCAGGCTGACAGAATTATCTATATGGAAGATGGAAGCATTGTTAAGGATGACCGCATAAGGGTTACGGACCTGAAAGGCCGCGAATAAGAGGATAGCAGGATAGAGGAACAAGGAATTATGTCAAACAGGAAAATTGTACATCAGGTTACCTTCAAGCACATGAAGATGAATATCAGGCGCACCGTTATATCGGTAATAGGGATCGCGCTGATGGTAATGCTCCTTACGGTTGTGTTTGTAGGCAAGGATACGGCGATCAGATACTTTGTGGATCTCGCCGGCGCCCATTCAGGGAAGTACCATTATGCGGTCTATGACATCAACAGGGAAAAGCTCGAACAGATAAAGGGTATTGAAGGCGTAACGGAGACAGGTGTCACTGAGGATCTGAAATATACCGAATTTGAACAGACAGGAAATAAGTTAAGACCATTTCTTAACATCAGAAGATACTCCTCACAGGCAATCGACTGGATGAATATTAAGGTTGCTGAGGGCAGGCTTCCCGAGAACGGCAATGAGATCGTCATAAGTGCAGATGCGCTTGAAGAAGGATCATCCGTAAAGATCGGCGACACCATAAAAGCATCTACATTCAGGAGATTTTGGACCAATCATGCCGATTCAGGCTTCTTCGTGGTCAACGTGCCTTTATTTGTTGTGGAGGCGGGACAGACATGCGAACTGCCCTACAACATGGGTTATATCGAATTCGGGAAAGACGGTGACGATTCCTTTGACAGCAACATGGAGGAGACCCGTGAGTATACCGGTTTTGAACAGGAGTATACGGTAGTAGGCTTCATTGAGCAGCCGTCATTCGAGAACAAGGGATGCGCGTGGTATACGGCGATGTCGCTTGTGGATGAATCCACCATTAATAACGATACATTTAATGCTCTTTTAATGACTGATACCAAGAAGACCCCGGGCGATTTTGAGCTTACTTTAAGAGACATTGCAGGTGACAGTAATTACGATTACAATAACACACTGCTCATCTTCCTCGGCACTTCTGATGATGACTCGATGAACACGATCGTTAATCTGGCACTGTGCTTCTTCCTGGTGCTGATCACACTGATATCGGTAATGCTGATATATAACGTTTTCGCGCTCTCATACGACGAGAGGGTAAGATATCTCGGCATGCTGGCATCGGTCGGTGCGACTGGAAAACAGAAGAGAAGCTCGGTCTATTTTGAGGCGTTCAGCATGCTTCTTCCGGCAATCCCCGTGGGATTTCTGGCAGGACTCGGCGTTGCAAAGGCGGCAGCACATTTCATTGCGCCGATTGCACAGAGGATATTTGTTTTCGACAGCGTGGGAATTGACCTGGAGCCCGTACTTGTGGTGAAGCCCGCTTCTGTTATAGGGATCATTGTCATGAGTGCAGTTACGGTATTTATCTCTGCTCTTATCCCTGCAAGGAAGATCGGCAAGGTCGGCCCCATCGAGAGCATAAGAGGAATCGGGAAAAAAACCGGAAAACACAGAAAGAACAGAAACCCCGATAAGCTTATCGGCACGTCACCGGCAAGGATGCTCTCTGCAAGATTCCTGAAGAATGACAAGAGCAAGTCCATGGGCATCATAAGAGCCGTTGCGATATTCCTTCTCGTGACCGTCGTGGTGAATTTCACGTCATCTGTTCTTATGCAGATGCTGGACTTCAAGCTTCAGGACAACCATGTGTATCTCAAGTACTACAACAGCAGACAGTATGTGATCAATTTTTACCCGTCAAGCAGACTGGATATCGATACCAAAGCCATTATTGAGGGCATTAAGGATACGGAAGGCGTCTCTGATGTGGAGATCTGCAAATATTCCGGCACTTCTCTCCGTGTGGAAGATGAGGAATTGAGTGATGAATATTTTGACGATGTATATGAGATCCTGAGCATGTTCTATGAGCCCGGGGAATATACAAGAGAAATGTTTGACGAAGAGCAAAGCCGTAGTGAAGCAGGCACATATGTCGGCGTATACGGACTGGATGATAAGACTTTTGCCGAGCTCTCCGGGAAAGTCAACGCTGTCTCATACGAAGAAGGGGAGTTCCCCTGTATCCTCGTAAACGCAGCTGCCGTAACAACAGATGAATTCATCATCTCGGGACACAAGTCCTCGAATTACAAATACCTTGAGATCACTGATCCCTTTGCTGCAAAGACCGGAGAATATATCCATACGAAGCCTTCGAGTATTACGAGAGCAGAGGCAATAGAGTATGGCTATGACATTGATGTGATGTCCTTCCCCGAGATCGAACTCGAAGGAACTCTGGATCTCAAAGTCATAAGCAAAGCAAGAAGCAACGAACTTGACGATTACTTTATCGGCACTGGCAACTTCCAGCTGCAAATGATCGTCCCGATGAGTGTTGCGGAATATATCGACAAGATAAACTGCTCTCCAATGAATACGGATGTGTTCTTTAACTGTGACAATGAAGACAGCATGAAGCTGCTTATGACTTCAATCGAACAGCTGAATGCGGATGGGTCCAATATACATATGTCGTCCACTGATGTTCGCAGCTATGACTTCAAGCAGGTCATAGGATTCCTCCTGAAGACAGTGCTCATCGTGTTTACCATTCTGGCATCAGCTATCTGCCTTCTCAATGTGTACAGCTCAGTATCCGCACTCATGACATCCAGAAGGAAGCATTTTGCGATACTTAAATCAATGGGTTCGACATTCAGGCAGATCGTTGCAGCAGAGCTTCGCGAGGGCATCGGAATGCTGATAAGATCGGTCCTTGCAGCGGCTCCTGTCATTGCATTAATCTGCTTCGGGTTCGCGAAGGTCCTTATCAGAAGATTCGGATACTTCACGGTCACGTTCCCGTGGGGCTTTACCCTGATACTGGTTCTGCTGATCACCTGTGCGTTAATGATAATGACAGTTACATGCTTAAGACGCGAGAATAAGATTGATATAATAAATGAGATAAAACGTGAAAGTGTCTAACTCATGGTATTAGTAGTAGAAGACGACAGCATAATCGCGGAAGGCTTAAAGCTTGCTTTAACAGGCGAGGGTATGGAAGTTACCCTCGCTTCTTCCGTTTCCGAAGCATACGCCGCTCTCGAAAATGATGATCCCGGGAAGAAGATCGATTTCTGCCTTCTCGACATGACGCTTCCTGACGGCAACGGAATGGAGATCTGCACGAAGATCCGTGAGACTTCCGAGATGCCTATTATCTTCCTTACTGCAATGGACGACGAGATCCATACCGTGCTTGCATTCGATAAAGGTGCGGACGATTATATCTCAAAGCCTTTCCATATCAAGGAACTTATCGCAAGGATGAAGCGCCTCATGAAGCGCAATAAATCTTCCGTTGCCACATGCGTCATTGGTGCCAATAAAGTTGATATCACGAACGCGAAAATGTACCGCGACGGCAATGAGGTTCCTCTTACAGCCATGGAATACAAACTCCTTTTAGTCTTCATCAACCACGCCGGCGAGATCCTGGACAGAGACCAGATCCTGAATATCCTTTGGGACGATGTCGGAAGCTTTGTTAATGACAACACACTGACTGTCTATATCAAGAGGCTCAGGAGCAAGCTCGGTGACGATGAAGGCGATCTTATCGAGACCCTTAGGGGACAGGGGTACAGGCTTAATCTATGAACCCTTATCTGATACTTTCGATCGTATTAACCCTTATCGTTGCCGCACTTGTGATCCATATTGCTGCGGACAGGGCAAAACGCAGAAAAGAACTTGATGAACTTATTGATTTCCTGACCAAAGTTCAGGACAGGGATGAATTCCCCGACTTGGGACTTGAGGCAGAAGGAAGGATGCTGATATTAAGAAGCGAGATCTATAAACTGGCATCAACTCTTCAGGAACAGTATGCAGGCGAAGTCAAGAAGAATACTTACATGGCTGACATGCTTTCCAATATATCGCACCAGATAAAGACTCCTCTTACGGCGATAAATCTCATGACGGATGCGCTGAAGAACAGCAATATGGATGAAGCTCAGCGCCGCCGCTGCATCGCGAATATAGAAGACCAGACCGACCACATAACATGGCTTGTAAGAACGCTCCTGACTCTGGCCGAGATCGATGCGGGTGTCCTTGTTATGAAGAAGGAGAAGGCAAAGGCAAGTGAGCTGGTCGGTAATATCGTGTCAGGCATTGCGGTCGAAGCAGATATCAAAGACGTATCGATAGACATCAATGTATCATCTGAGGACGTGATATCATGCGATAAGCGATGGATGTCCGAGGCTCTCTTGAACATAATCAAGAATTCTCTCCAGCATACGGAGCCCGGAGGATATATAAAGATATCTTCGGAGGATAACAATCTTTCAACAAATATACGAATTGAGGACAACGGGTGCGGAATATCCAAAAAAGACCTGCCTCATATTTTCGACCGCTTCTATCATGGAGAGAAATCAGACCCCAACAGCAACGGCATCGGCTTATCGCTTGCAAAACAGATCATTAACTCCCAGAACGGCACGGTTTCCTGCGAGAGCGAAGAGGGCAGGGGAACCATTTTCGAGATCAAGCTATATAAGTCTTCAACTGTTTGAAAAAAACTGTATAATATGTCGCGGTATAACTTTTACTTATATGGGGAGAAATGTAATGATCTACAACAACATCCTTGAGGCTATCGGAAACACGCCTCTTATCAAACTGAATCACATAGTACCCGAAGGCGCGGCTGACGTTTTTGTTAAGAATGAAGGCCTTGACGTCGGAGGTTCCATCAAAACACGTACAGCTCTTAACATGATCGAGCGCGCCGAAAAAGAAGGCAAACTTAACAAAGACAGCATTATCGTGGAGCCCACGAGCGGCAACCAGGGCATAGGCCTTGCGCTTATCGGCGCCGTCAAAGGCTACCGCACTATAATCGTTATGCCAGATTCCGTAAGCCACGAGAGATCCATGCTCGTTAAGCACTACGGCGCAGAAGTTGTCCTCATTCACGACGACGGCGACATCGGCAAAGCTATCGAGGAGTGCAGGATCAAGGCTGAAGAGATCGCAGCATCCGACCCGCACGTATTTATCCCCCAGCAGTTTGAGAATCCCGCTAACACTGAAGCGCAATATTCTTATACCGCTAAGGAGATCCTTGAAGCCATGGACGGCCGCACGATTGACGGCTTCTGCTCGGGAATCGGCACAGGCGGCACTATCACAGGCATCGGCCACGCATTAAAGGAAGTAAATCCTTCTACAGTCATCTGGGCAGCAGAGCCCGAGAATGCAGCAATCCTGTCTGGCGGTTCTATCGGCACCCACGTCCAGATGGGCATCGGCGACGGACTTATCCCGGGCATTCTTGATACAAAGGTTTATGACGGTATCTGCATTATCACTGACGATGAAGCCATCAACACTTCACGTGAACTTACACGCAAAGAGGGCATGATGTGCGGAATCTCCTCCGGAACGAATGTTGCATGCGCTATCAAGCTTGCTATGAAGCTCGGCCCCGGAAAGACTGTTGTTACAGTGCTCCCTGATACTGCTGAGAGATATTTCTCCACACCGCTGTTTCAGGATTGAGTTAAGGGACTGTATCCCATCCACACAAATTACGATCTGCTTTTTTGAATTTCCTGATATTTCTATGCAGGTGTTTTAAGCATGACTATTTTTGGGCAGTTGCTGCCATATTTGATTTGAAAAAATACACAAAAAGTGTAAGAATACACTTATTGCGAAGCCGGAATTACCGGAAGGCATCATCAAAACCGCAGGAAAGGTACACATGAAGCGCGGGGACTTGATCAAGTCGGTGAGCAGTAAGCTCAAGCTTATAAGAACCGAATACGGCGTCACCCAGGAGGAGATGAGTGAGATGCTTGGTATTTCCAAGAAGACGCTCGTTGAGACCGAGAAGGGAAGACGCAATCTTTCCTGGACTGAAACCATAGCTGTTGCTTCGGTCTTTGAGAAGAGCGAAGTGCTTCAGGGAATACTTGGCGGGGATTCGGGCGATGTCATTCATGCGCTTGCGTTTGAGGACAGGCACATTAAGTACCCGGCTACGATGGGCGGCAAGGTATGGTGGCATGCGATAGACGAGAAATACGGAATAAGGCTTCAGCAGAATTTTGTTACAGGACATTACAGGCTTCTTGATACTGAGGATTGCAGACTGATCTCATCTTTCAGTAAAGAGGAAGTCGAAGAATACAGAGAATCCATAGGGAGGAAATAACATGTTGGGAAGTTTTTCGGGCTTGATACTGGGAGCATATTCAGTTGAGAGAATCATAGATAGCATAATCTCTACTCTTATGTTCGGAATTTTGCCGGTGCTCTTTATCGTTTTTCTGATCCTGGCGATAATTCACATCAGAAAGGCAAAGAAGAAACTTGAGAGACCGGCACTTGCGATAGTTTTCAGCGTTCTGGCAGCAGTGTTTCTGACACTTTCTGTGTGTGAGGCAGTTTTGATGATGCTTCTTGCGGCAGCAGTTGCACATATGTGAGGATTATAAGATGAAGGACAAGACATTTGCGGTGATCCTTTCGCTGGTCGTTGCCGCCGGGATCGGCGTGACGGCAGTGCTTATGGTTCACGGGTATAATCTCTGGAAAGAGATTTCGATAGTTGAGATGATAGCGAACTGGGTATAAGCGGTATGGACAGAAAGAAACTGATAAAGCAGCTTGCCGTTATATTTGCGGTAATAATGATTTTTGTTGGAATTGATCTTGCGATATACAGTTTGTTTATTGTGAGAGTGACGAGCCACCATTCGCCCGGAATGCAGAAGATGAGCGTAGAGGTTGCTGACTACGTACCGTTTACAGGCTCAGAAAGTGTATGTTCGGTTGAAGGTGAAGAAAGGCTTGAAGGCGACATCCCGACAATAGACGGCGCGGCAGCACTGCTTCCGATCTACGCGGGATTTGTAGAGAGCATATATCCTGAAGATTCGGTTATCTTCAACGGAGAGGATTACGATGCTGCGAGTGCGATGCACTACACTAATACAAGAGGCGCTTACAAGGATATCGTTGACGGCAATGCGGATATAATCATCTGCGCTCAGCCGTCCGACGAGCAGCTAGCGTATGCGGAACAAAACGGAGTTGAACTCGAGATGGTTCAGGTGGGTTCGGATGCTTTCGTATTTATCGTAAATGCAAATAATCCTGTATCCGACATTACGATAGACCAGATCCGCGGCATCTATTCCGGCGAGATCACGAACTGGAGTGAGCTGGGCGGAGATTTTTCTCCGATTGCTGCAATGCGCCGCAATAAGAACAGCGGTTCTGAGACAGCGCTCGAAAAGTTAATGGGCGACACACCGATCAAGCCGGATTACACGGCACTGTTCGGCAGTCCTATCGGGTTCTCGTTCAGATATTATGTTACGGGCATGCTTGCAGAAGGCGGCGTAAAGATCCTTACGATAAACGGCATCGAGCCGACGCCTGAGACGATCGCTGACGGCTCATATCCCATAAGCGGCGGCATTTATGCCGTCTACCGCAAGGGTGAGACAAATGAGAATGTCTATAAAGCAATAGATTTTATGCTGTCACCCGAAGGCCAGAAGATAGTGGAACAGAGCGGATATATTCCTCTCAGTTAATAACCGGGAATAGAGGAAAAACAAAAGGTGGTGTCATGATAACGGCGCCACTTTTGTTATGAAGACGCGTTATATAACAAGCCAGCCTGCTTTTGACAGACATAAAAGTTATCGTTTTGTAATTAGTTATAAAGACCTGATGGCTTATCCGGTCCGTAAGTGATATGCTTTAGGTGCATAAGAGATCAGCTTTAACACCTGTCTCCCGTGCGCTACAACTTGAAAATTTAATTGACTCTGACGGCAAGGTTGGTTCCAAGCGGGAATAGTCTTTGGATATAGCATGTAAAACATGCGCGTATTGGGCTTCTTTGTCGTCAGGCATCAGATGATAGAGGAGTTTTTTTATGCTTAAGATCGCAATCTACGGTAAGGGCGGAATAGGCAAGTCGACAGTAACATCGAATCTGTCTGCCGCATTTGCCAGCATGGGTAAGCGTGTAATTCAGATCGGATGTGATCCCAAGGCGGATTCCACGATCAACCTTCTGGGCGGCAAACCCTTAAAGCCTGTTATCGAGATCCTCAAGGACGGCGTTGAACCAGCATCTGCAAAAGAGATCTCCCAGGAAGGTTTCGGAGGGGTCCTCTGCATCGAGACAGGCGGTCCCACACCGGGTCTCGGCTGCGCGGGAAGAGGAATCATTGCGACATTTAATCTCTTGGATGAACTCGGACTTTTCGAAAAATACAAGCCGGACGTTGTTCTCTACGACGTTTTGGGCGATGTTGTCTGCGGCGGTTTTGCAGCGCCTATAAGAGAAGGTTATGCAGAGCAGGTCCTGATCGTGACATCAGGCGAGAAGATGGCGCTCTATGCTGCAAACAATATCTGCCAGGCAGTAAGGAATTTCGAAGACAGAGGCTATGCAAACGTACGAGGCCTGATCCTCAACAAGCGTAATGTTCCCGGCGAGGATGAGAAGGTAAAGGAATTTGCAGATGAGCACAAAGCTCCAATTGTTGCTGTCATTCCAAGAAGTGATGACATCACGCTCTGTGAAGACAAGGGCATGACCGTCGTTGAGGGTGCAAAGGATTCAGAGTCGGCACAAAGGTTTTTATATCTTGCGAAAATGCTTTTGGAAGGTTAAGTAATGAAGCGCGAAGCAATATATTTTACAGCTGAGGAGATAGCAAGCCACGGTAAGAACAGTATTCCTGACGAACTTTTGTCGGGCAAAAATCTTGTTTACAGTTCACCCGCGACGCTCGCATATAACTCTCCCGGCGCCGAAGGATTCGGCGTTAAGAGGGCGGGTCTTTCCGTACCTGAATCGGTTATGCTCATAGTCGCACCGGGATGCTGCGGAAGAAACACTTCACTTATCTCTTCGATGCCCGAATATAAGAACAGGTTTTTCTATCTGGAGATGAGCGAACCTGATCTCGTAACAGGCAATCACCTCAATAAGATCCCGGATGCGATAAAGGAAGTTTTGTCGTTCCTCAGAGACGGCGGAAAGAAGATCCCTAAGGTCGTCATGATCTGCATCACATGCGTTGATGCGCTGCTCGGAACCGATATGGACAGAGTCTGCAAGAAGGCTGAGGACGCTCTGGCAGGCGGTGAGTTCGAAGGCGTAAAGGTGCGCCCGTGCTACATGTATGCGCTCACAAGAGAAGGCCGCCGTCCGCCGATGGTTCATGTAAGACAGACGATATATTCACTGCTTGAACCCATGGAAAAAGATGCGCGCTCGGTAAACATCATTGGCGGTTTTGCACCGCTCGAAAATTCCGAGCTCAAAGAATACCTGACTCTTGCAGGAATCAGGAACATTAGACAGATATCGACCTGCAAGACTTACGGAGAATTTTTGCAGATGGCTTGCGCCAACTTCAATATCGTTATCGATCCTGAAGCAAGAGCTGCAGCAGAAGACATGAATAAGAGACTTAACATTCCTTATATCGAACTTACGAGAGTTTATTCCACGGATAAGATCCATTCGCAGTACAAGGCTCTTGCAAGTGTCATTGGGATCGATATGGATGACAGCGCAGAAAAAGCTGAAGCAGATGAAGCTGTAGCAGGACTTAAGAGCGCTTATCCGGATCTTAAGATCAACGTCGGCGAATGCACGAATGCGAATGCTTTTGAACTCGCATTGAGCCTTACGAGAATGGGTTTTAAAGTCGGCGAGATCTACGCGACTCTGGCTCCGGAGAATTTTGTTTACGTTAAGAACCTGGCGGTCTTATCACCTGACACCAAGATCTACTGCAATATGGAGCCTACGATGCTCTACTATAAGATCTCGCAATCAGATGCGGATGTGACTGTAGGCAAGGACGCGGGTTTTTATTGCCCTGACATTCCGAATGTTGCATGGAATCAGGATACGAGACCGTTCGGATATCAGGGGGTAAGGGATCTGATGAATAAGATTTTCGATGCGTTAAAGGAGGCAAAGGCATGATGGGATTAAGGAAAGTTCTTACACCTTTTGCGCCTGACCAGTCGGGTGCCTCCGGCGTTCTCTATTCCATGGGCGCACTGATAGTAATTATCGATGCGGGCGGATGCACCGGCAACGTCTGCGGATTCGACGAGCCCAGATGGCATGAATCAAGGAGTGCGGTCTTCTCAGCGGGACTTCGCGACATGGATGCGATATTAGGCCGTGACGAGCTTCTCGCATCGAAGATAAAGTCTGCTGTTGAACGGATCGGCACATCGTTTGTAGCGGTAATCGGAACACCTGTTCCCGCAACGATCGGCACTGACTATAAGGCCCTTAAAAGACTCATCGAGAGCAAGACAGATATCCCGGTAGTCCCTGTTATCTCCAACGGAATGAAGCTCTATAACGAGGGCGAGAAGGAAGCCTATAAGGCGCTCATCGATGAGTTTGCATCAGATGAGCCCGCAAATGAGACAGAGCAGCTCATAATCGGGATGACGCCTCTCACATATGGAAGGGATCATAGAGATCTTACGCTCGACGATATCAGGAATATCAGGGGCGCGAAAAAGCTCATCGCGGCATCTTCATCAGGCATAGATGCATGTGAATATCTCGGAAAAGAATTCGTGATAGAAAGTCCTGTTTATAAGGACAGGATTCCTGAAGGGATCAGGGGCAAAACACTCGTATGCCACGACGAAGTAGCCGGCAAGACATTAAGGGACGCAGGCGTTGACTGCGATATCGCGACATTCTTTAAACTTCACGACTGCGTTAAGCAAGATGGCGATAAGAAGATAACTGAAGAAGACGAGTTTATAGAGATGGTACGGTACGGCGGTTACGATACGGTCGCTGCCGACATCTGCCTTAAGGAACTCGTACCGGATTATGACGGCAACTGGGTAGACCTCAAGTGTTTTGCGGTCAGCGGGAGAATCTGAATTGGTAACGAAGCGCATTAAAGTTTACGGCATAGTCCAGGGCGTGGGAATGAGACCCACGGTCGCAAGACACGCTGCTTCTCTTGAAATAAAGGGAAGTGTGTCTAACCTGGGCCCATATGTCGAGATCTATGCGCAGGGTGAAGAAGCACAAGTCGATAAGTTTATTGACCTCATAAAGACACAGCCGCCGAAGCGCGCTGCAATACTGAAGATGGATGTCAAGGTAAAAGACGCTCCTTTATACGATGATTTCAGCATTATCGAGAGCGCGAAAACATCCGGCGAGATATTCGTTTCTCCCGACATCGCGATCTGCGATGAATGCCTTGCTGAGCTTTTTGATAAGAACAACAGAAGATATCTCCATCCGTTCATTAACTGCACATGCTGCGGACCGCGTCTGACGATCCTCGATGCCCTTCCTTACGACCGCGAGAGAACTTCGATGAAGGAATTTCCGATGTGTCCCGACTGCGCGGCAGAGTATTACGATCCTGCCACAAGAAGATACGACGCGCAGCCGGTATGCTGCAACAAATGCGGACCGGAAGTGTTCATTCTTGATGACGGCGAGAACAGAAGAGGAAGAGATGCGATAACTTATGTGCGTTCTGTAATTGCAAACGGCGGTATAGCTGCGATCAAGGGGATCGGAGGGTTCCATCTGGCATGCAATGCTTACGATAATGCTGCAGTAAAGCGGCTCCGCGGATTAAAGCACCGCCCTTCCAAGCCGTTCGCACTCATGATGAGAAATGAAGAAGAAGTCTTAAAGAACTGCTATATCGAAGATTATCAGAAAGATATCTTAACAGGGCACCAGAAGCCCATAATCCTGCTTAAGAAGCGCGAAGATTCTTTGATCGCAGAGCAGGTTGCGCCCGGCAATCCTATGCTCGGGGTAATGCTTCCTTATGCGCCTGTACAAAGCCTTATCTTCGATTACGATGACGGTCTTGATATGCCTGCATGTCTTGTAATGACAAGCGGAAATCTTTCCGGGCTTCCGATCTGCAGGAATGACGATGACGCACGACGCGAGATAAAAGAATACTGCGATGTGATCCTTACGCATAACAGAAAGATCAGAATAAGAGCAGATGATTCTGTCATGGATTTCTATGACGGCAGACCTTACATGATAAGGCGTTCCAGAGGCTACGCGCCCCTGCCGTACATGATGACCAAACCCTTTAAGGGCTCGGTTATCGCATACGGCGGAGAACTTAAGAATACATTCTGCGTTGCGGTAAACAGCCTGATGTATCCTTCTTCCTACATCGGTGATCTCACTGACATCAAGGGCAAGAATGCGCTCAAGGAATCCGCCGGGAGAATGCTTACTCTGCTCGAAGCAAAACCGACACATGCGGTGTGCGATCTGCACCCTTCATATAACTCTTCCGCTGCAGCTGAAGAGTCGGGATTGGAACTCATCAGAGTGCAGCACCACTACGCTCACATCTTATCGTGCATGGCAGAAAACGATTACACGGACGATGTTATCGGGATCTCATTAGACGGCACAGGTTACGGTACTGACGGAACCATTTGGGGCGGCGAGATCCTGAAGTGCAGTATAAGTGGCTTTGAGCGCGCAGGACATATCAGACCGTTCCTTCATACAGGCGGAGATGTCGCTTCACGTGAAGGTTTCAGGATCGCCATATCGATGCTCATCGATATATATGGAGACGGAGCAGAAGCCAGATGCAATGAGCTCGGGCTCGTAAGGCAGGGCACGTTCAAGATGTATAAAGCTATGCATGACAACAGGATAAACACTGCCGTGTCGACAAGCTGCGGAAGGCTTTTCGATGCCGCCAGTGCAATACTCGGAATAAAGTTCGAACAGAGTTTTGAGGGCGAAGCTGCGATAGCGCTTGAATTCAAGGCTATGGAATATGAGGGGGATAAGATTTTCGAGAGCCCGGAATTGATAGACGGAGATGTTATCGCAACTGAAAGGATCGTAAGACATCTTGCAGAAGAGAAGCTTAAGGGAACAGATATCAGAAAGCTCGCTTACGCGTTCCACTACATGCTCGCAAAGGGCGTGGCAGAGATGGCTATAGCAAAAGCAGGAGACATAAAGACGGCTGCATTAAGCGGAGGATGTTACCAGAACAAGTTACTTACAAAGCTTACGGTAAATATATTGGAAGATCACGGATTCAGAGTACTGCTCCACTCAATGGTTCCGCCGAATGACGGAGGGATCGCATTGGGTCAGGCGCTTTACGGAATTAACAGGATAAACAATTTAAGGAGGATATATACATGTGTGTAGGATTATCAGCAAAGGTCATCAGCGTTAAAGACGGCGTTGCAATGGTCGATTGCACGGGCGCGAAAAGAGAGATCTCATCAGAGCTCCTGGATGACCTGGAACCCGGTGATTTTGTCATGGTTCACGCAGGCTGCGCGATCGCAAAGATCACTGATGACGACAAGTCCGAATCAGAAAAGGTATTGAAGGAGAATCAGGCATGACCGTAATCTCAGATACATCCGATATGAGGAAATATCTCGAAGAATATGACGGCCCTTCCGTGAGGATCATGGAAGTCTGCGGCACACATACTCACGAGATCTTCAGACAGGGAATAAGAAACTTCTTATCGCCTAATATCAACCTGATCTCAGGACCCGGGTGCCCTGTCTGCGTTACGCCGGCATCTTATATCGACGAGGCAGTTTATCTTGCTTTGGAGAAGGGCTGCACGATCACGACGTTCGGTGACCTCGTAAGAGTTCCGGGCAATGTTAAGAGCCTGCAGCAGGCACGTGCCGAAGGCGGTAAGGTCAAGGTCGTATACTCGCCGATTGACGCGGAGAAATATGCAAAAGACCATCCTGAAGAGCAGGTCGTTTTCTTATCCGTAGGCTTCGAGACGACGACACCTTCTGACGTTATCTCCGTTAAGAATGCGCTAAGAGACGGCATCAGCAACTTCTCGCTCCTTACGGCAAACAAGACTATGCCCGGAGCGTACGAATCGATGGCTTCTTCAACTGATGCTTATCTTTATCCGGGTCACGTTCACGCTATCATAGGAACAAAGCTCTGCAAAGATATGGCTGAAAAGGGCGTCAGCGGAACGATCGCAGGATTTACCGGAGAGGAACTTCTTACGGCATTGAGCGTTACGGTAAAGAAGCTTTCCGAAGGCAAGCCGTTCTTTGTTAATGCATATCCTAGAGTTGTAACCGATGAGGGAAGTCCTGCTGCTGTTGCACTCGTGGATAAATTCATGAAATCCTGTGATGCCGAATGGCGCGGCATCGGTGTGATACCTGATTCCGGTGTTGAGCTCAGAGACGAATATGCGGATTACGATGCACGGAAGAAGTATTCGATACCGAAGATGGAATATGAGAAAAAGACAGGATGCAGATGCGGAAATGTTTTGCAGGGTCAGATAAAGCCCAATGAATGTCCTCTCTTCGGCAAGGTCTGTAACCCTGACAATCCGGTCGGTGCATGCATGGTGTCTGACGAAGGTGCATGCTCGGCATTCTATATGTATGGAGGCGAAGTATGAATGATGTAATAACGCTTGCTCACGGAAGCGGCGGAAGAAAGACATCCGATCTTATATCGGAGATATTTAAGACGAATCTCGGCAATTCCTTTTTTACTGCTGACGATGCTGCGGTGCTCCCCAGGCCCGAAGGCCGTATTGCCATGTCGACAGACGGTTTTATAGTGTCCCCCTGGAAATATCCGGGCGGCAATATCGGAAGGCTCTCTGTCTGCGGAACTGTAAACGATCTTGCATGCATGGGTGCCAGGCCCCTGTATCTTACATGCTCCTATATCATCGAAGAAGGCTTCCCGATAGCAGATCTGGAACTGATCGCAAAGACCATGGGCGAGACCGCAAGAGAAGCCGGTGTTTATATCGTTGCCGGAGATACAAAGGTTGCAGGAAAAGGACAGGTCGATAAGATCTTCATCACGACTGCAGGCGTAGGCGTTATAGGCGAGGGAATCAATACGTCAGGCAAGTTTGCAATGCCGGGCGATAAGATAATCGTAACAGGAGATATCGGAAGACACGGAACAGCGATCCTGCTTGCAAGAGATGAATACGGCATTGAAGCCGAGGTTGATTCAGACTGCGCACCTTTATGGGAACCTGTGAGAAAAGTTCTTGAGGTATGTCCTGAAATGCATGTAATAAGAGATGCCACAAGAGGCGGTGTCGGAACTGTTCTTTATGAGATCGCCGATGAATCAGGCGTCGGCATCAAGGTCGATCGCAACATTGTGCCCGTCGCACCTGAGGTAGGCGGCGTTACGGGTCTTCTTGGACTTGAGCCTCTCTATCTTGCCTGCGAGGGAAGAATGGTAATGATCTGCCCCGCAGATAAGGCTTTGCAGGTGGTAGATGTTTTGAAAGAGACCAAATATACTGAAGGAGCAGCCATAATCGGCGAAGTAACAGGAGATGAACCCGGAAGAGTCGTGATGACAACGGAAGTTGGCGGACAGACATATCTTCCTAAGCCCGGCAACGAATTTCTGCCGAGGATCTGCTAAAGGAGACTTATATGGAAACCAGAGTAGCTGCTGTATCGATAATAGTTGAGAATCCTGATTCTGTGGAAAAGCTTAATGCTCTTTTGCATGAAGCGGGACAGTATATCATCGGAAGAATGGGTGTGCCCTACCGTGAGAAGAACATAAGCATCATCATGATCGCTATCAATGCACCTCAGGATTACATCAGTGAGATCACGGGAAAGATAGGACGTCTTGACGGAGTAAACGTAAAAACATCTTATGCCAACGTCAAGTGATGAAAAGGTAAGGATCGGTGATGCCGTATTCCCAAAACCGTTTGCAAACGGGCTTGAATTCAACGCGCCCGCTCACGGAACATGGAATATAGTGCATATCGGATTCAGGATACCTAAGGCTCATCAGATATACATCTGCGCGGATAACTGTCTTCGCGGAGTTGTCATGACGGCTGCCGAGATGGGTGAACTCGGAAGGTTCTCATCCGTAGTCCTTGAAGAAGACGACATGACGCACTCGGGGAGGATCGAGGAGACGACAATAGAAGGTGTTTCTGACTGCCTTAAGAAACTCCCGAAGATGCCTCCTGTGGCAATCGTTTTCCCGGTATGTGTTCACAGGTTTATGGGGTGTGATATAGGTTTTATTTACAAGGAGCTCGAAAAGCGTTTCCCGGATGTTATTTTCGTAAGAGGATTCATGGATCCGGTAATGCAGAAGCGCGGCACGACACCTGACCAGAGACTGAGAAAAGCAATGTCGGACATCATCCCGTCAATGCCTGTAAATGAAGATACCGTGGCTTTTGCGGGAAGCGATATGCCGGCATCTGAAAATGACTTCAAAAAGATTCTGGAGTATAACGGCAGGAATATAAAAGATACCGCAGACTGTAAGACACTTGAAGAGTATTTCTCAATAGGGGAATCCTCATTGTTTATCTGCCAGTATCCTGCCGGCCTGATGGCCACGAGATCCATAACGCAGAGGCTGGACCGTAAGTATATCTATTGTCCCCTGAGCTTTGATTTTGACACCATAGAAGAAGAGATAAGGCAATCAGGATTATCTGTACCTGAAAAGTTTTTCGAGGGCGGGAGAGATTCCTGTGCCAAGGAACTGAGAAAGCTGAAAGATCTCATCAAAGACACACCCGTAGCAATCGATTACACAGCTGTTCCCAAGCCCTTGTCGCTTGCAAGGTTTTTAATTGATAACGGAATTAATGTTAAGACAGTCTATCTTGATGCTGTTGACGGAAGCGAGAAAGAGAATTTTGATTATCTGCAAAAGAATTATCCGGATATTATCCTTCATTCGACTATGCATGTAAGTGACAGAAGACCTGTAAGGAGCAAAGAGAAAGTACTGGCCATAGGGCAGAAGGCTGCCTGGTTTGAGGGAACGGATTATTTTGTAAACATGATCGAAGGCGGAGGGCTTTACGGCTATAGCGGAATATGTGAGTTTATAAGACTCATGGAAGATGCATTTATTAACAGCAAAGACATGCGCGATATAGTGCCGCGCAAGGGCCTCGGCTGCAGGAGCTGCATATGAGGAAGACATACAGGATATTACCGGTCTATACGGGTGATGTATCGGGTGCTGCGAGCGCTCTTTATGAGTTTGGCGGCATGACAGTAATACATGACCCCTCCGGGTGCAATTCCACATACAATACTCATGATGAGACCAGATGGTTTGATAAGGAGAGCCTGATATATATTTCGGGGCTTAATGATATCGACGTCATCACGGGAAATGATGACAAGTTCATAAATGACATATGCGATGCAGCCCAAAGGATGAGGCCGCTCTATATTGCTCTGGCAAATTCTCCGCTTCCGTACCTTAACGGGACTGACTTCAGGGGGATATGCAGGGTCCTGGAGGAAAAGACCGGGCTGCCCTGTTTCTATGTCAATACCAATGCGATGCATGACTATTCAAAAGGCCAGTCTGAAGCGTTCTTGAGCTTTGCGGAAAAGATGCTGAAGAACCCGGAGAAGAAGATAAAAAACGGTGTGAACATCATAGGCATGACACCTCTGGATTTCACATCGACCAAGATATGCCTGTCAGACGGATATGAGACCGTCTCCAACTGGGGACTTAACACCTCGTTCGAAGAAGCGGTCAGGGCCACTGAAGCTGAATATAATCTGGCAGTTTCATCTTCCGGCATTTCGGCATGCAGGTATATGGAGAAGAAATTCGGCATACCTTATATCAAGGGCCTTCCGTGGAACGGACGGTTAAGCGACTATATGGAAGCCGACAGAAAAAAGTCCTTGAACTTTATAGTTGGCGAACCGGTTATATCAGGCTCCATCGCCGCTTATATCAAGACGGAATACGGTATCGACTATAACGTGATCGCTACAACCGAGATCACAGACGGACTCCTTCTTGACTGTGACAGGAAGTGTCATGGTGAAGAGGAGCTCGAAGAAGCGCTCAAGGATGCGGAAAATATCATTGCCGATCCGATGGTAAGGCTGATATCACCTTCAAAAGCAAACTTCATCGAGCTCCCGCATTTTGCATTATCTGGAAGACTCTATCTCAAAAAGATCCCTGATCTTATGAGGCCTGATCTTTATTATCCCGGCACCTGATCAGAGAATATCGATGTATTCCCCGTTAAGTGCTTTATTCATGCTCCTTACGGCGCAGAACTTGCCGCACATCGAGCATGTGTCGTCATGTTCCGGTGAGCGTGAATCGCGGATGCTCTTCGCTGTTTCCGGATCGATGGCGCATGCCCACTGGGCATCCCAGTCCAGAACACGTCTTGCATCACCCATTTTGTTATCAATGTCCATGGCGTGAGGGATCTTCTTTGCTATATCCGCAGCATGGGCAGCGATCTTCGAAGCTATGATGCCCTGCTTTACGTCATCGACATTAGGGAGTGCCAGGTGTTCGGCGGGAGTTACATAACAAAGGAATGCCGCGCCCGATGCAGCAGCAATCGCACCGCCGATCGCTGAAGTGATGTGATCGTAGCCTGGAGCGATATCTGTTACAAGGGGTCCTAATACATAGAAGGGAGCGCCCATGCAGATAGTCTGCTGGATCTTCATGTTGGCTTCTATCTGATCCATCGGCACGTGCCCGGGACCTTCGACCATTACCTGAACGTCCTTTTCCCATGCACGCTTCGTAAGCTCGCCAAGCCTTACGAGCTCTTCTATCTGGCATACGTCGCCGGCGTCTGCAAGGCAGCCCGGACGGCACGCGTCGCCAAGGGAGATCGTAACGTCATATTCGCGGCAGATATCAAGGATCTCGTCGTAGTATTCATAGAAAGGATTCTCGTTGCCTGTCATGCACATCCATGCGAATATCAGAGAGCCGCCTCTTGAGACGATATTCATCTTTCTCTTGTGCTTCTTGATCTGGTCGATCGTGTGCCTTGTGATGCCGCAGTGAAGAGTAACAAAATCGACTCCATCTTCGGCATGAAGCCTTACAACATCGATAAGATCTTTTGCCGTCAGTGTCGCAAGGTCTCTTTGATAGTGGATTACCGAATCGTATACGGGCACAGTGCCGATCATGGCACGACACTCGGAGGTGAGCTTGCGCCTGAAAGGGATCGTATTGCCGTGGGATGAGAGGTCCATGATGGCTTCAGCGCCCATGTCGACCGCCGCCTGAACCTTCTTCATCTCGACATCATAATCCTTGCAGTCTCTTGATACTCCGAGATTTACGTTGATCTTTGTCCTGAGCATCGATCCGACGCCCTCAGGATCGATGCATTTGTGATTCCTGTTTGCGCAGATAACGACCTGACCTTTGGCGACGAGATCACGTATCTCTTCTTCGGTACGGTATTCCTTCTTTGCCACCGTCTTCATCTCCGGTGTGATTATCCCCATCCTTGCGGCTTCCATCTGTGTCTTGTAATTTCTTTCCATAGTTATTTTCTCCTGATCAGTTTTTATATTGTGTATTGATGTCGTAACCGTGATCCAAAGGGCCTCTTCCGTTCCCGAGATCGAGCCCTGCTGCGATAGCTCCGGTGATGTATTCTTTTGCACGCTTAACCGCTCCCGGAACATCCATTCCCTTTGCAAGATTGCATGCGATGGCACTTGATAATGTGCAGCCGGTTCCGTGGGTGTTGGGGTTATCTATTTTCGCGCCCTCGAAAATATAAACTTCGCCATCGTAAAACAGCACATCATCACAGTCCCGGCCGCAGTGGCCGCCCTTTATGAGTACTGCGCAGCCGTTTCCTGAATTTATCTTCCTTGCAGCTTCGGTCATGTCTTCTTTGGTATCGATCTTCATGCCTGCCAGAACTTCAGCTTCGGGGACATTGGGTGTGACAACTAAAGCCAGAGGTAGCAGGGATTCTTTGAGCGCCTTTACGCTTTCGGCAGTAGACAGGTCAGCGCCGCTCGTGGCGACCATGACAGGGTCGACGACCAGATTCCTTACTTCGTAATGCCTTAGTCTTTCAGCTATTACTCTGACAAGTTCAGCGTCGGCGATCATGCCGGTCTTTACAGCGTCAGGTCTTATGTCCGCGAAAACAGCATCGATCTGCTTTCTGAGAAAATCGGGTCCGACCGTATGGACTGCTGTAACTCCGGTAGTGTTCTGCGCAGTAAGAGACGTTATCACGGACATGCCGTAAACACCGTTGGCGAGCATCGTCTTCAGATCGGCCTGTATGCCCGCGCCGCCTGAACAATCGCTTCCCGCTATGGCTAATACCTTTTTCATCCGTTCCTCCTTAATGCCTCAAAGGCGCTCTTAAGTCCTTCGGCGGCTGTCTTCGGGCAATCAGCCTTCATTACCGCCGATACCGCGCAGATGCCTGCAATATCAATGCCTTTGAGCACTCCGAGATTGTCCCGGTTAAGTCCGCCTATCGCATTGACAGGAATGGGCACAGCTTTGGTGATGGCATCCAAGGTCTCTGTTGAAGTGAGGACCGTCTTGACTTTGGTGGTCGTGGGATAGATAGCCCCGACGCCCAGATAGTCAGCTCCGTCTTCATATGCTTTTACTGCCGCCTCGACCGTCTTTGCCGTGGCACCCAATATCCTGTCTTTGCCGATCAGCTTTCTTGCAATAGAGACCGGCATGTCTTCGGCGCCGACATGGACGCCTTCAGAGCCGGAAGCGAGCATAACGTCCACTCTGTCGTCGATGATGAGGGGGACGCTGAATTCTTTTGTGATCTCATGGACCTCTTTTGCAAGTTCTATGTATTCACGCGTGGTGCGGTTCTTCTCGCGCAGCTGAAGGATGGTAACTCCGCCTTCAAGAGCAGAGCGGATCCTTCTTAGGAACTCATCATGTTCAAAGCCTGTGCTGTCGGTTATGAAATACAGTTCTGTGTTAAATTCCATTTTTTTCTCCTAACGCGTCAAGAAGATTCACCATGAAAGTCCCGATACCTTTGTCAGTTGCTGCTTTTACGCCGCACGCCTTAAAGAATCCGCATGCTTTTGCGACACTTCCGGAACTGTTTTCCGAAGCAAGGAAGACAGCTATTACCGCACCGAGCATGCAGCCCGTGCCTGTGACTTCCGAGAGCTGACCGCATCCGCCCGTGACCTCTGTGATGCAGCCGCGGTCTGCGATTATGTCTGTCCTGCCGGTAGCGAGAATGATCGCGCCGGTCTTTTGCGATAATGCTGATGCGGCTTCTTTTACGGCTGAAATATCAATGTCTGCCTTTGCATCGACGCCTTCTGATCTGTATGTGTCGTCGTAAAGTGCAAGGATCTCGGAATAATTGCCCTTTATGACCGTGAATCTTCCGGTGGTCATGAGGACACGTGCGAGATTTTTCCTGAGCGTGGAACAGGCAACACCGACCGCATCCAGAGTTACGGGAATGCCTCTGTCATTTGCTTCCTTAAGCGACAGCCTCATTGAAGTGATCCTGGTCTCAGTGATGTTGCCCATGTTGAGCAGAAGGGAAGATGCAGTCCTCGTTATCTCCATAACCTCATCTGGGTGCTCTGCCATTATGGGCCTTGCACCGAGCGCCAGGATCGTGTTGGCGGTCTGGTTCATCGAGATTGGATTGGTTATGCAGTGAATCAGGCTGTGGCTTTTTTCTTCCATAGAAGGCCTCCTTCAGATATCCTTGTCTGCATCTTTATAAGGGCGCCCATATGCTGGAGCCTGTACAAAACGACTGCCGCAATGCTTCCGCCGATCAGGGTTCCGCAAAGGAACGAGGGCACATAGAAGAACCATCCGAGGCCCTCTCTTCCGCAGATGTAAGTCATGACGGGGTAGGATACGATGGCGCCGATGATGCCCGTGCCGATTATCTCGCCGAGGACTGCCGCCCAGATCTTGCTTTTCGAGATCTTATAAAAAATGCCGGAGAGCGTTGCTCCGAACACAGCGCCCGTAAGTGCGAGGGGCGGTATTCCCATTGCGCACATCCTTATGACTCCTATGGTGACTGCCACGATGAACGCGTCAACGGGTCCCAGAAGAACGGCTGCCGTGATGTTGATGAGGTGCGCCATGGGGCACATGCCTTCGATACGGAGAATGGGTGAGATCACAACGCCGATTGCGATCAGCATCGCCATGACGGCGAGCCGCAAAATGTTATATCTTTTCATAAGAACTCCTTTCGGAAAGCAAAGAAAAAGGAAGCCGCCTGAAATTGGCAACTTCCTTAAAACGCATATATGACCTAAGAGTCCCTACGTTGGCATTACCCAAATCAGGTATTCGGTCGAAGGGCACACCTTCCTCTCAGCCCGTTTGCGAGCTCCCGTCCTTATATTCTGTTTTCCGCACAAGAATTTACACTAAAGTCCCCGTATGCGCAATAGGGTATTTTTGGACACAAAAGTCCGAAAACAATCATTTACTTTTGCCGTCTGATTAATTATTATTCTTGTGTATTTTATTCTAAAGGAGTAAAGCTATGGATATTTCACCACTTCAGAAGGCAAGATATGAGTATCAGCCCAAGCTTCCGGGCATGCTTAGAAACGGTATCGCTGAGATCAGCGTACAGGAAGGTGCTGCTACACAGTCTGTTGCAGACCAGGATAAGATCAAGGCTCTTTTCCCCAACACATATGGTAAGCCCGAGATCACATTCGTTAAGGGCGCAAATACATCCGCTGCTAAGAAGCAGGTAGTAGGCGTAATCCTCTCCGGCGGTCAGGCACCTGGCGGACACAACGTTATTTCAGGTCTTTATGACGCATTGAAGGCTACAAACCCTGAGAACAAGCTTCTGGGCTTCAAGAAGGGACCTGACGGTCTTCTCAAGAACGACTACGTTGAGTTCGATGACAAGTTCATCGATGCATACAGAAACACAGGCGGATTCGACATCATCGGTTCCGGCAGAACAAAGCTCGAGACAGTTGAGCAGTTCCAGACAGTTGCTAACTTCGCAAAAGAGAACGGCCTTACAGCTATCGTAATCATCGGCGGCGACGACTCCAACACAAACGCTGCTACTCTCGCTGAGTACATGGCTGCTAACAACACAGGCATTCAGGTCATCGGCTGCCCCAAGACGATCGACGGCGACCTTAAGAACGAAGACATCGAGGCTTCTTTCGGCTTCGATACAGCTACAAAGACATATTCCGAGCTCATCGGCAACATCGAGAGAGATGCTAACTCTGCAAAGAAGTATTGGCACTTCATCAAGGTTATGGGACGTTCCGCTTCCCACGTTGCTCTCGAGTGCGCTCTTGAGACACAGCCCAACATCTGCCTCATCGGTGAGGAAGTTGCAGCTAAGAAGATGTCCCTTTCCGACATCACAAACTACATCGCTGACTCTGTTGAGAAGAGAGCAGCTGACGGCAACAACTTCGGTGTTGCTATCATTCCTGAAGGTATCGTAGAATTCGTACCTGAGTTCTCTGCCCTCATCGCTGAGATCAACGAGCTCCTCGCTGGCGAGAAGACAGAGCAGTTCAACGCTCTTCCTGACTGGAACGCAAAGTATGAGTTCATCAAGGCAGGCCTTTCTGCTGACGCTTTCAAGGTTTTCGATATCCTTCCCCAGGGCATCCAGCAGCAGCTCTTCCTCGAGAGAGACCCTCACGGCAACGTTCAGGTATCCCTCATCGAGTCCGAGAAGCTCTTCTCCGAGATGGTTAAGAACGAGCTCGCAAAGAGAAAGGAAGCAGGCACATACAAGGGCAAGTTCGGCGCTCAGCACCACTTCTTCGGTTATGAAGGCCGCTGCGCATTCCCTTCCAACTTCGATGCTGATTACTGCTACTCTCTCGGATTCAACGCTTTCATGCTCATCCAGTATGGTTACACAGGATACCTCTCAAAGGTTTCCAACATCTCCAAGCCCGCTGATGAGTGGGTTGCAGGCGGTATGCCTATCACAAAGATGATGAACATGGAGAGAAGAAACGGTGCAGACAAGCCGGTTATCCGCAAGGCTCTCGTAGAGCTCGACGGCAAGCCGTTCAAGTATTTCGAAGCTAACAGAGGAAAGTGGGCAGTTGAGACTGCTTTCACATATCCCGGCGCTATCCAGTACTTCGGACCTTCCGAGGTCTGCGACCGCACAACAGTTACTCTCGCACTCGAAAAGGGCGAGTAATACTGCCGCGTAATTGATCTGATCTTTAAGGAGCTGTCTCAAAATGAGGCAGCTCTTTTGTCTTGGGAGGGAGGCGGATTTCGGGTCACGGCGCGGAAGCACTTTTTGATGGTGCCTGCTTCGATGCTCGGTGTCACATTAAATGCTGTTTTTCTTCCAACTTTTTTGCTTCAAAAACCGGAGCAAATGTCGGAATTAGCCGGATTCCGACATTTCTTCCAACTTTTTCGCTCAAAAAACCGGAGCAAATGTTGGAATTACGTCGTGCCCATATAATTGTGTAAATTCAAAATAAAGAGCCAAGTGGCTTAACCTTGTATAATTTGTTTGCCGGGCTTGCGATATATAATCAGAGAAGATGAGAAGTGCAATAAACAGTTAAGGCGGTCTGACGCACGGAGAGGCGGAATACATGTCTACAAGAATGAAGGAACACCGGGCGGTTGAAATAATCCTTAATATCATCATCGTGATCTTTGCAGTGACGGGCACTTTCCTGATGCTCACGGCAGGATCTGATGAGGGTGTTCTTGAGGCGTCAGGAATTGAGAATTTTAAGTTCTATACGGTGCTTTCTAATGTTTTCTGCGGGATCACGGCGCTTACATATCTTATCTTGGGACTGCTGAAGAGGAGTACGGATAAGCTGGTGCCTTTAAAGCTCGGAGCGGTTTGTTCAGTGACCGTAACCTTTGCGATCGTTGCATTTTTCTTCGGTCCGCTCTATGGATACATACAGTTTTACCGGAGGGGCAATCTGTTCTTTCATCTGCTCCTGCCGGTCACGGCCATGGCTGAATTCATAATCGTAAGAAGGAAGAAGATACCTTTCAGACATACTGTAATTGCGGCTGTTCCGACCTTGATCTATGGAACATGTTATATGCTGAATCTCCTGATCAACGGAGTCGGCGGGCCCTGGCCTTATACCAATGATTTCTATGCTTTTTTGAGCTGGGGGTGGCCTGTCGGAATACTTATTTTCGCATCGATCACATTAACGGCATTCGGGTTCGCGTGTCTGTTCAGGGCGGTAAGCAATAAGAGGAGCGGAGCTTGAGGCTGCCCCTTTTCGAGGAGCAAAAAAGAACAGGATCTTGGAATTGACCCCTTTTCGAGGTGCTCGAAAAAGAGCCGGACCTCGAAATTACCTCTTTTCGAGGGGCCCGAAAAAGAACAGGATCTTGGAATTGCCCCCTTTTCGAGGAGCCCGAAAAAGAACAGGATCTTGAAATTGCCCCTTTTTCGCGGGGAGAAATCAGAGGACATAATGGTAATATAGGCTCTGTAAAAGGAGACCTCATATGAAAAGATCTGAGATCAATAAAGCTCTGAAACGCATGGAAAGCGTCATTAAAGACCTTAAGATCAGTCTTCCGCCGTTCTGTTCATTCACGCCGGAAGAGTGGAGCACCAAAGGTCACGAGTACGACGAGATAAGAGACAATATGCTCGGCTGGGATATTACCGACTACGGTCTCGGCGATTTTAACAAGGTCGGATTCTCGCTCATAACGCTCCGCAACGGCAATCTCAATGCTAAAGATAAGTATCCCAAGACTTATGCCGAGAAGCTGCTTTTTATAGAAGAAGGCCAGTATTCGCCGAACCACTTCCACTGGAACAAGATGGAGGACATCATTAACAAGGGCGGCGGCAATCTGCTTATAAGAGTCTATAATTCGCTTCCGCACGAGCAGATCGATGCGCAGAGCGATGTAACGGTCCATACGGACGGCAGGACATATCAGGTCAAAGCAGGGACACAGATAAGGCTTACTCCGGGCGAGAGCATATCGATCCAGCCGTATCTTTATCACGACTTTGAGGTCGAGAAGGGTACCGGGGCTGTCCTTTTGGGCGAAGTCTCTGAAGTAAACGACGATAACACGGATAACAGGTTCAATCCTCCGGTGGGACGTTTCCCTGAAATAGAGGAGGATGAGGCGCCGTACAGGCTCCTTTGCAACGAATATCCGAAGGCGCCTTGATGGAAGTTCACAGAAATTTTGTCTCGAAACGGTAATTAATCTGTAAGGTGTTTCCGCCTTGACTTAAAAGAAACACTAAAGCATTATAAATTAATATTTAGTATTAGGTGGTATTAGTTTGAAGAAGAAAGCAGTACAGCAAAAACAGGGCGCTATCGCAAGATTTTGCTCTGCACAGGAGAAAAAAGCGAGGATCAGTCTTATTCTGGCAGCTGCAGTTGTTATAACCACATTCGGATCGGTATGCACGGCTGCGATCCTGCTTAACTCTGATACAACAGTTGTCCCTGATGACATTGTCGAGCTTAATGCGGCTGAGCAGTATCTTGCTTCCGCGGCTCTTCAGGCTGCAACGACCGAAACTGACGGAACTGATCTTACGGCCGGTACAGAAGAAACCGGCGCTGTCGTAAATCTGTCCGGTGAGCCCAGAGAGACAAAGCGCGGCGGCCTCACGGGCGAGCACGTTGTCGATATAAGCAACCTTCAGTCACTGTCCGACAAGGATCTTGTAGATGCTATCGTGTCAGGTAAGGCCGGTGTCATCGCGAAAAAGGACATCGTCATCGACCAGTCGCAGGATAAAAAGCCCCAGCATCACGGCTCGGAAGCAGCTGCGCCTACGGCAACAAATACTCCCACACCGGTTCCCACAAATCTTCCCACACCTACGATGGCGCCCATCACTGTCGTTAACTACGAGCTTGGCATCGATGTGTCGGTTCACAACGGAGACATCAACTGGTCCAAGGTTAAGGCATCAGGTGTCGAGTTTGCTTTCATCAGATGCGGCGGAAGAGGCTGGGGTGAAGCCGGCAACTGCTATGAGGATACAAAATTTGCGGCAAACATAAAGAATGCTAAAAATGCGGGCGTAAAGGTCGGCGTTTATTTCTTCTCCCAGGCGAAAACAGCTTATGAGGCTCTTGAGGAAGCTTCCCTGACACTTGCAAAACTTAACGGAATGTCTTTGGATCTTCCCGTTGTTATGGACTGGGAGACAGAATCCTATTACAGAACATGGAAGCTGGGAGCAGAGGACTTAAAGAACTGCATAACGGCTTTCTGCAGCACGATTGCACAGAACGGCTATACGCCGATGGTCTACCTTGACGGCTCTAATATCAACAGGCTCGGCAGTTATTTCGGCGAAGTCTTCTCCAAGTACAAGTTATGGTACGCATATCCTTATGCGGTATACAATGACGGAAGTTCATACAAGACAGGCGATACCGTTCCGCCGAGAAATTATTCCTATGCATACTGGCAGTATTCATGGCACGGAAAGGTTTCCGGTATTCCCACAGAGGTCGACCTGGATCTCAAGATACTTGGCAAGACCACACTCGGAGTGCCAGAGATAAAACTTACAAGATCATCAATAACATCCTGCGCCGGAGAGGCGGTCGATCCTTTGGAAGGAGTATCGGCAAAGACATGTCAGGATATCAATACAACAAGCGGAATCACTTATGTGATCACGAATGAGGCGGGCCAGACTGTGACCCTTGAACAGGCACAGCAGACTGTCGGCAAGTACAAGATCACATATTCATATACCGATTCGCTCCGCGGCAAAGTCACGAATACCGCTTCATGGGAAGTTACGGCGGCTCCGACGGATACGCCGACACCGACACCCGGCGGAGAGGTTTCTGATACACCGACACCTACACCGGGCGGAGAGGCATCGGATACTCCGACCCCCACACCTGAAAGCGGAAGCTCTGACACACCGTCAACTTCATCGGAAGAAACTTCTGATCAGGGTGGAAACAACGGTTCCGGCAGTGAGGGCGATGGGGAAGCGGTCTGAGATCAGGAGACAGAGCAATTTAGGAGATAGTAAGGAACGATAAAATGGATACCAAACCGACGGTCGATCCCGCGATGCGGAATCTGGAAAGAACCATAAGAAACGAGATTGAGAGACTTATTCTCATCATTACTATCGTGTGCCTGGTTCTTGAGATCGGTATTGGCGCTTACTATTACTTTACGATGGATCTGGGGCAGCCGGTCGACACTTATGTTGTGTTCAGGATACTGGTTCCCTTTGCGGTCAATATGCTCGTTTATGTGGTAACGAGATTTTCGAACAGGTCAGAAAACAGCACGGACAACACCAAGAATAGGGTCTGTGCTTTTGCATCGCTTGTCCTGCTCGGAGTTATCTCGCTTGCGCACAGCTACTTTATCCCGTTGTGGGTACTGCCGCTGTTCTCTGTTATGTACAGTTCGATCTTCCACGATGATTTCGTTCAGAAGATCCAGGCGGGTCTGAGCATTGTGTTCATCCTTTATGCGGGCATCCTTCATCTGTACGATTATCCGACAGAGAGGACATTTACCATCATGTGCATCGTTATTGCCGAGATCCTCGCGCTTATCGTATGCCTCCTGTCATTTAAGCTTGAAGCTTACAACACGCGCAAATTCATAATAAGCGAGAGGAACTTCGCAAGCTCCAACAAGTTCGAGAAGGGCTTTGAGATCGACAGTGTCACAGGCGTATACAGCAAGGCATTTCTTAATGAGGAAGCGGACAAGATCCTCGCAAGCACCAATGAACTTGAGCCCTGCGGCCTCGCGATCATCGACATCGATGATTTCGGCAAGATCAATGATTCATTGGGCAACGACAAAGGCGATGAAGTACTCCACGCTCTCGGCACGGTTCTTTCGGCCCGCATAGATGAGAGCACGATCATCGGAAGATACGGCGGTGACGAGTTCGTTGTTATTTTCGACAGCGGAATAAAAGACGAGAACATTATTGCCCTGAATCATATGCGCAAGGATTTCTCCAAAAAGAAGTTTGAATTTTTGCAGGAGTCCGTTACGTTCAGCGGCGGATATACTCTGGTTGAAGAGAACACAGACCTTGAGAATGCATTGAAGCCGGCAAAACAGGCACTCGCAAAAGCTAAGAAATCCGGCAAGAACATGATAATCTCCACAGACGAAAGCGAGGATTAAAGCATGGCTAAATCATCTGATAAGAAGAACAAGATAAGCACTTATAATGTCAGCACGATCATTGTGGACATTGCGATATTGTTCCTGGGTCTTATCTTTGTTATCGGAACACTTGCAGGCAAGGGCGATGAGATAGCATCCGGCTTTGTAAGGGTCGTGGGCGGTGTCCTGATTGCACTTGGTCTTCTTGAGCTTATTAACTTTTTGAGGATCAAGAATAAGACGGTATTTGACTGGATCGTCCTCATAATAGGCACTGCGATCGCGGTAACGGGACTGATATTCATCATTAATCCGCTCCCGATAATTACGGTATTTAATTTTATCTTCGGAATAATCGTCGCTGTATATTCTGTCGTGATCATTTTTGTATCACTCGGAACATTAAAGCCTGCCGGGGCAAAATACTGGTGGTTCTCGCTTCTGTTCGGACTTGCAGCACTTGTGCTTGGCGTTGTTATCGTATTCTTCAACGGACTTACCAAGACACTTAATATCATTATCGGAATAACCCTGATCGTCGGCAGCATCGGCGGAATAGCAAACGCGATCCTTGCGTCACAGGCCAAGAAGGAATTCAAGGCTAATTCGAAGATCTTAGACGATGCCATATATACCGTTGAGTCAACTGCTGCTGTAGAAAACGATGGCAGCAAGAACAGCAAAAAGGGTAAAGACAGCAAAGACGGGAAAGACGATAACGTTAAGTACTGATATCCCTTATTATCTCTTTATAATCTCGAAAACGGGAAGGAGGCCATATCTATGGAAATCACCTACATAGGTCACGCATGCTTCGTTATTAAGTTATCCACGGGAATGAGCGTCTGCTTCGATCCTTATTCACATGGTTCGGTTCCGGGATTATCAGATGCAAACGCAGTGGCAGATCAGGTCTTTTGTTCACACTCTCACAGAGATCACAGCGATTCGGGATCTGTCAGAAAACCCGCCGTTCCTTATACGGGCGAGAAGCCGGAAGTTACATTCATTAATACCTTCCACGATGATGTGGGAGGGGCTGCCAGAGGAAAGAATGACATTACCATAGTTAATGATAACGGCAAAAAGATCGTTCACATGGGCGATATCGGCTGTGACCTTACAGACGAGCAGACCGCTCTTATCAAAGGTTGTGATCTTCTTATGATCCCGGTTGGAGGATTCTATACTATTGACAGCAAAAAAGCTTATGAACTCTGCCAAAAGATCGATCCTGCCGTTGTCATCCCGATGCACTACAGCGGGGACGGATTCGGATATGATGTTATCTCCGGAAGGGAAGGCTTTGCCGATCTCATCAGGGCTGAAGGTATACGTCAGATTGTAGATTCCGGAAGTTTTGCCGGGAGTCTTCCCGAAGGAAAGACACTCCTTCTGATGGACCCTGCCAGAAAAATGTAAGAATCTGATTTTGTAACATAAGATTGGGCTTCTTTGTAATATAATTTTTCGCAAGGGGGTTTCAAGTCCTATGTTTAAGATCGGTTTTTCCAATGACAAGTATGTAGAGCTGCAGAGCCAGCACATCAGAGAGCGCGTCGACCAGTTCGGCGGCAAGCTTTATCTTGAGTTTGGCGGAAAATTATTCGACGATTATCACGCATCAAGAGTATTGCCCGGCTTTGAACCTGACAGTAAGATCAGGATGCTCAAGGCTCTTTCCGAAGACGCTGAGATAGTTATAGCGATCAATGCAGATGCCATTGAGAAGAACAAGAGAAGAGGAGACCTGGGCATTACCTACGACCAGGAAGTTCTCCGTCTTATCGATGCTTTCACCGAGTTCGGTCTTTTTGTAGGAAGCGTTGTCATCACCCAGTTTGCAGGCCAGCCTCTTGCTGAGAAGTTCGAATCCAGATTAAGAGGCCTCGGCGTTAAGTCCTACAGACACTATCCTATCGCAGGATATCCTTCGGATATTCCGCTTATCGTAAGCGAAGACGGCTACGGCAAGAACGATTACATAGAGACATCCCGTAAGCTCGTTGTCGTAACTGCTCCGGGTCCCGGATCAGGAAAGATGGCTACATGCCTTTCACAGCTCTATCACGAGAATAAGCGCGGGATCAAGGCTGGTTATGCAAAGTTCGAGACATTCCCTATCTGGTCGATCCCGCTTCAGCACCCCGTAAATGTTGCTTATGAGGCAGCTACTGCAGATCTTGCTGATGTTAACATGATCGATCCTTTCCATCTTGAAGCATATGGAAAGACAACAGTTAATTACAACAGGGACGTTGAGATATTCCCTGTGGTAAATGCAATTTTCGAGAAGATCTACGGAGAGAGCCCCTACAAGTCACCTACGGATATGGGTGTCAACATGGCCGGTTTTGCGATCGTAGATGATGAAGCCTGCCAGGAGGCTTCCAGACAGGAGATCATCAGAAGATATTACGAGGCAAAGATGGCAACCCGTACAGGTACATCGGACGGTTCCGACGTAACCAAGATCGAGTTCCTTATGAAGAAGAGCGGCATTGATGTCACTGACCGCCGCGTTATCAGCACAGCTCTGGTCCGTGCGGAATCCACAGGTGGTCCCGCAGTTGCATTGGAGCTCCCTGACGGACGAATTGCAACAGGCAAGACGACTCCGCTCCTTGGCCCGGCATCCGCCGCACTTCTTAATGCGCTCAAGATGCTTGCCGGTATATCACACGATATCCCGCTCATCTCACCCAACGTTATCGAGCCTATCTCTGATCTTAAGATCAACCACTTAGGCAACCATAACCCGAGACTTCACACAGATGAGGTTCTCATCGCGCTTGCTATCAGTGCTGCCACCAACCCGGTCGCAGAGCTTGCTATGCAGCAGATCGGCAATCTTATGAATTCTGACGCTCACTCTACAACCATGATGAGCTCTGTTGACATCAACATGTTCCACAAGCTCGGGATTAACCTTACATGTGAGCCCGTCTACGAGACGAAGAAGCTGTATCACAGGTAATATTAGTTTAGATAATTTATTTTTTTAGGCCCCGGTGAAGATGTGCACCGGGGTCTGTTAATTTTGCCGGCCGGTTTTTCCACAAAAGCGACCCGCAAAAAGGTGTTACCGTGGAAAAAACGGGATTATTCCACGGATATCCCGGTTTTCTTTGCCGGTTTTTCAGATTGTATCCCAAATGTGATTTTTTGAAGATTTGGGGTGGTTTTGAGGGGGCAAATGTATCCCAAATAGCTCGTTTTCTTGATTTGGGGTGCATTTAAGAGGGGGAAACCAAACCTGTCGCTGCAAATAACCAAAGCAAGCTGAGCAGGCCTTTGAGGGACATTTTCGAGCAGGCCCAAAACATCGTGTTGACAAATGAATAAAACAGGACCATAATTCTATTAGTCAAAGAAAGTCAAAGTCAAAGTCAGAAAAGAGCAAAGTCAATACGATAAGCGGAAGGAGGATGATCTTGTGGCAAGACTGGTTGATGTAATTGAACAGATGATCAAGGAGATGGTCGATGAGAACGACGGTACTGCGACGATCTGCAGAAGCCAGCTGGCTGAGCAGGCGAACTGCGTTCCGTCCCAGATAACATATGTGCTGTCTACAAGGTTTTCGGGCGGAAGCGGATATATTGTCGAGAGCCGAAGGGGCGGCGGCGGACAGATCACGATCACACGTGTAAATCACGTCGGACCCGCGGAGTATCTCAAGGCGATAATTGACAGTGTCGGCGACGATCTGTCACAGCAGCAGGCCAAGAACCTTCTGACCAATGCGGTGACAGTGGGGGCAATGACCTCCAAAGAGGGCACCGCTATTATGGCTGCAGTATCTGACAGGGCTCTTGCGAGAGTTGATTCGGACATCAGGTCGGTCTTAAGAGCGGATATCTTCAAGCATGCGCTGTTAGGACTGATGGTGACTTAGTGAGAATAAGGAATAGAAAGAATTAAAGGAGAAAGAACATTATGAGATGTGAAAGATGTGGTAAGGAACTTACCAACAGGATCATAAAGATAAACGGGGTCACGTACTGTGACAACTGCGCAAGGCTCATGGGCTATGACAGGTTCTTAAGAGACCCTGCCGATATGCTGGGCAATCCCTTTGCGCCGCTGGATCAGATAGCTTCCTCGCTTATGCAGATGAGCGAGCTTGATTTCGGCAACAGCACACTTACCTGCCCCAAGTGCGGAATGACATTAAGAGAATTCGAGAATGAGGGAAGAGTTGGCTGTATCGAATGCTATAACACATTCAATAACAACATCGTAAGAGAGATGTTCAAGCAGCAGGGCAACAGCGAATATCTGGGACGCCTTCCTGTCAGCTCAGCTGATACCGAAGCAAAGAATTCCGATGTCGAGAGGATTCAGAAGCCTTTATCTCCCAAGCCCGTCATCGAGAAGACTGAGTCCGACACAGATGATAAGGCTGAGCCGGCAAAGCCCGAACAGCAGAAGAAGGCTGAGACCGGAGCTGCCGCAAATCACGCATCAGGCGGCCTTACGATAGATAAGCTCAAGAAGGCGGATCTCGGAATGCTTTCGGATGAGGATCTTGAGAAGGGCATCAAGACAGCTGCAGAAGCTGAGGAATACATACTTGCCTCGAAGCTCAGAGACGAACTCAAGGGCAGAAAGGAAGGTGGCTTAAATGGCTGATTGGTATGTTAAGGAAGGTAAGGACAGCGACGTTGTTCTTTCCACAAAAGCCTGCATAGTACGTAATGTCAAAGGATATAACTTCATGCCAAGGCTTGATGATGCTGACTGCCAGAGCCTTCTGGAGACTATTGACGGAGCGGTTGACAAGAATGTTTTCGAGGGCGGCCAGGCATCGAAGATGGACAAGGATACAGTTATGAGGCTTATAAGGCTTCAGGTCCTCGGAAGGGAAGGCAACCAGATGGCCGGTCCCGAGCGCAAGGCCTTCTACTACAATGAAGATGCAAGTCTTGCGGTCTGTGTCGGAAGCGGTGAGCATATCACAGTAAGAGCAAGTGCCGCAGGTCACGATATCAGCGTATATAAGAAAGCTGAAAAGCTCGCTGTAGATCTTGAGAGCAAGCTTGATATAGCTTATTCGGACAGCTACGGATTCCTTACTTCGAATGTAAGGCTCGCAGGCACCGGACTTAAGATCTTATACACTGTTGCGCTTCCCGCGATCTCGAAAACAGAAGGCGGAATTGCCGCGCTGACACAGCGTGTAGGCCAGTATGAATGGAGCATATATCCGTTTGCCGAGCGGGGAGAACTCTCTGACTCCAACGTATACATCATCGCGTGCGTAAATACACTGGGTGTCACTGAAGACGATGTCCTGAAGCGCGGCGAGATGCTTATCGCGGATGTAATCAAGGCAGAAAGGGCATGCAGGGAAGAGATAGCTACAAGCAAGAAGGATCAGTCCGAAGACATCTACGGAAGATCCTACGGCACTCTCAGATACTGCGCGCTTATCTCAAGAGCAGAGGCAATAGGCGCTCTGGGATGGCTGAGACTTTATCACGATTACGATGATGCAGGTGAGATAAAGCTCTCATGGAATACATTAAATAAGATCACGATGGATGTGCTCTGGGAACCCGGTACACCGCCGAGAAAGAGCGGTACGAATACCCTTGCCGCATCGCAGAGAATGAGATCAGATGGAATAAGAAAGATTTTGAAGGGGGAAGAATGATATGAGAATAACTGAAGATACTGCAAAAGTGCTCGCCGTATCGAGCCTTATTGCGGAAGAAAAACATACATCACTTATAAGAGACACGATCCTTTTCGCGGCATTGTGCGTAACTGACACGCCCGCAAGAGACATCCTGGGAGAGAATGTTCCCGACTTGTCACTTGTGCTCGAGCGTCTCGGTGTCGACAGTGACTATGAGCTTGACGATGCGGCAGTAAAGATGCTTGCGGACAGGGCATTCTCGAACCTCAGGATCGATGTCAGAAGGATATTTGCGAACGCATCCGACCTTTCGAGAAGGACCGGATTTAAGGGTGCCGTAAATCCTGAGCACCTCCTGTTTGTGATCATCTCGAGAAAGATCTCCAATCACCCTGAGATATTTAATGCTCTTGAGGCGGCAGGATGTGATCTTGAGGGTATCAGGAGCACTATTATCAACGTGTTTAACGATCAGGTGGAAGCTGCAAGACAGGAAGCCAATTCCTTCATGGAAGGCGGAAGCGAAGATCCCGAGATGCCTATGGGCGACGCTTCTTCTGAAAGAGCAAAAACATCTGCGAAGAAGGGCGGCAAGTCCGGCCATAAGACACTCGACAAGTACGGCAAGAACCTCACTGAGCTTGCAAAGCAGGGCAAGATCGATCCTGTAATCGGACGTGAGGAGGAGATCTCCCGTGTAATGCAGATCCTTATCCGCCGCACGAAGAACAATCCGTGCCTTGTAGGTGACCCGGGTGTCGGCAAGACAGCTATCGCTGAAGGTCTTGCGCTCAAGATTGCAGAGAATAATGTTCCTGATGTCATAAAGGGCAAGGTCGTATACAGCATGGAGATGGGCTCGATGGTCGCAGGCTCCAAGTACAGGGGCGAGTTCGAAGAGCGTATCAAGAGCATGCTCGATGAGGCGGTTGCAGACCCCAATGTTATCCTCTTTATTGATGAGATTCACACACTTGTAGGTGCGGGTGAATCCACAGGCGGATCCATGGATGCGGCAAACATCATGAAGCCGCTTCTTACAAAGAATGAGCTTCAGGTAATCGGTGCTACTACACTTGATGAATATTCCAAGTTCATTGAGAAGGATCACGCGCTTGAGAGACGTTTCCAGAAGGTTCTAATCGAAGAGCCTTCTATCGAGGACGCGATCGCCATCATGAAGGGCTTGAGGAGCAAGTACGAAGAGCACCACAAGATCTATATTCCTGACGATGTTCTCGAGCAGTCCGTAAGGCTGTCGGCAAGATATGTATCTGACAGGTTCCTGCCTGACAAGTCTATAGACCTCGTCGATGAAGCAGCTGCCGCAAAGCGCATTAATTACGCTGATTCCAAGGCAAAGAACGAACTTGAGAAGAAGATCAGCGAGGTAATCGAGAAGAAGAAGGCGGCAGTCGACACACAGGATTTCGAAGCTGCCCAGACTCTTAAGGAAGAGGAGGAGAAGCTTAACGAGAGGCTGTCCCTTCTCCAGGATAAGGTAAAGCCTGACGCAGACGGATACACCGGTACCCTTACGGTTGACGATGTTGCAGTCGTCCTTGCGAAGTGGACCGGAATCCCCGTAACCAAGATCACCGAATCTGATGCAGATAAGCTTAAGAATCTTGAGTCCGAGCTCGCGAAAAGAGTCGTAGGCCAGGACGAGGCCGTTCATGCGATCGCCAAGGCGATCCGCCGCGGAAGATTAGGACTTAAGGATGAGAAGAGACCTTCAGGAACCTTCATCTTCTTAGGTACGACAGGTGTAGGTAAGACTGAGCTTGCAAAGGCACTTGCAGAGGTAATGTTCGGCAACGAGAGTGCTCTTGTAAGGATCGATATGTCCGAATATATGGAAAAGCACGACGTCTCAAGACTCATCGGTGCGCCTCCGGGATATGTCGGATATGACGAGGGCGGCCAGCTTACCGAGTCTGTAAGGAGACATCCCTATTCTGTAGTTCTTTTCGATGAGATCGAGAAGGCACATCCTGAGATCTTCAACACGATGCTTCAGGTATTAGATGACGGACGTCTGACTGACGGTCACGGCAGAACGGTCGACTTCAGGAACACGATAATCATCATGACATCCAACATCGGTGCGAGAATGCTCACGGGTGCCGAAGGCCGCAAGATCGGCTTTGCTATAGCTGACGAGAGCGACAAGGATGAGCTCTCCAGAGAAGGTCTCTACGGCGGCAAGTCTTATGACGAAGCAAAGAAGGTCGTCATCGACGAGCTCAAGAAGACGTTCACTCCTGAATTCGTTAACCGTGTCGACGAGATCATCTTCTTCCGTATGCTCGGCAAGGATTCACTCATCAAGATCGTCGATATCCTGATGAAGCAGGTAGGAAGAAGGATCAAAGATCTCGGCATGGATATCGAGCTTACCGAGAGCGCGAAGGAGCTCCTTGCAAAGAAGGGCTACGATCCGCAGTACGGCGCAAGACCTTTGAGAAGAGTCATTACCGCCATGGTCGAGGACCGTTTCTCGGAGGCTATGCTTGACGGCATTGTCAAGCCCGGCCACCTCGCAATAATAGACGCAGTTGAGACCACTGATCCTGATGCTCTTCTTGCACAGGGAGCGGCTGCCGAGGACGGCAAGGTGATCGTCATTAAGGACGGCGGGGAGCTGTCGGTCAGTATCGAGAATAAAGACTCTGAAGTGAAAGCGTAAGTTTTGAAGTAAAAGCATGAGTTTCAGTGTGTAAGGCGATGTCTAAAGGCATCGCCTTATTTGTTGCTCAGCATGCAAAACAGCCGTTATCCCATTTGATGAAATCTTCACGATGTCCGAGTTTTTATCATATGGTATTTGACACTGCAAACAAAACAAGAAAAATTAAGGAAATCTGTGAAGATTGAGAATAAGTTAAAGATGTACTAGTAGAAATACTTGGAATATAGTTACTCTAATCGGTTCATTATCTTTAGATGTTTGTTTGCGAACCGGGATTTAATTATATGGGGTTTAATATGAAAAAATTTGTTTCTGCGGTTATTTCCGTTATTTTGCTGCTTTCATTAGCTGCACCATGTTTTGCATCTTATTATCGTGAAGGGTGGTTTGAGTCTCATACAACACATGCCCGTTATTCATGTATTAAACTGTGATTTTGCTTTATTTCAGATACATCAGGGATAATTGGCTCAAGACGGTTTTCCTCTTTTTTCTTTCGAGCATTTTGTGTTCACTGGGACTCTATTGCATAAATCACTATATAGGGTTTAATCAGAGACTTAATGTGTACAGGTATTATGGGCTTGATAAGGAAATCTTATATACGCCTGGTTATGGAATTCATAGTTTAGATGTAACCGACGAAAAAGCCGGAGAAATACTGGAACAGATAAATCTGCTTGACGAGGTAGAGCGGGCGGAATATTTGTACCGGTCTACTTCAGTTTTCCTTGACGATATGTCTTCCGACTATGAACGATATAAGCGGCCCGGCATGTATGTAATACCGTTATGTGAAAGTGAGAAGGAGTTTCCCTGGAAAATTATCAAGGGAGAAGTTCCAGATGAATCCAATGAATTGTTGATTACTTCGAACTTTATGGGTCTCTATGATGTTGGTGATGAGATAACATTGCGAATAAACGCAGTGAACTCAAAAGGTGAATTAAACAGATTGGAAGGGGTATTTAAGATTACCGGTTTTTTTGACGAAGATTCTTACATGCCACCAACTAATGAGTCTTCTTTCAGAAGTGAACTTGCGGATTTTGGCGGCGTTACGGCATATGCGTTTGCAAAACGGATTGATGCTTATGACGGAACGCAGATTTCTTTCCGGCCGTCGTATGACCACATAAAAGTTACTCCGAGAAACTATTTCGATATAGCAAAACTGAAAAATACGATTCCTGAAATTATCGGCAGGGGAGAAGCGTATGATTTCAGTCACTATGTAGAGCTTTGTTATAACGATAACAAAGATATGAATGACATGATTAACGTCCTCTTCGTTGCAATGGCCGTGTTGACACTCTCTGTATTGGTGTCTTATACGATAATCCAGTTGTCGGTTCTTAAAAAGGAGATGGTAGTCTACTATCTTGAAGGCAGCACTTGGAAAAGCGTGATAGGGATGTCGTGTTTTGCTACATTGCCTGTTATGATCCTTGGAATGATCGCCGGAATCCTTATGTACAGGTATTATCCAATTTTTTTGAGTGTCGGCAACGGATCTTACATTTTTACTGCCAAAGCAATCATTATATTCTGCTCATCCGTTATTGCTTTATATTTCCTTCTTTGCGGGTTGTTTTATCTGCATGTCTTAAGGCAGTCTCCCATTGAGATAATAAGGAGTGAATGAAATGGTAAAGCTCACGCTTAAATCTATTTGGGAACAAAAAGGAATTAATCTCTCAGCCGTATGTCTGCTGTCACTGGTTTTTTCAGTGCAGCTTTTGCTCTGTGGATGGGTGGATAGTTATCTTGATAACAGCAGGAAAACACTGGATCAGATCAATTCATCAAAACTGATATTCGCATTGCTGATATTGATATCAGTGACAAGCATCATCACTCTGATAAATTACATAATGAATAAAAGACAGGGTGAATTCAAAGCGTTGAGGCTTTGCGGTGCAACACCTGCATATATTCTTATATGCAAAATGCTTCATCTTCTGGTGCTGATATTACTGTCACTTTTAGGCGGAACATTGATATTCCGTGTGTTATTAAAGGTTTTAAAACAGCAATACGAAGTTAAGGGCTTAATCCCGGTGTATATAATTTTCATTTGCATCACGGTTGCGGAACTTACGGTTCATCACTTTATTCACAGAAAGGAAGATAAATGAACGGGATAATAGAACTTGAAGAAGTTACCAAGGTTTACCATACAAAGGATACTCCGGAAATAACCGCGCTTAACAAAGTGAATCTGACAGTTAAAGAAGGGGAGTTCCTTAGTGTTTGCGGTGTTTCAGGCTCCGGCAAATCAACACTTTTGCATCTTATCGGTTGCCTTGATAAGCCTACTGATGGAACTGTAAGAATTAATGGCGAGTCGACTTCCTTGATGAGCGAGAAGGAACTCGCCGGAATGCG
Organism: Clostridiales bacterium; assembly: GCA_017428155.1. Lineage (GTDB taxonomy): Bacteria > Bacillota > Clostridia > Saccharofermentanales > Saccharofermentanaceae > Saccharofermentans. The sequence goes on along the minus strand of JAFRRJ010000040.1, from coordinate 52,146 downwards.
CAACAGCAAAGTAAGTATCGTATTGCAGGATTTCGGCCTGATTCCCGGCCGTACTGTATACGATAATCTTGTTGTACCGTTCTATTTTTCGAGCAACCGGAAAGACATGAGGAAAAAGATAGAGACAGCTCTTGAATTCACCGGAATTTCGGAATTGAGCCGAAGGCCTGTTATCAAGCTTAGCGGCGGTCAAAAGCAAAGAGTTGCGATAGCAAGAGCAATAGTAAATGATAATCCAATCCTTCTGGCGGATGAGCCAACGGGTCAGCTCGACATTCAGACCAAGAAGCAGATTATTGAACTGTTTCAGAGACTTAACCAAAACGGCAAAACCATAGTAATGGTAACCCACGATAAGGAAATGGCTGAAGGTGCGTCCAGAATAGTAAAGATTGCCGATGGAAGGATTATAGAATCATAGATTCAGCCTTAAAGAGCGTTAACAAAGTATAAATCTGAGAAACTAACCTGCAAGGGTCTTGACAATGTTGTATAATACTCACGCTATCATTTTTCAATAGAGATATAACGGAGTAGTGAAATGCAGGAGAAAGTGAGCAACGCGGCTTCCAGATCCAAGGCACCGCGCGACTATGATATAGGCTGTGAACCGAGCAAGTTCTGGTTCGGATTTGTCGGTTCTCATATCATTGTGCCCATCGTTTGTGCGCTTACCCATATCAAGGTCAAGCCTGATATGGAGTTCGTCAAGCACGAGGGACCTATCATCGTTATATCTAATCACGAGTCATATCTTGACCCTATGGTCACCAACCGCCTTACCAAGGCAAGACCTGCAAACTTCGTAACAGGCGAGTTTGTTTTCAGGGCAAAGGGCTGGGGTCACTGGTTCAAGCTTGGCGGAGCGATCCCCAAGAAGCAGTTCGTGGTCGATACCGCTGCAGTCAAGGCCATGATGCGCGTCATGAAGCGCAACGGTGTCATCATCGTATATCCTGAAGCTACAAGACACGTCGACGGCAAGTCGATCACATTTGACGACGGTGTCGCAAGACTTGCAAAGAAAGCGGGAGCATCCGTATATATCGCGCACATCCACGGTGCATACATGGCATGGCCGAGATGGTCCAAGTCCGGTATGAGAAGGGGCAGGATCAGCGCTGAGTTCGTTAGGAAGATCTATTCTGACGAAGTTAAGGAATCCACGATAGAAGAGCTCCAGCAGAAGATCCTTGATGCCGTTGATTATAACGAGAACGACTGGATCCGCGAGAACCCCAGGACCTACAAGAGCAAGAAGCTCGCCGCAGGTCTTCAGAACATCGCTTATGCGTGCCCCAAGTGCGGTTCCGAGTACACGATGCAGTACATGAATTCCGGCAAGCACGACATGATCCAGTGTTCCAACTGCGGAAATGCCGCAAGATATCTGCCGACAGGTCTCATCGAGAAGGCCGATCCCCAGTGTGTTGTTTTCGATGACCTGCACAAATGGACTGAATGGGAGAAGGGCCTCATCAAGGAGCAGCTTGACGCAGGCGGCTTCAAGATGGAGATGAATGCGGATCTGTTCAAGGTCTTTGACCGTTTCACGTTCGCGAAAACAGGTAAGGGCAGGGTCACTATCACCGATAAGGAGATCACTTATTTCGGTACAGACTGTCCTGCCGAGGAAGGAATTCCTTACAAGAAGGGCAAGCCTTTAAGAAAGTACAAGGACAGAACGCTTGATTCGAGCGCGCCTTTTGAGAGGAAGGTTTTCGAGATCGACACGATGAGGGGCCTGGTCGCATCATACGGCAAGCACTTCGAGATTTACGACAAGGACGGCGAGCTCTACAGATTCTACGTTGACGGCCAGAAGGTATTCAAGATCCACGAGATCGTAACACTCCTTGGCAAGAACAAGGGAAATCAGGAGCAATCCTGAGACCGCTTCCCGGAAATAATTTTCACTAGACCGTTTAGAGGAGAAAATATTGCGGGTTTGGCACCATATTCGCCAAACTCGCCTTTTTTATTGCTTTAATATATCGCGCGAAGATAGTATAATTTTCGAGTTAGTAAATAAGAGGCGCAGCAAAGCGTTTCCCAAAAAACACAAAATAATGAATCAGGAGTGTGACTATTCATGGCAATGTATGACAAGAAAAGCGTCGAAGACCTGAACGTAGCCGGCAAGAGAGTTATCGTCCGCGTTGACTTTAACGTACCGCTCGACAAGGAGACAGGCACAAAGATCACAGATGACAAGCGTATCAAGGGAGCTCTCCCTACGATCAAGTACCTCGTAGACAACAAGGCAAAGGTTATCCTCGTATCACACCTCGGACGTCCGAAGAACGGTCCTGAGGCTAAGTTCTCAATGAAGCCCGCAGCAGACCGTCTTGCTGAGCTTCTCGGCCAGCCCGTTACATTAGCTGCTGACGTTATCGGCGAAGATGCTAAGGCTAAGGCTGCAGCTCTTCAGGATGGCGAAGTTCTCATGCTCGAGAACGTCCGTTTCCACAAGGAAGAGACAAAGAACGATCCTAAGTTCGCAGCAGAGCTCGCTTCCATGGCTGACCTCTACGTTAACGACGCATTCGGTACAGCTCACCGTGCTCATGCATCCACAGCAGGTCTTGCAAACTTCCTGCCTTCCGCATGCGGCTATCTCATCAAGAAAGAGATCGACTTCATCGGCGGCGCACTCGATAATCCGGCAAGACCGTTCGTTGCTATTCTTGGCGGCGCTAAGGTTTCCGACAAGATCGGCGTTATCACAAACCTCTTGGACAAGGCTGACACCATCATCATCGGCGGTGGTATGGCTTATACATTCATCGGCGCTCAGGGCGGCCAGATCGGCGACTCCCTCTTCGAGGCTGACAAGGTTGACCTCGCTAAGGAGATCCTCGCTAAGGCAGAAGAGAAGGGCGTTCAGCTCCTTCTCCCTACAGACACTGTTGTTGCTGACGCATTCGATGCAAACGCTAACAGCAAGGTAGTTCCTACGATGGAAATTCCTGACGGCTGGCAGGGTCTCGACATCGGACCTGAGACTATCGCTAAGTTCTCCGAAGCTATCAAGGGCGCTAAGACAGTTATCTGGAACGGCCCTGCAGGCGTATTCGAGTTCGAGAAGTTCGCAGTTGGTACAAAGGCTATCGCTCAGGCAATCGCTGATGCAGACTGCACATCAATCATCGGCGGCGGTGACTCCGCAGCTGCTATCGAGAAGCTCGGCTTCGCAGATAAGGTTACACACATCTCCACAGGCGGCGGCGCTTCTCTCGAGTACATCGAGGGTAAGGTTCTCCCCGGTATCGACTGCCTCAACGACAGAGTAATCGGCAGAACATTCGCAGCAGGCAACTGGAAGATGAACTGCGGTATCCCTGCAGATGCAGTTAAGCTTATCGAAGCACTCAAGCCCCTCGTTAAGGACGCTACATCAAGAATCGCTCTCGGCGTTCCTGCTACAGCACTCGCTGCTGCAGTTGAGGCTGCTGCTTACACAAACATCAAGATCGCTGCTCAGAACTGCCACTTCGAAGAGAAGGGTGCATTCACAGGCGAGATCTCACCTCTCTGGCTTGCTAAGATGGGCGTAAATTACTGCATCATCGGCCACTCCGAGAGACGTGAATACAACGCAGAGACAGACGAGACAGTTAACAAGAAGGCTCTTGCTCTCCTCAAGTATGGTGTAAGACCTATCATCTGCTGCGGTGAGTCTCTTGCTCAGCGTGAAGCGGGCGAGACATTTGACTGGATCAAGGGTCAGATCGTTGGCGCTTTCAAGGATATCCCTGCTGACAAGCTCTGCCAGATCACTATCGCTTATGAGCCTATCTGGGCTATCGGCACAGGCAAGACAGCTACAGACGAGCAGGCTGAGGAAGTTTGCGCATTCATCCGTGGCGTTATCGCTGAACTCTATGATGCTGATACAGCAGCTGCTCTTACAATTCAGTACGGCGGCTCCTGCAATGCTAAGAACGCAGCAGGTCTCTTCTCTCAGAAGGACATCAACGGCGGTCTCGTAGGCGGTGCTTCCCTCAAGGCTGAGGATTTCTCCATCATCTGCAACGCATAAGTTGATTTTAAACTGATCTATTAAAAGCCCGTGCCCGTTTTGGGTGCGGGCTTTTTTTGTGGGTCATGGCTGATCAGGCTTGCTGATGATTACCTGGCGGGCTATGAACCCGACGAGCGCGTAAAGGAGAAATACAGCTTAGGGTGATTACTGAGCTGACAGATATTCGTCGATGCCCTTTGCGGCTGATTTTCCGGCACCCATAGCGAGGATTACGGTTGCCGCACCGGTTACTGCGTCGCCGCCTGCGAAAACACCTTCTCTTGTTGTCATTTCCGACTCATCTACGATGATGCCGCCGCGCTTGTTAGTCTCAAGTCCGGAAGTAGTCGTCTTGATAAGGGGGTTAGGAGATGTGCCGAGTGACATGATCACCGCGTCACATTCGATAGTAAACTCAGAGCCTTCAACCGGAACGGGTGACCTTCTGCCTGTTGCATCGGGCTCGCCTAATTCCATGCGAATGCATGTGCAGCCCTTAACCCAGCCGTTCTCGTCAGCGATGATCTCGACAGGATTTGTGAGAAGGTCGAAGATAATGCCCTCCTCCTTTGCGTGATGAACCTCTTCAACACGTGCGGGAAACTCAGCTTCGGAACGGCGGTAAACTACGTGGACCTCTGCGCCAAGACGCTTAGCGGTACGTGCTGCATCCATTGCAACATTGCCGCCGCCTACTATAACAGCCTTTTTTGCTCTCATGATCGGTGTTCTGGAATCAGGTGAGAATGCACCCATGAGATTGGATCTTGTGAGGTATTCGTTGGCGGAGAAAACGCCGAGTGACTGTTCACCGGGGATGTTCATGAAGCGGGGGAGACCTGCGCCGGAGCCGATGAATACGGCAGAGAAGCCTTCCTTGTCGAACAGGTCGTCGATCGTGAGAGCGCGGCCGATGACTGCATCAGTTACGATCTTTACGCCAAGAGCTTTAACGTTCTCGACTTCTTTGGCAACTACCTTCTCCTTGGGGAGACGGAATTCGGGGATGCCGTAAACGAGCACTCCGCCTGCCTTGTGAAGGGCTTCGAAGATCGTCACGTCGTATCCCATTTTCGCGAGATCGCCTGCGCATGTAAGGCCGGAGGGGCCTGCGCCGATGACTGCTACTTTCTTGCCTTTCTTAACCATATCAGCAGGAAGCTGGGGCTTGATTCCCATTTCCCTTGCAGTGTCTGCAACGAATCTTTCGAGGCGGCCGATAGATACTGCCTCGCCCTTGACGCCTCTAATGCACTGCGCTTCGCATTGTGTCTCCTGGGGACAAACGCGGCCGCATACGGCGGGGAGTGATGATGACAGGGATATCACATGATATGCGCCCTCAATATCGCCGTCCTTGAGCTTTGATATAAAGCCCGGGATGTTGATAGATACAGGGCAGCCCTGCATACAGCGGGCGTTCTTACAGTTAAGGCAGCGTGATGCCTCGAGTACTGCTTCTTCCTTTGTATAACCTAAGTTGACCTCGTCGAAGTTTGTGGCACGGACCTTAGGATCCTGCTCTGCGACCGGTACTTTCTTAAATACATCTATTTTCATCTTATATTCTCCTGTTCCTTGCCCGAAAACCTTACTTGCAGACACCGCAGTTACCGCTGTGGGTATCGCCTTCGGTGAGCTTTAACATGAGCTCGCCTTCCTGAGTCTTGTAGAGGCGGGAACGCTGCATAGCCTGATCGAAGTCGACTTCCCAGCCGTCGAATTCCGGACCGTCAACACATGCGAACTTTACCTCACCGCCGACAAGAAGCCTGCATGCACCGCACATTCCGGTGCCGTCGACCATTATTGTGTTCATGGATACTACAGTAGGTATTCCGAGCTTTTTGGTAAGCTGGCAGGCGAACTTCATCATGATCATGGGACCTATTACGACGCAGTGGTCGTAGCGGACACCATCATCCCAGAGTTTTTGCAAAGCGACGCAGACATTGCCGTGGATGCCGTAGGAGCCGTCATCTGTAGCAAAATAAAGATTCTCACAGACTGCCTTCATCTCATCTTCAAGAATGAGCAGTTCTTTTGTCCTTGCGCCCTGAATGCAGTCGACTGCAACACCGTTGTCGTGAAGCCACTTGAGCTGGTTGTAGCAGGGAGCGGTTCCGACGCCGCCTGCGATGAAAAGGATCTTCTTGGCCTTGAGTTCTTCAACAGGGAGATCGACAAGATCTGACGGACGTCCCAGAGGACCTACAACATCAGCAAAGCAGTCGCCTTCGGCAAGTCGGCTCATGCGCTCTGTCTCAGCTCCGACTGTCTGGAAGACGATCGTGATGAGACCCCGGTCTCTGTCGTAATCACATACAGTAAGCGGGATCCTCTCTCCGTCTTTATCAACCCTGACGATAAGGAACTGTCCCGGCATAGCTTTGCCTGCAACGAGCGGAGCATAGATATCCATTCGCCAGACCTTTGGTCCTAGCAGTTCTTTTGTCTTTATCTCAAACATCTCCTATCCCTCCCGGAAGTAATATTCAGGCGATCCATGGGATCACACATATGGTAACATACTACAATACAAGTTGGTATATTATGTTTCATTTAAAAATTTTAATGTTTTCTATTGTATAAAAAAATCCCGGAATGACAATAAGAATATATCCGGGTATTTATATTCAGAACGTGCCCGGCGAGAAAGATGATAGAATAATCTTAAAATAATTGTCTTAAGAAACGGGGGTGCAAAGGTTATATGCTGCTGCAATCGATCATTAATTCGGGACTTATCTATTACATTCTTGCAATCGGAATAATGGTCTGGAGCCTTATAGTCAGGGCAAGACTTAACAGGCTGATAAAGAAATACAGCGAAGAGACTGTTATGAGTCTCAAGGATTCGAACACCTGCGTACGCGAGATGCTGCAGGCAAATGAGATCTACAATGTCGAGATACAGCATACAAGGGGCGACCTGACAGATAACTATAATCCGAAGGAAGATACGATCAATCTGTCAGATACGACTTACGGGATGAATTCGATTACAGCTGTTGCCGTAGCAGCCCACGAGTGCGGTCATGCCTGCCAGGCGCATTCCGGTATGTTTATTTATAAGATCCGTCAGGCAATAGCTCCTGTAGCGAGCATCACGTCACGCCTCAGTGTATGGGTGGTAATAATTGGCGTGATCATCATGTATGCCGCAAGTACTGTAGAGGCCGGCGATCTCGGATACAAGATAAGCACTATTGGTATAGTCCTTTACGGCGCTGTTTTTCTCTTTTATCTGGTTACTCTCCCTATCGAGCGTGATGCGAGCAGAAGAGGCCTTAAGGCAATGAAGGAATTCGGCTGGGTGTCAGACGACCAGCTTAAGGCAGCAAAGAAGGTGCTCTGGGCAGCAGGTGATACTTATGCAGTCGCACTTGCAAGCTCTGCAGTAACTTTATTAAGACTTTTACTTATAAGAGGCAGAAGAAGAAGGTAAAGGAGGAACTGTATGACACAGCTTACCCCGGAAAGAAAAGAATTTGTAAGTTCTATAGGCAACGGATATAAGATAGTGGCGTTCTTCTATCCTTCTTCCGCACCCGAGATCAAGGGTGTAGTTCAGATCTGTCACGGAATGGCAGAGTATATCGAACGCTACTCCGAGATGATCGCGCATTTCAACGAGGCAGGTTATCATGTGGCCGGAATGGATATGCCCGGACACGGTGAGACATACTTTCTCAATAAAGACGCAGGATATCCGAAGGGATATTTCGGCGGAGCAAAGGATTCCTGGAAGCTGCTCCTCACTGACATTATGGGTCTTCACGAATACGCGGCAGAGCGCTTCGGAACTGACGGCCTGAAATACATTCTTTACGGACATTCAATGGGATCATTTATTGTAAGATCGATCTTCTCGACACCGAGATACAGCAAGCAGTTTGACGGCTTCGTATTTGCATCTACGGCAGGTCCGAATCCCGCAGTCGGCATGGGCAGATTCCTCGCCGGGTTAGGATGCCTGTTCAATAAGAAAAAGAAGAACAGATTCATTAACATCATTGCATTCGGAAGTTACACGAAAAGGATCAAGAATCCGAGAGGGGGCCTTGACTGGCTGTCCACAATCCCTGAGGAAGTCAGCAAATATGCTGAAGATCCGATGTGCGGCTTCTGCTTTACAAACGACGGATTCAGAACGCTGTTCAATATCATAAAGTTCATGCAGAGCAAGGAAGCTTTTTCGCAGATCCCGGACATTCCGTGCTTCTTCACATATGGTCAGGAGGATCCTGTCGGAAGCTACGGTACGGGAGTCGAGAAGGTCATTGCAAAAATGAAGGAAGCCGGCGGAAATGTTAAGTCAAAGAACTACGGTCCTTACCGTCACGAGATCCAGAATGAGCCCGTGAAGGAGGAATACTTTAAAGATCTTATTGAGTTCTTTGATTCAGTGACACCTTCCGTTAACCAAGGCTGATCACGAGTTCAGTAGAACTGAATTCTATCGATGTGCCGTAGCTGAGCTTGTCAGGTACGGATTCAGACAGTCCGACAACATTGAAGATCCCTGAGAGGATAAGGTGCTTTGTGCCGCCGAGGTTCTTGGTGCGCACAATGATCTTGTTGCCCTCAACTTCCGCGGTTATGACGCCTGATCCCTGTCCTCCGACAGCGAAAACCTCGCAAGCGGCAGCAGACCCCTGGCCGAGACCGAAGCATGTGAATGTCAGATTATCGAGAGAACCGATGCCGCTGTTGGAATCAGGTGTTCTCGTAGGGATGATCGAATTGGGACGGACAAATACGGGAACAGTGTTCTCGGTAGTCTTACGTGATATATAGCGGGGTCCCTGAACCTTCTCGTGTGTCATGAAATCTGTCCATACTCCTGAAGGGATATATATCCTTGAAGAGTCATTTGAAGAAGTGACCGGAGCAACCAGAAGTGAGGAGCCCAGCATATATTCGGAATCGAATGAGGATGCAGCGGGATCCCCTGCAAATTCAAGCGCCATTGCGCGGATGACGGGTGTGCCGAAGTTGATGTTTTCGCATAATGAGGAATAGATATACGGAGCAAGTGCTGTCCTTATGGCGCAGAATGCTTTAATGGAGTCTATTAAAGCTGCATTTTCCAGGAACTTGAGAGAGCCCGTAAACCTGGCATGAGGCGCATATGCCGCAAATCCTGTCCAGCGGTCGAAAAGCTTCTGATCAATAAGTTCGCATGACGGAATATCGATATTGATACCTCCGAAGCCGGTGATGCCGTACGAGATAGAGTTCTTTACAGCCGCGCCGAGATCGGAGTGATCAGGTGCCGTGCCGCAGAAGATATTCATGAAGGGCGCGCTCTGATCGCCTGCGTTGACCTGGTCCGTGATGATAAATGAACCTAAGCGGCCGCGCTCCCTGGCGGATACATCACTCAAAGTGGAGTTAAGTATGCTTGTGTAATTGATAAGGTAATCCTTCTTGCCGGAAGCTTTTGTAAAGGCTCCTGAAAGGGCATTACTGAAGTTGGATTCGAATAGACCAAAGCCGTTCTTTGCAAGGCCTGTGCATGTGTTGATCAGCCAGCTTCTTCCATCGGGAAAGTTAAAGTCGAGGCATGCAACGCCGCCCTTGTCCGCATCGCAGAGGACCGCTCTTCCGTCGGGGAAAGAGACAAGAAGACCTGCGTCAAGAAGCTCGGTATATTCGGGTGCTCTTTCTGAGACAAACGGATTAATCGATATTCCGGCTGCAACACCCATATCGCTGAGAGTTTTTGCAAAGCCTGAAGGATCGGGGAATCTCGTTGTGTCGAAAGTAAAGCCGTAAGGAGCATAATCCGGATGCCAGGAGTTGCCGAGCCAGAGCTCGCTGACAGCAAGACCTGCGCTTTTAGCAGCTTTGAGTGAATCGATTATTCCCTGTGCGGTGATCGTGTAATCGTCATCAAGAGCAAGTGCTATGCCGCCTGATGTGTAAGGAACAGCAGGTGTGCGGCCGTTAAGCTGTGTGAACACTTCCATGATCTCGGTAAGTGTATCGCCGGAAATGATGCCGTACTCGAGCTCTTCGCCTTCTGATTCAAAGCTGAGCCTTCCGTTCTCTGATCCGGCATCCACAGTAACCGGACGGTTGGTGTTGATGAATAGACCGTACTTGGAATCAGAAAGGATAAAAGGCACGTTATTCCTTCCGGATGCTTTGGATGTGTCGAGGCACTTGACTTTCTGACCGTTGCGGATGACCGATGCACCTGCCGCGCCGAGTCCGTATAAAAGCTCTCTGGGCTTAAGATCTATGGATGCGCCTGAACTTGCTTCGGCAGATACCGTATAGCAGTGTTCAGTACCTGAATCAGTTTTGTAGAAGATGGGCATTGAGGAAGTCTGGTTTAAGAGTTCGTTGCCGCAGTATATGAATTTAAGAGAGAAAACAGTCTTATTGATATGGGCTTCGAGATGACCGCTCTTGAATGCCAGGAAACTGCCCATGTCTTCCAATGTTCCGAATCCCGAAGGGGAAAGTTCTATTACGGAAGACGATCTTGCACGGGGCTCTGCATGGTGATTGGTCACCTTAACGGTGATGATGTTATTTGCAGGTGAGAAGAGGGATACTGTTATCCTGCCTTTTGTATCCTTGAAAGAACCCTTTCCGCCGGTAACGGACTCGGAATATTCCTGGCATTCGCATCCGATCTTGAGGGTGCTGTCTTCATAATAAACGGAATCGATACGGTAAGGTCTTCTGGTAAAAAACATGTTATCCCCTCCAAAAATAAAGCACTTGTTTAGAATAAACAGAATTATTATATCCAAACAACAGCGTCAATATTATTTCAAGAATATGACGATTCAAGCCGTATATTTCTTATCTGATACGGATAAGCAAGTTACCAATTTAATTGCTATACTTTTAATATGACTGATATTTCTTCTGATAAAAACAGGATCCCCTTATACGTAAGAGAGATCCTTTCACTGATAGTTTCAAAAGGCCACAAAGCCTATGTGGCCGGCGGTGCCGTACGCGATATCGTGCTCTCGAAAATCCCTCACGACTACGATGTTGCCACCTCCGCAAGACCGGATGAGGTCGTAAACATATTTAAGGATTCCGGAATCAATTACTACGATAACGCGGCAAAGCACGGAACGGTTACGGCTGTGACAGAAGAGGGCGACGTCGAAGTGACGACTTTTCGCGAGGACGGAACATATACAGATCTGAGAAGGCCTGACGAGGTCGTATTCAAGACGACGATAGAAGATGATGTAAGCCGGAGGGATTTCACGATTAATGCGATGTACATGGATTGTGACGGAAAGATCTTTGATCCCGAAGGCGGTCAGAAGGACTGCGAAGATCACCTGATAAGGGCAGTGGGTGATCCGGACAGTCGGTTTGGCGAGGATGCATTAAGGATATTAAGAGGCATAAGGTTCGCATCGGTACTGGGTTTTGATATTGAAGACAAGACTCTCGGGGCGATGGAGTCTCATGCGGATGAACTGAAGCATATAGCAGGGGAGCGTATTGCGGCCGAGCTTGAACGCATAGTTACGGGCAGGTATGCGCCTCAGGCCATAAGGACAGGGTGGAAGATCTTAAGTGTGGTAATACCTGAGATAGCGGTATGCAGAGGCTTCGACCAGAAGTCGAACTTCCACGACAGGGATGTTCTGGAGCACACTCTGGATGTGCTTTCTGAGATTCCCTGTGAGGAAGGGAAAGGCAGGGATGCCGAACTTTCAATGGCGGCGCTCTTTCACGATCTCGGAAAGCCTACTTGCTTCAAACTCGGTGAGAACGGTGAAGGCCACATGAAAGGCCATCCGCTGGTAAGCGCCGTGATAGCCGAAAGGGTCTTGAATGAACTGAAGTATCCGAAGCAGTTTATTGCCGATGTGTGCCTGCTGGTAAAGCTTCACGATACCTATAAGAAGCCGGACAGGGTCGAAGTCCATAGGTTCATGAGTGAGTATCCTGAACAGATCCTTAATAAACTTGTTGTTCTTCAGAGGGCCGACATACTGGCTCATTCGCCTCTGGGACAGAACAGGATCAAAAGGCTTGAGGAGCTGATGAAGATCGGTGAGGAACTGAAGCTGTCGGGTGCGGTTTTCGATGTAAAAGACCTTGAGATAGACGGCAGGGATATCATCGCTCTGGGCGTAAAGGAAGGACCTGAAGTAGGAGAGATCCTGACAAAAGTCTTCGAGCACTATCTTGAAGAGAAATGCCCTAATTCTAAAGGTTTTTTAATAAATGAAGCCCGGAATATAATATCGACAAAATCAGTTTAATTCTTTGTTACATATTGTTTAAAACGCTCTCATAAAATCAATATCTTGATGATTGAATTTTAACGATTTGGTCTTTTATAATCAGATTATCAGCGAAGGCAAAGCTTGATAAAAGGGAGAGTGATCTATATGAAGAAATCCAGATTCAATAAGAGAGGTTTTACCCTCACAGAAATCCTGATCGTAGTATCGATCATAATTATCGTTTCCGCAGCGGCTTTCGTAGGTGTTGCAGTAACACTGAAGAATTCCGAAGAAACAAACAAGCGTCTGAAGAAGGAACATGATGTCGGGCTTTTCGAATCAGAGGCATGGAAGAAGGTCAAGTCCTATGGCGCTGATCAGGATCCCGGTGACACGAGCGGTACTTACATCCCGGAGGAAGGAACTTCTGAATCTACTGTTTCAACCGAAGAGGAGACTTCAGCAAATACACCTTCCGAAGAATCTACTGAAGGATCAACATCTTCAGAGTCTTCCGAGGAGCCGACAGAGACAACAAAGAAGGGCACCACTCCAGACAGCTTAACTGGTCCACAGACTGTCGGTCCCTATACAGCCAGCAACGGATATGTTACTCCCGGCGATAACTGTCCCAGAGGCGTAGTCAGCATGTCAGAGTCAGGCGAAGTAGTTCTTTGCGAAGGTTCAAATAACACAGAGAAGATCACACTTAAGAAGAATGATGACGGTTCTTACGATATGACGATCGACTCAGGAAGTCCATGGGTATTCCAGCAACAATACGGAGATAATCCTTACCCCGGATTCCCCGGATTTAAATGGGGCAACTGGAATGTAAAGAATCTTTCCGGCGAACAGAAGGCATGGCTTAGCGACAAGTACGGTTTGGAACTTTCCTGACGCTCCCGCAGGATCTGAACAAAGGAAAACAGTTCCTTCAGTGTTTACAAAAACATTAAAAATTGTATTTAGATACGTAAAGATAATGGGTGAAAGGGGCGTTACAATATAGACGAATATATAAAAGTGACTTCACTTTATATAGATCACCCTTGAGATGGGCTGCTCTTTAGGAGCAGCCCTTCTTTATTTAATTTCCGTGAATAAGGCGTTCCGCCTCGAGGAGCGCTGCCGCAGCTTCGGATCTCGGATTGCCGAGGACCTCTGCCGTTGTTCCTTCCTCACATATCCTTCCGTTGCTCATCACGATAACTCTCGGTGCAATCTTTCTTACTATATGGATATTGTGAGTTATAAGAAGGAACGCGGTATTGCGTTCTCTGTTGATATCGGTCATGATCTTTAGAAGCTCTGCTGATGAACTTGCGTCAAGAGATGAGAAAGGCTCATCAGCAATTATCAGTGACGGTTCCTGGATAAGGCACATTGCAATAGCGACCCTCTGCCGCTGACCGCCTGACAGTTCATTGGGACGGCGGAGGAGATATTCTTCGCCCAGGCCGCATTCTTCAAGCACTCCGGTTATTCTTGCATAAGTCCGCTCTCTGCGCTCTTTCAGGGTGCCGGCGGTCTTTTTGCCCGAAGCCCTGAGTGCTTCTGTCAAGTGCCATTTTACCGTGTGAGCGGGGTTCAGACAGGACACCGGATCCTGGAATATCGCGCCTGTACTGGAACTCCTGATATTGACCGTGCCTTCATGCGGCAGAAGTCCCAGGAGCGATCTGATGAGTGTTGTCTTGCCGCTTCCTGAGCCACCGATCAGTCCGAGTATCTCGTTCGGGAATACTTCCAAAGATACGTCGTGAAGCACGTTTTTGTCTTCAGCTTCATCGCCGCCGTTTTTCTTTACGCGCTCGAAAAGTGATCTTTTATATCCTGCCGTGATCCCCTTTGCAGTAAGCACGGGGCTTCTGGAATAATCAACAGTCGCAGGCTCAAATCCGAGTATCCTCGTGTCGAGTCTTGCGTTGGTAAGAAGCTCGGCTGTATAACTGTTTCTAGGGTTGGTCAGGATATCGGATGCAGTATCCCTGTCTATTATCCTGCCGTCTTTCATGACCATTACACGGTCACAGAAGCCTCTTACGGCAGAAAGGTCATGAGAGATAAACAATATCGTTATGTGAAGCTTATGGCAAAGGTCCTTAAGAAGCGCAAGGATCGATACTGTCGTCACGGTATCAAGAGATGAAGTGGGTTCATCGCAGATAAGAAGACGCGGCTTGAGAAGCGCAGCTCCTGCAATAAGGACTCTCTGGCGCTGACCGCCTGAAAGCTGGTGAGGATAGCGGCTGAACAGCTCTTCGGCATTATCGAACCCTACAGTCTCAAGCATGTCCATTATTGCTTTATGACGTTCTTCCGGAGTCATTTTAAGATCTTTATGTGCCGTAAGGACTTCTTCCAGCTGTTTGCCGCATGTCATCAGAGGATCTAAAGCTGTTGAGGGTTCCTGGAATATCATGCCGATATCCCTGCCGAGCATGGCGCGGCGTTCCTTCGGATCCATCTCAAGAAGGTCTTTCCCTGCAAATTTGATAGAGCCTGAGGTAATCGAAGCGGCTTCGGGAAGAAGTCCTGCTATGGCAAGTGAAGTCATTGTCTTGCCGCTGCCGGAATTGCCGATAAGACCTAATATCTCTCCGTCACGGATACCGAAATCAACATCGTCCAGAACCGGCTTCGGATCGGGATCCTTTCCGGTCGGGAAAGCGAGAGTCAGGAGATGGACTTTAACTATATGTATATGACGGGTCATCGTTTACCTCCTTTTGAGAGGGTGACACGGAGCCCCTCAGAGATAAAGTAGAGACCCAGGATGTAGAATACCAGCATCATTGCGGGAAATACTATGAGCCAGGGTGCGACACGGATATACGCCTGTGCATCGGATAGCATCTTGCCGAAAGAAGCGTCCGGTGGCTGAACGCCAAGTCCCAGATAACTCATTCCGGATTCAAACAGCGTCATGTTCGCAAGGCCGATCACCGTCGCCGGCAGAAGCTGCGGAACGAGATTCGGGAATATGTGAAGTGTCATTATACGAAGAGGCTTTACGCCCATGACGCGGGCATGTGTAATGTAATCAAGTTCTTTTATCTCCATGGTCCCGACTCTGCATACCCTTGCAAATGTCGGCGCAAAAACAAGTCCCAAAGCCCATATGACGTTTGTGACCGAAGCACCGAATACGGCAACGGCTACAAGAGCCAGAAGAATGCCCGGAAAGCACATTATGCTGTTGCCGAGGAGCATTATCCCCCTGTCTGCAAGACCCCCGAAATAGCCTGCCGGAATGCCGGATACGGTTCCGAGGATCAAAGAGATGGCGACACCTGCAACGGATATAAAGATCGTGTATTTGGATGCGGACATTACGCGCGACAGGACATCGCGGCCGAAATTGTCGGTTCCGAACGGGTGCGCGGGACAGGGTGCCAGCAGTTTGGAAGCGGCATCTGTAGCATCCGGGGAATAAGGTGTAGCAAATAAGGAAACAATGAATGTAAGCACAACAAAAGCGAGCAGCACTATGCCCACCGAATAGAAGATGGAAGCGTCAGGTGACCTGTATGTCTTTGGCTTTGTTCTCTTTATCTGCTGCATCTTGTCTAAGCCTCTATTTCAGCCTGATCCTCGGGTCGGCAAGGCTTGCGGCGATGTCGGAAATGAAGTACAGGATAACTGTTATAAATGCAAGATAGAAGACGATACCCGACAGAAGCGGGAAATCGCGGCGCGATATAGCGGAAAGCAGAAGACGTCCGAGACCCGGCAGATTAAAGACCTGCTCGACTATGAGGCTTCCGCCGAGGATATCCGAGAGGATTATCGATATTATCGTGATCGACGAGACATTTGAGTTCGGAAGAACGTGGCGGACAAGGATCTTGAGGTCCGATAAGCCGTGGCTCTTGGATGTCCGGACATAATCTGCAGTTCTCTGCTCGATTATGGAGGATCTGAGGAACTTGAAGCTCATAGCGATCTTCGGAAGCGCGATCGCAAAAGACGGAAGCAGCAGGCAGCCGATATAGCCTGCGAAGTCATCGGAAGGCTTAACGTATGTACCTGCTGTCATGAGCGAGAATACCGAACTTGCAAGAAGGATCAGAAGCAGAGATGCGACGTAAGGCGGGATCGCAAAAAGAATATGACCGATGACAGAGCATATCTGGTCTCCTGCCCGCCCTGGTTTTCGAGCGCTTATGACGGCAAGCGGATAGGAGATCAGGATTACCATGATCATTGCTACAGCGCTCATTCCGATGGTGACCGGAAGCCTTTGAGCGATCAGCTCGCCGACACTCATGTTATAAGCGTAGGACGTGCCGGGATTGAAGGTGAAAAGACCGAAGAGCCATGAGAAATAGCGTATGACGAGCGGTCTGTCGAGACCTAACTCCGCCCTCAGAAGATCGACCTGTGCCTGCGATGCATCCGGTCCGAGCATAACTCTTGCAGTATCTCCCGGTATTATCGAGAAGGCAGCGAAAACAAGCAGTGACACAAGAAGAAGTGTCACCAGAAGCTCTATGAGTTTTCCGACAAAATATCCTGCCTTGCCCTGCAATTCTATATCCCCCCGTCATAATACCGGATCCATAGTAAAAACCTATTATATATGCTTTTGCGCCAAATATAAATGAACCGCCTCATCAGAGACGGTCCATAATGAGATCATTTGTGAAGTACGGATCAGTTCCCTGCAAGCTTTACCTTTGACATATCCTGAACGTACATAGGATATACATTATAACCTTCAAGTCTGGTGGATACTGCAGTGATCGTTGTGGGATCCTGAATGTATGCAGAGCATGCGTCCTCCGTAAGACAGCCTAAAACCTGATGGTAGAGAGCGGTCCTCTCGTTAACATCGGCAGTCTGCGGGATGCGTGTAAGAAGCTCGTCGACTGTTGAGTTTGAGTAATTGATGAAGTTGCCGTCATCTGTTGATTTATAGCGGCCGAGAACATCGTAGGGAGCATATGTGCTCGTAAGTGCGATTACTGTAGTGTCATACTGGCGGCCGGCATATACCTGATCGAGCCATGTAGCCCAGTCAACCTGCTTGATCTCCATGTTGATACCGACGGCTTTAAGCTCGGAAGCAAGCTCTACGGCTGTGTTTACGTGGATGAGATATGAAGAAGGAACCGTGCATGAGATATCAAAGCCGTTCTCATATCCTGCTTCCGCAAGAAGTGCTTTTGCCTTCTCGATATCCTGGTCGAAAGTACCGTCGAGTGACTTGTCATAGTAACTTCCCATGGCAGGGCTCATTGCTGTTGTAAGCTCGACTCCTGCACCGTCCATTGTGACGGAGATGATGTCTTTTCTGTTGATCGCATAGTTGATTGCTTTGCGCACTCTTACGTCATTTAAAGGCTCAACGCTGTTGTTGAGAGCAAAGATCTGGACCATGTTCGAACCGTTGGACAAGATGTTGTACTTTGAAGAATCGAGCTGGTTTGCGCGGTCTGTTGTGAGATAAGGGAAGATATCGATGCTTCCTGAAGCAAGCTCTGTAAGGCCTGCATCCATATCGGCGCATACCTTGAATGTGACGCTGTCGAGGTAGGGAAGGCCCTTCTGCCAGTAATTCTCGTTCTTCTTGAGGATAACGCTCTGGCCCGGGTTGTAGGAATCGAACTTGAAAGGGCCGGTTCCTACGGGTGCCTGCTGGCAGTTATCGTAATTTTCCGGGATGATACCGGTCGTGAAATAGCTCAGAAGCTCGCTGTTTGAGCTCTCGAGAGTAACAACGACCTTTCCGTCGGATGACGCCGTGACGTCCCTTATTGAATCAAGCTCGCTTACGAGCGCGGTGCCGTCCTGACCGTCAAGAAGTCCGGAAGCACGCTTGAGTGAATATACGACATCTGATGCATCAAGATCTGAACCGTCATGGAATTTGACTCCGTCCCTGATCGTGAAAGTGTATACGGAAGCGTCAGCAGATATCTCGACTCCTGTTGCAAGACAGGGATTGAGATTGCCCTCGTGATCGTATTTGTAAAGTCCCTCATAAACATTGAAGATGATCTCCTCGTCCCCTGCAGCAACCACTGTGTGCGGATCGAAGATGCCCGGTTCCTGTGTGATGCCTACGACTGCGCAGTTATTTGCATCAGCATTCTTTTTGCCGCATCCCGCTAAAGATGTGACAAGAAGACCTAATGCAGATACTGCAACGATGGATCTTGTAATGAATCTTTTCATTTGTGCCCTCCTAACAAGCAATTAATTAATTATATTTGCGGGTATCTGATGTACACATAAGGCAACGCACACAAAAAGAAGCCTTTAAAATAAGGGCTCTATCCGAAAATTAACTAAAAATTTATAAAAATGATTTAAGAAAAGTTAATAATTTCAAGTGCGCTGGTATATAATAAACACATAAATTTTTTGCGCGTGTGGTTTGCGCGCGCTTATTTTGGTAGGAGATTCATTTATGAAGAGATGTCCGGTTTGCGGCGTAATGATGGGGGACAACGTTGCCCGCTGCTCAATGTGCAAATACGATTTCCAGAAAGCTTCCCAGGGCAATAACGATGAGGCTGCGGCCGAAGCGAAGAAGGTCCTTGATCAGAAGCAGGCAGAGAATATAGCCCGTGCAGAAGCTAAGCGTTCCGAAGAGGAGAAGAGGATCCTCGAGGCTATGGATAAGCTTAAGCGTGACTACGAGAGCATGAAGGAACAGTTCGAGAACGAGAGGGAGAAGCTTGATAAAGAGTTCACGACATTTCAGAAGAAGAGACTTGCAGAGCAGGAGGCATTGGAGGCTTCCGTAGAGTCCATACGTAATGAGGTCATCGAAGCGCGCGACAAGCGTGATGCTCTCCGCAAGGAAGCCAACACGATGCTCGAGAAGGCCAAGAAGGAATCCCAGAAGGAACACGATGCTCTCGTCGAACAGGCAAGAATAGAACAGCAGAAGATCTACGAAGAGACACAGAAGCAGACAGAACAGCTTGCAGCTCAGGTCGAGAAGGAATATGCCGAAGCAATGGCAAAGAGAGATGAGCTCATCGCTCAGGCTCAGGAAGTCCAGAACATGATGGACAACGCCGACAAGATCAAGGCTGAGAAGGAAAAAGAGATCAAGGCTGCTGAAGATAAGATCGTCAAGCTCAATGAAGACTTTGAGAAAGAGAAGGTCAAGATCGCCGAAGAGCATAAGAAGCTCGCGGAGAAGCAGTCTGCAGAAGCTCTTAAGATGAAGCAGGAAGCCGAGCGTGACAGAGATATA
The DNA here is from genome assembly GCA_017428155.1 of Clostridiales bacterium. Classification (GTDB taxonomy): domain Bacteria; phylum Bacillota; class Clostridia; order Saccharofermentanales; family Saccharofermentanaceae; genus Saccharofermentans. Next base: position 32,684 of record JAFRRJ010000040.1, on the reverse strand, counting down.
GCCAATGCCGAGAAAGAGAAGCTCATTGCTGAAGCACAGGCTGAAAGAGATCATATCATTGTTCAGCTCGAAGAGCGCAACAAGCAGGCTCAGGCCGAGCTCGACGACATGACCGAGAAGGCCAAGGCTGTTATGGCTGAGGCAGAGATTGCCATAACCAAGCGTGATGAATTAAATGCCCAGATTGCAAACTTCGAGAAGGCTGCAGCCCAGCAGACAAAGGAACTCGAGGAATCCCTTAAGAAAGCCAGGAATGAACTTAAGGATGCCGAGACAAAGAGATCCGAAGCTGAGAAGGAATTCAATGAATATGCCAAGCAGTCAGAAGAGATCCAGGATCAGATCAAGGGTCTTCAGGCTGAGCTCAAGGAAGCTAACATCATTATTGCTGATTCGAAGAATGCCACTGTTCTTGCAGAGGCAGCTGCCCAGGAGATCGTTCTTAATGCCGAGAAGCAGGCAGTATTCCTCAAGCAGGCTGCTCTGAGCGAGAGCGAGAAGGGCGCGATGCTCGATAAGATCGAAGCAAAGGAAAATGAGATCAAGGAGTTAGAGATGGAGAAGGCAGAGCTGGAGAAGAAGCTTTTAGCGCTTGATAACGCGGTTGCAGAATTAGAGAAGAAGGTCAGATCAGGTGGCGGAGCTGCCGGCGGTCCGATGGATTATTCCGTTGAAGTTGTTGAGCATAACAAGTCTTCCGAAGTTAACGTTGAAGCACTTACCAAGCTCCTCAAGAAGAAGTCGGCAGACGGCTGGACATTGATCTCCGTAGTCGATGATGACGGCGGAAAGCTCATCTCTTCTATGGGCGGCGGTTCCGAATCAGGATTGTCATCTCTGTCGGGAAGCCCGTTTGCACAGAAGGAAGACAGACTTGTACTTATCTTTGGCAGACCGCTTAAGTGATATCTGTTTACATTGAATAATTATCTGAAGAGCCGTCTCTCGTGAGGCGGCTCTTTTTATGTCCTTCGGACCGATCTGTCCGGCAAAACCAAAGCATTACTTTTTAATCGCGCGAAAAGTTTTTGCCCTTGATTTCCCTTTTTTCGCTGCTGAAACGCGGAAACAGTTATGGTAAAAACTATGCACAAAAAAAGTTTTCGCCAGAAGAAATTTTTTGTGGAATTGGCATATCGAATCCTATATAATAGGAAAGTATTGATTTTTTACTTCGAAGGAGGAAATGACTGATGGAAAACTATTCCGCAGACAAGATTCGCAACATTGCGTTGTTCGGACATGTAGGTTCCGGCAAGACGACTTTAGCTGAGGCTATTCTTTTTTATACCAAAGCAATAAACCGTCAGGGCCGGATCAATGATGGTAATACGACGCTTGACTACGATCCTGAGGAGATTAAGAGACAGATGTCAGTAGGCCTTTCAGTTGCCTGCTGTGAATATAAGGGAAGCAAGATCAACATTATCGACACTCCAGGTGACTTCGACTTCCTGGGTGAGGAAATGAGCGGAATCAGAATCGCAGATTCCGGCGTTATTATGATCTCGGCTAAGGGCGGCACATCCGTCGGTTCCGAGAAGGCAATAAGACTTTTGAACGGTAAGAAGGTTCCTTTCCTGTTCTTCATGAACAGAATGGATGAACCTAACGCTGACTTTGACTCTGTAGCTGAGCGTATGATGGAGCGCTACGGACCTTCAGTTATCCCGCTTTCATTCCCTATCATGGAAGACGGCAAGATGACAGGTATCGTAGACGTCATGAACCGCAAGGCTTTTTCGATAGATAAGGCAACAGGCAAGTTCGTTGAATTCCCGCTCCCCGAGCAGTACAACGCACGTGTTGACGAGCTCCAGGAGAAGGTTAACGAAGTCGTTGCAGAGGCAGATGACGAACTTATGGAGAAGTTCTTCGCAGGCGAGAAGTTCACTGAAGATGAATTCCGTCACGGCGTACACGCAGGCTTCCGTGAAGGTAAGCTCCACCCGATCTATTGCGGTTCCGCATATATGAACTGGGGTGTTGACTTCCTCCTGAACTGCATCTCCAAGGACACACCTCCGGCAGGCAAGAAGCCCGCTCTGGAAGCTACACTTCCTGACGGCAGCACCATGATGGTAGGCTGCTCCATTGATGATCCTCTTGCAGCATTCTGCTTCAAGACGATTTCTGACCCCTTCGTTGGTAAGATCAGTATCTTTAAGGTTAATGCCGGAACACTCCGTGCAAACTCCACAGTTTATAACGCTACAAAGGGTAAGGATGAGAGGATCGGCGGTCTGTTCTTCCTTAAGGGTAAGGAGCAGATCACGACCGACTGCATCACAGCAGGCGATATCGGCGCAGCTTCCAAGCTCGCCAACACAGACACCAACGATACTATCTGCGACCGCGCACGTATCCTTGAGATGCCTAAGATCAAGTTCCCTCAGCCTTGTCTTTCCAAGTCTATCGTTCCTCTTAAGAAGGGCGACGAAGACAAGATCATCACAGGCCTTACAAAGCTCGGTGACGAAGACCATTGCTTCACAGTCGAGACAAATCCCGAGACAAAGCAGATGGTGCTTTCAGGTATCGGCGACATGCAGCTCAAGGTTATCGTAAGCCAGCTCAAGAACAAGTACAACGTAGACTGCGAATTAGGTGAACCCAAGGTTCCTTACCGTGAAGCTATCCGCAAGAAGGTAAAGGTTCAGGGTAAGCACAAGAAGCAGTCCGGCGGTCACGGCCAGTATGGTGACGTCTGGATCGAGTTCGAACCCAATCCCGATTCCGAGGATCTCGTATTCGAAGAGAAGGTATTCGGCGGTGCCGTACCTAAGAACTTCTTCCCTGCAGTTGAGAAGGGATTACAGGAATCCATCAAGAAGGGTGTACTCGCAGGCTATCCCGTAGTTAACCTCAAGGCTACTCTGGTTGACGGTTCCTACCACGATGTAGACTCTTCGGAAATGGCATTCAAGATCGCTGCAAACCTTGCATTCAAGGCCGGCATGACACAAGGCAACCCTGTTCTTCTCGAACCCATCAGCAAGGTTGAGGTACATATCCCCGAGGATAAGCAGGGAGACATCATGGGCGACCTTAACAAGAGACGCGGCCGCATCATGGGCATTGATGCAGACGAGCTTGGTTCTGTTGTTAATGCGGAAGTTCCTACAGCCGAGATGCTTGAGTATGCTACTGACCTTAAGTCAATGACACAGGGCAGAGGATGGTTTGCTATGTCCCATGTCCGTTATGAGGCAGCACCTCCGGAAGTCGCTGACAAGGTAATTGCAGCAAGCAATGTCGAGGAAGAATAATAGTTATTCATTTGCGTTAATACAATTTTACGCTTTTGATACATAATGTCTGATTTTGGGCGACAGTTAGTCTTTACTAACTGTCGCCTTGCAAAGTAAAATAAACGGGCTGGAATATTCCCAAAAGAGGCAGGAGGTTTTTTATGGCTAAATTACAAGAAGCTGCTGTCGCTCAGATTACGGAGATCTGTGATCGTCACAAGGACGATAAGACTCCTTTGATGATGATCCTGAGTGACATTCAGAATGAGTACGGATACATTCCGCTAGAAGTTCAGGAATTGGTTTCCAAGAAGACAGGTATTTCGGTTGCAGAGATCTATGGAGTTGTTACATTCTACTCATTCTTTTCTCTTACTCCGAAGGGAAAGTACGTTGTAGGCTGCTGCCTTGGTACAGCATGCTACGTTAAGGGCGCTCAGAACGTTATCGATAAGTTCCAGGAGCTCTTAGGCATTAAGCCCGGTGAGACATCAGAGGACGGTCTGTTCACTCTGGACGCTCTCCGCTGCATCGGCGCATGCGGTATCGCACCTGCGGTAAGCATCAACGGCAGAGTTTACCCTAAGGTTAAGGTTGACCAGGTTCCCCTGATCATCAAAGAATTAAAAGAGGAGGCAGCTCAGGCATGATAAGCACAGTTACTGACCTTAACGAGAGATATGAAGTTCTCTCAAAGAGCCTTGACGACAAGATCAAGGGCGGTGACGGCAAGCGTCACATCGTACTCTGCGGCGGTACAGGATGCCTTTCTGCACACTCCACAGAGATCATGGAAAGATTTAAGGAACTTCTCAAGGAGAAGGGAATTGAGGACAAAGCTACCGTTAACCAGGTAGGCTGCTTCGGTTTCTGCTCACAGGGACCTTTCGTTAAGATCTATCCTGAAGATACACTTTATAAGATGGTTAAGATCGAAGACGTTGATGAGATCGTAGAAAAAGATCTTATCGGCGGCGAGATCGTTGAAAGACTTCTCTATGTTGACCCCAAGACACAGGAGAAGGTTACAAAGCAGGAGGATATCCTCTTCTATAAGAAGCAGAGACGTGTAGCTTTGAACGGCTGCGGCGTTATCAATCCTGAGGATATCAATGAAGCTATCGGCATGGGCGCTTTCCAGGGTATAAAGAGAGCTCTGACAATGTCTCAGCAGGACGTTGTTAATGAAGTTCTTAATTCCGGTCTCCGTGGCCGTGGCGGCGGCGGATTCCCCACAGGCAGAAAGTGGCAGTTCGCCCTTAATGTCGAAGCTGACCAGAAGTACGTTGTATGTAACGGCGACGAGGGCGACCCGGGTGCATTCATGGACCGTTCCATTCTCGAAGGTAACCCCCTTGCTGTTATCGAAGGTATGATGATCGCAGGTTACGCTTTCGGCGCTTCCGAAGGTTATTTCTATGTACGTGCCGAGTACCCGATCGCAGTTAAGAGACTTAAGATCGCTATCGAGCAGGCAAGAGCAGAAGGTCTCCTCGGAAAGAACATCCTTGGTTCAGATTTCAGCTTCGACTGCCAGATCAGACTTGGTGCAGGCGCATTCGTTTGCGGTGAGGAGACAGCACTCCTTAACTCCATCGAAGGTAAGCGCGGTATGCCTCGTCCGAGGCCGCCGTTCCCGGCAATCAAGGGTCTCTGGGGCAAGCCTACATGCGTTAATAACGTTGAGACACTCGCTTGCGTTCCTTATATCTTAAGAGAAGGCGCTGAGAAGTTCGCTTCTGTAGGTACAGAGAAGTCCAAGGGCACCAAGGTTTTCGCTTTGGGCGGAAAAGTTAATAACGTTGGTCTCGTAGAAGTTCCTATGGGTACAACATTAAGAGAGCTCATCTATGATATCGGCGGCGGTATCCCGGATGGCAAACAGTTCAAGGCTATCCAGACAGGTGGTCCTTCCGGCGGATGCTTGACAGCAGAGTACCTTGACGAGCCTATCGACTTCGATAACCTCGTTGCAAAGGGATCCATGATGGGTTCCGGCGGTGCTATCGTAATGGACGAAGACAACTGCATGGTTGACGTTGCAAAGTTCTATCTCGAATTCATCTGCGACGAGTCCTGCGGTAAGTGCACACCCTGCCGTATCGGTACAAAGAGAATGCTCGAGATCCTCACAAGAATCACTGAGGGTAAGGGCACAATGCATGATCTCGACGAGCTCGAGGAACTGAGCCAGACGATCAAGGCTAACTCACTCTGCGCTTTGGGTCAGACAGCATCCAACCCCGTTAACTCAACACTTGCTCACTTCCGTGATGAGTACCTTGCTCACATCGTTGACAAGAAGTGCCCTGCTCACGTATGTAAGAACCTTATGCAGTACACCATCGACGCTGAGAAGTGTATCGGCTGCGGTATGTGCGCTAAGGGCTGTCCTGCAGGCTGCATCACACGTACAGAGTATGTTGCTCCCGGACACAAGCTTGCATCCATGGCAATTGACGCTGATAAGTGCGTTAAGTGCGGTGCGTGCATCAGCACATGTAAGTTCAACGCAATTTCGAAGGTTTAATCAGGAGGCAAAAGAATGAGTTTAGTAAATATTAAAATTGAAGGTCAGCCCTATCAGGTTGAAGCCGGCCTCACCATTCTTGAAGCTGCTAAGGCTTGTGGCTATGAGATTCCTTCACTTTGTGCATTTAATCATGGCGAGTGCAACCAGGGTTCCTGCCGTGTATGTCTCGTAGAGGCTACAGGCGCAAGAGGACTCGTTGCATCCTGCGTATATCCGATTTCCGAGGGCATGGAGATCAAGATCTCCTCACCTGCAGCTGTACAGGCACGCAGAAGATCTGTAGAGCTTATGCTCTCCAATCACAATAAGAACTGCCAGCAGTGCGACAAGAACGGCCAGTGCGAGCTTCTCCACGTTGCTCAGATCACAGGCGCCAGAGAAGATGCATTCGCAGGCGTTCACTCTGAAACACATATTGATACACTTGCTCCCGGACTTATCCGTGACACATCCAAGTGTATCCTCTGCGGACGTTGTATCGCACGCTGCTCCAATGCTCACGGTATGGGCATCCTCGGCTTCGAGAACCGTGGATTTAATACATTCGTATCACCTGCAGAGAACAGGAGCTTTGCTGATTCTCCTTGTATCCAGTGCGGTCAGTGCGTCAATGTCTGCCCTACAGGCGCTTTGATGGAACACTCCGAGATCGACAAGGTAGATGCAGCTTTCAAGGCAGGCAAGCACGTTATCGTTCAGGCAGCTCCTGCTGTACGTGCAGCTATCGGCGAAGAGTTCGACAATCCTGTTGGAACACCTTGCACAGGCAAGATGATCGCAGCTTTGAGAAGACTCGGATTCGAGAGAGTTTACGACGTTAACTTCGGTGCAGACCTTACAATCATGGAAGAGGGCACAGAGCTCCTCGGCCGTCTCACAAATGGCGGAACACTTCCTATGATCACATCCTGCTCACCCGGATGGATCAACTACGCTGAGTACAACTATGGTGATCTTCTGCCTCACCTTTCTTCCTGCAAGTCTCCTCACGAGATGCAGGGCGCAGTAATCAAGTCTTACTGGGCTCAGGAGAAGGGCATCGATCCCAAGGATATCTTCGTTGTATCCATCATGCCCTGCGTAGCTAAGAAGTTCGAGAAGGAAAGAGAACAGCTCGTTACAAATGGTCTTCCTGATGTTGATGCAGTTCTCACAACACGTGAGCTCGCAAGAATGATCCGCCGTGCAGGTATCATGTTCAACCGTCTCCCTGATGAGGAGTGGGATCAGGATATCATGGGCGATTATACAGGCGCAGCTGTTATCTTCGGTGTAACAGGCGGCGTTATGGAAGCAGCCCTCAGAACTGTTTACTTCAAGCTCACAGGCAAGGAGTCCGAGCCTGTTGAATTCACAGCAGTACGTGGCCACGATGCAGGTATCAGAGAGGCTTCTCTTGATATCAACGGTACAACAGTCAACGTTGCTATCGCTTCCGGCATGAAGAGCGCTAAGGTTCTTCTCGACGAGATCCGCGAAGGCAAGTCCAAGTACCAGTTCATCGAGATCATGGGTTGCCCCGGCGGCTGTATCAACGGCGGCGGTCAGCCTTATGTACGTCCTTGCTTCATGCCTAACGAGGCAGACGACATCCTCGACACATACAAGGAGAAGAGAGCTCAGGCACTCTATTCCGAAGATGAGCGTCAGACACTCCGTCAGTCTCACAAGAATCCCCAGATCATCGAACTCTATGAGAAGTTCCTGGGCGAGCCTAACTCACATAAGGCTCACGAGCTCCTGCACACAACATATGCTGCAAGAGAAGGATTCAACGAAGTTAAGTAATTTATTACGTTCAAATGAATCAAACGGCCGATTCCGCAATGGAGCCGGCCTTTTTTTCGCGATTTCGCGAAAACAGCATAGTTGTGTAAAATAAGAGAGATGATAAAGAATCTTTGCGTTTGTTTTTTATTAATTAGCAATAAATAATGATTTAAAGGTGTAAAAGAATTGCGCATCGTTATATAATACCGAATAGATAGGGACCTCTTTTAAGAGAGTATAGGAAAATGAAACACAGGATTGCGATATACTCAAACGGATATAACGGTAATATCACCCTCAAGGCACTCGAGGGTTTTAAGAAGTATGCCGCGATCAGGGATTTCGACATTCATTTCTATATCGGATTTGCAGCATATAACGAGACCGAGATGTTTAATGTCGGTCAGTTCAATATCTATAAGCTCGTAAAATACGAGGAATATGACGGTATTATTGTCTTCTCGGGACTCCTTAACGATAACGCGCTTGCAGAGAGGATCTGCAGGGAAGCAAGGGATAATAATGTTCCTGTCGTAAGTGTCGGCATGAAGATCGATGACATTCCTTATGTGGGCATTAACAACAAGGACGGAATGAGAGATCTTGTAGAGCACCTTGTAACTGAGCACGGTGTTAAGGATGTCATATATATCGGCGGTTCCGAAGGACATGTTGATACGGTCGAGAGACTCGAAGTGGTTCAGGATGTTTTGAAAGAACATGGCATTGAGCTGAAAGAAGAGAATATCTATTACGGCGACTGGATCAATGAGAAGGCCATAGCGATCGCTGATGGGCTCAGCAAGAGACCTGAGGGCCTTCCTGATGCGATCATCTGCGCTAATGACATTATGGCGCTGGCAGCAGCATGCGAGCTGCGTGCACTCGGATATGATCTTCCAAATGATGTAATCGTTACGGGATTTGACCATATACGTGAGAGCGAAGTATCCTATCCCGCACTTACCACAGTTGATCAGGATTATAAGACTGTCGGTTATAACGCATGTAAGCTTCTATACAACATAATCGACGGCATCAGTGATAACAGTGATCTCGCATCCGTCGCATCGAAAGCAATAATTGCCGAGAGCTGTGGCTGTAACGACGATGTCGACAGCGAGTATAACATCAAGAGGAAAGATTTCTGCAGGAACATCCATGCAAAGAGCAAATCAGCGGATTTCTTTAACCGTTTCATGCGTGCGGAGAGGACCACGATCCTTAAGTCCGCTGACTATGATGAGCTCAAGAAGTCATTAAGGAATCTTTATGCCATAAATCACGACTATATCGGCGACAACTACTGCGTAATGCTCAACAGGGCGTATTTCGATGATGTCGGAGCTGATGAGAGCGAGACATTAGCTGACTGCTATGACGCCGAATTTGATGTCACAGCTGCAATGTTTAACGGCGAGATCTCAGAAGAAGGCATCGACAAAAGGCTTAATATGCCGGGCTTTATCAGGACGCCGGGCGAGCAGCATATCTATTTCTACTATCCTCTGCATACAGAGCAGTATAACTACGGCTATGTTGTTTTCAGAGACATAACCTACATAATCGAGGAAAATTTCCGTATCTACGAATATCTCGAGAAGATGGAGCATTCCTTCATGGAATTAAGGATCAATATGCGCCTGGAGATGGTAAACCGTGAACTGCGTTTCCTCTATGACAAGGATCCTATGACAGGGCTCTATAACAGATTTTGCTTTGTAAGCCATGCCGTTCCGATCGTTGAAGACTGCAAAGCCAACGGAGAGCGTGCTCTTATTATGTTCTCTGACATCAACAACATGAAGCGCATTAATGACCGCTACGGCCATGTCTTCGGTGACAGGGCGATAACCACCGTATCTGATGCCATAAAGAAAGCATTAGGTGACGACGATGCAATAGGCATACGTTACGGCGGAGACGAATTCCTCGTTATCGCTTCTAATGCGGATGAGGAATACGCAGAGAAGATAAGAAAGAGCATTATCAACTATATCGAGAAAGAGAACAAGATCGGCATCAATCCGTTTAAGTTCTCGGTAAGTATAGGCTACGTTCTTACTGATCCCGAATCAGACAAGACTGTCAACGACTATGTCGAAGAAGCAGACGTGCTGATGTACGAGATCAAGAACGATTTCCACAAGTCTCATCCTGACGATAATCAGTAGATCCTGTAGATCGTTGTATCTTCCTCTGCGAAGTGTGCAGCCTGGCTGAGATTCTGCTCAAAGAACTCCTTATTGAAAGTTACACCGTTCTCAAACTCACCGTTGATGAATTCAGGTTCAACGATGAGATACTTGATATGGCGCTCTTTGCAGTATCTGGTGAACTCGTTGATATCACCGCCGCAGCCTGAGATAAGCCACAGATAGATCGTGTTTCTCGTATATGTGTCGTGTCCGGCAGACCATGCATAATATGGCCAGCCGAAATACATGGGACGTCCTGCAAGCAGGAAGCGGTTCATTGACCACTGAGGCGTGAGGAATACATCCTGAGGATCAGTGTTCTCAATGATCCACTTGGTTACAGGAGAATCAACATTAAGTGACATCGGAGTGCTGTTGAGATTAATATATGTTGCCCACTCTGATACGCCTGTAGCGGTGAGGGGAAGCATAAGAGCAACAGCCAGGATAACGCCTGCAATCTCAAGAGCGATCCATGCCGGAAGCGGGATACCCTTTGCCTTCTTTGTCTTGACCGGTTCATGCTTCAAAGCCTCGGGCTTGATCTCTTCAGCGGAAGGCTCGGTTTGCGAAGGCTCTTCTGCAGCATTGGAATCTGCCTCATCAGGTGTCTCTTCTCCGAATGCAAGACCTAAAGCAACTGATCCCGGACGCATTGAGACATGTGCAGATTCAGATGCGGAGGCCATAAGTGCCTGGTCTGAATCGTCCGAGTCATCGGAATCGATCACTTCGAACATCTCATCGGCAGTCCCGTCATCGACATTCTCTTCGGATACCGGTTCAGATGCCTTTTCCTCGGGCTTTTCTTCTTCGGTTTTGTTCTTTTCTTCTATATCTTCACCGAAGAGTGCTGCGATAGCCGCAACGCCGGCCTTAGCTTCCTCGTCTTCTTCCTCATTCTTTTCAGAACCGCTGCCGTCGCCAAAGAGGAGATCAGAAGTGATCTCTTCCTCAACTATCAGATCAGAGATATCGTCAGAAGGCGCTTCCTGATTCTCTTCAGCATTATCGGGCCTAATCTCTTCAGGAAGTTTATTGCTTATGTCATTAATATCGGCATCAATGCCTGTGTGGGAATCAAGGGCTTCGATATCAGGCTTGTCTTCGCTCTTTTCCTCAGCGGGCAAAGCCTCACCGAAGGCGCTCTCTGTGGAAAGAACAGGAGTTCTGATGCCTTTATCATCGGAAGCTGTTGCAACAGCGATCTCGCTGTCATCAGCAGAAGCTTCGATAATATCGTTCTCTGAAGCTGCTTCCTCCGGTTCAGCTCCTGCCTTTCTGATCTTAAGCGGGATATAAAGCAGATTTGCTATAAGAGCAGCCACGAATGCATCAACGAGAATGAGCGTGACCTGTATGAACTTGTGATTTGCGAGCATCTCAAGAGACACTTTGCAAAGGAATGCGAATATCATCGGATTAAGGAAACAGATGAACAGCAGGAAGCGGTAAACGGGCTTCTTGTGTGCGAGATCCGATACAAGGGACGTGACCGCAAAGACAAGAGCAAGAATAAGAGTAAGGCCGGTAACGATAACGATATAACGTACAAGTTCTGTAGCCGTTACTTCCTTGCCGAGGATGAATCCGGGCTCGAACATGAATGATACGACATTCTTGTATCCGCCTGAGAATACCAGTGTCTGGATATATGAGGAAACTACTCCGCAGATTGCAACGATGAGATAGAGAAGCCTGCTCTCGGAAAAGATTGCCATGCCGAAGAGTACCAGCAGCAGCGCAATGAGGCATGAGCCGTGGAAATAAGGCATAACTATAACAAGAACAGATGCGAGGAGCACGATGGATAAAGGATAGAGAGGATCCTGTGATCTCGTGATCCATGCATTTCTGGAGAATGCAAAAGTCTTTACGCCGTTGCCGAAGCCGTCAGCTCTGGAAAGAGATATGCCGAGTCTTCTTACAAAAGGCAAGAATAATATGATCAGAATAAGTATTACCGATACGCCTAGCATCAGGTGACGCTGGTTGGGATAAACGTTGATCGCCCAGATGCCCCATGCATCGTAAGGAGTTACCTCGTACCATTCCCTGAAAGCAAGGATGTCCTTGATGGCCTGGACAGGGGTTGCGCCTGCAACCATGAGCTCCTTGATATGGAAGAAGACGTTAAGTGAACTTCTGAAGAACACGAGTACGGGTGCAACGAGGAAAGCTGCACGTCTTGAACTGATAAGCACTGCAAGGAGTCCTAAAAGGACAAGCGCGCATACCATGGTGATTATCGAAGGGAAGTTAAGTGCGTAATCTATAGGTAGTCCGAGATATTCAAGCGTTCCGGCAAGGAAATAGAACAGGAAGTGATACTTTATGCCATCGCCTGAGAAATGGTTGTACTGTGTAGGGAAGTTGAATCCCTTGCCGAATGAGGAGACCATAGCTGTATGAGGCGAGAGGTCGGAGAATGTTGAATATCCGTTCATGAGGTTATTGCCGTTGATCCTGTATGTGTAGAACATAAGGAATGTTGCGGCAACAGTGATAGCGAGTATAACGGCGCCGTAGAAGATGGAATCAAGGATATTGAACTTGTAATCATCTATCATGGTCGCTCCGGATTCTCTTAGAGCTTCACGCTTTACTCTCTTGCGGTTGATGAGGATAAGGCATGTAAGGATCATCCAGAGGAAGAACACAAATGTGATAAGCACACCGAGTTTCTTGCAAAGTTCACCGTTATCAAGGAGATATGAGAGCCCGAGTGTCACATAATAGTTGAAGAAGGGCACACACATAAGTCCTGTTACTATACCGGCAGGAACAGTGAAAAGAGTGTTCGGAATATGGGCGATTGATTTGGCAGCCGGACTGCATGCAACGTATAATCTTCTGATATCAGGTACAGAAAGACCTACAAAGCACATTCCGAATGCCGCACAAAAAACTAAATAGATAACCGCGAGCATACAAATCCCCTTATTTTAAGATTTAAATAATAATATCATAAGTTGCAAATTTACAAACATGTGGCAATTTGTGCGTATATATGAAGACCCCGTCCAAAAAAAGAGTATAATATGTCAATCTTGAGTTAAAAGGGGAAAATGAATGAAAATTACTGTTCTTGGCGGCGGTTTATCACCTGAAAGAGATGTATCACTTAAATCAGCAAGCCTTATTGCGAACGCTCTTTTGTCCAAGGGACATGAAGTTGCGCTTGTCGATCTTTACGACGGAATAGAGACTTCCGAGCCATGCGAATACTTTTTCAGAAGAGGAACAGTTAACCCGTTCTCCTACGATATTCCCGAGACAGAGCCTGATCTTGAAGAGATCATCAGGCAGCACGGCGGAAGAAAGAGCTGGGTCGGCCCCAGAGTTATCGAGATGTGTAAATTTGCCGACAGAGTATTCCTGGGCCTTCACGGAAGCCACGGTGAGAACGGCCAGGTCCAGGCGCTTCTGGATGCTTTTGACATCAAGTATACGGGCTGTGACTATCTTGGATGCGCCATCGCAATGGATAAGGACCTTTCGAAGTCCCTTGCAAGGGCAGCAGGCTATCTTACGGCTGACTGGATCGTAGATGTTCCGGAGAGACTTACTTTCGAGCGCGTGGAAAAAGAGATCGGCCTGCCATGCGTCGTTAAGCCTATAGGCAACGGATCCTCCTGCGGTGTATCTATCGTTAAATCGCGTGATGAATATGAGGCAGCCATCAATTACGCGGCTTCATACCACCAGAGGATACTCATTGAGAAGTTCATAAAGGCTCGCGAGATCACCATCTCAATAGTAAACAACAAGGTACTGCCTATTACCGAGATCATTCCCCATCAGGGCTTTTACGATTATAAGAACAAGTATCAGGACGGTCTTACGACACATGTATGTCCTGCACAGATAGAAGAGGAAGACTATAAGAAAGGCCAGAAGATGGCTTTGAAGATCTTCAATCTCTTAAGAATGACCCAGTACGGAAGAGTTGACATGATGTACGATGACGCCAGACACGAATTCTGGTTCATCGAGGCAAATAACCTCCCGGGCATGACCAACGCTTCGCTCCTTCCTGAAGCTGCAAAGGCTGACGGAATAGCGTATGAAGACCTTTGCGAGAGTCTTGTTATGGCATGCGGTGAGGATAAACCTGCATATTATTAATATTTTGTTTTGTTGCGGTGAAAACTCTGTTCGGATAAAATGAGAATGTTTCACATATCTATTCGGAGGAGCTTATGAGCGACAAGAGAACGGACTATATCAGCTGGGATGAATACTTTATGGGCGTTGCAAAACTTGCTTCAATGAGAAGCAAGGATCCGAGCACGCAAGTCGGTGCCTGCATCGTTGATAAGGATAATTACATCTTATCCGTAGGCTATAACGGTTTCCCTATAGGCTGTGACGACGAGGACTTTCCGTGGGCAAGAGCAGGCGGAATGCTCGACACCAAGTATGCATTTGTCGCTCACGCAGAACTTAATGCGATCCTTAATTCCAAAGAGGGTAATCTCGCCGGTTCCACCGTATATGTTACGCTCTTTCCCTGCAATGAATGCACCAAGGCGCTGATCCAGAAGCGCGTTGCTAAGGTCGTTTATTTCGACGACAAATATCACGATACTGATGCTTCCAAGGCAGCTCGAAAAATGCTCGACGCGGCAGGCGTAATTTACGAGCAGTATAAGCCTTCCGGCCGTAAGGCTGAAATCAACCTTTAACGGAGGCATAATATGCGCCGCATTTTAGGACGGAAGATCATTCCGTTGTTAATTGCATTTGCATTTATAATACTGGCATTTCCTATGACATCTCTTGCTGCGCCCTCGGGTACGGCCACATCCAATTGCTGGGGCAGCGGCGGTCAGCTTGAGATAAAGCTTTCAGGCTGCAGCGGATATCAGAAGATCACTGTTGTTGCCGAATTCTCCGGAAGCATAGATTCCGCAACCGGATGGGGTTTTGATACATATACCATTAAAGGCAATCAGGTCACTGCTGTTGTATCCTCAACAGGTCCCAACAGCTGGGCTTTTGATAACAGTACCGGAATACAGGTCACGGGAAGCGGCGTTAATTCTGCCAAGCTCATATCTGTATCGGGAGACGGTGAAGCAGGCACTGTAAACGAACCTGCTGCAACCACAACTTCTTCTACTGCTGCTGCAACGACCCCGGTGCCTCAGGGCACGGTTACAGATCCTGCACGCAACAGGATAGGCGCTGAAGGTGACGACTGGCTCACCACTGAAGGTTCCCACATAATCGACATGAACGGCACTGAAGTCTGGCTTACCGGCTGCAACTGGTTCGGTTATAACACCGGCACCAACATGTTCGACGGAGTATGGAACTGCAATCTTGAAGACTCCCTCAAAGCCATAGCTGACAGAGGTTTTAACGTTTTAAGAGTCCCTATGAGCGCCGAGCTTCTTCTTCAGTGGAAGAAAGGTGAATACCCCAGGGCGAATTATAACAATGCCTATAACGAGAGGCTTAACTCAATGAATTCGCTTGAGATCTTCGACTATGTTCTTGCGCTCTGCGAGCAGAACGGCATGAAAGTCATAATCGATATCCATACAGTCAAGACTGACGCGTCCGGTCACAATTACCCTGTATGGTACAGGGAAGACATGAGTGCCGATGACTTTGTCGAATCACTTTCCTGGGTTGCAGGAAGATACAAGGATAATGACACGATAATAGGCTACGACTTAAAGAACGAGCCGCACGGCAAGGCTTCCGAATCGCCTCATGCCATCTGGAATGATTCAGACGATCCGGACAACTGGAAGCAGGTTGCCGAGCGTGCCGGAAATGCCGTTCTTGACGCCAATCCGCACGCCCTGATCATCATCGAGGGCATTCAGATATATCCCAGGGACATTAAGACAAATAACTTCGTCTCCACCGACGACGATAAGGATTACTACAACACCTGGTGGGGTGCAAACCTTATGGCCGTAAAGGATTTCCCGATCGATTTCGGTTCTGCGGAGCGCAATAAGCAGATAGTCTATTCGCCTCACGACTACGGTCCCAGAGTATATGAACAGCCCTGGTTCCAGGGTGGCTTTACCTACGATTCCCTCATGAAAGACGCCTGGTACGATTACTGGCTCTACATCTCGGAAGAAGACATTGCGCCAATCTTTGTCGGTGAGTGGGGCGGCTTTATGGAGGGCGATAACCTTAAATGGATGGAATACTTCAGACAGCTTATCGCACAAAAGCACCTGCACCATACTTTCTGGTGCTTTAACGCCAATTCCGGTGACACCGGCGGTCTTGTAAAAGATGACTTCAAGACCTGGGATGAAGAGAAATACAGTTTTGTAAAAGAGGTCTTATGGCAGACGGAGGACGGAAAGTTCATAGGCCTTGATCATGCTGTTCCGTTAGGCCTTAACGGCATCGCCTTAAGTGACTACGACGGCGTTACGATCACACCTGCACCCGTAACTCCCGTAGCAGAGTCCGAAGCAACGGAACAGAGTTCATCCATTGCATCACAAAGCTCCGGCGATGCTCCGGATCAGAAAGAAAATACCGATCCTGAAGCCGTTTTCGAGACATTCAAGAAGATAACAAGAGGCCTTATAATCACGGCAATAATTGCCGTCTTATTGATTATTGTCATCGTTGCTGTCAGAATATCATTAAAGCGTGGGGGCGGTAAAAAAGAGGCAGAAGAAGAAACCAATTCTGCCAATAAAGGTTCAGACTCTGACTTAATACTGAAAGATAGTGTAGAATCTGTCGGAACCGGTGGGAATAATAAGGAATTACCGGACGGTGTACGGGAGGACGATTAACATGTTAAACGCTCTGCTTGCGATAAACTTCAGTGACAATGAGCAGATTGGAAGCGTTGTAATGGCGCTGGTGATCTGTGTGGCAGTCGGCCTGATAATTGCGACAGTTATCCTCAAGGTAAGAGACAAACAAAAGGAAAAGACCGATAAGAAGATAGATACGGACTGGCATGCCGAACAGGTCCTTCACGGTGTGAACAGAAGATCAAAGAAAGCTTCCGGGGATAAGAAGATCCAGCAGATAAAGCGCGAGACAAGAGATCCCAGAAAGAAGTCTGAGGAAGAGGCTGCAGCAAAGAACACATTGCTCGGAGGCAAGAGTGAAGCCCAGCAGGAAGAGAAAGAGGCATCCGAAGTATTCGGTTCACTGGGTATCTCCTCGAAAAAGGCTGAAGAGATAGACAAAGCCAAAGAGCAGATAATCATAAACGGGTATCTCCAAAAGTCCAATACAGCTCCGATAAGACCTGTATATTCAAATACTCTTGAAGCACGTCAGCAGCAGCGCAAAGAGCTCGAATCCGACGAAGTGGGCAAAGAGGCAGAGACTCCTGCTCTCGTTATGGATTCTGCCGCTCCTTCGGTGGTAAAGATCACGGAAGCACCCGTTCAGAAGGTCAAGCCCACCGCTTTAAAGCGTCCTACTGCTGCCAGAGTCACACAGTCTGACGAAGAGGTGACAGAGAGCGAAGACACAGCATACAGCTCCGCGATCAAGCCACAGATAGGAACAGAAGTATCAAATGCGGTTATAGACCGTCCTGCCGAAGTTCAGGAAGAGAAGCCGGAGATCCTTAAATCCGGTGAGGAAGCCATAATCCCTGCTGCCACGGAGGCTGTTAAAGGTTTTGTGCCAAGCAAAGATCTGTCTGAAGAACAGGGCAAAGACCAAATCTAAAAGCCTTTTTACATTACTTCCATACTACCCGCGAGCACTTGAAAATACAGTTAACGCAACTGTATAATCTTAATATCTTCTAATATTCTTATATAGAAGTCTTGTGTGTGCTTTTTTGGAGGTTAGTATAATGTCGGGACGCTTTTCGGGACGCTTCTCGCTTAAGCCTTTATGTTTGCTCCTTTGCTTCATAATCGGTTTTTCATTTGCGATCAATACCATTGAGACTAAAGAAGTTAATGCTGCTCCGGGTTGGGACTACTGGACACAGACTACCGGCGATGATGACAGCCTGATTATCGGTTTTACCATTTGGGGTCTGGATTCCGGAGACAAGGTTGAAGTTACTTTTTCAATAGACAGAGACAATTTTGACGTCTCGGGCGGAAGCGGTGTTAATATTACCTCGGTCAGCAGTTATACGGTTAAAGCTGAATTAACGCCTACCAACTCCAAATCGTACTATCTCTATTACTATGAAACCGGTATTGCTTCCGCCTCTATTGACGGCGCAAGTTTCAGGGTCATCAAGGCCAATCCCACCAGCACAAACACCAATACACCCACCAACACAAACACTCCTACACCTACGAGAAAGCCCAGGAACACCAACACAAATACTCCTACGCCTACGAGAAAGCCCAGGAATACCAACACAAACACTCCTACGCCTACAAGAAAGCCCAGGAACACCAACACAAATACTCCTACGCCTACAAAGAAGCCCAGGAACACCAATACAAACACGCCTACACCTACAAAGAAGCCCAGGAACACCAATACAAACACGCCTACACCTACAAAGAAGCCCAGGAACACTAATACAAATACGCCTACACCTACAAAGAAGCCCAGGAACACTAATACAAATACACCTACACCAACGAAAAAGCCCGGGAATACTAACACAAATACTCCTACGCCAACGAAGCAGCCCAGGAATACTAATACAAATACGCCTACGCCCACGCCAAGGCCGAATAATACCAATACAAATACACCTGTACCCACAAAGAACGGTACAAGTCCTACGAATACGCCTGCGAACGGTCAGGGAGATCCTACCAGTAAACCCGCTAATCCCACAAAGAAACCTACAACAGTTCCTTCTGACGTGACAACCGTGGAAACGGATGTTAATAATACGGACGCTACGACAACCACTTTGGAGAATGGCGAAGTTATAACTGAGACGGGATCTTCTGATGGTACAGGTGAGGCCGGTGCAGTCCTGATCGGAGGCGCAATAGCAGGTCAGGCCGGACAGGAAACTTCGCCTTCCGGTGAAGGCGGAGACGGGGAAGAAACCGTTGATGGTGACGGAACACCTACGCCCACGCCTGTTGTTGCCGGACTTGTCATTACAGGAAAGACCGGCCCCAAGAAGGCTTCCGTTATGAGCTGGCTGTGGATAGTTCTGCTCATCCTTGCTATAGGAATCCTTTATCTCAGATACAGATATCTTCATGACAAGAGAAAACTTGAAGGCATGGATCTTGTTATCGCGTTTATTCCGGGTGTTCCCGTAATTGCCGAGAAGTTCGGTTATCTCGGACCTGTTAAGCAGATGCAGCCGGTAGTTGATAACAAATCATCCAGGAGCTTTAATACAGCTACTGCGATGAAGGAGCTTAAGGCAATGGAAGCTGCGGAAAAGAATGCTGCTTCCAAAGCAAACACATCTTCTTCCACAGCGGCCAAGGCACCGGTCAAGCGTCCGCCCGAGCTTTCCGTTAACCATGCAAAGGCAGTTGCTGACAGTAAGGCAGCAGGATCTTCCCGTCCGGAAGCTAAGCCTTCTGTAACATCAAATGCCAAGCCTGCCGCTAAGCCTTCAGTCAACGCGCAAAAGAATGTTTCCGCAAAGACTCCGGTTAATTCACAGAAGAATGTTCCGGCGAAGACCAATGTAAGCGCATCAACCGATAAACCGGCCGTTACCAAGCCTTCTGAGGGCAAACCTGCCGGAACGAAGACGTTCAAGACCACTACAAGCAAGAGCACTGCTTCTGCTGAATCAAAGGGCATTATCACCAAGTCTTTCAAGCCTGCATCCGCGAAGGCGCAGACGGCTGCAAAGACTGCACAGACTGAAGCAAAGCCTGAAGTAAAGAAGATCATTCCTGATATGGCTGCAATCGCAGCTGCAGGAAGCGTTGATAAACTCGATGAATCAAAGAGTCCTGCAAGCATGGCATTCAACAAGAATGTCGCTTCAGGAGGAAATACATCTTCTGCCCCTGCAACATCTCCTTTCAAGCCTGCTCCCGTACAGCCTGAAGAACAGAAGGTTCAGCCTGAGGCAAAGAAGATCGTCCCTGAAACGCAGAACGAGAAGAAGTCGATTTTCGCAGGCAAGGTATTTATGCCCGGATCAAAGGCCGCACCTGCAAAGAATACTGAGGCTGAGAAGATTGCTGCTGCAGGAACAACAGCGGCAGCTGCATCACCTTTCGTTCCGGAAAAGAAGAACGAGGAGAATACCGCATCACCGTTCAAGGCTGAGACCAAGACTGACGGCAATGCAGTGCCTTCACCGTTCAAGCCTGCACCTGTACAGGCACAGCCTGCTGAACAGAAGGCTGCTCCGGCAGAAGGAACTTCCGAACCTGCTATGAATTCAAGATTTGCAGGCAAGGTCTATATGCCTGAGGCAACACTGACGCCCAAGAAGCCGATCACGGCATCCGGTGTATCATCATCACCGTTCCAGTCTGTGCGCAAGGTTCAGGCTGCACAGCAGGAGAAGGCTAAGCCTGATGTCAAGGTTGTAAAGAGTATTGAACAGAAGGATACTCCAAGGAATCCCGCAAGTCTTGCATTCACCAAGTCCGTGAGTGCGGCAGGCACTGCCCCGGCTGCAGGTGCAGGCATATTCAGCTCGGTATTCAAGCCTGCGGTTGTCAAGGAAGAGTCTGAAAAGAAGGAAGAGACGCCTGTAGAGCAGAAGACTCCTGTACAGTCCGGACCTATCAGACGTCCGAAGAACGAACTTACTCCCGAGCAGAAGGCTGAGCGCGAGAAGGCTCTCAAGATCCTTGAAGAGAAGAGGGCTGCACAGGCTGCAAGAGTTGAAGAGATCAGAAGAAATGCTGAAGCAAGAAAGGCAGAGGAAGCCCGTAAGGCTGAAGAGGCCAGAAAAGCTGAAGAAGCACGCTTAGCCAAGGAGGCAGCAGAAGCTGCCGAGCGCGCAAGACTTGAAGAGGCAAGGAAGGCTGAAGAGGCAGCAAAGGCTGCGGCTCTACTTCAGGCAGAGGCTGAGGCGAAGGCTGCCGAAGCAAAGAGAATGCAGGAAGCTGCAAGGGCAGTTGAAGAAGCAAGAAAGGCCGAAGAGGCACGTAAGGCCGCAGAGCAGGCAGAAGAAGCAAGAAGAGCCGAAGAAGCACGTAAGGCTAAGGAAGCTGCTGAGGCCGCTGAGCGCGCAAGACAGGAAGAAGCCAGGAGAGCAGTTGAAGCTGCAAAGGCCGCAGCTCTTGCCAAGGCAGAGGCTGAATTAAGAGCCGAAGAGGCAAGAAAAGCCCGGGAAGCTGCAAAGAAAGCGGAGGAAGCCAGACTGGCTGAGGAAGCCAGGAAGGCAGAAGAGGCACGCAAGGCAGCCGAAGAGGCTAAGAAGATAGAAGCTGCAAGACAGGCTCAGGAAGCTGAGAGACTTAAGGAAGAAGCAAGAGCTTTAGAGCTCGAACGCCAGGCTGAAGCTGCAAAGGCGGAAGAAGCTGCAAGACAGGCAGCTGTTGCCAAAGCAGAAGCCGAGGCAAAGCTCGCTGAAGCACAGAAGGCAATCGAAGCTGCAGATGCGGCGAGAGAAGCAAAGGCAGCCATGGCAAAGCAGCAGAGCAAGACATCCGAAGTATTCAAGTCTGCAATGATGTCCAATGAGAACAAGGTTCTCCCGGGCATTTCCGCAATTGCTTCTGCAGAAGGATATAACATCGGCGTCAAGCCTTCTGAAGATCAGGTTAAGGGTGAAGCTGTCAGAAAGAATACGAATCCTCTGAGTTCATTCAGGAGCGGTTCTTCTTCCGGTGTCGGAGCAGCTGCTTCGTCTTCCGTCAGCGGACCTTCTATATCAAAGGAGCGTGCAAAGGCTTCATCCAACTCCAACCAGCTGGGAAGCCTGCTTGCCGGTAAGAGTTATAACGGTTCAGGAAGAGCACCTGTATGGGCAGCTCCGGGCATGAACGTATCTGCTTTCAAGGAAAGCGATGAAGCAAAGGAAGCAAGGATGCGTGAAGAGCAGAAGCGTCTTGAGGAAGAAGAGGCAAAGAGACTTGCAGAAGAGAAGTCCAAGTCTTCTTACACAAGCATCGCTGACAGCGCAAAAACTCATAAGTCTGCGTTCTTCAAGAGAGCTCAGACCGACAGGGAACAGGCATCACAGGACGAGCATTCTTCCGCATACGGCGGAATCGTAAGACCCTCGGCTATTGTTGATGAAGAGCGCGATATACGAAAATCCGCTGCTCCGGCTATGGGTTCGGCATTAGAGGGCCAGAGACCGTCTATCATGGATCCGAATTCCAAGGCTGCTCCCACGGCTTCAAGACCGCTTAAGGGCTTCAAGCCGATCACATCAAGCGAACCTAATACAGATGTCTCCTCCGTTAACGAAGAAGACAAAGAAGATATTTCCTAAACAAGGGGGATATTAACATATGAAAAGATCAAAGAAACCGCTGACGTTTACTGCAATAGCAGCAAGTATAGGCGCATTGAGCATGGCTGTTGAAGGCTGTGTATACGGACCTCCGCCGGAGACTAATGTATACGGACCTCCGCCGGATCCTACCGCTTCAGAGCAGACGCTGGAGAGCAATGATATCGATAAGCCTATTTCAAAGCCTGAAGCTACTGATGAAGTCTGTGTATACGGACCTGCACCGGATGTTGTTGACGGACCTGAGGAAGATGTATACGGTCCTCCGGTGGATGATGAGATCGAAGAAGATCACGAACAGCTTGTATACGGACCTCCGGCTGATTTTGGAGACTGATCACGGTGGATCTGAACGAAGCCAAGATACCGTATCTCAACAGGAAGGCTGAAATGAGAGCGGAGCTTTTTAAGAAGCCCAATCTGATCTACCTTTTTTTCGAGTTGACAAGGAGCTGCAATGAGAAGTGTTTCCATTGCGGTTCTTCTTGTGCACCGGGACTCGGGCACGGGCCTGATAAGGAAGCTTTCAAAGCCGTATTAAGAGATGTTAAGGAGAACTTCGACCTGAAAAAGGTACAGCTCTGCATCACCGGCGGAGAACCGCTTCTTTATCCCGACTTCGCCGAACTTCTGGGCTATGCCGTCGATCTGGGTTTTCACTGGGGCATGACCACAAATGCGACCCTTATAACAGAGGATGTTGCAAAGATGCTGGAAGATACACGTATGGGAACTGTATCCGTAAGCATAGACGGTCTTCGCGATACTCACGACAGTCAAAGAGGCATGAAGGGCGGATACGATAAGGCTATGCGCGGAATCGAGAACCTTATCGCGAGAAAGGCTTTCAGACATATTCAGGTAACAACAGTTGTTAACCATAAGAATATCAGCGAACTCGATGAACTGTATGAGATCCTGGATGAGATGGATATCGATTCCTGGCGTGTTATCGGAATCGAGCCTATGGGAAGAGCCCTGGATTTCCCTGATATGCTATTAACTCCTGATGATCAGAGATATCTTTTTAATTTTATCCGCGAAAAGAGAGAGCAGGGGATCCCGGTCAATTACGGCTGTTCGCATTTCCTCGGACTTGAATATGAGCGCGAGGTTAGAGACTGGTTTTTCTATTGCGGAGCGGGAACACATACTGCCGCGATCAGAGTCAACGGTGATATCACCGCATGCCTTGATATAGAAGAAAGGCCTGAGTTCGTTCAGGGCAATATCTATAAGGACAAGTTCAGCGATGTATGGTTCAACCGGTTTGCCGAATTCAGAAAACCTTTGTCCTCACTTTGCAAAGAGTGTCAGGAATGCGAATGGGAGAAGTGGTGTGCCGGCGGATCGAGACACTGCTTTGACTACGATAACAATAAGCAGAGGGTATGCTTTAAAGACATTCTCTTTTAATATTTTTTTATAGAGTGTATTATTTAAGGTACTTAAAACTTCTTCGGGGAGAAGCTTAGTGTACCAGAGAATTGCGATAATTACAGGCGCTTCGTCAGGCATAGGAAAGTCTTTTATTGAGCTTTTGGCGCGTGATAACGGTGAATATTTCAAGACACCATTTGATGAGATATGGGCGGTGGCAAGGCGCGCAGAAGCACTTGATGAGATCGCATCGTCACTGGACAGCGTAAGGATAATCCCTGTTGTTGCGGATCTTTCCGATGATTCAGGAATAAAGATAATAGAAGATAAGTTAAAGGCAGAAGAACCCAAGGTGGGTCTTCTCATTAACTCTGCCGGAATGGGTGTTAAGGGACGTTTTATGGATAAGCCCGCCAAAGCGCTGGACGATACTGTCAGCATCAACTGCAGCGCATTAAGCTGTCTTATCAGGATCACAGCACCATATATGAAGCAAAACGGCAGTGCGCACTCTAAGATAATCAATATAGCTTCGTCGGCAGGTTTTCTGCCCCAGCCCGGCTTTGCCTGCTATGCTGCAAGTAAGGCATATGTCATATCTTTCTCGAGGGCAATGAGCATTGAGCTTAAGCCATATGGCATAGATGTCATGGCTGTATGCCCAGGTCCGGTCGCGACGGATTTCCAGAGAAGAGCCACAGATGGCAAGGAGACGGATTTTAACGACTGGCGCAAGAACTTCGTTATCGATCCTGTTAAGCTGTCCGTCAAATCTCTTAAGGCATCTGTTAAGGGAAAGAAGATGTTCGTATATCCATTCTCACAAAAATTACTGCATCTTGCTTCAAAGATCGTTCCCGTATCCTGGATACTGGCTTTTGAAAGCAAGGCTGTAAAAGACTGATAAAAAAGAGGTGATCTAAATGCAGAAGAAAATCGAACCTGAATTCGGAAGTATCTTCAAGGCAGTAAGGGAAAGAGCGTCCAAAGCTTCATTCCTTCAGGATACGGCTACGCAGATTACGCTAAACGGCAATCTCGACAACCTTCCGTTATATGTGAAGATCGAAGACGGCATTGCGGAGGTCGCCCCTTACGAATACATCAACGCGCCTTTTTATATCGATGCTGATGCTGAGACATTTGCAGCTGTCTTAAGCGGACAGAAAGACTTTACTGTCGCCATTGCACAGGGAAGCATCACGGTCAACGGAGATGCTGCACAGGCCATTGTATTCTGTTCAAGATTCTTCAGCTAATAAGTTCTTTATATATTATTCATGACTTGTTTAGGGTTTAGTTCTTAGTGCCTAACATATTTCGTATATTGTATAAACAGGAAACTCGTAAACCCCGGCAAATTTGATATAATAAAAAGGTATGGCAATTAAACTTAACGGCATATTCAGAGATAAGATGGTCTTCCAGTGGGGCGCAGAGCTCCGTGTGTTCGGTTATTCCGACAAGACCTGTGTTATCAAGTGCACACTGTGCAAGGACGGCGAAGAGATTACCTCCGGCACGTGCGGTACAGAGCAGGACGGTAGTTTTCTGGTTTGTCTTGAACCTGTTGATGAACCGGGCGGACCCTATGAGATCAAGGTCTCTGAAGATGATGTGGAATCCCTTCTGATCAGGGATGCATATGCCGGAGAGGTGTGGCTTGCTGCCGGCGGCGGCAATATGGATTATCCTCTTGTAAGATCCGAATTTGCCAAGTTCATCATTCCAAAGATCGGTAAGACTGAGATAAGGTACTACAGGGTGCCTTCATTCGGTCATCTGAATGAGGATCAGGCCAGAGCCGAAGATGCGTCCGAGTGGGTCGAAGTCAACAGTGAGACTGCAGGTCAGATGAGCGCTGTTGCTTTTTACTTTGCAAGAGAGCTTGAGTCAAGACTTGATTCCAAGATCGGTATCATTCAGTGTTGTGCTACAAGAGCTACTATCGATAACTGGCAGAGTGTCGAATCGCTCCTTACGACCAAGGAGGGCACACAATACATCAAGGATTTCGACGATGCGGCTTCCGAGCTCACACCGGAGGAATTCGATAAAGCTGATGCCGAGTTCAATGAAAGATATGCAAAATACAACGAGGTCCTCAATGAGGCTCTTGCTGAAAATCCCTGGATGACATATCCGGAAGCGGATCTGAAGTTCGGTCCCGCGCCCTGGCCGGCGCCTGTCGGACACCGTTCTTCCAGACATCCGGGTGCTGCATTTGAATGCATGATCTTAAGGATCGCGCCTTATACATTGAGAGGTGTCATCTTCTACCAGGGTGAGGCGGATACTGACGGACACCAGTCAGAGTATGGTCATGTTTTCGAGACCATGATAAAGGAATGGCGTGACGTGTTCTTCGACGATCAGCTGCCTTTCATCTTCTGCCAGCTTCCTATGTATATTTCAAAAGACCGTAAATATATGAACTATGATGATATGTCCTGGCCGCTTCTCCGCGAGCAGCAGCAGATTGTTGCGATTGACATGCCCAATGTTTATATGGCTGTTATTGTCGACTGCGGCGAGTTCAATAATCTGTTCCCGTCAGACAAGAAGACGCCGGGTGACAGACTTGCCCTCCTGGCAGAGAAGTTCGTTTACGGATTCGAGAAGGTCGATGCGGTGTCTCCTTTCATCATTGATGCGAGAAGAGGCGAAGGTGTTGAGATCACATTCGGCGGAGATTACCTCCTCCTCAACCTTACAACAGGCTTCGGACCGGATGATTCGGGCTTTGAACTTGCAGGTGATGACGGCACATTCTATCCGGCTGAGGCTTCGGTGGACTTCGACGGAAAGACTGTCCTGCTCTCATGCCCGCTGGTTGAATTCCCTTCCAAGGTAAGATATGCATTCTTCTCATACGGGCCGACTCCACTGCACGCGCAGAACGGTCTTACCGCTACACCTTTCCAGGTAAGAATTGATAAGGATTTAGGCGGCGCTTAATGAATATAGCTTTTTTCACCAGACCCAAGCAGGAGATTACATATCTTTATAACGACATTACGGTTGATCAGGCATTAGAGAAGATGCACAGCACCTCTTATGCGGCAGTTCCTGTCATCGACAGGGAAGGACACTATGTCGGAACGGTAAGCGAAGGTGATCTTCTGTGGTTCATCGTAAAGGGTGAGGGCGGAGAGCCCCACACAATGGCAATCGAGAGCTTAAAGCAGTTCAAGCTCTCAGACGTAAACCTCAACAAGTATAAGTACAGGCCGGTCCTGATAACACAGTCTGTTGAGGAACTGATCAACAAGACCATGGATTCAAACTTCGTACCGATCACGGATGACAGGGGAATGTTCATAGGGATCGTTACAAGAAGGTCGATCATCAAGCATTATTACGAGAAAAACATACTGCCGCCGGAGAAATAAGCCCGGGCGGCAGTTTTTTATTTAGGCATTTCCCGGGAATCACAAAGCGCGATTTGCAAAGATACATATTTGGACACGTTTTGTAACACCGGTGTGTCTGAATTCTGCACCCGCCCCCGAAAATATGACCTTTAGGCAGCAAACCCCGGTCCGGTTTTTACGCTGTCTTCCGCTCAGCCCACGTCCTCATCAGTCAGGGTTCCGCCGGTAAGGACTTTGTCTACCAGCGCGGCACCTCTGTTAACGGAACTCTGGTCAGGATATGTGACATAGAGATTCTGGCCGGGCATCGAGTAGGTGACATCAGAGCCGCCTGTTCCGGTTACCGCATAGGACTTAACATTCCATGAGGCAAGATCGTTAAGCTGCATCTTAACAAGGGCGTCGATCTCATCAGATTCCATGTTGGTAACCAGGAACCCCTGAAGATCCGTAAGGATCGCCTTGTATTTGATTATATATTCCGCTGAAGGAGATGTGAGCTTCTTGATGATCGCGGTGATAAGCCTCATCTGATTCTGGCCGCGCATATTGTCACCGGTAGTGAAGGCATAACGCTCGCGTGCGTAGACTACGGCCTGGGGACCGTTGAGAGTGATCTCGCCCGAAGGGAAGGTATAGCCTCTTGCGCTGAAACCCTGAGGATTGTCTATTGTTACGCCGCCGATATCATCTATCAGGGTCTCTGTACCGGTGAAGTTGATCTGGACGTAGTAATTTATGTCGCAGCCGTAGAGTGTCTCAAGACCGGTTATGGAGCAGTCGACACCGTAGATGCCTAAGTGTGTCAGCTTATCCTTGGTACCGTAGCTCGATCTCGGGTTGGGGATATAGTAGTCTCTCGGCGTATTAAGCAGCAGGATCTGCTTGGTCTGGGGATTTACCACCATGAGAATATTCACATCGCTTCTTGAGACCTGGAACATCTTATCCCTTGTGTCAGATCCACTGATATAGACAATAAAAGGTTCGATATCGATCTTGTTTACCTTGCCTGTGGCAGGTTCCAGATCAACGGGCTTATCGACAGGCCCGGTCTTATAAGGGTCGGATGATGCCGCCCGGTTCAGTTCTTCAGGAGTAATGCTGATAGTTGCAATTTTCTTTGCCTTGTCTTCAAAATCAGAGAACCGGTCGGTCTCTTTCAGGATCTCAACATAGTTCTGATCGATAATGGCCGCACCTATATTGCCCTTGTTTATGAGTTCATCGGCAACCAGGGATATGGAATCAAAAGCCTTGTCTTTTATATCAGATCCGAGCTCGCTCTTTACCTTGGAGACGGCTGCAAATGAAGCAGCACCGTCATTGCCCCCGACAACACCGAACGTATAGTTTTTGCAGTCTGAAAGGCTTACGGCCCTGTCTTTGGTAACGACATAAACATTCATCGTTGCGGCAACTGATTCTTTGTCAGTTGCAGTTATTTGATCGACAGTGGAATTGATCTCTTTTATGATGTTTCCGCTGTAAAAGCATCCGGCCCCGATCGACAGCGCAAGTACGATTGCGATAAAGCGGCGGAATATTCTGGCACCGCCGGGTTTGGAGCCTGCAAAGAAGAGAAGATAATTGATAAAGAATACTATTAGGAGGAGACCGGCTAACATAAAAAGGAGTTTGCCCGGGAGCATGCCGAGTCTGTAAGCATTGTAGAATGCATATCCTGAACCGGCGGCATGGATAAGGAGCAGAAAGCCTCCGAAAGTTCTCCATGCGCGCTTCTTCTTTTTTTCTCTGGTCTTCTTTTCCTGATCGAGCTTGATCTTTTCGAATGTGTGCTTCATAGATCTATTATCCCTTTATTGTTCTCTTATACCGGTTCTGCGCCGGCCTTCTTTTTGCGGAGTCTTCTTTTAAGTTTTTTGGTCTCTTTGATCTCCTGTTTTACCGGAGCAAAATCTTTAAGATCAAGGAGTTTGGACAGCATCTCTGTCTCCTGCTTATATCTTGAGGACATAACCAGTTCGAGCTTAAGGTCTTCCGTTCTGAGCTTCATAAACCTCGCACAGTTCTCGAGGTATATAGTCTTGCCCTCATGTTTGTCCTTAAGATCATTCCAGGAGATAACAAAAGGCTTGCGTATGAGTCTTTTATAGACCAGGTCGGTCCTGCTTCCTTCTTTAATGAGCCAGACTCTGGAGCGCTTCGGAAGTCTTGCGACTCCGTGGAATGTGTAGACCGACATAGCAGTCTCCATGGAAGGATAGAGTTTTTTCAGTCTTCCTGGAACGTGCTTTTCGATCAGCGGCACAGGCTCATTGCGCTTAAAGATCCTGCGAAGGACAGTATAGACATAGATATCTTTGTAGTATTGGGAGATCCTCGATAAGATCCTGAACAGTATGAGCCCCGCGACGGCAAGATGAATGCTTACGATAAAGCTTACTATGGGCGCGAAAATTTGGAGTACCAAAAGAATCGTATGAAGAAAAGCCTTTACTATCTGCCATATAAGACTTGTTCCTTTTACGGGAATGGCGGCGACGATGAGTTCCCAGTCATCAACACATGAATAGATGCAGTTGTAGAAGATGGTGATCAGGATCACCGTGATCCCTGCAAGAATGTATGTGCCGGCACCGGGAGAGGAGGCTCCGCCGAATCTGCCTGCAGCCTTCATGATCATGATGCCTCCCGTAACTCCGGGAGGATCAGCTTCTAATGCCTCAGTCGTTACGAAGGGCAGGAGGGATATGGCGACGGTACAGATGTAGCCGATGAATTTATCGAGTTTGTCGATCGTCTCTTCCGATACCATTTTGGATTCGGCAAAGGAGTGGACGACTATAAGAGCAGCGGCGATAAGAGTAAGGAACACAGCCGCATAGGGATTAGCTATTGGAAGTTTTCCGACTTCTCTTATGATCGGTATACCGTTCAGGAAATCAGCAACATTATTGAGCGCGGCAGAATCAGGGGAATAGACTGCTGCATTTTCGATCGAACCAAGAATAGCAAGGACTGCCATTGTCGCGGACGGATTCACGGAAGCCGTGACCGCAGTGGAGAACGCTCCCGCATAGAAAGCCAGGTCAGTTGCAAATCCGGACGTACCGGATGAGTCAGGACCTGCAGCAAGGCTGATCATGGGGATCAGCAAAACGAAGAGGAGTGCCGTAAAAGCACAGACAGTTCTTTTAAGCCGTTTGTTTCCGGTGTCAATGCAGTGCATGTTATGCCCCCTTTGTTTTGTTCAAACAAAAAGATCTTTAGCATTCATATTCACATGAACACTCATCTTAAAGTATACACCGCACAAAATAAGTAAAATATTATTAATAGATTACAGCCGTTTCAAAACGGTTTCCTGATAATGCGACAGGTGATCAGTAGTCGCCTAGATATGTCCAGTTATCAGGATCTAAAGGATCATCGCCTTCATACGAATACCATGAACCGGGCATAAAT
Organism: Clostridiales bacterium; assembly: GCA_017428155.1. Lineage (GTDB taxonomy): Bacteria > Bacillota > Clostridia > Saccharofermentanales > Saccharofermentanaceae > Saccharofermentans. Next base: position 2,412 of record JAFRRJ010000040.1, on the reverse strand, counting down.
ACGTTTCCGGTTGCCTCGGATGTGTCGATGGCTTCTGCAAAGAAAACGTTCTGCGGACCGTTCTTGGCGTCGGAATTGATGGGATTGTTTGTAAAAGGATTAACAGGATTCTCAATAAGTCCCGCTGTTGCGATCGTCGGTGTATCGCCGTTTGTCATGAATTCGTCTGATACGGTAAAGCCCGTCGCGTTGAAGTCTTTTACGAGAAGGAGGGGCGTAAAGTATTCCATGTCATTGCCGCCGCATTCTACATCGAACTGACCCAATGCCCTTCCGTGATCGGCTGCGATTATTATCCTTGTGTTGTCGTAGACATTGTTTTCGCGCATATAGTCAAACCATTTGCCGAGCTGGATAAAGGCTGCCATATTTGCATGATAGTGGATCACCTGGTATTCGGTGTTCATTTCCATCGTTCTGCCGTTAAGTGTGTACCGCTCTTCCATGTTGACGTCATAAGCAGTGTTGTCGATGGTGATGGCAGGCACGTAGTCAGGCTCCTGCAGGAGGCAGGGGGCGTGTGTGGTGTCATTCGTCATCATGACGAAGTTGTCTCCGGAATCATCATTAATAACAGTTATCTCAGGGAGCTTGGTGAGCTCGGTATATGCGTTAAGGAAATCAATGTAATAACCTGTAGCTTTTGTGGTTCCGTAGACCTGCTGGGCGAGGCTTACATCGTAGAGACTGTCAGTTCCGGAAACCGCTTCATTATATATACCGTCATCGTAGATAGTTTCCTGCAAAACCACAGGGGATATCTTCATAAGCGAGTAACAGAAGAAATTGCGGTTGCGCATCTCGTTTAATCTGGATGAAGTGTTTATGACGGCGGAACTGTTTGCCTCATCATCGAAAAAACTGAACCTGCCGTTGATGTTGTAGCAGTTGAATTCCGGATGATCACTGTAGATGGAAAGGTCCGGAATGAAGCTGTAGCCTGCAAGCGAAGGATCACAAACAGTGACATTGTAACCGTTCTTGCCAAAGAGAACAGGCATAACCCTCAAAGCTTCGTCGTGCTTATCGACGAGACTGGTTTCAGGTCTTGAGTTGATGCCTTCAGGAGTATATTCGTACCCGCCGAAAAGCGCCGGAGCACCTAAAAGCGTCCATGAACCGTATGCTATCGTGTTGGGGTAATATGTGAAGCCGTCGAACTGTTCTTTGAGCTCCGGCTTCTCATTCAGGATATAAGGGACTTCCGGTCCCATAGCACGGTCGAGCATGAGCACGATAACGTTTTTGCCTTCAGTGCTTAATGGAATGACCGGCATCTCGGGCGAAGGATCGGTGTGATCCTCATACCAGCTGTAGGACTGGGCAACAAGAGCCGCATTAAGACCGCCTATGGCAGCGACCGTCATTATGCCTATGATGAGAACAGCCTTAACGACCTTCGAAAACTTTTTATAGAAGAAATAGAAGACAGCGGAAACGGCGATAACGGCAAGTGCGTTTATCAGATATTCGGAAAGCTTGAAAGACGGAGCTTTCTCATACTGGAGAGCAGATGAGAGATAGCCGAGATTTGTTCCGAAAAGCATATAGTCCAGTACAGACACGCCGCATATTATCCATATGCCTTTGCAGAAGACGGATCTGATCCTGCTGCTCATGAAGGAGTAAAAGATGCCTCCCCATAAGACAAAGCTTCCGAACGCAAGGAGCATTGAGTTCCCGACATATATGATAGGTTTGGTTGAACCCATGATATCGATGAATTCAAGTGCGGAGTCATTGATTACGGAAGAAGGAATGAGAAGGCCCGTAATAAGTGCCATAAGAGTTGCACCGGTGAAGAATAAGGATTTCTCACCGGATACGGCTTTGGCTTCGGACAGGGAGTTCTTCTTTTTGATGAATCCCGCTGCAAACGGTACTGCAAGCAATACGCATCCTGCTGCAAGAAGGAACTTCTGCCTTGCATCAAGGTCAGGTCTTATAAGCGTTAAGACAAGTATTACGGCTCCTGCTATTGCAAGCACGGTGTTAAGTGCCTTCCTGGGATCCTTAAGCTTGTAGAATACATTCTTAACAAGTGAGAATACGTTGTTTAAGAGCCAGTAGAAGACGAGTCCCGAAGGTGATCTGTAGAGCAGTACAAGGAATACTGCCGCAAGTCCGTAGACCTGTATCTTCTCTTTGACAGGGTGTCCCTTTGTATAGATGATTCCCGATACGATATTGATAAGTGTCATTAGTATAGGGAGGACATTAACAGGGAAGGATCCTATCATGAACACAGCATCTTCCTTGCCGAGATCGGCTATGGGACCGAACTGCATACCCTGAAGGCTCTGCATGCCGGAAAGAAGATTATAAGCTGCGATAAAGAAAGGGATCTGCAAAAGAAGGGAAGCCGTGCTCTTAAGAGCATAAACGGGCTTATAGTGATTGATCTTATAGTAT